>NZ_KV823273.1 GCF_001815905.1 Brevibacterium sp. HMSC07C04 | reverse complement strand
CGGAGATGGCGATGTCGCACTTGCCGGTGTCGAGCGAAGTGCCCGACTGAATGCCCTCGAACGGGGTGCTCAGCACTTCGGTTTCGACATCGAGGCGTTCAGCGAGCTTGTCTGCAAGGTCGATGTCAAAGCCGACGGTTTCGCCGTCCTTGACGAACTCAAACGGCTCGTAGGGCACGGTGGAGCAGACGGTGAGCTTGCCGCTTTGCACCAGGCCGCTGTCGTCGGCTTCGCCGCCTCCACAGGCTGTGAGGGTCAGTGCGGTTGCGGCAGTCAGTGCTGCGAGGGCTTTTTTCACGGTTGCTCCTAGTGGTGTGCGGCAGCGGCTGCCGCTGTAGGTAGGGATCGGCCCCTCACCTACAGATTAATGAATATGCATTAGACAGTATAATAACTCAATACTGATGAGGGGTCGGTTGCACCCCCGTGAGAATTCTCGTGCCGGACGGGAAGGGCGCGAGGTGCCGGGAACCGAAGAAGCCGGGCCCTCGGCAATGCGGGGCCCGGCTTCTGTTCTGTCAGCTGCAGCTGACGGGGTGTATGAAAATTCGCCTCAGTGGCGGTACCCCTCAATCTGCAGGCTGACCTTTGGGGCAAGTGCTGAACCGACTGCGGTGATCGCAGCCAGTGTCATGAGCATGAGGGGCGCAGGCCACCAGGCGCCGTCGACTGCGCCGAGGAACAGGGTGGCGAGCATCGGCATGAAGCCTGCCACGATGGCGGCGAGGTTCGAACACAGTGAAACACCCGAGGTTCGGTATTCGGGCTTGAACAAGGCCGTGATGAGTGAGCCGTTGACGGAGTAGGACAGTGACACGATCGTGATGCCGGCTGCGACACCGCAGATGACGAGCACCGCGGACTTGGTTTCGATCATCCAGAACATGGGGAACGCGAACGCGATGGTGAGCAGGCCGCCGATCATCGAGGCGCGGGCCGAGCCGATCTTTTCGCCGACGCGACCATAGAGGATCATCACGACGATCTGCATGGCCGCGCCGACCATGGTCGCCGCGAGCATGAGGTTGGCAGGCAGCCCAAGGAAGTTCTTGCCGTAGGACACGGCGAAGGTCGTCACGACGAAGAAGCCTGCCACGCCCAGCAGTGTGGTCATAAAGCCCACGATGATTCCCAGGGGAGCTTCCACCAGCAGCTTGAAGAACGGGACTGATTCCTTTTCGCCTTCTGCAATGAGCTTTTGGAATTCGGGGGTTTCATCCAGGTGCTTGCGGATGAACAGTGCAATCAGCAGCAGCGGAATGGCGGCGAGGAACGGGATGCGCCAGCCCCAGGCTTCGAAGCTTTCAGGCGGCAGGAGCACTCCGATGATGAAGAACGCGCCGGAGGACAGAATGGTTCCGATGGGAGAGCCGACCTGCGGCATGACCGCGTAGCGTGCACGCTTCTCCGGTGGGGCGGATTCGACGGCCGCCGTGACGGCCGAACCCCATTCACCGCCCACGGCAAGCCCCTGCACAATGCGCAGCACAATCAGCAGGGTCGGTGCCCACACGCCGATTGTGGCGAATGTCGGCAGGATGCCGATGAGCCCGGTGGCTATGCCGATGGCGGTGACGGTGACAATGAGGACGAGCTTGCGCCCGGCCTTGTCGGCCAGGTGCCCGAAGATGATTCCGCCGATGGGCCGGGCGACGAAGCCGACGGCCATGGTTCCGAAGGAGGCCAGCAGTGCGGTGACCTTGTCGTCAGATGCGAAGAAGTGGATGTTGAAGACAATGGCCGCAGCCGTGGAGAACAGGAAGAAGTCGTACCACTCCAATGCGGTGCCGACAAGGGCGGCGGTTGCGGCCCGGCGAGCGGTTCTCGCCTGGTCTTCCGGTGACATTGAGGAAATGGCGGCGATATGCGCATTGCCGCCTGACGGCTGAGTGGTGCTCACAGAGCCTCCCGGTTGTGCTGCGCCGGCTGTGGCGCGGACGTCAGATTGACTCCTCAGCCTAAACTCCCAGCTTCTTCTCGCAAAGTTCACCCGCCGCGTTCAGGCAGGCCCGCCGTGCACTGGAGTCCGTACACAGATCAGGGCTTCAGAACAGGTTCGTTCTGAAGCCCTGACCTGCTGAGACGCCTGCGTCAGTCGGTGATGATGACATCGAGTGTGCGCGGCCCGTGCACACCGGCAACGCGTTGGAACTCGATGTCGACACTGGCTGAGGGGCCGGACACCCACGTCTGCGGAGTGGTGGTCAGCCCGCGCTCTTCAAGCACTCCGATGCCTTCGGGAACGATCGTGCAGACGTCCTTCTTCTGCAGCACGATGATGTGGTGGTCCGGTACGAGCGTGATAGCCCGCCGTCCCGTGCGCTCGCCGGCCAGGCAGATGGTGCCGGTGTCGGCAATTGCGACTGTCGCACCCGTGACAACGGCATCAACCGAATCGAGCGTGTCAATCGACAGGGGCTCATCACCCGAGTCCTTCAGCACTTCCGCGCCGGTCTTCTCAGTCCAGCCGAAGTCGAGGTCGTGCGGAACGACGATGCTGGAGGCGTCGCCGAGCAGTTCGGCGACCTTCTTCGGCACCTGCTCAGCAGGCACCTCGTAGACGCCGGCGTCATAGTCGAGCAGGCGATCGGTGAGAAGTTCGATCCGCTCAGCTTCACCCGTTTCTGCGCTCACGCGGTAGTCCCGAGGAATCGCTTCGGTGCTGACGGGTTCGGTGCTGCCCTCCGTGACGGGCCGGCCCAGCGCTGAGGCCAGACGGTCGAGGATTGCGTGCTTGGCGGTCATGCGTTGTCTCCTCGCTCTTTCTTCCACCATTCGCGGAACGACTGTTTCGGCGGGGTGGGCAGTGTGCGCGAATGCGTCCACTTGCCGCCAACACCGGGCAGGGCCTTCACCCCGGTCTTAGGTGACACGAGGTTGGCCAGGGGCAGTGCCTTCTGTGCTTTGCCGAAGCGGTCACCGTCGCTCATCAGCCAGCTGGCCGCGCTCAGCGCGGCGTCGAGCTGGTTTGTGGGCACTTTGACGGGCTTCTTCTTTTCCTTTGCCTTGACATCCTGGTTGCGCAGCCGCACCAGGTGCTCGGGAATGTTGATCTTCACGGGGCAGGCGTCGTAGCAGGCCCCGCACAGGCTCGATGCGTATGGCAGGGAGCCGTTGGCGGCCTCTTCGACTCCCGTCAGCAGCGGAGTGAGGATCGCGCCGATCGGGCCGGGGTAGACCGAACCGTAGGCGTGGCCGCCGGTGCGTTCGTAGACGGGGCAGACGTTCATGCACGCCGAACAGCGAATGCAGTGAAGCGCTTCGCGGCTGGCCTCGTCGGCCAGTACGCGCGAACGTCCGTTGTCCAGCAGAATCACGTGGACGTTCTGCGGGCCGTCGCCATCGGCCCGGCCTGTCCACAGCGAGGAATAGGGATTCATGCGCTCACCGGTGGAGGACCGGGGCAGCAGCTGCATGAACACGCTGAGATCGTCAAAGCTCGGCAGGAGCTTTTCGATTCCCATGACCGTGATCAGGGTTTCCGGCAGGGTCAGGCACATGCGGCCGTTGCCTTCGGATTCGACCACTGAGAGCGTGCCGGTTTCGGCAATGCCGAAGTTCGCTCCGGAGACCGCGACCTTGGTTTCGAGGAATTTGCGGCGCAGGTGCTTGCGCGCGGCTTCCGCGAGGTCTTCCGGGTTGTTCGACAGGTCCTCGGGGACATCCGGCATGCCGCGCTTGAAGATTTCGCGGATCTCATTGCGGTTGCGGTGGATGGCAGGCACCAGGATGTGGCTGGGACGGTCATCGCCCAACTGAACGATGAGTTCGGCCAGGTCGGTTTCAAGGGCGTCGATGTCGTGCTCTGCAAGGTATTCGTTGAGGCCGATCTCCTGCGTGGCCATCGACTTGACCTTGATGACTTCGCGGCGGCCGTCTTCGAGCACGGGGGCGTTTTCGACAACGAGCTCTTCGACGATCCTGTTGGCTTCGTCGGCATCGCGCGCCCAGTGGACCGTGCCGCCGGCGGCGGTGAAGGCCTGTTCGAACTGCTGCAGCAGCTCCGGCAGATTCGCCATGACATGGGCCTTTGTAGCCGCACCGGCAGCGCGAAGAGCCTCCCAGTCCGGCATTTCGCTGATCCGAAGGCTTCGCTTGTGGCGAATGGTCCCGGTGGCGTTGGTCAATGAGGCGCGCAGCTGCGCATTGGTCAGTTCGTGTTCTGCCACCTGCGGAAACGGGGTGGCTTCCGTAAGGAAGCCCTTGCCCGGCGGTGGAACGGACGGAATGCCGAGGAATGTCTGGCTCATCGCAGGGCACCTCCTGTGACCTTGGCACGGTCGAGAACGAGCGGATTGTCTTTTGTTGATGCGAGAATCCGGGCCATGTGGACGGTTGCGGGGGTTTCGCCCATGACTGGCATGAGCTCTTCTTGGCGCTGCAGGCCGCCGCCGATGTGCATAAGGCAGCTGGCATCACCGCCGGAGCACACCGACGCTCCAGTCGAGACGAGAGCTTCGACTTTGTCTTGCAGCATCGCGGAGGACACCTGCGGGTTCTTCACCGAGAACGTGCCGCCGAAACCGCAGCAGGAATCCTGGTTCTGCGGTGCGATGACGGTTGCGCCCTCCACGGTTGACAGCAGCCGCTCCTGGCGGTCGCCCAAACGCAGCAGTCGCATGCCGTGGCACGACGGGTGGTAGGCAATGGTGTGCGGGAAGTACGAGCCGAGGTCTTCGGCTGAGTTCTTCACCCCGGCGACGTCCGTAAGGAATTGGGCGAGTTCGAGGGTGCGCCCGGCGATGTCATCGGCTCGGGACTTCAGCGAATCGTCGTTCTGCGATTCGGCGATCATCCCGTGCTGGTGGCCCAGCGAGGCAACACAGGAACCCGACGGGGCGACCGCCCAGTCCCACTCTTCTGATTCAAAGGCTTCGACGTGGTTCTTCACGACCGGGTAGGCCTGGGCGAAAGCACCGGAATTGATGTGCATCTGCCCGCAGCAGGCCTGCTTGCGGGGAAAGATCACGGTGTGGCCCAAACGCTCCAGGATCGCGACGGTTGCTTTCGCCGTTTCGGGGTACATTGCGTCGACAATGCACGTGGCGAACAGGGCAATCCGCATGGCTGCTCCTCTCGTGTTCGGCAGTGCGCGGCACGGCACTGCTCACAGTTTCAGAGTAGCGGAATCACAGCGGCAGAATCTGCCGCGAAGCACGTGATCTGCGATGCAGAGCAACAGCGGTCAGAAGAAGCCCCAGGCCGACCGCGTTGAGACCGATGCCGGCAATTGCGGGAGCCCGCAGGCCGCAGCCGGCGGCCAAGACGATCCCGCCAAGCCACGCTCCCGCCGCATTGGCGGTGTTGAAAGCCGCGTGGTTCATTGCCGCCGACAGGTTCGGGGCGTCCTGTGAATCGCGCAGCAGGCGCATCTGCAGGGCCGTGACGAAAACAGACCCGGAGATTCCCAAGGTGAACACGCACAGAAACAGCAGGACCGGAAGGTGAGCCGTCAAAGCGAAGACGACCAGAGCGGACCCCATGAGGGAAGCTCCGGTGATGGCACCTCGTTCGATCGAGGCATCTGCCAGCGGGCCCGCAACCATCTGGCCCACGGTCATGCCAGCGCCGTAGGTGACGAGGATCCACGGCACGGCTGCACCGGGAAGGTGAGCCAGGTCAGTGACAACGGGGGCGATGTAGGTGTAGACGGCGAACATGCCGCCGAAGCCGACCGCCCCAGCCAGGAGCGTGAGGATGACCTGCGGATTGGCCAGTGAGCGAATCTCACCGCGCACCGACGGCGGGACCGTCGGCTGGACGCGGGGAACAAGGATGATGATGGCCACGACGGTGACTGCCCCGATAGCGGCGATCAGCAGATAGGCGAGCCTCCAATCGAGGTGCGATCCGACCGCGGTTGCCGCGGGAACCCCGAGGATCGCAGCAACTGTGAGCCCCAAGCCGACGGCGGCCATGGCGCGGGCGCGTCTGCCCTCTTCGACAATGCCTGCGGCAGCCACCGCCGCCAAACCGAAATAGGCTCCGTGTGGCAGGCCGGTGAAAAAGCGGGCCGCCAGCAGAACTGGAAGGGTGGGTGCCGCGGCGACTGCAATATTGCCGACGGTGAAGATGCCGGCCAGAATGACCAGCAGCATCTTGCGGTTGAGCTTCGCGCCGAGAGCAGTGATGACCGGGGCGCCGATGACAACGCCGAGAGCGTAGAACGTGACCGCAGACCCGGCTTCGGTGATGGACGCTGAAAACGCTTCCGCAATGCTCGGAAGCAGGCCCATGGTGGCAAACTCCGTCGTGCCTATGCCGAAAGTGCCGGCCGCGAGAGCGGTGATGGCGGCAAAGATTCTTCCACGCGAGTACTGCTGCGGCATGGTGGCTATTATTGCTCAGTGCCGAAAACTGCTGAAAACCCAGTGCCGCCGCCGGCATTTCCCGCCCCGGTGCGCCACCGCTGGTACGAGAACCTGTTGGGATTCATCACCGGCAGCTATCTGACATCCATCGGCTTGGCCCTTCTGCATTCGGCTGAAGCAGTCACCGGTGGGACAGCCGGGCTGGCGCTGCTTGTCAGCTATGTTGTCGATCTGCCCATCGGGCTGCTGTTCCCGCTGGTCAACCTGCCCTTCTTCGCTTTGGCCATCTGGAAGAAGGGGTGGGGATTCACCCTGCGGACCCTGCTGGCGGTGTCGGTCGTGGGCGCGCTGGCCGATTTCAACGAGGCAATACTCGGCCTTCACAATCTTCCGATTCTCTACGGGGTTCCCACCGGCAGCCTGATTTCGGGAGTCGGCATTCTCATCCTGTTTCGCCACGGAGCATCTTTGGGCGGATTCAACATTCTGGCTCTCATCCTGCAGGAGAGGGCGGGGCTGAACGCCGGAGCTGTTCTCATGGTGCTCGACGGGGTCATCGTGGTGGCATCGTTCTTTGTCAGTCCGTGGCAGACGGTGCTGGTGTCTGTCATCGGCGTTGTCGTGCTCAACGTGGTGCTTGCCACCAACCACAGGCCCGGCCGCTACACCGGCTACTGAAACACCGGCTGGCTCTGCGGGGGCCGCGGTTTTTAATTGGAGTCTATAAGTCAGATTATGTAGCGTGGGATTCATGAAGCTTGAGCGATTCACAGATCTGAGCCTCCGCACGCTCATGGTCCTAGCCCGTGCGAACGAGCGGGTCTCGACTGTGCACATTGCCGAGCTCATAGGAGCGCCCGAGGCCCACATGGCCAAAGTCGTCGCGCGGCTTGCCGGAATGGGGCTCATCGATTCGCGCCGCGGACGTGGCGGGGGACTGCTGTTGGCACCCGGAGCTCTCGAAACCACGGTCGGCGCTGTCGTCCGCGAACTCGAAGGCGATGGCGATGTCGTCGGCTGCACGACCCCGACTCCATGCCCGCTTCTGTCCGGATGTGCGCTGCGAAGCGAGTTCGCCGCAGCGCAAGAGGCGTTCCTCAGCCACCTCGACGGCGTTCAGATCGGCGGGCTCGTCCGCCGATCATCCGCTCTGGACCTTCTGGCCCCGAGCACACTGTCCTCTTCCACCTCGAAGGAGACCTGATGACCACCCAGCCGCTGCCCCACCTGGCCGATATCGACCGCACCGAGCTCTCCGAAGAACACGCCGACGTCATCCGCGCAACCCTGCCGCTGGTCGGCTCGAAGATCGACGAGATCACACCCCTGTTCTACTCAAAGATGTTCGCCAAGCACCCCGAGCTGATCGCCGACACCTTCAACCGGGGCAACCAGAAGCTCGGCGCGCAGCAGCGAGCACTCGCTGCCTCCATCGCCACCTTCGCGTCCATGCTGGTCAACCCTGACGCTGCGGATCCGCGCGATCTTCTTGAGCGGATCGGGCATAAGCACGCATCGCTGGGGATCACCGAAGACCAGTACCAGATCGTCCATGACAACCTTTTCGAGGCGATCGTCGAGGTTCTCGGGGAAGACACTGTCACACCAGAAGTCGCTGAAGCCTGGGATGCCGTCTACTGGATCATGGCCCGCGTTCTCGTCGACTTTGAAAAGGACCTCTACAGTTCCGCCGGAGTTGAAGCCGGAGACGTCTTCCGCCGCGTTGTCGTCGACAAACGCGAAGATCTTTCCGACACGATCGTCCGCTTCACCGTCAAGCCCGTCGACGGGACGGCGCTGCCTGCCGGACGTGCAGGCCAGTACACCTCCGTCGGCGTCAAACTGCCTGACGGCGCCCGCCAGCTGCGCCAGTACTCGCTGGTGGCCGCCGAGGAAGGCACGCTGAGTTTCGTCGTCAAGCGGGTGCTGGCTGAAGGCGATGCTCCCGCAGGCGAGGTTTCGAACTGGCTGGGCGATAACGCTGAGGTCGGCATGCAGCTGGACGCCACGATTCCCTTTGGCGACCTTGTGGTCGACATCGACGGGACCGGGCCTGTGGCTCTGCTGTCGGCGGGCATCGGAACGACGCCGATGATGGGCATCCTCGCAGCACTGCACGCCCACGGCTCGAAGCGAGAGATAGTCGTCGCCCATTGCGAAGCGAACGAAAAGGCCGATGTCTTCGCAGCTGAGCGCAGCGCGCTCGTTGACGATCTTGAGAACGCCCGGGCAGAAAGCGTCTACTCTGACGGTGCTGAGCGTTTGTCAATCGACAAGCTCGGTCTGCCGAAGGACGCTCAGGTCTACGTGTGCGGCGGCACCGGATTCCTCGAAGATGCGCGCAGTCAGCTGCGCGAGGCAGGCTTCACAGATGATGCCGTCCACTTCGAGCTGTTCGCACCCAATGATTGGCTGCTTGACGGCTGAGTCCGCTGAGATCCGAAGGGGCGTGCTGGCTCAGGTCTGCGCGCCCCCTTTGCACTACTTCTTCTTTGTGTGCGGCCTGGTGTCGGCGGGAATGATGTCAGGCGGCTATTGCGCGGAAAACCCCAGCGGATGCCGCACCCAGCAGGGCGCTGGCGGGCATGCCCATCAGCCACACAGACAGCACGAACACCAGGGTCCGCAGGCGGTTTCGGCTGCGCCAGCCGATCCGGCTGTGGGGTGAGGCGAGTCCGGCGCCGATGTTTGTGCCGACCACCAGGAAGCTCATTGAGATCGGCACGCGGAAGACGAAAGCGGCCAGATAGGACAAGACCGCGGCCACCATGGTCGAGGTGCCTGCCCCCACGGGGTCGAGGGTGGACAGTCGCCTCGACACCGTGTCGGCAACGCGCCACCCTGACAGGAGGGTGCCTCCTGCAATTGCCAGGGCAATCGTGACAATGATGATCCACAGGACATAGCCCGGCAGCTGGTCCATGCTGGTGTTGCCGCGTGAAGAAAGCCACGCGGCTATGAACACCGCACCGATTTTCTGTGCGTCCTGTGAACCGTGGGCGGCTGACAGGGCGGCCGTGCCCACTGCGGTGCCCTGGCGGAACACGCGGAATACGGGTTTCGGTGCGCGGTTGAGCAGAAGTGGAACGACCGCGGTGAGGGCAAGCCACGCCACCAGCAGTGCGACGATCGGGCTGATGGCCAGGCGGAAGAGGGAGTCGGTGACTAGGTCTGTGTTGAGCGGCTGAGCTCCGTAGACGAAACCTGCTCCCAGCAGACCGCCGAAAAGGCAGTGCGTTGCCGAAATCGGGACTGCAAGAAAATACGTTGAGGTGTTGATGACAAGCGCTGCGAACAGCCCCGGAATCAGGATGAGCAGAAGGTCATGCCCCAGGGTCTCCGCGGTGAGCAGGTGGCCGGTGAGAGCCAGCAGGAGTCCCTGGCCCAAGAGCGCGCCGATGAAGTTGAACCCAGCACAGAGGAAGAGCGCTTGGCGCCTTCGCAGGGTGCGCGTGGCTACTGCGTTGCCCACCTGCACACCGGCATCGTGGAAGCCGTTGGAGACACCGTAGGCCAAGCACAGAAGGCCGGCCGCCACAAGCAGCGGGTCCACGTCAGGATTCCGTCAGAGCAATCTCTGCCACGATGCGTCCGACTTCCTGAAAAGAGTTGCACGCGTCTCGGAACGTCAGGCTCAGCTGAATTGCCGCACTGAGGTACACGGAACCCTTGCGGGAAGCCGGCACAGTGTCTGAGAGCTGCTGGCGCAGGGCGAGCGCGCGCTTGGACAGAGTGTGTACGGACGCCGTGTACTCCCACTGGTCGAACTTGGCGGGCAGCCGCTGCGTCATGCGCTTGGTGTTGTCCGCGTAGTTCGACAGCAGCGCGAGCATTTCCAGCGCACCTGCGGGAAGTTCGTCAAAAGCCGATGAGGTCAGAGCAAAGCCGACCGAGCGCAGCTCATAGCAGCAGTCGCGCATAGCTGCGGCCAGCCGGTACAGCAACGTGCGGTCGATCGGAGTCAGATAGGACTCGCGCAGGGAGCGTGTCAGAGAGTCGAAGTGGTCATCAGCGTTGGCGGCGATGACTTCCAGCTGAGCCTGTGCTTTGCGGCGGTGTTCGGCTTCGATGCCGGACAGTTCGGCCAAGACGAGGTTGGCTTCCTGCATGGCGAAGGACAGCTGGGCCAGCAGATCGAAGAAAACCGCGCTCGCGGACTTTCGGGCCATGTCCTGTCCTCGTCTATTCAATACCTGAGGGGTGGTGCCGGGCCGAGTGCGCCTCTCGGCGGAAGGCCGCTCGAAGCGGCAAATGTTGGAGCCCGGGGCATCTAGCGGCCCGACACCCGTGCTCCGAAGAACACACCTCCACTGTATGCGCCCAGTGGGACGAAGACCAGTTGTGCTGTCTCGCTAAACCAAGCGGCCCTTGCGGAACAGTTCAGCGCACGCGCGCAAATCGTCGCTCATCTGCGCAAAAGACCGAAGGCTGCTGTCGTCGGCATCATCGTCGGCTCGCCCACGGGTGACAATCGAAACAAAAGCAGAAGCCCGTTCAAGGGCGATTGCGAAATCCCCGCGGAAAGCTCCGCGCATAATCTCGTCGACAACATCGGCAAGCTCATCCGGAGTGGGCATTGGCGGAGCGCCGGCTATCGCCTCGGACACAGCGGCAGCCCCGTCGGCAAGACCGGTGCGGTACCAGCGGGAGGCTTCGGCACCTCGGCGGCGGATCCAGGTGCGCAGCGCGTACAGGCGCCACAGCGCACCCGGCAGCGAAACCGCAGGAGACCGCGCCCACAGCTGCGCAATCTGCTCCAAACCGTGTTCGTCAGCCAAACGGACAAAGCGCTCAGTGCTTGCCGAATCCCGCTTGCGGGAGCGGTCGCTGATGACCATCCCCGCAAGTTCGTGGGCAAGCTCAGACTGCTCAGCCGGGCCGGGGCGCGAATCGCTGCCGTCGAGGTTGGGACGTCTCACAGGTTTGTGGAACCGGCGTTCTGAGCTCATGACGGCCAGTCTAAGGAGCCGTTCAGAACCGACCACTACAGTGGGGCCCGTGTCTAAGACAAGCAAAGCGCTCCACGGCGCACAGAAAGCCGCAGGGTTCGCCGTGCGCCGCGATGGAACTCTTCAGCCGGCCGTTGAGGTTTCGCTGAGCAAACTGCTCAGCGTGCAGCGGCCCATGGTGCTGGCCTATCTGCGAACCATGCGCAGGCGCAACCCCAGCGCTTCGCCACAGGAACTTGCCGACATCATCGGCAAGCACTACCGCAACGTGGCCATGGGCTCCGGTGCCGCAGTCGGCGCCGTCGCCGTCTTCCCCGGACTGGGCACAACCGCCGCCCTGGGAGTCTCAGCCGCCGAAACCGCCGGATTCCTCGAAGCCTCCGCACTGTACGCGCAGGCCATGGCCGAACTGCACGGCATGACGATTGTCGACCGCCCCCGCGCCAACGCCCTGGTGCTGGGCCTCATGCTGGGCAAAGCCGGACGGAAGCTGGTGCGTCAATTCTCCGAAGACACCGGGGTCGCAGGCCAGACAAACGTCGAACGCACCGGGCGGGCCTGGGCGTCGACGGTCACACAGACCATCCCGTCAAACCTGCTGAACTCGCTCATCAAAAAGATGCGCGACGAAATGATCAAACGCTACGGCACCAAAACCGTCGGCTCCACCGTCGGCCGGATTCTGCCATTCGGGCTGGGCGCTGCCGTCGGCATCATGGTCAACCGCTCAATGGCCAACGTCGTCATCAAAAGCGCCGCAGGTGCTTTTGGCCCCATGCCGGGAGACTTCATCGCCGAAACCGATCCGCGTATAACCAGTCTGCGCGAAGACCGGAAGAGCCTGAGCTCGCTGAAGAAAATCGGCGCGCTCATCGGTCGGCGCAGAAAAACTGCTGACGACGCTTCCGCTGAGCCGAGCATGATTGATGACATTGCGGCGATTGAAGAGGCCGCGGAAGCTGAAGGTGCGGACGCAGCACTTGGTGCGGCTGAAGACGGCCCGCGCACGCATCGTTCCTGAAGCCTGGCTGCGCGCTGCTTCCGGCGGCGTCTGATTGTGCGTTCGGGACGGTCCAGATGTGCGCTGCAGTGCAGATTCACGCGTTAATGCGCTGCATTACAGCGCAAAGCTGCATTACAGCGTGAGTCTGGCGTCGACGGGCTGCGGCATCGTCGGGCTGCGGTTGACAGCGGGGCCACCGGCGACGACAGGCTGCCCCCGTCGTATCGGATACAGTCGCTCCATGACCGGGCCCAGGACTTCCGGCGTCACCGCCGCATGGATCACCGCCGCAGGACTGCTGGCGATCTCGCTGAACCTGCGCGCCGGGGTGTCCTCGATCGGGCCGGTGATTGACGACATCCGGGCTGATCTGGGCTTTTCAGCAGCCGCAGCATCCCTGCTGACAACAATCCCGGTTGTTGCCTTCGGCATCTTCGCCTTTGCGGCACCCGGGCTGTCACAGCGTTTGGGAATGCGCCGACTCCTGGGCCTCGTGCTGCTTGTCCTTGCCGCAGGCATTCTTCTGCGCAGCGTGCCAGAACTCCAGATGCTGTTCCTCGGCACGTGCCTCGTCGGTGCCGCCATTGCAATGGGCAACGTGGTCATCCCCGCAGTCATCAAAAGCGATTTCGCTGCGAAATCCGGCCTCATGATGGGCCTGTACTCCACGTTCATCGGCATCGGCGCCTCGCTTGGCTCCGGTCTGACGGTGCCGCTGCGGGAGAGCTTCGGCGGCAGCTGGCGCTGGGCGCTGGCCGCGTGGGCCGGCCTGGCCGTGTTCGCGCTGCTGGCCTGGGTTCCCCAGCTTCTCCGACGAGGCGGCAGCGGCAAACCGAGCGGCACCTCGGCGGGGGAGGCGGGCCCGGGCGAGACCGGTCCAGCAGCCCGCGGCGGCGGTACGGGCGCGGGCATGCGGCAGCTGCTGGCAGACCCGGTGGCGATCGCGGTGACCCTCACCATGGGCATCCAGTCAATGACGTACTACGCGTCGCTGACCTGGGTTCCCTCGATCTTCATGGCCGCCGGTATGCCGGCACAGCAGGCAGGCTGGATGGTGGCATTCACCGTGTTTCCGGCAACCGTCACATCGCTGCTGGCGCCCATATTCGCCCAGCGGGTTCGGCCCACCTGGCTGCCGATGCTGATTGCGGTCGGACTGGGCATGAGCAGCTTCACGGGCCTGCTGTTTGCACCCCTGGCCGCCCCGTACGTATGGATGATGCTCATGGGATTCGCCCAAGGTGCGCTGTTGGCGCTGTGCCTGAGCTTCATTGTGTGGCGTTCCCCGTCAGTGCTTCTGACCGCGAAAGTGTCGACGATGGCTCAGGGATTCGGCTACATTCTGGCAGCCGCCGGGCCGATTGGGATGGGTGCACTGCACTCGCTGAGCGGTGGTTGGACCGTGCCGATCATTGCTTTGCTGTGCGTGTTCGCCGTGCTGTTCGCGGTTTCTGTGTTGGCCGCGCGTGATGCCTTTGTGCTGGGCGGCACCGGCCGAAAAATCGTGGCCGACTGAGCGCGGCATATGGCCACGGCGAGGTCCCAGTGCTGTGTGGGGCGGTTCCAGCGTCGCAGCCTCGTCCAACTGTCGCAGGTTTGCGCGGTAATGCGGATCCACGCGCTGATGCGGCGCATTAAAGCGTGAATCTGCATTACCGCGTCTGGGCGGGACGGCTGGATGCAGCGGTTGGCGGGGGCAGCTGGGTGCAGCGGGAAGCTGCAGCGGCTACGGCAGCCGAAGGCCGCAGCCGCTTAAGTGGCGCTTCACATACCGCTGAAGTCCGGGCGGCGCTTTTCCATGAATGCGGCAAAAGCCTCGCGCGCAGCCGGTTCGTGGAGCATGGCGCTGAAAGTCTGAGCTTCGTCGTCAATGCGCTCAAGAATCTGCTTGCGCAGTGCTTCCGGCCGCAGCAGCTCCTTCGTCACACGCAGGGACTTCTGCGGTTTGGCAGCAAGCTTGACCGCAGTCTGCTGTGCTTTGGCGAGGACCTCCTCGGGTTCGAGGACCGCGTTGACCAACCCCGCCTCGTAAGCCAGCTGTGGAGAGAAGGGCTCGCCCAGCATGAGCAGCTCGGCAGCGCGCGCGTGCCCGGCGATCTTCGGCAGCAGCAGAGAAGAAGCAGCCTCCGGGCACAGCCCCAGGTTGACAAACGGCAGGCTGAGCTTCGCGTTGGTGCCGACATACACCAGATCGCAGTGCAGGAGCATAGTGGTGCCGATGCCGACCGCCGGACCGCACACGGCGGCGATCAACGGCTTGGGGAACACGGCAAGTGCGTGTAGGAACCGGAATACCGGCCGTGAAAGGCCCGCGTCGGCGGGTGTGCTCTGAAAATCGCCGAGGTCGTTGCCCGCACTGAACACACGCTGGCTGCCCTGAATGACAACAGCTCGGACATCGTTGTCATCCCGCGCGGCTTCAAGGGCGTCAGCAAGGGCGGTGTACATGTCGTTGGTCAGCGCGTTCTTTTTGTCTTCGCGGTTGATGGTGATGGTCAGCACCCCGGCGTCGACGGCGGTCAGCACTTCGCTCATAGTCACTCCTGAAAGTCTGTGGGTGGTGTCACTGTAGCGAATTGTTGCGCTCGATTGCAGGCGCAGGCGCATTCACAGGACGGGAACCGTATAGTTAATGCGCGAATATCGGGTCTGCTGACTGTGCGCCTGCAATTGGGCACAGCCAGGCGCGAAGTGAATGGAAGGTGCCGGTGGAAAGACCAGCTGTCAGCCGAAGGGCTGTCCTCGGCGCCGGTGCGCTCGCGGCTTTGGGCATGAGCGGCCTCAGCGGCTGTGGCCCGATGATGAACACCGGTGGTCTGCGGGCCGACGGCACCGTGCGAGTGTCGCACTACCTCACACCCAGCTACACGGACCTGGAGCCCTCCATTGCGCAGTTCGCGAAGAACGTCGACGCGCGCTTAGGCGAAGGAACCGTCGATGTGTACGGTGCCGGCACGCTGCTGAACTCCGAGCAGACGGTCACGGGTCTGCTGCGTGCCGTGGCGGATGTTGCCATGCAGACATCAAGCTACGTATCGACGAGCTTCCCCATTCTCGGGGCGATTGAGCTGCCTTTCAGCGGTGCGGACTATCCCACCCTGCGCGAGGCCATGAGCCCAGGTTCGGATCTGCGCAAGACGTTCAACGTGGAGTTTGCGAAGAAGGGCATCATGAGCGTGGGCACCATCATGTGTCCCACCGAGTGGATCTACACCGTCAACCGTCCGGTGACGAGGCCGGAAGATGTGCGGGGTCTGCGCATCCGGGTATCCGGTCACGTTGAGGGCGCAATGCTCAAAGCTCTCGGCGCAGCACCGGTTGCGCTGTCGTCAGCCGAAGTCTACGAGGCGCTGGAGCGCGGCACAGTGGACGGGATGGTGTCCTATCCCGGCACTGTGGTGTCGCGCTCGCTGCAGGAAGTTCTGCGCTATGCCACGATCGGCCATTTCGGTGCCTACACCTATGACACCTACGTCAACCTCGACTGGTTCAACCGCATACCGCGGGAGGTGCGCGAGGCGGTGCACGATTCCGGCCGGGTGTTCTCAGTCGACGGCACGAAGCTTGCCAAGGACGTTCAGGATGACGAATACATGCCTGTGTTTGAGAACTCCGGCATTGAGCTGATCGAGCTTGATAAGAGCCAGACCCGCCAGTTCCGCAACGCGACCAAATGGGTTGAGGAATGGTGGGAGAACAAGGTCGGCGATGACGAACTCGCCACGCGAGCGCTGAAGCAGGCGAGGAACCCGTGAAAGCACTGTCGCAGATCGCCCACGCGCTGCGCATGCTGTCCGGTGTCATCGTCGTGGTGCTGGTGCTCATCACCGGCTACGACGTCGTCATGCGCTATGTTTTCGCTCTGCCTTTGGACTGGTCGATCACCATCAGCTCCGTGGGGCTCATTGCGATCATCATGTTGGCGATTCCGGATGTTTCGCTGCGCGGTGAGCACATTGCAATGGATCTTTTCTACCGGCAGTTCAGTCCGCGCCTGCAGCGGATAGCCGACGGGATCGTCGCCGCTGCCGTTTTCGCCGTGTGCCTGACCGCGGGCCTGGTGTCGCTGAACACGTTCGCTGCGTTCTTCGGCGCGCAGATTCACACCGCCGGGAATTTCAACATCCCGGTGTGGATCCACTATTTCCTCGTGGCGTTCGGCTTCCTCACGTCGGCCGTCACGATTCCTCTCCAGTACGTCCTGCAGATGCGCGAGGTGGAGGACCGGTGAACGCTGTCATCGTCGGCTTTGCGCTGCTGGTCTTGGCAGTGCTCATTGCACTGCGCGCCCCGATCTTCGTTGCCCTGGCAGCCTCGGGAATCATCGGCCTGGTTTTGCTGGAGGGCCCGCGCGGTCTGGAGCAGGTGCCGATCGCCTTTGTGTCCCAGCTGGAAAGCTATTCGCTGGTTGCGGCTCCCATGTACATCCTCATGGGCGAGATTCTGGCTGTCGGCGGTTTGGGTCGGGCGTTCTTCCGCTTTGCCAATGCGTGGCTGGGCAGACTGCCGGGTGGTCTGGGTGTGGCTTCGGTGGGTTCGTCGACGGTTTTCGGCGCGATGTCGGGGGTGTCCCTGTCATCAGTTGCCGTTGTCGGCCGCATGGCGGTGCCGGAGATGCTTGATCGCGGCTACCGGCCGTCTTTTGCGACGGGTTCGGTTGTTGCCTCCGGTGCGCTGGCGATGCTCATTCCGCCCAGCCTCATGTTCATCCTCTATTCGTCGATTTCCGGTGTGAGCATCGGCGAACTGTTTGCCGGCGGTCTTGTGCCCGGTATTCTCCTGGCTGCCCTCATGGCGCTGTACGTCATGATCACAGCCCTGATCCGCCCGGACATCGCCCCGCGCACAGAAGCCAAGGTTCAGCTGGGGGAGAAGCTTGAGGCAACGAAGAAAGTTCTGCCCTCGCTTGTGCTGATTGTGCTGGTGTTGGGCTCTATCTACACCGGCATTGCCACGGCTACGGAAGCTGCTGCGGTCGGTGTCATCGGCGCGATTGTGGTTGTGGGCGTTTTCGAACGCCAGCTGTCGTGGGCGAACATCAAGAAAATCCTTGGTGAGACCACGCAGATCTCTGCTGGCCTGCTCATCATCGTAGGCGCGGCTTTTGTGTTCTCACAGATGCTCGTGCTGGTCCGCTTTGCCGAACACGTCACGGCGTGGGCGGGCGCGCTCACTATCCCGTCATGGGTTGTTGCGGTGCTTCTGCTGCTGGTTGTCATGGCGCTTGGATGCCTGATCGATGCGGCTTCGCTTCTGCTGGTGACCACGCCGATTCTGCTGCCGATCTTCACAGCTCTGGGCTACGATCCGCTGTGGCTGGGCATCATCCTGGTGGTGGTGCTGGAAACCGCGGTCATCACCCCGCCGGTGGGGCTGAACCTCTACGCCATGAAGTCCGTCATGCCGCAGCTGGACATTCGGGACATCATCCGAGGCGCGGTGCCGTACCTCATCATCGAAGTGGCGCTCATGGTCATCATGATCTTCATACCGGAGATCGCCACGTGGTTCCCCGGGATCATCTCAGTCAAATAGAGGGTGAACCTGGCGAAGCGGGACTGACGAGGTGGGGCTCCTGAAAGGTTCTCACTTCCAGGTGATGGAGATTTCGATTTCTGATTTGCCTCCCTCTTTGACTTCGATTTCGTATTCGTAGGTGACGGTGTCGGGCACGTCTACGGTGACATCGTGTTCGCCGTCGGTGACGCGGACTTTGTTCTGGCGGGCGAGCGCGTCGGCAAGTTCACGCAGGCGCTCCGCGACTTGCTCACGTGTCATGGTTTCTTCGGTTTCGTGTTCAAAGAGTTTGCTCATGAGTTCATTCAAACACCGGAACATGAACACCGGATGAGGGAGGTTCTGGGGCCATCCAGGCGAGGGCTGGTCGCCGCGTCGACGTGCGGGGACGGTAAACGGTGGGGGGCGGGTGCGTGCCAGTCACCGGGTGGGAGTTGAGTGCCGTTCGACCAAATCGTGGGCGAGCTGACAGATGCGTTCCCGGGCTGCCGCAGGAGCGAGTACTTCGATGTGATTGCCGAACTGCAGGAGCTGACGCACAGACTCGATGTCGGGGTAGCGGATGACAACTGTGCACCATTCGCTTTCTGCGCATGAGACTTCCCGGATTCGGGAGCCGAGGACGCGTCGCGCCAGGTCCAGTCGGCTTTTTCTGAGATTGGCGATTACGCTTAGCCGACCTGGCGACTCAGTGCGTTCTTTCAGTGTTGCCCACACGCTGCGGAGGGTTTCATCTGGGCGGAGAACCACCGGCGTATCAAGAGCCTCGAATGCCGAGAGCCGTTCCAGAGAAAATAGTCGAGCGGTTCCCTGCTCATCGGCGATGAGGTACCAGCGGCCCGACTTGGCAACGATCCCGTACGGGTCGACCACCAGCGACGACGCCTGTTCTTCGGAGCTGCGACGGTATTCGATGCGCATTCGGTGCTTGAGTCGCAGCGCTGATATCAGATCAGCCACGTTCAACTTCATATTCGAATCAGCAAGCCAAGCGCTGCTGTCCACGAGGACCAGTTCCGACAGGAGGGGATGGCTCGAAAGCCCGGGTGCTGCGCTTTGACGGGCAGCAATCTTGAGTGCGGCTGAAGCATGCACTGCCGACAACCTCAGACTCTCTAGATGTTCGTTGTCCAAACCTGCGACCGAGAGGGCCTCCAGTTCACGGGGCTCAAGATGAGATGCGTTGAGTCGTGCATTGGAAAGCAATACGATCCCGCCGTTCCTCCCGCGCTCAGCGTACACAGGTACGCCTGCTGCCGACAGCGCTTCGACGTCTCGCAGTACGGTCCGCCTTGATACCTCCAAACGATCCGCGAGTTCGGCAGTGGTGACGCGGTGACGTGTCTGCAGCAGCAGGAGAAGGTGCAACAACCTGGAAGCTTTCATACCGACCGATTTTCGCAGAATAGATGACAGGTTGTGTCGTGATTAGTTGGTCAAATGAAGCAGTAGGCAAAAACCGACAATGTGAGGACTGTGTTCTATGCCCGCACCCAACCTGTTCCTGATCTACGTTCGCGACACTGTAGATGCCACGGCCTTCTACAGCAGACTGTTTGAGATAGAACCGACATTCACCAGTCCCCGTTATGTTGCTTTTGAAGTTGCTCCCGGGGTCTTGTTTGCGCTGTGGTCTGGGCGAAGCGAGCTGGCGAATCCGAGCACACCTCGAACGTCTGAGGTCGGACTTATGGTGCCGGGAACGCCTGCCGCAATAGACGAAATGTTTATGAACTGGGTCGCAAAAGGAGCCCAGGTTGTGGAGGAACCATATGACGACGTATTTGGCCGAACATTTGTCGTCGCCGATCCCGATGGCACTCTTATCCGGGTATCCCCGGTTGATTGATTTCCACTGAGCCTTCCTGCTGCCAGCATGAACGTATCCTGCTGCGGCGGCGTCTTACAGATCAGACCGCGGCATGGTCTGCCGTTCCTGCTCGATACGATGATCTGACTCACACACAGAGATTGGAGTCACCGTGACAATTGATCAGAAAACGGTCGACGCGTGGTTGGCAGAAGTGCAGGCCGGTGAAGTCGATGTCGCCGCGAAGCTGTGCGACAGCCACCCGAAGGATGCCGTCGCTTTCACCTTCGTTGACCATGACCTCAACATTGAGAAGCTGACGTATGGGCAGCTGGGGGAGCGCAGCCGTAAGCTCGCCGGCCACTTCAAGTCCATGGGCATCGGTGAGGGCGACCGCGTGGGTGTTCTGCTGACCAAGCGCGAAGAGCTCGTGGTGACCCTCGTGGCCCTCGTCCGCCTGGGCGCGGTCTACATTCCGCTGTTCACCGCCTTTGCAACCCCGGCGGTGGAAATGCGGATGAAGGCATCCGATGCCAAGCTCGTCGTCACGGAAGACTCACAGCTGTTCAAAGTCGAACCGCTGGGCCTGCCGGTGTTCATGGCAGGCGACGAATACCAGCGAGCGCTTGAAACCGCTGAACCTGTCACGGAAAACTACCTTGCCGCACCGGACCACCCGTTCCTGCAGCTGTACACCTCGGGCACTACGGGTGCCCCCAAGGGCGTGCCGGTCCCCGTGCGAGCGCTCGCGGCCTTTAAGACGTACATGAAGATCAGCCTCGACGTCCGCGATGACGACGTCTTCTGGAACGCCGCGGACCCCGGTTGGGCGTACGGCCTGTACTACGGCGTTGTCGGGCCTCTCGCTATCGGGGTGCCCAACATCCTCTACACCGGCAAAGCAGGCCCCGAGGACACCCTGCGCGTCCTCACCGAACTGGGCGTGACGAACTTCGCCGGCGCTCCGACGCTCTACCGCACCCTGGCCAAAGCAGATACCGATCAGAAGGCCAATCTCCGCAGGGCGTCGTCAGCCGGTGAGCCGCTGACGGCCGACATCCTCGCGTGGTCGCCGGACGCTCTGGGCTGTGAAGTCCGCGACCAGTACGGCCAGACCGAACTGGGCATGGTCATCTGCAGCCACTGGGCCGACGGCTACCGCCAGCCGGTCAAAAAGGGCTCCATGGGCCGACCCATGCCCGGCATTTCAGCCGATGTTGTCGAAGGCGTCATCGCTATCGACACCCACAACAGCCCGAACTTCTGGTTCATGGGCTACCACAACGAACCCGAACGCACCGCGGTGCGCTACTCCGATGACGGCCGCTGGTACCTGACCGGCGACCTCGGCCGCATTGACGAAGACGGCGATGTGTTCTTCGCCAGCCGCGATGACGACCTCATCCTCATGGCCGGTTACCGCATCAGCCCGTTCGATGTTGAATCAGTGCTCGTCGAACACGACTCCGTTGCGGATGTCGCTGTTGTCGGCCGCCCCGACCCCGAGGGCGTGCGCGGCGAGATCGCCGAAGCGTTCATCGTTCTGCGCCCAGGCTGGACCGGCAGCGACGAACTGGCAAAAGAACTCCAGCAGGCAGTCCGCGAAGGCTACTCCGCCCACGCCTATCCGCGCCGCTTCCACTTTGTGGACGAACTGCCGAAAACCCCGTCGGGCAAAACACAGCGCTACAAACTCAAAGAATACGAAGGCTGAGCTAGCCGCATAGCTAGCTGTGCCCGGGTGGGAAAGGGCTCCCCACCCGGGCACAGCTGTTCAGATGACCCCCTTCCGAGGTGCCGCCGGTTTTTCGGGGGACAGGCACCTCGGGGGGGGGGGGATGTCCGCTGTTCAGCCCTGGACGCTGCTGGTATGCCCCTGCCAGGCGGCGTCGCGCAGCTGGAACTTCTGGATTTTGCCGGTGGAGGTTTTGGGCAGTTCGTCGACGATTTCGATGACTTTCGGCACTTTGTATCGGGCAATGTGTGTGCGCACGTGCTCGATGATCTCCTGCGGCTGCGCCTTAGTCCCAGGGCGCAGAACGACGAACGCGGCGGGGCGCTCACCCCAGTCCTTGTCGGGAATGCCGATGACTGCGACCTCGCTCACCGCAGGGTGAGAGCCCACAGCGTGTTCAACTTCGATGGTCGAAATGTTCTCCCCGCCGGAAATGACGACGCCCTTGGCGCGGTCGCGGATTTCGACATAGCCGTCCTCGTGCCACACAGCGAGGTCACCGGAGTGGAACCACCCGCCGGCAAAGGCCTTCGCTGTTGCTGCTTCGTCGCGGTAGTAGCCGGCCATGACGGTGTTGCCGCGCATGACGATCTCACCGACCGTCACTCCGTCGCGCGGAACATCGATCAGGTGACCGTCAGCGTCAGGGGAGGCCTCGACCACGCGAATGGGGTCGGAGAGCACTTGGGCGACACCCTGCCGAGCCTGGAATCGGGCGCGGTGCGGGGTGGGCAGCTGCGCCCATTCGGTCTGCGGTTCGCACACCGTGTACGGCCCGTAGGTTTCAGTCAGTCCGTACACGTGCAGAACGGTGAATCCGAGTTCCTCGACTTCCGACAGCGTGGTGGGGCTCAGCGGTGCCGCCGCCGAGGTGATCGTCAGCGGGTGCGCCAGCTGATGCGCCTCAGGGGCGTGGGTGATGGTGCGGATGACAGTGGGTGCTGCGCACAGGTGGGTGAGACGGTGGTGTTGGATCAGTCGCCACACCTCGTCGCTGCGCACAGCCCGCAGACCCACCTGGAGGCTGCCGGCGGCAACAAGAGCCCACGGGTTCGTCCAGCCGTTGCAGTGGAACATCGGCAGCGTCCACAGGTAGCGGCTGTCGTGATTCAGTCCCAAGTGGGTCACCTGGTTGACGGCGTTGAGGTAGCTGCCGCGGTGCGTGTAGAGAACACCCTTGGGCTTGCCCGTGGTGCCGGAGGTGTAGTTGAGGCAGATGTGCCGGTTCTCGTCATCGACACTCCAGTCCAAGGCGGTGTCGGCTGTCGCTGTGTTGGAACTGCTGGCAGCCAGCAGGTCTTCGAACGGTGTGCCGACCTGTGGGGCCGAGGTGCCGGCCGGGTTGTCTGCCGGACCGCTTCCCGGGCTGTCAGCGTGCGGGTCTGTCACAACGCCGATGGTGGTGACACTCGCCAGTTCATCTGCGATGTCTGCGATGGTCGGCAGGAACTCGGCGTCGATGATGAGTGCCTTTGCCCCGGAGTGATCGAGGATGTAGCGGACTTCCTCCTGCGCCAGGCGGGTGTTGATGGCTACGAGCACACCGTCGATGAGCGGCACGGCATAGTGGGCGGCCAGCATCTCCGGCACGTTCGGAAGCATGTAGGCCACGCGGTCACCCGGCTGGATTCCCAGGTCAAGGAACATGCGTGCGCGCGCCTCCGCGGCTTCTTTGAGCTCGGCAAAAGTCCAGACTGTGTCCTTGTAGTCAATGGCCGGACTGTCCGGGAACACTTCGGCAGAGCGTTCGAGGAACGACAGCGGGGTCAGCTGAGTGATCCAGGGTTGCACATGGTCTCCTTTGGTTCGGTGTGTTCTGTATCTTGACCCAACACAACCACGCCGCGCGTCCATCAGGGGGTGAAAATGTCACAGGCCGACCGGCTGCCGGTGCAGCGGTCGGCCTGTGACATTTCAGTCTGGTTTGAGGGCCGAACCTCAGGAGGGACTCGGTTCAGTCGTCGTCTTCGGTGCCCGTGCTGGTGCGTGAGCCCAGTTCGCCGTCCAAGCGAAGCAGACCGGAGCCGTCGCCGTCGATCAGTTCGAGCTGGCCGACGATTTCACCGACGGTGTCTTCTTCTTCCAGCTGTTCGTCGACGAACCAGTTGAGAATCGGGCGAGCGTCGATGTCGCCTGCTGCTTCAGCCGCGCGGTAGAGCTCACGGATAGCTTCTGAAACCTTCTTTTCGTGGTCGAGCGCAGCCTTGAAGATGGTCAGCGCCGACGGGTCAGCAGCCACGTTCGGTGCTGACAGGGAGCCGATCACAGGCGCACCACCGCGGGCCAGCAGGTGGTTGATGAACTTATTGGCGTGCTCGATTTCTTCGTCAGCCTGCGCTCGCAGCCAGGTGGCGAAACCCGAAAGGTCCTGCTTGTCAGCTTCAATTGCCAGCTGGCGGTAGACCATGTTGGCTTCGAATTCGAGGGTGATCTGTTCGTTGAACTTTGCTTCGAGCTCTGGTGTGAGAGTCATGACCCCATTGTAGAAGTTCCAGCTGTGAGTTGGAAGAGAGCGGGAGGAAAAGCATGTGGAAAAGCAAATGGGGCTCGGAAGCGTGCGCTTCCGAGCCCCGAAGAGCCAAGTGGGTCAGATCACCCGGCCGAGAAGATGTTCTCGACAGCTTCCTTGAACTTGTCGCCCAGCGTACCGCTGGCGCCGTTTGCCGCAGCGATGGCGATGGTGAGAACGACAACGACGACAAGTGCGATTGCCAGGTATTCAATGGAGACGGCGCCCTTTTCCCCTGCGCGGGCCTGGAGTGCTTCGACGCGGTCCTGGATGCTGTTGCTCATCTTGAGAAGAGTAGTCATTGGGTTACCTTCCGGGTTTCCACTGTGTGTACGTTTTCTACTATCTCGGATTTCTGTGAATATTCCCAGGGCCCTGGGACCGTTAGTTGTGCCCACTGGCTTCGGTTTTCCTTTGGGCCCATGTGCGGCAGGAGCAGTCAGCGGTCCAGGCGGATGGTGTACATCTTTTTGAACGCGCGTTTGTCCCAGGTCACAAGAACACCCTCAGCATACTGTGCCGTTGCTGTGCCCTTGGCGCTGACACACTGCAGAGTCCAGGCTTGTACTGTGCCATTCGGCAAAGGTGCACACGCCAGGCCCCTGGGGGCTACGACCTGGGCTGTCGCAGATGACTTTCCGCCGATCGTCGGTACGAACTTCTTGCCCTGCGGGCTTTCGCTCTGCTTTGCCCGGTAGACGTCGACGCTGATGCGATTGCCGCCACCGGGCATGTACGACGTCACGGTGCCCCCGTCGTTCTTCCGCGCATAGCTGATGGCGGTTGGATATGCGCTAGCTGCGGCCGCAGCCCAGAAGGGCTCCGGCGGCTTGTAGGTGAATTTGAGGGAGGACTCCTTTTTGTCGGTCCCTCCGGTCTCAGGGAGGATGCCGCCGCCGTGGCTGGGCCTGTCGCTGCCCTTCGGGCTGTTCTGTGCGCGCAGCCACGCCTCGATCCACTTTTCACGAGCATCTTCTGCCGCCGCCGTAGCGGCAGCGTCAGCACTCTTCTGCGTGCTTGAACGCACATCGACCGCCTCTGCGAAGACCATAAAGGCCAGTGCCGCGCCGATGACCGCCAGGGACGTGAGGAGAACGGAAATCGAAACCTGGCCGGATTCTCCACCGGCACGCTGACTACCAGGCTGCAGACGGTGCGCGGCCACGGGAACATCAGCCGTGTCTGATTGAACGCTCATCGGAGCTTCCTTTCTCGGTCGCCTGTTTCTTCCGCCCGGCACTGGTCAGTTGGGGATCGCCACTGTGCGCAGCCACACGCTGACGGCTTCCGCACGGCTTGAAACGCTGAGCTTAGCGAAGATGTGGTTGACGTGGTTTTTGACGGTCTTTTCACTCAGGAACAGGGTTTCGGCTATAACGCGGTTTGTCAGGCCGTCGGCAATGAGCTCCATGACTTCGCGCTCTCTCTGCGAGAGGTTGAACGGTGCGGATCCGCCGGCGGCCGGAGTCCTGGCAGCCTGTCGAGCTGCCGCTTCCGCGGCTGCTTTGTCGCCAGCTTTGTCGTCGCCGGCGGCCAACGCCGCTGCCTCTGCACCCCCGGGTGGAAAAAACGCTCCGGCTGCCGTTTCGGAAATGAGGAACGAACCCGCGGCGACGGACCGGAGGCTGTGGGCAAAGCTGTCAGGGTCGAACTCCGTATAGACCACGTACCCGCGCGCACCCGCTTGGAGAGCGGCTTTGATGATTTCGGTTTCTTCGCTGTGCGACAGCATGACGACGGTGCTGAACTCTGACAGCTCAGCCGCCGCCGCGATTCCGTCGGTGCCGGGCATGCGAACGTCGAGCAGGCAGATGTCCGGCTGGGTTTCGCGTCCCTTCTCAATGGCTTCGGCCCCGTCGGCGGCAACGGCGACGAGTTCGAAATCCTCAAGAGCTGTGATGATGTGCTCAAGGCCCACCCGCACAACAGAATTATCGTCAGCTATGAGAATGCGAAGCTTTTGTGTCATGTTCCTGTCCTTTCAGCGGTGCATTGATGCTGATGGTCGTTCCGGTCCCGGGTTTGGAGTCGATGTCGACTCGGCCGCCGATGGACGCTGCGCGCTCGCGCATACCGGTCAGGCCGTAGTGCCCGACGCTGCTGTCGAAGGTTCCGCGGCGCATGCCGGTTCCCCTGTCGCTGACGATCGCTGTGATGCCTCCGGGCAGCGATCGGATGACGACGTCGACCTGGTCCGCCCCACTGTGCTTAGCGGCGTTGATGACGGCCTCTTCGACGATTTTGCGGACCACGTAGGCCGCGGGGTCGGATGAGCGCAGGTGGCGAAGTTCGAGTTCTGTGTTGACTGTTATGTCGTAGAGAGTGCCGAGTTCCTCCAGTGCCTGCTGAAGCGATTCTTGTGCCGGGGTCTGTGCCCCGTCCCGCAGGTCGGTGAGGATTTTTCGGGACTCTTTGACTGCTTCATTGGCAGCGTGTGAAATGGTTTTGGCGGTCTCGGCGCATTCTGGGTGCTTCATTCGCAGTGCAGTTGCCTGCAGACCGATGCCCACCAGAGTCTTCGTCAGAGAATCGTGGAGTTCGCGCGCCAGGCGCGAACGCTCTTCTCCCAGTGCTGCGTCGTGGGCGCTCTGCGCTGACTGTTCGAGTGCAGCGTCGATCCGCCACTGAAGCGTGCGCAGTGTCGCGCCCATGTGGACGCAGACCAGCAGCGTAATGATGGTCGCCCAGACGGGTACCGAGACTATCAGCGGAGGTGAGTGTGCGCCGTCGGGGTTGAGGATGATGACCGTTGCGTACACCACGATGATGAGAATCGTGATGAGGTGGCGGTACGACGCTTCGAAGAGCATTCCCACGAGGAACGCGCCGCACGCCAGATAGGCGGTGTAGACGATCGAAGAGTTCGATACTGCGGCGAGGACCGTAGACAAGGTGACGTCGAGCAGAACGGTTGCGGGGTGCTTGACAATGAACGGCACAACGACTGACCAGGTGAGGATGAGCGTGAGGGTGGTTGCCGTCGTCAGTGCGGCAAAGACAACCGCGAATGGTGTGGGAGGTTCGTCACGCCAGGTGAGGACCATCGGCAGGTTGGCCAGCAGGCGCATGAACAGCACCAGTTTGGCCGCCTGGATGAGAACCTGTCCAGCCTGCCATTCGGAGCGTGACCACGAAGGCTTCATTGTCGCAGCTTTCCGAAGATGTCGGCGAAGTCAACCGAGTAGAACATGGCTACGCCGATGAGCAGCATTGTGGCCGGCACCATAATGAGCGATACAACAGCAGAGATCTTCGGATTGGCCTTCGACGCCTTCTGACGTGCGCGCTGAGCTGTCACCTGGCGCATGTCGAGCGCGATCTGATTGAGGGCCTCTGTCAGAGGTGATCCGAGTTCTTCTGACTGCATGAGAGCGACGACAAAAGAATCAAGGGAGTTCGACGACGTGCGCGCACGCAGATCCGCGAAAGCCTCGGCGCGGGACTGACCCACGTCCATTTGGCGAAGAACCAGCTGCATTTCCTCAGCAAGCGGACCCTCAGACCTTTCGATAACACGTTCGAGCGCTCCGCGGAATGACAGCCCAGCGGACACCGTCACAGCCAGAACATCGAGAAAGTCGGGAAGATCGTCTTCAATCTTCTCCTGGCGCTCGGCAGCTTTCGACCACAGGGCAATGTCCGGGATGAAGAACAGTGCGAGCAGAATTCCCAGCGCCAACAGCCAGTAGCCGAAGTACCCTCCGACAAGAAGAGCAGGTGCCGTACCCAGCAGCAGCAGGCGGGTCTTGGTCGTTATGAACTGGGAGAAGCTCGCGTAGTCGTCCTTGCCGGACTCCACGATCTTGCGGGTCATGAAGTTTCGGTAACCGGACCCCAGAATCTTCTCGAATTCGCCGCTGATGGCAACGGCCAGGCGGCTGATGGGGCCGTTGTCGGCTTTCTGCTGTTGAATCGGCCCGCGAACAAGGGCGCGATCCTGTTCTGACAGTGAGTCCAGAGGGTCAGAGCGCATCATGCTCAGACCGCGGTAGGCGACGAGGAAGACGAGAAGGGCACAGAGCCCGAAGACGAGCGCAATCACAGTTTGACCCTCGTCAGGCGGTTGATCAGAACGATTCCAAGAACATAGGCGCCGCAGACGGCAACAAGGACGATCTGTCCGACAATGGAGCTTGTCATGTCGTGGAGCACCCGGTTGTTGAACATGGTGAGCAGCGCGAGCAGCGTGATGCCCATGCCGGCGACCATGTAGCCGGTGTAGCTCGATTCGGCGACGATTGTGCGGACCTCGCGGCTGGTTTCCTTGCGCGTCTCCAATGTGAACGACAGGTCGCGCAGAGCGCTGATGAGTGAACCGCCCGAACGGTGGGAAATGACCAGGGTGGATACGAGTACGCCCAGGTCACGGCCTGGAACCCGATCACGCAGCCGTTCGAAGGCGACGTCCAGCGGTGTGCCCATGTCGAGTTCGCGTGACAGGATGCGGATTTCACGCCCGGCGGGGTCGGGCAGTTCGCTGCCGGCAATGTGGAGGGCCGTGTGAATCGATAGCCCGGCGCCGGTTGTCGACGCCAGAATTCGAGCGAACTCGGGCAGCTGCGCGACGATCTTTTCGTATTGCCGGCGATGGAGAATCGTCAGCACGTAGATCGAGCAGGCGAAGACTCCGGCACCCAGAAGAAGAGCCCAGTGCACGGCCATGATCTTGTCAAGCACGTAGGCCACAAGGAGCGATATGACCGTCATTCCAAGGATGAATTCGCTGACGCGAATGCGCCGCACATCGGCTTCTTTCATGAGCTGCTGAAGCTTGCGCACGGGCGCTGCTCGCAGCAGCAGGCGATCGAGTGGATTGAAGACGGCAGCACGGAATCCGGCGTGGCGGATGAGGGAGCGTTCGCGTTGGATGATCGCCTGTTGGTCCAGGGTGCCCATCGCAAAGGCAGCGAGGCCGATCGCGCCGAGAACGATGACCACCCCGGCGATGAGCACAAGAACTGCTGCGCTCATGGCCGTGCCCCCGGCGTTCTGCTGGGACGTGCTGTTCCGCGAGCCTCCAAGATTTCGACGGGAAGCGATTCGCCGGCAAGCCACATGCGGTGGGAAATGGCTTCGGGCAGCGGGTGGAAGACAAAGCGTCCCGTCACAGTCCGCTGTTCCGTGATGGGGTCTGCTACGAAGTCCATGATCGGAGCCAGTGTGAATTCCTCACGGCTTTGCGATGTCACCGCGGCGATCTCTGAAATGCGGCGCGAACCGTCAACACCGCGGTTGAGCTGGACGATGAGGTCGACAGCGGAGTTGATCTGGTCGCGCAGAGCCGCGTAGGGAATCGACAGTTCGCTCATAGAAGCCAGCGTTTCCAAACGCGATACCGCATCAGCGGCGTTATTGGCGTGGACGGTCACCAGCGAGCCGTCGTGACCGGTGTTCATTGCCTGCAGCATGTCGAGGGTCTCACCGCCGCGAACCTCACCGACGATGATGCGGTCTGGGCGCATACGGAGGCTGTTGCGGACCAGGTCGCGGATGGTGACCTGACCCTTTCCTTCGATGTTGGCCGGGCGCGACTCCAGCCGAACCACGTGGGGCTGCTGGAGCTGAAGCTCCGCCGAGTCTTCAATCGTGACGATGCGGTCAGCATCGGAGATCAGACCCGAGAGCGCGTTGAGCATTGTCGTCTTGCCCGTACCCGTACCGCCGGAGACCACAATGTTGAAGCGTGCGCGCACGCAGGCTGTGAGAAAGTCGCGGGCGACCGGGTCGAGCGATCCCTTGCGAATGAGATCATCAAGGGTGAACGGGGTGGGGAAGCGGCGAATCGTCATAGTGGGCCCGTCAAGTGCCAGCGGCGGCACGATGACGTTGACTCGCTCACCGGTCGGCAGGCGTGCGTCGACCATGGGGGAGGACTCGTCAACGCGGCGGTTGACGGCTGCGACGATCCTGTCGATGGTCTGCATGAGCTGCGCGTCGTTCGAAAAGCCCATGTCGAGCTTCTGAATGCGGCCTCGCCGTTCAACGTAGACGTCGTTAGGTCCGTTGACCATGATTTCGGTGACGGAAGGGTCAGCCAGAAGAGGTTCCAGAACGCCCAGGCCAAGCGCTTCGTCGACGACGCGGCGGATGAGTGACTGCCGGGCGGAGGCCGACATAACCGGGCCGGACTGCGAGATGAGGTGGCTGAGTACACGCTCGAGTCGGATACGACGCTGTGTGGCGTCGTATTTGCTCAGTTCGTCGAGGTCGACTTCTTCCAGCAGCATCTGCCGGTATGAGCGGATGGCCTGCTGTTCTGCGCTGAGCTGACCGGAGTTGGCGAATTCGAGTTCACCGCTGTGTTTGTTGCGCACACGGTTGAGAAGCGACATCAGAGGGGCTCCGTCCGTACGAAGTGTGCAGTCCGGGTGACCGTCATCGGGGGAACCACATCGGACACCCACGACATTCCGAGGTACGGCATGTCGATCTGCACTGTGCAGTTGATTTCCTTATAGCCGCCGCAGGTCGCGCGGGTTCCGCTCCGAAGGGATTCGCTGACTGCGGCGTAGGCGGCCGGCGTTCCGGTGCCTACTGCGATCGCTTCGGCCCGAGCGCCGTTGCGGGCTGCGTGATTGGCCTGAGACAGTGCATGCATTGCGAGCATGATCTGAATGCCGATGAGCCCGGCCACCAGCAGCAGGGATGCGCTGCCGAGGAACTCAATGCTGACGACGCCGCGCTCGCCGTTGGCCGAAGAGCGCAGCCGCTGTTTGATTCCGCGAAGACCGATCACGACGGCTCCTTCACGATTCCAGCGCTGGCAGGAATTTCCAGTGCAAAGTCAACAGATTTGGGCACGAGGGTCGGGGTGGCCATGCGGACGGTGACGCGGCCACCTGAGGTGCTGACGGTCATGTCGTCAGCCCAGCCGTCGGGAGTTGCGCTGACAGCCGCCGTGGTGGGATTGGCTCCGACTGCGGCGGCGCGCGCACCTTCGTCGGCTGCGTGGGAGGCGAACACGAACGTGAGGCCGACCAGCACCATCTGGAATGCGATTGCGGTGAACAGGCCGAAAAGACCCGTGATGGCAAGCGCTTCGATGCTGACCGCTCCGCGTTCAGCATCAGACCTGGCCGCCCTGCGATAGCGGCTGCGCGGCCGTGGCCGTTTGAGCTCTGGTTCAGCACTGCTGCTGTTCAGCATTGCCTGCAGGGCTGCAGCTTGTGAGCCGCTGTCGGAGGGAGTGTGCGCGGTCGGTGCTTCTGTGTCCCTGTTTGGTGGTGTGTGGACGGTCGGGGCTTCCGCATCGCGGTTCGGCGGTGTGTGCGGAGTGGGCGTTTCTGCCTGCTTGCTTGGAGCTGAGTGCAGAATCGGAGCTTCTGCATCTCTGCTCGCAGTTGGGTGCAGGGTCGGTGCTTTTGCGTCTCTGCTTGCCAGCGAACGCAGCAGCGGTGCTTCCGAAGCCCTGCTGACCGATGCTGAATGCAGCGTCGCTTTGCCCTGCAGTGAACGCACCTTCGGGGCTTCTGCTTCTCTTCTTGGTGCAGAATGCTGGGCTGAAGTCTCCGCGTCTGTGCTCGGCAGTGAACGCAGCCGCGGGGCTTCCGCACGCTGGAAAGCGCCGGTGGGCTGGCTGCCGACTTCCGGAGGGTGATTCGGTCGAGGCGGAAACTGGTTGTTGTCAGCCTGGGCTTGCGCAGCTTGACCGCTGTTGCGCACGGGTTCTGGAACAGCTTCGTCGGAGTGGCTGGCCTTCTTCTTGTCCGCACGGCCGCCGAAGCGCTGGCGCTGGCGTTTGTCCTGAATGGACGGCGGGGCGATGATTCCCAGCTCGTGAAGTATGCCGTCGATGTCTTGTTTCCATGACGGCGACGTCAGTTCGGGATCGCGTTGGTTGACAGCTGATTCGAGGCCTCTGGTGTCGTCGTGGACGACGGCATTGAGCAGTGGGTAGTTCAGAATCCGCTTTGCGGCACTGGGCCCGAGGCTGCTGTTCTTCGTCACCTTGTTCAGAACAATCCGAACGGTCCCGCCCGTTTGGACGTTCAGCCTGTCCCAGAGCTCTGTCTGTCGGTGAACACCGCGCAGGCTGAGCACGTCGAGGGTCGACACACTGAGGATGGTGTCGGCCATTTCGAGTGCAGTCGCACCGGCTTCTCCGATGACGGACCCGATGTCGATGATGACGAGGTCGGTTCGAGCCGCGAGCATGCTGAGTATCTGACGAGCCGCGAATTCGGTGACGAGCTCGCCTTCTTCACCGCGCTCCGGGCCGAAGAGAATCTGCAGACCGCTTGGGTGCCGGAAGAGAACATCGTCAAGATGGCGGGGAGTCAGCTCTTCGATGACCCCCAAGAGGTCAATGAGCTGTCGGCTGCGGGGAACGTCGAGCAGAATCGACGCATCGGGCTTCTGCAGGTCCAAGTCGACGAAGACGATTCGGTCGTTGGGCCGATGCTCGGCCGCCTGCAGTGCAAGGTGCAGTGCCAGAGTCGTCGTCCCAGTGCCGCCCTTGGCACCGGCGGTAACGAGAATCCGGCCCCCGCGATCCAGGCTGCTGTCAGTATGGGTAGACACGACGTCGCGCAGAACCGTCGACCACCCGACAGCGCTTTCGACAAGACTGGCAATCTCTTCATAGGACAGCGGGAACCGCACCACACCGCGAGCGCCGTTGGACAGCGCCGCCGTGTAGTCCTCGGGCTGGGGATCAGTTACGACAGCCAGAATGGCGCTTGTCGGCTGGCGAACACCGAGTTCGCGAATGAGGTCCCACTGATTCATGGGGGTCGAGTTCTCGTCGATCACCAGGAGATCAATAGAGCCCTCGCGTGGTTGGGCCAGACGATGAAGCAGAGCGTGAGAGGTCGCAAAGATCTGGCCGATTTCGACATCGGCGGCGCTGAGTGCCTCCCGGATCTGCCAGGCTCGCTGTTCATCGGCACTGACGATGAGCGCGGTGGTCATTGTGTGATTCCTCCTGTGTGCTTCCGCACCGGTCACTTGCTGCGCGTCGATCCAAGAGCCGGCGGCAGATCCGGGTCTTCAAACGACTTGTCGCGGGATTTGGTCTTGGACCCCGTCTCGTTGTTGCCCGAACGGAGCAGTCGCATGGACACCGCGAAGCTTTCTCCGTAGGACAGCCGAGCGGCATCCTTGACGGGCACGGCAAAGGTCACAGCAACTTTCTCGGCAACACCTTCGATCGCGGCCTCACCAGCACCCTGGTTGCCCTGGACGTCGATGTCGGGTGCAGCTTTGCCCACCGCTACGACTTCGGCGTTGGAGACGAGAACACCGGCAACGTTGTAGGGGATATCGGCCCTGCGGTAGTCCTGGCCGCCGGGCTCGTCGTCGCGTTCACGGGCAAAGGCGGCGACGACATCGACGACATCGCCGGGCTGGACGCGGCCGTTGATGCCGGCTGCGGCGTCAAAGCTGATGGTGACTTCGCGCTCCCCGTCTTCGAGTGCCGAAACAGGAGTCAGTGAGTCTGTCTGCAGGATCGAGCCCTTTGTGATGTCGGTTCGCGCTTTCTGTCCCGCCAGCTGGTCAAGCGAGGTGACCATGAGCGAGGTCACGTACTTTTCCGGCATCTCGATCTTTTCGACGTCTTCCTCAGGGTTGATCGTCTGGTAGGTGTCGATGTCGGCGGCCGCTTTGTAAACAGTTACGCGGGGCCCGACCTCGGCGTTGACGGATCCGACGTAGGCGACTACGCCGAGGAAAACAGCGATTGCGCCGATGGCGGCGATGACGAGGGTGATGACGCCGCGACGCTGGCGAGGATTCATGCGAACTGTCCTTTGAGGGTGGAGCGCGGGATGGGATGGGCGGCGGTTCCCGGTGCAGAGCAGTAGCTGCAGACATCGCTGAGTGTCGAAAGCTGACACCAGGGGCAGGTGCGCGCTTTCTGCTTCACCGCGGCGATGACCGGTGAGATGTCCGCGGGCACCGCGACGATTTCGACAGCGTCGTGCGGGCCCCACCATTCCGATTGGGCTTCTGTCAGCTGAGGGTGGGCCGCGTACTGTGCCGGTGCCGCGATTCGACAGAATTCGTCGAGAAGTGTTCGGCACGCGCCGGCCTCATCCTGCGGCACCGTCGAATGAAGTGCCATGTTGTGCAGGGCGAAGCCGCCTGCTGCGCTTGAGGGGATTCCCTTGCGGCCGAAGGTTTTTACGCTGCCGTTCAGCTCTGCGATGGCGGTCCGGGAGGGGAGGATCCCCGCGAGATGCTGCCAAATATTGGGGTTGGGGCGTTTGAGGCCGCCCGGTTTGCCCGTGATGACGAAGTTCCGAGCGGCGCGCTCAATTTCCCGGAGCACGGCCACTATGAGGCCCGGATCGTGTGCCGGTGCCAGCTGACGCGCGAAATCTGCCAAGCACGCGCGGCCCAGGGGACCCAGGCCGCTGGAAACTGCGATCAGCTCGGAATCGGCGCGGGCTGCACGCGCCTGGCCGATGAGCAGTTCTCCGCTTCGATCACTGGCGTCGAGGATGAACAGCGGCAGGTTTGCGCCTGCGCGCTTGATTGCGGCAGCAGCGCTTTCAATAGTCCCGTCAAAACTCCAGACGTTTTCAGGAAGCAGGACCCGGTGATCAGTCACGGAACATCTCCCTCTTTTTGAAATGCTGACGTATGTCGAAGTTAAGGACATTAGCTGAAAGCTGTTGAGCGGTGATACGGGACACAGTAGTCACCGAAAAATCACGAACCTGAGTCTAAGGTGCAGTACTCGGCGCTTCAAGACCCAGGGGGCTGGACCCGGTGGGCCGGACCCGCGGGCGCAGAAGCGGGGTTTCACGGGCTGTTAGAAGGAAGTGGACGGTGTTCACTCAGAGTGAGACTTCCCCGGCAAACCCGCTTGGGTGAGCACTTCTGGTCCACTTGCGGCGCCCAGGTCCCGCTTGAGTCCAAATGGGCCTGAAATAGAGCTGGGGGTCCCAGGGGGTTCAGGGCTGTCCATCTGACCTCGCTGAGTGTGAGCAGCGCAGGAACAACTACGGCAGGCGGAGTAAATGATGGTAGCTTTGAGAGTGTCCGAGCCGTTGCGCAAAGGCCTGTTGTTCGGCCTGGAAGCGGGTAAGGAGAGTCTCTGATGCGTTTGAGGATCGCGGCTTCTGTTTGTTTGGCATCACTGCTGGTACTGTCAGGCTGCTCACTCGGGGGTGACTCAGAGGATGGTGCAGACGGGCACAGGGCCGACAGGCCGAAGTCTTCACAGCAGCCAGTTGACGACAGCGGCTATTTCAGCGATCCGCAGCTTGCGGGCATCGCCTCGGTTGACTTCTCAGTCCCGCACGGCGGTGCCGACGGCGATATCATGACGAAGTCGCGCGCCCGTATTCTGTCCCTCGACAAAGACGGGGACACTGTCCGGCTAGTCGGAGCGTGGCTGCGGTCATCCGACGGACCTTCCGCAGGTTCTGAGATTCTGGCGGCCGGGCGGAAGCCCTTTATTCAGTCGCCCTGGATTCGCCTGGTGGATGAAGAAGGCGGCAAGCTCTACGAGCCGCTGCAGGAAGCCGATGTTGAACCGGGATCCTACGATCGCAAAGACGCGTGCCTGTGTTCTCGCACCATGAGCAGAACCCACTTCGAGCCGCGGGAAGACGCAATCGAACTGTTCTGGGTTGATTTTCCCGCCCCCGAGTCCAAAGAGGTTCGCGTGATGATGGGCGAACACGCGTTGCCGACAACAGCCCTTCCGATCAGCTCGGGCACTCCCTTTGCCAACCCGGTCCCTGACAAAGCCGAATTCAAAGAAGCTCCACCTGAGCAGTACGGCAGCGAGGATGCGCAGCGGGCTGTGCTGCCTTTGCAGGAGACCATCAAGAACGTCACGGGATCTCGGCAGACGCACGAAGGTGATCAGCTTCAGCTGTCCGTGACTTCAGATGTTCTGTTTGACTTCGATTCCAGCAAAATCACCGCAGAGGGCGACAAGGTCCTCGGCGAAGCAGCGAAGACGCTGCGCGAAACTGCCGCGGGCCAGACGGTGACGATTGTCGGGCACACAGATGACCAAGGCGAAGAAGACTACAATCAGAAGCTGTCCGAAGAGCGAGCCGAATCAGTCGAAAAGGCCATCGGGAAGCAGCTTGACGGTGCGGACATCACCTTGAAGACAGAAGGACGGGGCGAAAAGCAGCCGCTGGTTCCGAACAGAACTGCCGAGGGCGATCCGATTGAGGAGAACCGCAAGCAGAACCGCCGGGTGTCCTTTGACTACAAGCCAAGTGACGGAGCCGATGCGAAAATCGATGCCGGGCAGAAGCTTCCCAACGCCCCCAGGATGAAAGAAACCGAAACAGCCGATGGCGCTGAAGCCTCGGCGCTTCTGAAGCAGCCGAACAGGGACCCGGGCACTGACCTGCGCATCGACGTTCGCGGGCTGGAGGCAGACGGCCGGTATGCGCGCCTTGACTACGCCTTCGCGCCGGCAGAGGGCGATCCGAAATCCGCGCCCGCTCTGTTCATCGGGAACAGCATGGTGAACAAATCCCTGCATTTCGGTCTCAACGCCTACGGCTATGGTGGTGCGCCTTCCGGCAGCAATGTGTCTTTGATTGACGAAGACACCGGTGAGCAGTTCCTGCCGGTCACCGGCGGAGATGCCGATTGCCTGTGCACCGAAGGTGTGGCCACAGTGGATCGACTCTTCGCGGAGCCTGCGCCGATGTATTCAATGTTCCCGGCCGAGGTTCTCAACCGTAAGAACCTGACTCTGCGCATTGCCAACAGCGGCACGTGGCCGCTGCCGATCGAAGACATTCTTCGCGGCGAGCAGGAATGAGGCTGTTCGGCAGGCTGCAGCCCGCAGTGATTGCGGCTCTGGCAGTCATCGGAATTGCGAGCGGAGCAATCATCCCTGTTGCCCCGCAGCTTGGCTTCGGTGCGCAGGCCGCGGCGTGTGAAACGCTCGGCTCGTGTCGTACATCTGAAGCTATGACGAACGCGTGTGCTGTTAACACGAACGCCATCGTCAGCGGCCAGACCAGCACGCCGGTCTACTACGAGCAGACCGGCGGCAAGGGTCTGCGGTATTTTGCCGACGGCACTGCGGCGGTCACCGGAGACAGCGGCGACGGCCTGCAGCTGCACCGGTTCTCCACAGCCCGCGGTGCTCTGCGTTGGCTTGTCGGCCGCAATCAGGCTGAACTACAGGCTGCGGACCGCGTGTGGGGCCCAGGTGTGTCAGGCCCGACGCATGCAGTATTCCAAGCCCTCGACAAAGTGGGTCTCGGTTCCCAGACTCAGTCGAGCGACACCTCGGACGTGGCTCGATCAGATGACGGAAACGTTGTGGTCAGCGAAAGGCGCGACGGCGGCTATACCGCTGTGCAGGCTGTCGAATTCCCGCACGCCGCAGGTGCGCGATTGACTGGGCTCGCCCAGTGGGTGGGAATCGATCACCACGTTGTCATCAGCACCGGCTACGGGGAAGACGGCGCTCCGGTCAGCCTGACCCTGTACGGGCCTGCCCGGGAAGGATGGGACCTGCGAGTCCTCACCGGCACCAGCCCCTCGGTGGGCAAGATGAATGCGGAAGGCATTGACGGGCGCAGATTCGCGATGCGCTCGTACACGCTCGATCTGACTGTAGAGAAGAATGTTCGCGCGTTCGAGGCCGCGATGCCGGGCGTGCGCAGCGTTGGCGGGCAGCGTTTCCGTGCGCTTCCGAACCGCGAATACCGTGCGGCTGAGTCAGCACGCAAGGACCGCCCACGCTTCGCCACGGACCTGCTTGCGCGCCAGTTGCGGTCAGAGGCCGTGCTCGTCGAAACCGAATACAACAACCCGGGGGGAGGTCCGCTGACGGTGCAGGACACCCTCGTGCTGGCCACGGGAGTGCCGACGCAGGCCGGTGCCGAAAAGTTCAATCCGCGCCTCAAGAAGGGACAGGCGATGGATTTGAAGCGCCCCGAAGACAGCATCGAGCCCTTTGTGAACTGTGAGCCCGACGACGGGTCTGTCGACGAAGCGAAGTGACGGCATTGCGCCTATTTCCGTCTATTGTCATTTTCGCCGCAGCCTTTCATCTGGTCGGCCTGCTCGCGGCTCTTGCCCTCAGCCTCATGACTGTTCCGACGGTCTCTGCCCTGCTGGGGGCTGGTGCGGCATCGGCACTCGTGCTCATCTGTTCGCTGGTTCTGCACGCGTGCATTGACGGCGCATTCACAGTTGCGATCCGCAGGCTGTCAGCTTCGCGTCTCACGTGCGCGGTCAATCTCTTGGCGGCTCATGTGGTGATCGTGCTCATCGGCACTGGGCTGGCTTATGCAGCCAGTTCGCGCTGGGCGGTCGAGGCTGAACATTCCATCTATGTGCAAGCTGCCTTTATGTTCGGTTGGTCGGTGCTGTCCGTGCTCTGCGGCATGGCTCTTGCAGCTGTGTGGCCTAGGGTCGAGTACAGGCTCGACCGCAGGGCAGCGGGCTTCCATCAGCGCAGGAGGACACGTCGATGACCGAATCTCGTCCCGGGGCCTTCAGCCGCTGGCTCTCGACCCGCCGACTGTTTGCCGATCCAGCGCACTCAACACCCCGCGGTTGGGTGCTGTGTGCGGTCGCAACAGCAGTGCTTTCAGCTGTGATGTGGCTGTGCGTGGGCTCGGGCGACGGCTGGCACCGGCTGGCCGTGGTGCTGTTCGCTCTGGCTGTTCCGCTTTTGATCTGGGTGGATCTTGTGGAGCGTCGACTGCCCGATGTTGTTGTCATTCCCCTTGCGCTGGTGGTGTTCGCTGCCAGCTGCGTCGCTGCGGTCATGGACAGTACGGGCGACCGGATGATTCAGGCGTGTCTCGGGGCAGTTCTGCTGAGCGCCGTTTTCTTCGCAATGTTCGTTTTTGCGCCAGCGTCCTTGGGCTTCGGCGACGTTAAACTTGCGGTGGCCATCGGGCTTCTTGTCGGCTGGTACGGGTGGCGCGTGGTGGTTCTGACCTTGGTTCTCACGCTTGTAATCGGGGTTGTGCACGGTCTGGTGGTCGCGGTGGCCAAACGCAGGTTCAAGAACGTGCATATTGCCTTCGGACCGTCGATGCTTGTTGCAGCACTCCTAGTCTGCGTGCTCGCTGGTGCTTCTATGTGAGCCAGCTGGGCCTCACGGTGGGCCCCTGTGCCGTTCTGCTTGTGGGACTCTTGCTCTATTGTGTCGTCCATGACAGTCCTTTCACCGTTGTCGCGCCGCTCTTCAGACGAGCGGTGCCGTTCTCTGAAGAGCTGGAGCGAGCGCGGCATTGCCTCCGTCGAGTACATGGCGACTGCCCTGATCGCCTCTGCGATCATCTCGGTGCTCGTTGCTGTGCCGGTTTCGTCGCAGCCGACAGTGACCAAGGGATTCCAGGACGGAATCTGCAATATCTTCGGCGGAGAATGCGGCGGTGAAGGCTCCGGCGAGGGCGGTGAATCAGCTCCTGAAGCGCAGAATCCCAATGACGCTGTGCCCGCCTGCACGGTATCCCGTGCATCACAGTCCGGCAGCATTACCGGCAAAGCCGGCGTATGGGAGCTCGGCGGAGGCTGGGCGCTGCAGCACGACGTCAACAGCGAGGGCAAACACACCATGACTTTGACCTCGGCAGTAGAAGGCGGTGCCGGCAAGGGTGTCGACGTCGGCACGGAAATCAAGGGCACGGACGCAGAAGCCGCACTCGAAGCTGAAGCCAAGATCAACATCGGCTTCGAACAGGGCGATACCTGGGAGGTTGACAACGAAGCTGAAGCCGGGGATCTGGAAGAGCAGCTGCGTGACTGGGTCTACTACAACATGGCTGACGACGCGACGTTCGGCTTCGGCGGTCGACTGTTTGCCGGACTGACCAATGGTCCGACGCCGCCGCGGGATCCTGATTCCAAGAGCTACACGGGCGAAATCAGCGGCAATGCCAATGTCAGTGGGAACCTGGGCTTTGATATTGCAGAAGCTCTGGAGACCAAGATCGGCGGCCAGTTCGGCAGCGGGTTCAACGGCCAGTTCGGCGTCGAGACAAACCAGGACGGCAGCTACAGCATTTCGCTGGACACCGGCTACGGACGTGAATTCGGGGCAAACGCTGACGTAAAGGCAGACATACCGAACTCGCTGCCCGGGCTCCCGGACGACCAGACGCCTAAGACAGTCGGGGGCGAAGCTCGCAATGACCTCAAGCGCAAACAGTCCATCACCTATAAGTTCGACGAGAACCACGAACTGGTCGGCCTCAAGGTCCGCCAGGCGAAGACCAGTGGAAACAAGTTCAAAGTGAACGGCAAGAGCGACGAGTCAGGTGGTGCCACAGACTCGCACGAGAACGACAACTTCAGCTTCGGCCTCGGCGGCGACGCAGTCACCGAAGAGTGGTACGACATGGACATGGACTTCTCGCAGATGACCGAAGAGGACAGAAACGCTGCGTTTGACCGCATCACCAAGAACCCTAAGCCCGTCAACCTGGCAGACATGATGAAGAACGGGCCCGGCGAAGGCAAGGGCGAGAACGCCATCTACAACAACAGCCAACTGTCGCGGAACGTCTACGAAGTGGATAAGAAGCTCATCGGCGATTCCTTCGATTTCGGTGTGATCGGCGGAGAGGCCAGCGGCGAGGAAACCGGCTACCGCCTGGTCAAATCCGAGTATGCTGAGGCTATACGGGAAGGCAAGCGCAATGTCCAGGACAACGCGGACTGTCTGAAATAACCGAAAGGACACCCGGCTTGAAACCAGCACTGAAGAAGACCGCTCTGACCTGCGCGGCAGCAGCTCTCACGCTGTCGATGGCCGCCTGCGGCAGTTCAGAATCCCCACAGGGGAAGCAGGAGTCGGGCGGTGCTTCTCAGATCCAGGGACAGAATAAGGGCGGCATGCAGGACGTAATGCTCGGTCAAGTCAGCCTCAAAGTTCCCGAAGGCTGGGTGAAGAGCCCCGAAGAGGACTTTGACGGGGACTGGACCGAAGGCTACGACGATTCCGCTGACAGCCCTACGATCCGCGTCCGCATGGCACCTGAGATCAATGACTCGCCTCACCCGGACGTTGTCGAGGCCGAGCTGGCCACGCGCGCACAGGTCGGGGGTTTCTATGGGTCAGACTGGAAGGGCGGTAAGCGGCAGAAAGCTGAAATCCCCGGGGCCTTCCGAGGTTTCACTGCCGATTTCACCTATGTGTCTGACAGCGATTCGCCAATGCGCGGCCGCTGGATCCTCATGACTGATCCGCAGACCTACAAGGTTGTGACCATCGAAATCGCCGGCCAGGAAAAGACGCTCGACGAGGACCTCCTGAAGGAAATTGCCGATTCGGTTGAACTCAAACCGGGGAAGTGAGCCATGGACATAATCCGCGCGTGGGTCGTCGGCGCAGCTGTTTTTATTGCGATTGACTTCGTCTTGGGCTTGATTCTGCCGTTCGGGTCGCTGATGTTCCTCAACCTTCTCAGCCCCCTCCTAGCCGGTGTCGCCGCGGCTGCTGTGCACCTGTGGTCGGGTGAAGGCGGGTGGATCCGCCACGCTGTCGCCGTTCTTGGTGTGCCCGTTCTCCTGTCGGTCTACTACGCGCTGTTCACGCCGTGGAACCTGTCGACGGGAGTGCTGATGGACATTGCGACCGGTGCTGTGTTCGTGCTCGCTGCGGCACTCGGCGCGCTGCTTGTGCACCTGGTGCAGCGTTTCGTGCTCCGCCCGGCATGAGGCGCCGTTCGCACCGCATGAATCGCCTGTCACGAAGGCAGCACCATGAGCAGTGATCTCATGCAGGTCCTGCTGTCTGCCGGGGGCGGTTTCCTCGCGATTGTGGCGCTGCTTGTGCTCTGCGCAGTCATCGTGTATCGCCTGTCACCCGGCAGAGCGCCGATCGGCTTGCGCTCCGATGCTGTTGACGGCGTGGTTCGCGTAGTTCGTGTGCGGCGGGATACACGCAGATTCCGCACGGTGGGCGATGTCGCTGACAGCCGTTTGAACTCTGTGTGCATTGATGTCGACACTCCGCACGGTGTGCAGCGCTACGAGGATCAGCCCGTCCGTCCCAAGAACCTGCCAGGCCCCATTCGCGGGCAGGTGTACAGCTGGAAGAAGTGGCTGGAGGACAACAACTTCAACATTGACGATGACGAGGCTCGAATGCGAGCAGGGCAGGCAATCGACAACGGCGGCTATGAGTTCGAGCTTGCGAAACCGCTGCCGGTGAAGGTCGTGCCGCCGCGCAAAGCGAACACCCGCATCAAATGGAAGCTTGTGTAAACGGGGCAGAACTTGCCGTCGCGAGCGTAGGGTTGAAGCTGCAAACAGATTGCACGCTACTGAAAGAGGACGCATGTTCAACGCTCTTGCGCGCACCGCTGGCCGTTTGGCCATCGCTCCGCTGTTCGTCGTCAACGGCATCGCTGCCGTCAAGGAGCCGGGACCCCGACCCCAGATGGCAGGGCCGACTCTCGACGTTATGCGGGAGTACATTCCGCTGATCCCTAAGGACGATGAGCTTGCTGTGCGCATCAACGGCGGTATCCAGGCTGCGGCCGGTGTGACGCTGGGTCTGGGGCTTTTGCCGAAGACCTCGGCGGCGCTGCTCGCCGGCTCGCTGATTCCCACAACGGTTGCAGGCCACGCCTTCTGGAAGGAAGAAGACGAAGGCCAGAGGGCCAATCAGAAGACTCAGTTCTACAAGAACGCGGCCATTATCGGCGGCCTGCTCGCGGTCGTGGGATCGAAGAAATAAGACACCGTCCGCCGGGGCCTTCTGCAGGCCGCTGTCTTAAGCGAACTCTGCCCGCTAGGGGAATATAGAGGCAAAATCGCAGTCTTCGGCTCTATATCCCCCTAGACGGCAGAAGTGCTGACCCGGTGCGGGCATAAAAAAGTGGGCCCCGTGGGGATCGAACCCACGACCCACGGATTAAAAGTCCGTTGCTCTACCAACTGAGCTAGAGGCCCGCGCACATGCGCCTCATCAGTTTATCCCGCGGGGCGGTAAGGCTCAAATCACCGGTGGCGGCCCACGCGTGGCCGACCGCAGCTGCTTGTATGTGCCGCGGATTCAGATGTTCTGCTGACAGCCCCGAACTGCCTCTCCTCATCGCCATGACGTGCTTGTTCCACCGGATTGCAGACAGAGCGGTGTTGAACACGTCGACCCCGCAGCGTCGGGCGGCACTGCGAGAAAGCGACAGACGAGCCCACACGGACTCGGGAATGCGGCGCTGCAGAGAACCTCCTGCGAAAGGCGCCAGACCGAACGCCAAGAGGGTTACAGTGCAGGCAAAGACTGCTGTCCCGGCACCAACAGCATGTGCCGCAATCACGAGCCCGAACACCGCTGCAAGCGTCAGAATGAGGGCCGCCAACTCTGCTCACCGCCTCCGACCTGAAATGATCGCGCTTCCGGGCCCGACCAGCTTCCTGAAGGCCGAGCATAGGCCCGTTGTCTGCCCGGAGACAATAAGAATGCGGGGGTGGAAGGAGGACTAGATCCTTCCACCCCCGCGGGAGATGAGCCGTCCAAAGGGAGAACCTACCCAGAAACTCCTCGGTGAACGCCTCAGACTGTGTGGTTCAGACCCTGTGGGCCTGCTAGAAGCCGTCCGCCTGCACCGTCAACAAGCGGAGCAGGCGGGCTGTTTCAGCCGCAGATCATCCGAACCGACCGGAGATGTAGTTCTGCGTTTCTTCCTTGTCCGGGTTGGAGAAGATATCCGATGTTTGGTTGAACTCAATGAGCTTGCCGGGCTTGCCGGTGCCCGCGATGTTGAAGAACGCGGTCTTGTCCGAAACGCGGGCGGCCTGCTGCATGTTGTGGGTGACGATAACGACGGTGAATTCGTCCTTGAGGGTGTTGATGAGGTCCTCAATGGCCAGTGTGGAGATCGGGTCAAGAGCTGAACACGGTTCGTCCATCAGCAGGACTTCCGGTTCGACGGCGATTGCGCGTGCAATGCACAGACGCTGCTGCTGACCACCGGAAAGGCCCGAACCGGGCTTATCCAGACGGTCTTTGACTTCTTCCCACAGGTTCGAGCCGCGCAGCGCACGTTCGGCGAGGTCGTCGGCTTCGGACTTCGAAAGCTTGTTGTTGTTCAGGCGAACTCCGGCAAGCACGTTTTCTTTGATCGACATGGTGGGGAAGGGGTTGGCCTTCTGGAACACCATGCCGACTTCGCGGCGCACGTTGACGGGGTCAACGCCGGGGCCGTAGATGTCTTTGCCGTCCATTTTGACAGAGCCCTGCACGCTGGCGCCGGGGATGACTTCGTGCATGCGGTTCAGCGTGCGCAGCACGGTGGACTTACCGCAGCCCGAAGGCCCGATGAACGCGGTGACGGACTTCGGTTCGATGGTCATGGACACGCCTTCGACAGCGCGGAAGTCGCCGTAGAAGATGTTGAGATCTTCGATGTCGATCTGCTTGGACACGTTTCCTCCAAAAATCTGTTTCGGCTTGTGCCGTTTCCCCGGCAGGCGGGGTGCCGACTGAGCTCACGAGGTGGAAGCCGGCTTTAAGTCTTGTCTGTTGTGCTGGTCGGTCAGCGGCCGGCCTTGGGGGCCAGAACCTTTGCCATGATGCGCGCGCCGAGGTTGAGCACCATCACGATGATGATGAGCACGAGGGCTGCCGCCCATGCGCGGTCAACCGAAGCGATTGCTGCGCTGCCCGGTGCGGTCGGTCGGGTCACGGAGTCGTAGATGAACGTCGGCAGGGTGGACATCCAGCCGGAGAACACGTTCCAGTTGACGCTCGCCGCGAAGCCGGCGGTCACCATGATCGGTGCTGTTTCGCCGATGACGCGGGCAATGGCGATGGTGATGCCGGAGAGGATGCCCGAAATCGCGGTGGGCAGGACGATCTTGACGATTGTCTTCCACTTGGGAACGCCGAGCGCGTAGGAGGCTTCGCGAAGGTCGTGGGGGACCAGGCGAAGGATCTCTTCGGTGTTGCGCACGACGACCGGGATCATGAGCACAGACAGGGCCACGGACGCTGCTATACCCGATTTCGCTGCTGTGAGGCTGTCGGGTGCGACGAGTCCGATGACGGTCGAGAACAGGGAGAAGGCGAACAGACCGGCGACGATCGACGGGATGCCCGTCATGACGTCGACGAAGAACGTGATCGAACGGCCAAGTGCACCGGCCTTTTTGCCGCCTGAGTATTCCACCAGGTAGACGGCGCACATGATGCCGATCGGAATCGAGATCAGTGCCGCAAACAGCGTGATGAGCAGGGTGCCGATGATGGCGTGGTAGAAGCCGCCCAGCAGGTCGCCCTGTCCTGCGGCGAAGTCCTTGTCGTAGACGCCCTTCATGCCTTCCATGGAGCGGGACAGGAGGGTGGAGTTTTCGACAATGACCGGTCCGCCTTTTTCAATCGACATCCACAGAAGCGAGATGAGCGGAATGAGGGCCAGCGCGAAGGACGAGGTCACGAGTGTTGTAGCGGCGCGGTCTACAGCTTTGCGGCGGCCTTCAACCGACCACGACCATCCGACGATCACGGCCAGGTTGATGACGCCGGCGAGAAACGCGGCGAGCGGAATGTTGAAGCCGTGGGCGATGACGAGTGTGAGAACAATCGCCAGAATGATGGAGCCTGCGGCAACGTACAGCGGTGCGCGCTTGGGCAGTCGCTTGGTCACCAGGTGCGATGCACCGCGGGTCTTGTCAGCGGTTCGTGTTTGCGTGTTCATCACTGCCCCTTCACGGTCGTGCGAGCGACGATCCAGCGTGCCGTCATGTTGACCACCAGCGTGATGGCGAACAGGACCAGCCCGATCGAGATGAGTTCAGAGAGTCGCAGACCTGCGGCCTCTGGGAAGTTGTGGGCGATTTCGGCTGCGATCGTCTGGTTGCCCGACAGGAGCAGCGAAACGATCAGCCCACCGGACGACAGGACCATGGCAACGGCCATTGTTTCGCCGAGTGCACGGCCGAGTCCCAGCATGACGGCGGATACGATGCCGGATACGCCGAAGGGCAGAACTGCCATGCGGATCATTTCCCAACGGGTTGCGCCCAGGGCCAGTGCGGCTTCTTCCTGCAGACGCGGGGTCTGGAGGAACACTTCGCGGACCAGCGAGGTGATGATCGGAAGAATCATGATCGACAGAACGAAGCTTGCGGTCAGAAGCGTACGGCCCGTCTGGGAAATTGCGCCGTCGGCGTCGGGGGCGAAGATCGGAATCCATCCGAGGTACTTGGCAAGCCAGGTGTAGAGGCCTACGAGGTTGCCCGACAGTGCCAGGCCCCACAGGCCGTAGACGACGGAGGGAATGGCCGCCAGCAGGTCAATCGTGTAGCCGAGGAACGGTGCGAGTTTGCGCGGGGCCATGTGCGTGGTGAACAGCGCAATGCCGATTGCGAAGGGGGTTGCGAGGATCAGCGAGATGACGGCTGAGATGAGTGTGCCGATGATGAGCGGGAAGACGTAGGGCAAAAAGCCGCGCCCGCCGCTGATCTGCGAGGGGTCGTCGAACGATGCTTTGATGGTGTCCGTTGACTGAAGAAGCAGGAAGAACGCAACTCCGGCGAGAATCGCAAGGATCAAGACGCCAGCGCTGAGCGCTGCGGCCGAGAAGATGCGGTCGCCGGGGCGCACAACCGTGCGGGATTTCTTCGATTCCGGAGCAGAGGCTTGTGTGTCTGCTGCAGTAGACAAGAGAGCTCCTGTGGTGTGGGTAGGTAATTCAAGGGACTGTGCGGCTGTTCGGAGTCCGTCCCGAACAGCCGCACAGCCCTGATGCTCAGTCTGAGAAAGCCTCAGACCGGCGTGAGATCACTTCTTGACTTCGATCTTTTCGATGACTTCGGTGACCTTGTCGCGCATGTCAGCCGAGATCGGTGCCGAACCTGCGCTCTCGGCTGCCGACTTCTGGCCTTCTTCGCTGACGACGAAGCTTTCCCACGCCTTGACGAGGTCGACCTTCTCCTGGCTGTCGTAGCTCGAGCACACGATGTGGTACGACACGAGGACGATCGGGTAGGCGCCGGCCTCTTCGGTGTCGCGTTCGAGTTCAACGGCGATGTCGCCTTCGCCGCGGCCTTCGGCGACGGGGGATGCGTCAACAACCTTGGCTGCTGCTTCGGGGGTGTATTCCACGAAGTCGTCGCCGACCTTGATCTTGGCGGTGCCCAGGTCGTCGGAGACAGCGGAAGCGTCTGCGTAGCCGATTGCGCCGTCGGTTTCAGTCACGAGCGAGACAACGCCGTCGGTGCCCTGTGCGGCTTCGCCACCGGCTTCCTTCGGGAACTCTTCGGCTGCTTCGTCCTTCCAGTCATCGCCGGCTGCCTTGTTGAGGTAGTCGGTGAAGTTCTTGGTGGTGCCCGATTCGTCGGAGCGGTGGACGGCCGTGATCTTGGTGTCAGGCAGGTCTGCGTCCGGGTTGAGGTCGGCGATGGCCTTGTCGTTCCACTTGGTGATCTTGCCTGCGAAGATCTTCGCAGCGGTGGAAGCGTCGAGGTTGAGTTCGTCAACGCCTTCGAGGTTGTAGGCAATGGCGATCGGCGAAATGTAGACGGGGAATTCGAAGGCTCCGCCGTCACCGCAGACCTTTTCGGCCTGCTTGATTTCTTCGTCGTCCATGAAGGCGTCCGAACCGGCGAAGTCAGCCTTGCCGGCCAGGAACTGCTTGCGGCCTGCGCCGGAGCCGTCGGGCGAGTAGTTGACGGTTGCGCCGGAGTTCTGTCCGGTGAAGTCAGTGGTCCAAGACTGGATGGCAGCCTTCTGCGAGGATGCTCCGATGCCGACGAGTTCGCCGGAGACCTGTTCTCCGCCTTCGTTGCTGTTCTGGGATTCTCCAGTGGCGGAGCCTCCGCCGCAGGCGGACAGGGTGATGGCAGCTGCGGCGAATGCGGCTGCGGCAGGTGCGAGGCGTGTGAGCTTCACAAGAGTGCCTTTCTTTCGAGGTCACAGGGTAGGTTTTCCCTCAGTGCTCTTCAAAAGTTAGGCACCTCGTGTAACGTCCAGGAACTTTTAAGGTTAACGGAAGGTGAACCTCTGTGCGGGCGCGGTGTTCCCCGCCACATAAGGGCTTTCAAGCGACTATTGTGCCCGTCTGCATCTGCTGTTTGGTCGGTTCGAGCCGGTCGGTCGGACAGTCGTTCTCAGGAGTCGATCGGGCGGAAGCGCTCGAAGTCGACAATCTTCGGAATGGATCCCGGCCGCACGTAGGCCACGAGGATTTCGCCCGGGCTGAGATACGGGTCTTTCTGTGGAAGCTTCTCGGCCAGGCCGGGGACGCAGTATTCGGCAACGACTTCCAGGAAGGTCGGCAGCACCGGCCTGTGTGAGCAGACAGCCGTCGTCTGGCCGCGCGCAAACACTTTCTTGAGCACCTTGACGGTCTTCTCGGGCTTGTGGGTGTTGGCTTTTTCCGACAGCCAGCGGTTGGTTGCGATCTTCAGTCCGCGCCCGGCGGAAAACGGCTTGAGAGATGCGGTGCACCGCTTCCACGGACTGGACAGCAGGCGGGGGATGTTCCAAGCGCCCAGAAGTCCCGTCAGCGCCATCGACTGACGGGTGCCGATGGCCAGCAGCGGCCGCAGCGCCTCGGTTTCGTGCCATTTGGAGCGGGGAAATGCCTTTGCGTGGCGGACGATGATGAACTGCCAGGCTCGCAGCGAACCGGTCGAGTAGGCGAGTTTGAGCTTTTCGAGCTGTTCGCGGTCCGCGTGTCGGGAGACTTTTTTGATGGCCTGGTCTATGGGCAGCCAGCGGCCCTCGTCGACTTCTTTGGGGTTGGCGGCCATCGGCATTTGGGTGGTCGTGATTTCAGCGGACCAGTACTTGACGTGCTTGGTGAGCTTTTTGCCCACCGTGTAGCGGGCGTCTGGCAGCGGCAGGCCCAAATGGACGATGTAGCCTGTCTCTTCTCGGACTTCCCTCACCGCGGCTTCGGGCAGTGTTTCGCCCTTGTCGACTTTCCCCTTGGGGAAGGACCAGTCTTTGTGCTTGGGCCGGTGAATGAGCAGGACTTCCAGCTGGCCGGTGAAGTCGCGCCACAGAACCGCGCCTGCGGCAAAAACATCGGCGCTGATCCTGGCGGATTCGCCCGCGTTGGCTACCGGAGTGGGACTCACGGGCGCTCTCCTGGACGACGGCGGTAGTCGGCGATGGTCAGTTCCTGGTAGTTGGAGAGCTTCTCACCGTCGGGTGAGCGGTCGATGTGCCTCCACACTCCCGCAGGCCCCAGGACGAAGCACTCCGTTGCCGGGTCGAAAGCCCGGACGAACAGGGCGTCGATCTTTTTGATGTGCTCGGGGGACTTGAGCTCGACGAGCGCTTCGACGCGCCGGTCGAGGTTGCGGTGCATGAGGTCAGCCGAGCCGATCCACATTTCGGTGTTCCCCTCGTTGAGGAACGAGAATACCCTGGAGTGCTCAAGGTAGCGGCCGAGGACGGAGCGCACCTCGATGTTTTCACTCAGCCCTTTGATTCCGGGTCGGATAGCGCAGATGCCGCGCACGAACATCTGGCATTGAACACCGGCCCGGCTGGCCAGGTAGAGGGCGTCGATGATTGCTTCGTCGACGATCGAATTGACCTTGATGCGGATCCGGGCGGGTTTGCCCGCACGGGCGTTTTCGGTTTCGCGGTTGATCAGGTGCAGAAGGCTGGTGCGCACGGACTGCGGGGCGACCACGAGCCGCTGGTAGTCCGAGCGGGGCGAATAGCCGGAGAGCTTGTTGAACAGCTTCGAGAGGTCTTCGCCCAGAGCCGGATCGCGTGAAAGCAGGCCGAAGTCTTCGTAGCCGCGAGCGGTTTTGGGGTGGTAGTTTCCTGTGCCCACGTGTGAGTAGCGCACCAGGCCGTCGGATTCCTGCCGCACCACCAGGCACAGTTTGGCGTGGGTCTTCAGCCCCACGAGTCCGTAGACCACGTGCACTCCGGCGCGTTCGAGTTTGCGCGCCCAGGAGATATTGGCCTCTTCGTCGAAGCGGGCCTTGATCTCAACGACTGCCAGAACCTGTTTGCCCGCGTGGGCGGCTTCTATGAGTGCGTCGACGATCGGGGAGTCTCCCGATGTGCGGTACAGGGTCTGCTTGATCGCCAGCACGTGAGGGTCGGCGGCTGCCTGTTCGATGAAGGCCTGCACGGATGTGGAAAACGAATCGTAGGGGTGGTGCAGGAGGATTTCGCGTTCGGCGGTCGCTTCGAAAACGTCGACCTGGTCGGCGGTTTCCGTGGGTGCGAGGTCGCGGTTCATGCGCGGGACTGCCCGGGGGAAGTGCAGGTCATCGCGGGGGATATCGGCAATGACCGACAGTCCCGTGAGGTCGAGTGGGCCGTCGAGCTCGATGATTTCGGAATCGGCGAGGTCGAGTTCGTCCTGCAGCAGGGCGCGCACGCGCGGATGGATGTCGTGGGTGACTTCCAGGCGGACCGGAGGGCCGAAGCGGCGGCGGCTGAGTTCTTTTTCCAGGGCCTTCAGGAGGTTTTCGGCTTCGTCCTCTTCGACCTCCATGTCTTCGTTGCGGGTGACGCGGAAAAGCGAATAGCCGATGACCTCCATGCCTTCGAAAAGCGTGTCGAGTTTTGTGGCGATAAGGTCTTCGATCGCGACGAAGCGGGCGGGGTGTGCCTGAGAGACCAGCCGGTTGCCGTCGGGGGATTCCGACACGTTGATGAACCGGGGAAGCAGGCCGGGAACCTTGAGACGGGCAAAGCTCTCTGATCCCGTGGCGGGGTTGCGCAGCAGAATGCCGAGGTTGAGCGACAGCCCCGAAATATAGGGGAATGGGTGAGCTGGGTCGACTGCCAGGGGAGTGAGGACGGGGAAGACCCGCTTGCGGTAGAAGCGGTCAATGTGCTTGCGTTCGCGCGCACTGAGTTCGTCCATGGACACAAAGTGAATGCCCTGGCCGGCCAGTTTGGGTTTGATGTCGTCGAGAAAAAGTCGCGTGTGGCGTTTGGCCAATGCCCGTGAGTGCTTGTTGACGGAGCGCATAACAGCCCGCGGCTGGGCGCCGGTGACAGACGGCACGGCCAGGCCGGTGGCAATGCGGCGTTTGAGGCCGGCCACGCGGACCATGAAGAACTCATCGAGGTTGGACGCAAATATCGACAGGAAGTTCACCCGCTCCAGAAGCGGGGTTTCAGCGTCGTCTGCCATGCTCAGCACGCGCTCGTTGAACGCCAGCCAGGACAGTTCGCGGTCGAGGTAGCGATCGCGCGGCTCAGGGAGGTCGTGCTTCTTCCCGCTGGCGGCGACGTCGTACATCAGCCTTCTCCCTGCGTCTTGTCGGAAGAGTCCTCAGCGGACGGCGGGGCGTAGCTGATGTGCTCAATGCGGTGTGTGAAGCCCAAACGGTCGTACAGGCCGAGGGCCTTGTCGTTGTCGTCTTCTACGTACAGTTCGAGCATTCGCGCGCCGCGTCGGTCGATCATGTCGCGCATACCGGCGACCATGAGCGCATTTCCAATGCCCTTCGCGTGCACCTCCGGGTCAACCGCAATGACGTAGACCTCGCCCACAATCAGGCCCGAGGCGTGATTGTGGTGCATTTTGGTGTCGTGGAAGCCGATGACGCGGCCGTCCTGTTCGGCGATGATGACATCCCGCGGGTCGAAATCGGCGCTGCGGGTGCGCTTGCGGATGTCGTCAAGGGTCTGGTCGGCCTGCTCCGGGTGCCAGGAGAACGCGGCATTGTTGATGTCCCGCCACGGCTGTTCGTCAGCGGTTTCAAAAGTGCGCAGCGAAACACCCGGCGGCAGATCCAGCGGCGGCAGTTCGAGATCTTCAGTGCGCGGGGTCTGCAGCTGCAGAAGGGTGCGCTGCGGCGTGTAACCGTATTCGGCGGCAAGTGCTGCGGCCGCCGGGTGGTTTCCGTGCGACCACGCCCACGTGGTGTGCGGACTGCCCTCAGCCCGCAGGCGCTCCAGCAGCTCAGTCCACAGCCTCTTGCCCAGCCCCCGGCCCCGGAAGTCGGGGTGGATGGTGAACTCGACGGCACCTCGGGAACCCAGCCCCGTGGCAATGCCGAAGCCGACGACGGTCGAACCGTCAGCCAGCGCGACGGCGGTCGTGTCGGTGGCATCGGCCGCATCGAGAACGCCGTCTGACAGCGGGGGAACACCGTCTGCCCGCTGCGCTTGCGCGAGGAGCTCGCGGACGCTTCCGTCGACGCGGGCGGGAGAGTGAATATCCCAAGACACAGCAGCAGCCACCTTTCGCGGCGATCGGGTTTCCGTCTTCGCGGCACACAGTATATCGGCGCGGACGCCTGCAGACGCGCCGCGGTCACACCGCCATTAGGCAGACGCAACCCCCTCTGAGACGATAGGGCCGTGTACAGATGGTTTCGCGCCCTCGTGGCCTTGTTCGGAGCGCTCGCTTTGGGGGCAACATCCCTCCTGGGAAGCTACCCGCTGGCCGGCGAGGCCGTTGCCGTCATCCCCGTGGCCCTGGCAACAGCCGCGCTCGTGGGCGTCCTCGCCTTCGGCTGGCCGCGCCTGACGGACTCCCCACAGCGCTGGTTGACGTCGATCATGCTGTTCGTGTTCGGCATAGCGGGCATGGGCACCACGTGGATGAGCATCTACCCGCCGCACCTGGAATGGCTGCCGCTGCTGACCGGTTTGGCGCTGCTGTGGGCGTTTGTGCAGAACCTGGCTCGCGGCATTGAAGCCTCAAACGCAGTGGCCAATGTCTCAGCGCAGGTGGCCGGAGTCGTCGTGACCCTTGCCGCGTGCTCCTGGGCGGCCAGTTTCCGACTGCCCGGTGACAAATCGGCAATCATCATCGGGCTGGCCGCCATCTTCTTGGCCCAGTGCGCCTCGATCCTGCCGTTTCCCGCCCGCTTCACCTCGCCGTTGGCGATCATCGCCGGACTGGTCGGAGCGCTCATCGGCTACTCCGCCTGGTGGTATCCCACCCAGACCCTCGCCTCGGCGGCCATCATGGGCGTCCTTCTGGGCGGTCTTGTCGCGGCCGTCGACCGCGCGCTCGCCCCGATTGCCGCAGGTCGCTTCCACGCGCGCAGCCCCCGCCGCAGCCCCAATCGAAGCAAAGTCCGCGAAGTCGGCGTCAACCTCACCCTGGGCGGAACGCCGATCGCACTCGGCGGGGTGGTCGTGTACATCTTCGACCAGATTCCGCTGCTCTTCCCCATGATCTGACCGGGGCAGGGCCGGGCCTTCTGAGAAGCGGCGGGCGCGTCTTCTGTCCTCAGCCGTCCTGGGTACACTGAAGTCATGGATAACTTAGTGGTTCTCGAAACCTTCTTCACCGTTCTCGTTGCCCTCGCGGGCCTCGCCACCTTCGGCATAGCAGCCAAGGTCATCACCAACCTGTTCAAGAGCCGCCGCTGATGGTCACCGAAATCCCTACGGACCTCGCTCCTGAGCTCGTGCCGCTGGCATGGGTCATCGGGTCCTGGGAGGGTGTGGGAGTCGTCGGCTACGCTGACGCTCCCGACACCCAGTTCGGCCAGCGCATCGACTTCGTCGCACCTGTCGGCGCTCCGTTCCTGCACTACACGGCGCAGGCGTACACGCTTGACGCTGACGGCAAGATCGACAAAACGCTGACCATGGAAACCGGCATCTGGCAGCTGGTGCGCAAGCGCGAAGCCCACGATGCGGGCCCCGGACTCATGGTGCCCACCGCGCAGAGCCCGTACACCACGGCCGAATCCGTAGAAAAGCTGCGCGGAGACGACGACGCCTTCGAACTCGAAGTCTCGATCGTGCAGCCGCACGGAATCATGGAGCTCTACACCGGCCGCGTCAAAGGCCCGCGCATCGACCTGGCGACCGACCTCGTTGCCCGCACCACCACATCGAAGGAATACAAGTCTTCCACCCGCATGTACGGGCTGGTCGAAGGTGATCTTCTGTGGGCGTGGGACATGGCCGCACTCGGCAACCCGCTGGGCAGCCACGCTTCGGCGCGGCTGAAGAAGGTCGCCTGACCGGTCAGTCCATGACGATCGAACCCACCGCTGCGTACCCCGTGCGCAGGGCAGAAGATCCGATCCGCGAAGAGCGCAGGCAGCGCCGACGGCGGCGCTTGGCCGCATTTGCTTCGGTGTTCACAGTGCTTGCGATCATTGCCGGATTCCTCGTGGCAATCGGGGCAATGGCCACTGTGCGCTATCAGAATCTGCGCACCCACGCGGACAGTGCGATCGAAGCGGCCCAACAGTTCGCCGAAGACCTGCGCGAGGACCCGCAGAACGCCGATTCCTCGCGGCAGAAGGCCTCAGAGGAACTGCACGCGGCACGGGAGGAAATCGACATGTTCCCCATGCCGGTTCTGCGCAAGGCCACCGACGTCGAAAAGAACGTCAGCATCGTCGCCACAATTCTCGACCAGTTCATCATCGTCGTAGACGAGGCCGCACCCACCGCAGTCACGCTCGCTCAGTCAACCTCAGTTTTCAAAGGCGAGGACGGCCAGTCGCTGACTGAGCGGCTCGGCGCGCTGAAGGACTTCGGTCCGGCCGCAGCCGAAACGCCGGAGGCCATGCGGAAGCTCAAAAGCGCGCGGGATACGCTCAATGCCGTCGACGACTCCGGTGCGTGGAGCCCGGTGCGCTCGTCACTGCACGAGTCGCAGAAAGTGCTGGGCGACGCCTACGACACTTTCGATTCCGCTGTGTCGTTTACCACCTCCTAGCAGCTCTGTTCGCCGTGCGGTTGACGGCAGAACAGACCACCTCGCAAGATTTCTCGTCGAATATTCCCTCGTCGAACAGTCAGGAGATCCGTGAACTCGCTTCGCTACCCCCGCTCTGCCGCCGTCTACGGCATCGACGAACGCGCAGACGAAGTCCAGCACTTCGGCATGCCGCTCAAAGAGCAGCGCGACCTCGCAGCAGGCCGTGCCGTTGCCGACCTCTCCAGCTTCCGCGTCTACACGCTCACCGGCGAAGACCGCCTGCGCTGGCTGCACTCCCTGACAACACAGTCGCTGGAGAACCTTCCGGCGGGTGCGAACACCGAAACGCTCATCCTGTCGGCCACGGGGCACATCGAACACTGGGTGCGGATCATCGCAGAAGAGGACAGCCTGTGGCTGATCTTCGAAACCGGCGGCGAAGAAGCCGTGGAGTGGCTGGACTCGATGCGCTTCATGATGCGCGCAGAAATCACCGACCGGTCCGCAGAGTTCCAATGCGTCGGCACCGTCGGGCCCGCCCCGGAAGGACTGCCCTCCCAAGCCGAGTGGGACGATCCCTGGCCGGCAGTGGGAGCCGGCTCCGCCTCGTATGCCGCTGTCGACCTCGGTTCGGACCAGGCCTCGCCGGACCACCCGGGCCACACGCACGACCTGCGCATTCAGCTCTGCCCGCGCGATCAGCTGCAGCAATGGCAGCCGAACGGCGTTGCCGGCCGCGACGCGTGGGAAGCACTGCGGATTGAGAACTGGCGTCCCTCACCACAGGACGTCGACGGCAAAACGCTCGTGGGCGAACTCGACGTGCTGCGCACCGCCGTGCACCTGGCCAAAGGCTGCTATCGCGGCCAGGAGGCCGTGGCCCGCGTGCACAACCTGGGCCAGGTGCCGCGCCGCCTGGTGTTCCTGCACATCGACGGTTCGACTCACACCATTCCGCGGCCCGGAGCGGAAGTGTATGCCGAAGTTCGAGGCGCCGAGAGGGTGATCGGGCACCTGACCTCAACTGCGATCCACTACGAGTACGGGCCCGTGGCACTCGCGCTGATCCGTCGCGGCACCAGCGTCGACGCCCAGCTGTTGGCTGCCGGTGACGAAGACGAAAAGCTGCCTACCATCGTCGAAGAAATCGTTGCCCACAAACGTGAAAACCGTGCCGGTGTGCCGCACATCAACCGCGAAGCTGATCTGCGGCGGCTTGGCAGGTGAGCCGGTCAGCACAGACTGTTCTGAGAGTTCTACACTGACCTCATGACTACGTTGGAGCAGGGCGGGCAGAGCCTGCCGCAGGAACGCAAACTTGTAACCGAAATCCCCGGGCCGAAGTCCCGTGAGCTCGAAGAGCGCCGCAAAGCGGCCGTGTGCGCCGGTGTGGGCAGTTCGCTGCCGGCATACATCGTCGCCGGCGGTGGGGGAATCCTCAAAGACATCGACGGCAACCAGATCATCGACATGGGCGCGGGCATCGCGGTCACGAACGTCGGAAACTCGAATCCGCGCGTGGTGAGCCGTGCGAAGGAAGCACTTGAGGCGTTCACCCACACGTGCTTCATGGTCAACCCCTACGAGGCGTACGTCGAAGTTGCCGAAGCACTCAACCGACTGACTCCCGGCGACCACGAAAAGCGCACACTGCTGCTGAACTCGGGTGCTGAAGCAGTGGAAAACGCCGTCAAGATCGCCCGCAGCTACACCAAGCGCAACGCGGTTGTCGTCTTCGACCACGCCTACCACGGCCGCACCAACCTCACCATGGCCATGACCGCAAAGGCCATGCCGTACAAGAAGGGCTTCGGCCCGTTTGCCGGCGAGGTCTACCGCGCACCCATGTCCTACCCCTTCCGCGACAACGCCGCATATGGCACCAAGCTGTCCGGTGAAGAGGCTGCACAGCGCGTCACCACCATGATCGATAAGCAGATCGGCGCTGAAGACGTCGCCGCCATCGTCATCGAGCCCATTCAGGGTGAGGGCGGCTTCATCGTCCCCGCCGAAGGCTTCCTGCCGGCACTGCAGGAGTACGCCCAGAAGAACGGGATCGTCTTTGTAGTCGACGAAGTCCAGGCCGGCTTTGCCCGCACCGGCAAGATGTTCGCCTCCGAATGGGAGGGCATCACACCTGACCTCGTTACCACCGCAAAGGGCATTGCGGGCGGCCTGCCGCTGTCTGCAGTGACCGGGCGCGCCGACATCATGGACTCCGTTCACGGCGGCGGCCTGGGCGGCACCTACTCCGGCAACCCGGCTGCCGTTGCCGGTGCTCTCGGCGCCATCGAAGCCTACGAACAGGACGGTCTCGTTGAGCGTGCTGTTGAGATCGGCGAAAAGATGGTTGACCGCTGCACCAAGCTGCAGTCGCGCTTCGCTGAAATCGGCGACATCCGCGGCCGCGGTGCCATGCAGGCCATCGAACTCGTTGTCGAAGGCACCACCGAACCGCATCCCACACTCGCCGGTGATGTCGTGAAGTACTGTGCTGAACAGGGTGTTCTTGTTCTGTCCACCGGTACGTTCGGCAATGTGCTGCGCTTCCTGCCGCCGCTGACCATTTCCGACGAACTGCTTGACGACGCTTTCGACGTCATGGAAGAGGCTTTCGCCAAGGCCCTCGACAAGTGATCTGAGCTGCGTGGTGCGGGCTTGCCCTCACCGCGCGGGTCTGAGCCTTGAAAGCGCTTCCGGCCGCTGTAATCACGCAGCGGCCGGAAGCGCTTTGTGCTGTCCTAGTCGGTCTTGGACCGGGCGAAGAACGCTGCGATGATAGCCCCGGACACGTTGTGCCACACACTGAAAACAGCGGCGGGAAGTGCGGCGAGCGGCGAAAAGTAGGCGGCGGCAAGGGACGCTGCTAGGCCGGAGTTCTGCATGCCGACCTCAATGGACAGTGCGCGGCGCTGTGCCGGCGAAAGACCTGTGAGCCGCGCGGCGCAGTAGCCCAATCCCAGGCCGATGGCGTTGTGCAGGATGACGGCCAGCAGAACAATGAGCCCGGCCGAGGCCAAGCTGTCCTTCGACCCTGCGACGACCACAGCGACGATCAGTGTGATCGTGATGGTCGAAAGCCACGGCAGTGCGGGTGCGACAGCCTCCACGGCGCGTGCAGCAAACAGCCGCACGATGACCCCCAGAATGACCGGCACGAACACGGTTTTGACGATCGAGAGCATCATCGCCGCGGCCGACACTTCGAGGTAGGAGCCGGCCAGCCACAGTGTCAGGATCGGTGTGAGCAGGGGAGCCAGCAGCGTCGACACTGTCGTCACCGTCACTGACAGCGCGACATCGCCGCGTGACAGGTAGGTGACGACGTTTGAGGCTGTGCCGCCGGGCGCACAGCCCACGAGGATGACGCCGACGGCCAGCATGGGGTCCAGGCCCAGCAGACGAACGATCGCGACACCGGCCAGCGGCATGATGGTGAACTGCAGCGCAACGCCGATGAGCACAGCCCAGGGGCGCTTGGCGATGCGGGCGAAGTCCGGCATCGTAAGTGTCAGGCCCATGAGGAACATGACCACGCCCAGTGCCCACGGGATTGCGGGGCTCATGGCCACGAGCGTGTCAGATGCCGCGATGCCCAGCAGGCCGCCGAGCACCACCAGCACCGGGAATGCCGTCACGGCAAGCCGCGCGCTGCGGGTCTGCTGGTCGCCTGCCGCTCTGCTTGTGCGTATCGCTGACGAGGTGCCTGCCCCGCTGTCGCTGCTGTCGTTGGGTGAGTTCGTGTTCCCGGGTGCCATAGCGGGTAATCTACGCGCCAGAACGCGTTCAGCCCAGCGAAATCTCACATGGCAAGAGCGCAGCGATCTAACTGCGCTGGCCGGACATAGTACTCAATAAGGAAAAGGGGCCAGTCGTTTCAGCTGGACCACTCACAGCTGCGAGTGGAGTTTAGCTTGTTTGCGACGTTGCGCGAATGATCTCGGCGAGGTCGCGCGGTCGACTCCACATGGGCCAGTGTCCTGTAGGGAGGTCTACGACATCGAGGCTTTCGAGGTTTGCGACCTCAGCGAACATGGGGTGACCTGCCTTGGCCAACGCCATCACCTGTTCGCCGGAAATTGAACAGCACACCATGGTTGTTGGGACGCTGTGGCGGGCCCCGTTCGTGAGTTCGACGGACTGGCGCAGCACGGGAGCGGGCTCTGGGACAGCCTTTGTTCGGAAGCGCTCGAGTGCTTCGGCGCTCAGCCCTTCGAGGCTGGCTTGCTGACCGAGGTCATCGAACGACGGCAGCGGCAGGTCTTCACTCTCGGTTGGGAAGTCGGCGGCGAAGGCAGTGCTATCGGCCACGGGGCCGGAATCGACCCACACCACCCGTGCAATCAGCTCGGGGTGCCGGTCGAGAACGAGACTGACGGGGAAATTGGCGCCGCTGTGCGCGACGAGGAGCACAGGCTGATCGCCCTGCTCGGCAATCGTGTCCCTGATCGCTGCTGCTTGGTCGTCGACCGTCTTTGCCGCACGCTCTGGGTCGTCCTCGTCGCGGCCCGGCAGCGTCATCGCCACTGTGCGCGTGCCATCGGTCGTGAGGTGCTCAACGACCTCGTCCCAGGCCCATGCTCCCAGCCAGTGGCCAGGAACGAGGACGGCAGGTCTGATGTTGTGTGTTGCTGTCATAGGACAAGGCTCCCAGCCTTGGCGGACAACCGTATGTCACCATTTATGTCATGAATTTGGTGAGGTTCGCGCAGTGAAGAGAGCCGAACGACTACACGCTCTGTCCGAGATGCTGCGTCGCAGCGGGACGCGAGGTGTATCGGCCGAGCGCTTGGCGCGAGAGTTCGAAGTGTCGGTCCGCACCGTCAAGCGCGACCTATACGCGTTGGAGAACAGCGGTGCGCCGATCTGGTCCCGCCCCGGTCCGGGCGGTGGGTACGGACTGGCCAAGAGCGCTTCCCTTCCGCCCGTTACCCTGTCCCCGGAGCAGGCCGTGGCGCTCATGGTGGCGGTGTCCGCCGCGTCAGATGCGCCCTATGCCGATCTGGCGCGCGCCGGGGTCAAGAAGATCATGGACGTCCTCGATCCCAAGACTCGGGCGCAGGCCGACGAGCTTGCCCACCGGGTCTGGGTGGATTCGCTTCCTTCTTCCTCACGCACTATTCAGTCAGCGATAGAGGAAGCGATGGCCGAACAAAGAGTGCTCCGCATTCGCTATACATCGCGGGAGGGCACTACGACTGTTCGTGAGGTTGAACCCGTGCTTTTCGCTTCTGCAGGCGGTCGGTGGTATCTGGTCGGATGGTGCCTCCTGCGCGGTGCGATGCGGTGGTTCTCCGTGTCGCGCATCGAATGCGCTACCGTCACCATGACTGCCTGCAGCGGCCACGCCATTCAGGAAGTCGGGGACCCTCCTGCGAACGCCAGGCCCGTCCATGGCCGCGACGGGTGAGTTCCTCATCAACGTCTCCCGGCAGTCCATCCGAGCCCACCTCGGCCACTCAGCTCCACCTCGACGGCCTTGGGGAATTCCTCCTCGACTAGGGGTGTTCCGGCATTATGACTGAAACACCGTTGAAGCTTTCGATCCTCGACCTTGTGCCCGTTCGCGGCGAACAGACAACCAGTGACGCTCTGCGGGCGTCGAAGTCATTTGTAGAAAAGGCGGATGCCCTGGGCTACACCCGCTACTGGGTGGCCGAACACCACAACATGCCGGCCATTGCGTCAAGCCATCCCGCAGTTGAGCTTATGCACTTAGGGCAGAACACCTCGCGGATTCGCTTGGGCTCTGGCGGTGTCATGCTGCCCAACCACGCGCCGTATTCGGTGGCTGAGCAGTTCTCCCTGCTGGCCGCGGTCTACGGCGACCGGATTGATCTGGGCATTGGGCGTGCTCCCGGCACCGACCCGTTTACGCGCATGGCCATGTGGGGCCACCTGGGGGAGGGCCAGGTGGTCAATCGGGAGGGCCAGCCGATTGATCCCGTGGAGAACTTCCCGCAGCACGTCATGGACATTCTTCGCCTGCTGGGCCCCGAAGGGCTGGACGTGGAGCTGTTCGGCGACCGCAAACACACGCTGAGAGCCACCCCGAAGCTTGATGTCAGTCCTGCAGCCCAGGTGTGGCTTCTGGGGTCCAGTAATTATTCGAGCCAGCTGGCAGCAGTCCTCGGCCTGCCCTATGTGTTCGCCAATCATTTTGCCGGTCGCGGCGCACAGCAGGCTATGCAGCTGTACCGCGACCAGTTCGAAGCAACCCAGTTCGGAAGACAGCCGCGCAGCTTTATGACAGCGAACGTGGTTGTCGCTGAAACCGAGGAAGAGGCCTGGAATCTGGCACAGCCGTTCCTGTACCAGATGGCGAACCTGCGGGTGGGCGCTCCCATGCGCTCCATGCCGACGGTGGGACGGGAAACGGACGAGGTCATGTCGGCCGGGCACCGCGCGGTGGCGGACAAGCTCGCACAGACGTACATCATCGGCACACCGACCGACGCCGCCCGTCAGCTGCGCGAACTGGCAGCCGAGGGCGGCGTCGACGAGGTCATGATGCAGGCTGTTGCCGGCGGTTATCCAGACGAGGACCTGCGCACTTCGGTCGCCCGGGAGCGAACGCTGGAGCTTCTGGCCGAAGAGCTGTTCTGATCCTTGACCGCTCTGAGGTGCCGCCCAGGGTGGCCCGAGGTGCCGACCGGCTTCTCTGTCCGTTCGCCTGCCCTGCGCAGGCGGATGGACCGGGCCTGGTTGTCGGCGAGTTCTATCAGCAGCCGCCTCTGAGCGGCGGGCGCCTGCGGGTGGTCGTCCAACCATGCATTCGTCAGGTCGAGTACCCGCTGTGCGTCATTGCTCCAGGTGGGGTAGAGGCCCAGCACAAGGCGACGAGCGATTTCGATCGAATGGTCAGTCCAGAACGATTCCAGTCGCTCGAAGTACTGTTTGACGAACGGTTCGCGCAACGGCAGGGCACACGGTGCGATGAAGCCCTGAATGGTTGCGCTCAGTGCATCGTTGGACAGGGTGTGGTCGTCAACGGCTGAGGTGAACGCGCGCTGTTTGGCCAACACCAGCGGCATGGCAGCCTGCGCTGTGCGTGCCCGCAGAAGGCCCGCACCGGTGTTGTCGAGTCTGGCCTCGATATCGATGTCCTGCTGGTCGGCCCAGCCCTGTGTGACCAGCGCGGTCAGTGCCAGCCAGCGCAGTGAGTGCTCGATGGTGAGGTCGTTGGCCCCGTCGTTCAGAGCGCTGCCGAGCTCTGCATTGAGAACCTTCGAAGCCCACTGGCGTCCAGCGGTGTCCACGGGGTGCGGTTGGGTCAGGGCGGCGGCGCGCTGCACCAGCACAAGTGCCAGTTCGGCCAGGTCGAGCTGCACGTCGGAGCCGGAGGGGGCCGCAGCGAGAGCGTCGAGTGCTGAGCCCAGCAGTGAGCGCAGCGCCTCCGGGTGGTCGGCGTCGGCCGTCCAGCGGTCGAGTGCGCCGAGCACTGTCGCACACACTCCTCCGGCGATGCCTGCGTGGTCTTCACGGCCGAGGGAACGAGCGTGGGCTTCAATGAGGTCCGTCACGGGCAGAAGCCCGTCCCGTGCGGCATTGGTCAGCGCCGACCAGACGAGAGCGCGGTCCATGGGGTCCTCCAGCCGGCTGACGTGACGCAGCGCGGTGGCGGTGGATCTTTCGTCCAGGCGGATTTTGACGAAGTCGTCGTCGCCGTGGTTGACCAGCAGGAGGTCCGGTGCGGGTGCGCCGACCAGATGGCTGACTTCGGCCTTTGCGGTGTCGAAGTCGAGGGTGAAGGAGTCCGTGAGCTCAATGGCGGCACCGTTTTTGGTGAATGTGCCCACCCGCATGGTGTGCGGGCGCAGCACATCAGAGCCGTCGCAGTTGCGCTGGTAGGCCGTTGCGGAGGTGATCGTTCCGTCCGTGTCGACGTCGAGGTCGATGCCGATTTCGCTCATGCCGGTGGTCTGCAGCCAGGCTTTGGCCCAGCCGCGGACGTCCCGGTCAGGTGCTGCCGCATCGAGTGCGGACAGGAAGTCTTCCAGCGTGGTGCTGCCGTAGGCGTGGTCGCGGAAGTACTGGCGGGAGCCTTCGCGGAAAGCGTCAATGCCCACGTAGGCGACCAGCTGTTTGAGCACGGACGCGCCTTTTGCGTACGTGATGCCGTCGAAGTTGAGTTTGGCAGCTTCGACATCGGGGATGTCGGCGACGATGGGGTGCGTTGTGGGGTACTGATCTTGGCGGTAGGCCCAGTCTTTGCGCGACAGCGCGAAGGACACCCAGCCGTCGTCGAACTCGGTGGCTTCTGCCAGGGCGAGTCCGCCCATGTAGTCGGCGAAGGACTCTTTGAGCCACAGGTCATCCCACCAGGTCATGGTCGCAAGGTCCCCGAACCACATGTGTGCCATTTCGTGCAGGATGACGTTGGCGCGCGCCTCCAGTTGGCGTCGGGTGACGGCGTCCCGGAAAAGGTAGTCGTCGGTGAAGGTGACCAGGCCGGGGTTCTCCATGGCGCCGAGGTTGTATTCGGGGACGAAGATCTGGTCGTACTTACCCCACGGGTAGGGGTAGTCGAAGAAGTCCATGAAGAAGTCGAGGCCCTGCTTGGTGACCGTGAAGATCGCTTTGGGGTCCATGTGGTCGGCGAGGCTGGCCCGGGCGTACAGTCCCAGCGGAATGGTGAGGTCTGCGCCGTCTGCACCCGCACCGGTCCGCGTGTAGGAGTCGGTGAGCTCAACGTAGTGCCCGGCGCACACGCAGGTGATGTAGCTCGACTGACGCAGAGTGGGGGCGAAGCTGTGCCGGGTGATGTCCTTGGCGACCTCTTCGGACTGTCGGCTGGTTCCACCGGACAGCACGGTGAAGTCGCTCGGTGCGGTCACTTCGAACTCGAAGACGGCTTTGAGGTCCGGCTGGTCGAAGTTGGCGAAGACGCGGCGGGCGTCGGTCGGCTCGAACTGCGTGTACAGGTAGACCTTGCCGTCTGCGGGGTCGAAGAAGCGGTGCATGCCCTCACCGGAACGGGAGTACAGCGCTTTTGCCCCGACCGTCAGTTCGTTCTGTCCGGCCGTGACGGGGAAGGTGACGCGGAAGCCGTCGAAAGCTGTCGTGGGGTCAAGGTCTTTTCCGTTGATGCTGACGGCATACACAGAGTCGGCGATGATGTCGATGAACGTCGTGGAATCTTCGGCCGCGGTGAACGTCACGGTCGTCACCGAATCGTACGTGGACATATCGCGGTTGGGCGCACCAGAAACGTCCAGGCTGATGCGATAGGCCTCAAGGGTGAGCAGGCGCGCTCGCTCTTGGGCCTCTGTGCGGGTGAGATTTGATGTCATTGGTCCTCCGACGACCAGCTTTTCATATTTCGTGGAATGTCGATATATAGACTTCAGGAGGAGGTGCTTCAGTGAGTACAGTCAAGCAGCCGTCGCGGGCCCGGCGCCTGGGTTCGTACCTGGGGCTGCGCGCTCGGCTGGGTCTGCGTCGGATCAGGGCGAATTTCGGCCAGTACCTGCAGGTGGTCATCGGCGCCGTTGTTGCGTATTCGTTCTGTCTGCTGGTCCTGGGGCACCAGTACCCGTTCTTGGCCGCGGTCGCCGCAACCGTGGGAACGGGCGTTGTCACGGACCGTCGCCTGCGGCGGGCCACGGAATTCGGCATCGGTGCGATTTTCGGTGTGCTGGCCGGCGAGCTGGTGCTGTCGCTGTTCGGCACGGGCATCTGGCAGATGGCGCTGGTCATGTTCTGCGGCATTCTCGTGGGCGCACTGATCAATTCCGGTCCGCTGTTCATCACGCAGATCGGCGTGCAGTCCATCTATGTGGTCACGGTCCCGCCTGCGCTGAACGCCTATCCGTTTGATCGGACTGTCGACGCTGCCGTCGGCGCCTCTGTTGCGATTCTCATGAGCCTTATCGTGCCCCACGATGCGCGCAAGGCTCCGCGGGACAGGGCAGCTTCTCTGCTCGATGAGATTTCCGAGATTCTGCAGGACATTTCACGCAGCATCCGCACGGCGGATAAGGGGGCGGCCCAGCGTGCGCTGGGGCGTGCGCGCGACACGCAGAGCTTTGTCGATCAGTGGCACAGTTCGGTCAGCGTGTCGAAGGAGGCCACCCGCATCAACGCGCGGTCCCGCCGTTACGCGGCCGAGGTCAACCGGCTTGCCCGTGCCGCTGAGTACGCCGACCGTTCTATGCGCATGGTGAGGATCGTGGCGCGTCGGTCCGTCACGCTGACTCAGACGGGTGATGCGCGGCCGGAGATCGCGAACCTCACCGATGCGCTCGCCGAGGGCAGTTCCATGCTCGGCATTGCGCTGCGCCGGGGAACGTCTCGCGTTCCGGCGGAGGAGTATTTGGCGTCGGTGGCGGCGCGCTTGGATGTCAAAGCGCCGTTTGCTCAGGGCCGACTGGACGAAACTGTCATCCTTATGCTGCGTCCGTTGGCGCACGACCTCATGTGCGCTGCCGGTCTGACCGAAGCCGCCGCCGACGACGTCCTGCCGGGCCTGCCGGAACTTGACGGAGAGTGATCTCCGCTGGGCAGCCAGGTCGGAAAGCCGCCGAGGACAGCACAGAACCTGAAGGCTCACGAGGTGCCGGTCCGCGCAGTCTAGAATGGCACCATGCTGGTGCTTGGGAACATTCAAATGGGAATCATGATGCTCATCCAGGTGGGCGTCTTTGCTCTGACGACGATCGCGTTCATCGATTCGCTGCGATTCTCCGACGAGGCGTACAAGGCAATTGACCGCCACTCCAAGGCGCTGTGGTGCAGCATCCTGGGTGTGGCCGCCGCTTTGGCCTTCGCCAACCTCCCACTCACCGGAGTCAGGAGCGGTCTCGGTCTGCTGGGCATTGCCAGCGTTGTGGCGGCAGGCATCTACTTGGGCGATATGGCCAAGAAGCTGCGTGCCATTGAATCCCGCCGCCACAGAAGGTGACGCGCACCAACCTGCCGGGCGCGGATGAGCACTACACGGCCATCATCGGCTCGGGCGAGCCCACGACCGTCTTCGCCCACGGCTTCGGCGGCAGCATCCGCGACACCCGGCCTTTTGCGGCGGGCATCCGCGGCACAAGAGTCTTTCCCCACATGCCCGGCCACGGGGGCAATCCATCGCCCGGTCCAGGCTGGGAATATCCGATGCTTGCCCAGGCGCTTGCCGGTGTTCTCGAACGCACGAACGCCGATCGCGCACTCGGGGTGTCCATGAGCGCTGGTGCTCTCGCCAGACTCATCACCGACGGCCACCACGCAGCGCGCGGGCTGAAAAAGGCCGCGTTCGTCCTGCCCGCGTCGTGGACAGCGCCGCCGGAACACCTGATGGAGAACTTCGCCGCCTACACCGACATGCTGCGCAGCTATGTCGCACAAGGCGACGAAGACGGCCTCGCCAGGGCCCTTGCGGAACGCGAAGCCCCCGAAGTCCGGCAGATGCCCGAAGCCCAGCAGTTTGCGCGCGGACGGGCCCGGGCAATCATGACAACCGACCTCGAAGACGGCATCGGCTTAGCGTGCAGGACTGCCGTGGACAATCCGGCGGGAGCCTCAGATTTCGCAGGCGATGTTCTCGTGCTGACACACGAAGAAGACACCAGCCACCCGGTCGAAGTCGCACAGAAATACGCTGACGCCTTCCCACACGCTCGCCTCGAAGTGCTGCCGCGAGGCTCCATTCTGTGGCGCGGACGCCAGGACGTGCGCCGCATACTGGGCGAGTTCTTTGACAGCTGAGCCGCCGATGCCGAACCCGCCCGCTCGCCGTTTGGCGCTCATCTCCCTGCACACCTCCCCGGCCGCCCAGCCCGGTGCCGGTGATGCCGGAGGCCTCAACGTCTACGCCCTCAACGTCGCGGAAGAACTTGCCGCAGCCGGGCACACAGTCGACATCTTCACAGCCGACCCGCAGCTGCAAAGCGGCAGCCAAACGGCACCTCGTCAGTTGGGTCCCCGCATCCGAGTTCACCTGCTGAGCACGAGAGCAGAAACAAAAGACGAACTGGCTGATGACATCGACCGCCTTGCCGGACAGCTGAGCGAACATTCTGACTACCGGGCAGCCGGCTTTGTGTGGGCGCACTACTGGATCTCGGCCGATGCCGCCCTGCGGGCTCAGCCGCGCAAGAAGACTGCCGTGTCATTTCACACGATCGCCGCGGTCAAAGAGCGCGACTTCCCTGGCCACCGCGAACCGTCCCAACGGCTGGAAGCTGAACGGCGGATCGCCCAGACGGCCGACATCATCGTGGCCAACACCCCGGCAGAAGCCGAAGACGCACGCGAACTGCTGGGGGCTGCCTCCGACAGAGTTCTCACCGTGCCGCCGGGCGTGCGAACAGACGTATTCACCCCCGGCGATCAAGCTCAGGCACGCCGCCGTGTCGGGGCGGACGCCGACCTGCTGGTGCTGGGGGTCGGCCGGATGCAGCGGGTCAAGGGAACCGATCTGGCAATTGAAGCACTCGCATCACTGCGGTCGGTGCGCCCGGATCTGGCGGCCCGAACGCGCATGGTCCAGCTGGGCGCGGTTTCCGGGGACGCGCACGCAAGCGTGTACGCCGAACTCGCCGGACGCCTGGGAGTGGCAGACAGTTTGAAGGTCCGCGAACCCGTGCCCGCCGAAGAGCTCGCCGACTGGTACCGGGCGGCTGACGTTGTGATTGTGCCGTCGCGTTCGGAGTCGTTCGGCTTTGTCGCCGCCGAGGCGTCAGCCGCCGGTCGTACCGTACTGGCCTCCCGCGTGGGCGGGTTGGAAGTCATTGTCGACAGCGGGACGACGGGAGTGCTTCTGGAAGGCCGCGACCACAGAAGCTGGGCGGAGGCGCTCGCCCGGCTGCTTGACGATGCGCAGCTGCGGGAACGTCTGGGCCAGGCAGCCCGCGAACGTGTGCAGAGGTTTACGTGGCAGGCCTGTGCTGAGAAGGTAATGGCAGCACTCACTGCCGCCGGAGCGGGCCAACAGTCCGCGGGGAGGAACGAATGACGCCGATCGAAGAAACAGCATCTGCGCTGGTTGCGTGGGCCAAAGACGCGCAGGTCGAGTTCGACGTGGTCGACGTCGGCCACCTGGTGGTCACGCTGCCAGGCGAAAAGAAGCTCAAAACCACAGTGTCGGTGCGCTTCACACCCAGCCGGGTCGACCTGCAGGCGTTCCTCATGCGCAGGCCCGATGAAAACCACGCCGCGTTCTACCGGTGGATGCTGCGCCGCAATCAGATACTTCACCTGGTGTCGTTCTTCCTCGACCCGCACGGGGACGTCTACCTGCGCGCATCGATCCCCGCATCCGCGTGGACGGCCGAGATCATCGATCAGGTGATGGGCGAAGTCCTCACAGTGTCTGACGGCAGCTTCAATGATCTGCTGGTCCACGGCTTTCTCACATCCATGAAGCGCGAATGGGCGTGGAGGATCGCCCGCGGCGAATCCACTCGCAACCTCGAAGCGTTCAAACACCTGCTGGATAACGACGACAACGAGTTCATCGGCACGTTCACCGAGACCGACACCGACTGAGACAGGCAGTCAGTCCTCGGCGGATAGAACCGCCGAGGACTGACCTCACATGGAAGAATAGGGCTATGACTTACAACCTCGTGCTGCTGCGCCACGGCGAAAGCGAATGGAACAAGAAGAACCTCTTCACCGGCTGGGTTGACGTGCCCCTGACTGACAAGGGCCGCGCCGAAGCCGCCCGGGCGGGGGAGCTGCTGACAGAAGCCGGGCTGGCGCCCGATGTTCTGCACACCTCGCGCCTGAAGCGCGCCATCATCACCTCGAACCTTGCCCTGGAAACCGCTGACCGTTCCTGGATCGACGTCAAACGCTCATGGCGGCTGAACGAACGCCACTACGGTGCGCTGCAGGGCAAGAACAAGGCCGAAGTCCGCGAAGAATTCGGCGAAGAGCAGTTCATGATCTGGCGCCGGTCCTTCGACACACCGCCGCCGGAACTCGACGACAGCTCGGAATGGTCACAGGCAGGGCAGGCGCGCTACGCAAACCTGGGTTCTGCCATCCCGCGCACCGAATGCCTGGAGGACGTCATCAAGCGTCTGCTGCCGTACTGGTACGACTCGATTGTCCCAGACCTCCAGCTGGGCCGCACTGTTCTGATCACAGCGCACGGAAACTCGCTGCGCGCGCTCGTCAAGCACCTCGACGGCATCAGTGACGACGACATCGTGGGGCTGAACATCCCCACCGGCATTCCGCTGCACTACGAGCTCGACGAAGATTTGAAGCCAGTGAACCCCGGTGGCCGCTACCTCGATCCCGAAGCGGCAGCCGAAGCCGCAGCCGCGGTTGCCGCCCAGGGCAAGAAATGACTGGTGCGCTGATGCTCTGAGCTCAGAACCAACGCTTAAGGCCCGGTGCCCACATGGGCACCGGGCCTTA
>NZ_KV823272.1 GCF_001815905.1 Brevibacterium sp. HMSC07C04 | reverse complement strand
CCCCCGGATCATGGACAACTGGGGGCAGACATCATGCCGGGACCAGCCGGTTCCCTGCACTGTCTATCCTGACGGAAAACGGTGACACCTAAAAGGTAACGGGGTGTTGTCGCCAGGAGTCCAGGACGCGCGTTGACTGCTGATAGGGACGTGGCCCGGCTTTGGTCGAGGTCTCTTCGTAACGTGGGTGCCAGCATCGGGTGTCGTGACAACCGAATACGCAATCACGCTAGGCCTCGATGTCGGTAAGTCCGCTCATCATGGGTGCGCGCTGACACCCGAAGGACAGCGCGTGTATGACCATGAGCTGCCCCAGGACGAAACCGCCTTGCGGAAGGTCATCACCGACCTGCAACAGCACGGTCCGGTGCTCATCGTCGTGGATCAGCCGAACACGATCGGAGCACTGCCAATCGCTGTCGCCCGTGATCTCGGCGCGGACGTCGCCTATCTGCCAGGGCTAGCGATGCGCAAGGCCGCGGACCTGTATCCGGGACGCTTGAAGACTGACGCCAGGGACGCGTTCATCATCGCTGATACCGCCCGGGCAATGCCACACACGCTACGAGCTGTGGACCGTAACTCCGAGGTCTTGTCAGCACTGAAGGTGCTCTCCGGGTTTGACGAAGACCTCGCTTGTGAATCAACGCGCGCGATCAATCGATTACGGTCCCTCTTGGTCCAGATCTACCCATCACTGGAACGTGTTCTCCCCGGTGTCGTTCTCACTCGGGCTATCGTGTTGGATCTGCTGATCCGCTACCACGGCCCTGCCGGACTTAAAGCTGCAGGCAAGGCCGGAGTGAAACGGTGGGCACGTCACCACAGCCGCAAAGACCCCGGCCAGCTCATCGACCAGATCTTCACAGCACTATCCGAGCAGACCGTCACAGTGCCCGGTGCTGACGCTGTTGAGCTCGTCATCCCCAGAGTCGCAGCTCAGATCAAAGAGCTCAAACGCCAACGGGACATCGTCGCCGAAGAGGTAGAGAAGCTGGTCGACGACTTCCCTCTTTCCACGGTCTTGACGTCGATGCCAGGAGTCGGGATCAAGACCGCAGCACAGATCCTCCTGGCCGCTGGTGACCTGTCCGCGTTTCCCACGCCAGGACACCTGGCCGCCTATGCCGGAATCGCTCCAGTAACCCGACGATCTGGGACATCAATCCGAGGCGAGTTCCCTGCCCGTGCCGGGAACACAAAGCTGAAGAACGCGTTATTCCGGTCCGCATGGGTCGCCTCCTGCCACGACCCAGTATCAAAGGCGTACTACGACAGAAAACGTGCCGAGGGCAAA
>NZ_KV823271.1 GCF_001815905.1 Brevibacterium sp. HMSC07C04 | reverse complement strand
CTGGGTGTGATGAGCACACCCAGCCCCGGCCGCTTAGTCTTTCAGTGTCTTTCAGGGCATTCAGCCGTTCTGAGCGTTTATGCTGCTGAACGCTGCGGCTGATGCGACGGGAGCGCGATCGTGGGCGGCAGCGATTGCCTCTCGCATTCCGCACGCCGCCAAAAAGTTCGCGACCATCGGGTAGCCACTCTGTGTCAGAACGCTTTCGGGGTGGAACTGCACGCCGTGCAGCGGGGCCTTCCTGTGCCGGATGCCCATGATGATGCCGTCTTCCGTCTGCGCGGTGATCTCAAAAACATCCAGGGGCAGACTGTCGTCCACAATCGCCAGCGAATGATAGCGCGTGGCCGTCAGCGGTGACGGGCAGCCTGCAAAAACGGATCCGCCGCTGTGGACAACCTGCGAAGTTTTGCCGTGCATAAGCACCGGGGAGCGGTCGACCACTGCCCCGAACACCTCGCCCAGCACCTGGTGACCCAAGCACACCCCGAAGTACGGAAGCGAGTGCTCGGCGGCCCATCGTACGATGTCGGCGCTGATGCCGGCCTCCGCCGGAGCACCCGGTCCCGGTGAGACGAGAACGCCGTCATACTGGGGCAGAAGTTCGTCCAGCTGTTCGGCCGAGACGTCGTCGTTGCGGATGACGTCAGTCTGCGCGCCCAGTTCCTGGACGTAGCTGACAAGCGTGTAGACGAAGGAATCGTAGTTGTCGATCACAAGGATGCGCGCTGTCACAGGTCAGCTCCCGGCGGGGTTATTGCACAGCCGCTGCGTCGGCAGCGGCCGTGGCGGTTACGTGGGCGGCTTGGCTTTCGATCGTGGCGTCGTTGAACGGCATGTAGGGCGCGATCACAGGGAAGACGTACTGCATGAGGACGAACACGACGACAGCGATCAACAGCAGGCTGAGGATGAATTTGATGAACCAGTTGCCCGGCAGCAGCCGCCAAATGAATTCGTACACGCTTACTGCCCTCCGGCCTTCCCATAGGCGGGCAGGTCGCTGAGCTCCTTGGGGACTTCGGAGCCGGCCGGAGCCCAGTCGGTGAGAGTCGCGTAGGCGATGTAGCGTTCGCGAGCCGAGAACATCGGATTGCACGCCGTGAGCGTCATAATCCTGTCTTTGCCTTTGTATTCAGGCGCTGCGGGAACCGGTGCCAGCACTTCCGTGGCGTCAGGCAGGGTGATGTCGTAGTTGCGGAACGTGTAGGTGTACACGCCTTCCTTTGTCTGAATGTAGATCCTGTCGCCCGGCTGCATTTCGGCAATGAGGTTCAGCGGCTTTCCGTAGGTCACACGGTGTCCGGCCATAGCGAAGTTGCCCACTTCACCTGGGCGTGCGGTCGACGGGTAGTGTCCCATGCCCATGCGGTTGAGCACGGGTTCCAGCGACACTCCCTCCGCGATGGTCCGGTAGTAGTTGGGGCCGAACCGCGGGATGTACATGATGCCGAAGGCTTTGTTCTCGTCCGGAAGCGCGGCGGGAACAGGGGTGTCGGGGTCCTCGGGAAGCTTATCGAGGGGATTTTCGCGCCACTGTTCGCTGAGCGAATCAGCCAGGTGTTGGTTGTCCTTATTGGCTTCGATGTCGGTCCACCACAGCTGCCACACCACAAAGAGAATGAGGACCAGGCCCGCGGTGATGCACAGCTCACCGAAACCGCGAATGGTTCCGCGGACGAAGCCGAGCGGTTCAGGCTCCGGCTTGCGCGGTTCGGGTTCCGGTTCGATATAGCCTGCCGGGGGGCTGTAAGCGGCAGGTGGGCTGTATGCGCCAGGTGCGGCATAGGCAGCCGGAGGGGTGTGGCCAGCGGGAGCCGCGTGACCCGTTGGCGGGCTGTATGCGCCAGGTGCTGCGTAGCCACCCGGTGGGCTGTAGCCGGTTGGCGGACTGTAGGCAGCCGGTGCCGCGTAGCCGGTGGGAGCGCTGTGGGACTGAGCGGGCGCGACATTGTGCTGCGGGCCGGTGCCGTGGCCGCGGCGCACATCACGTGCTGCCGGACGAATGAACGGCCGGTCACCCGATGCCTGCATGGGCGAGAAAGCAGGTCCGGAGCCCTGCAGCTTGTGATGCGGGCTGTGGGCCTGTTCAGCGGGAGCCGAGGATCGGCGGTCCCCCTGGCGGGAGTCTTCAGGACGCACGGCGTAGGTTTCACCAGCCGATTCGGCCTGCCCTGCACGCCGGGCCTCAGCCTTCTCACGCGCGATGCGTTCTCGGCGCGTCAGTGGTTGATCCACGTGTGTCCTCTTCGCTTTCCAACAATCCCAGCGGGGCTTTCCGGTTGTGTCCACGAGCTATCATAATGGCTCGATCCGACGAGCCTGTGCTATGCGAGCCGAAAACGACTAACATACCCTGAGGAATTCCGATATGCCGTTGTTTGGCCTGTGCAAGGCCAACCGAAGGAGAACTGTGGCCCCGTCAAGCAAGCGCGAAGAAAACCTCAAGGCAACCTCATCCGAGGTTCCGGCCGAAACCGACACCGAAGAATCGGCAGGACTCGACGCGAACAGCGCAGACGCAGAAGACAGCGCGAAGACCTCAGACGAGACCCCAGCCGCTGCCTCTGAAGCAGACGAAAGCGGCAGCTCGGCAGACAAAAAGCCAGCTCAGAAGAAGACTGAGAAGAACGCGGGCGACAAGGGCAGTTCGGGTACTAAGCAGAAGAACCGAAACGCCAAGCCCGCCAAAAAGTCGAAGAACGCAGCGAAGTCGGGCAACCCGGCCAAGCGCGCATCGGCGCGCAAGCAGACCAAGTATGAATCCGGCAGTTCGGAAAGCAGCCTGCGCCCCAACCCCCGCTGGTTCCTGCCGACCATGCTCACCGTGATCATCGTGGGCATGCTGTGGCTGATCGTGTTCTACCTGTCCGGCGGCGCGCTGCCGGTCGAGGTGTGGGGCAACTGGAACCTGCTTGCCGGCTTCACCATCATGGTCGCCGGTTTGGCCATGTCTACCCGATGGCGCTGAGGCCCGGATCGGGTCGAGGCGGCTCCGGCCAGCAGGCCAGGGCCGCAGACTTTCGGGTTCTGGCCCAGGCGCCTCTCGGCTGGCGACTGACGGCCCTGTTCGTGGGGCTTGCCTTCTACGGGCTGTCCTCTGGTCTCATGGTGATGTCCAACCTGGGGCCGGTGCCGTGGGATGTTCTGCACCAGGGCATTTCCCACCACGTGCCGCTGTCGATTGGGACGATCATCGTGATCATGTCGCTGATCGTTCTGCTGGCATGGATTCCGCTCAAACAGAAGCCCGGGCTGGGAACAATTGCCAACGCGGTGCTGATCGGCGTGTGGCTGGACTTATTCGTGTGGCTGATCGGCTATCCGGAACAGCTGTGGGTGCGGATTCTGTTCATGGTCTCCGGCATCGTCCTCAACGCCATCGCCACGGTTCTGTACATCATTCCGAACTTCGGCCCCGGCCCGCGTGACGGGCTTATGACCGGCTTGACCCGAGTGACCGGCAAACCCGTGTGGATGGTGCGCTCGGTCATCGAAATTGCCGTTCTCGTAGCCGGAGTTCTGCTGGGCGGACTACTGTGGATCGGCACGTTCGCCTACGCGCTGCTCATCGGTCCGCTCACAAACTTCTTCCTGCGGGTAGCCCAGTCCATCTTCGGGCCGTCAGACCCATTGGTCAGCGACGACACGTGATGCTTGGCCGGCGGTGGGTGCGGCCCGTCGGAGAGGCTGGCCCGACGGTAGGTGCGGCCCGGCAGCGGCGCCTGTCCTGTCAGCGCAACCGGCCCGGCGCCACGGCAGCCTTTGCCTACTCACCAGTTCTGCTGATTAGTCGGAAGATTGAGGCGAAATCGCGGTTTTTGCCTCAATCTTCCGACTAATCAGCAGAGTTCACCTGGCGCAGCGGTGGGTTGGACCGGCTGAGCTCTCGCCCAGCCTGAATCCGCGGCAGCTAACGCCGCTAGCCCGCTGCCTCACACGACCGCGTAGGCGGCGACGAGCACAACCGTCGTCAGAACGGCCCCGGCCCAGAACACGCCCCGTGCTGAAGAGCTGCTTGCCGGAACAGCCGGTGTGGGCTCCACACCAATTCCACCGCGCACATACCGTTTAGCGAGGATGCCTGCCCCTCGAGGCATAACGCGGGCCACGCCCAGGACAAATCCCACGGCCAAACCGCCGAGGTGAGCCTGCCAGGCGATGTTCGAATCGACCGTCACAAGCGCCATGTTGAGGCACAAGAACAGCACGATTCCCATGAGGTTCCGGTCCAGTCGGCTGGTGGGCGCAAGCAGGGTCCCCACCACTGCGAACACCGCACCGGAGGCCCCAACGTAGGCGGAGCTGAATTCGGGGGTTCCCGGCGCAGCCAGCACAAGCGTGAGCACCGATCCGCCGAACGCCCCGATCACATATGTGACCAGCATGAACACGTGCCCCATGGACCGTTCGACAAAAGAGCCGAAGAAGAACAGCCCCAGCATGTTGAACAGCACGTGGCTGGGATTGGGCTGCGCGTGGACGAGCGCCGCAGTCAGAGCCCGCCACGGTTCCTCATGCGCAAGCATCGGGGCGAAGGCAAAACGACTCTGAAGTTGAAGCGGTGGAAAGAACTGCAGCAAAAAGAAGAAGAACGTGATGGCGATGATCGTCCACGTCACATAGGGCCGTGTGAGCACGACTGCCGGGCCTCGCTGCACCGGTCGCCCAGCGGGCACGCCTCCCGGGTCAGGTTCTTCCGAAAAGGGGGTCGCACCTGCTGAATCGCTCATGCACACGAGGATAGCCGAGCAGCTCTGGCGGCCTGACCAGCCTTCAAACGCCGAGGCGCCGCCCGGCTTGCTCAACACCGGCGCCCGGGAGGCGAGCTCGGGGAACCGGGGCGGCGCCTCGGGAGCTTGGGCTCTGTACCAGATCAGCACCCGGGCGGTTTGGGGCTGGGTTCTGGACCGCAGCCTCGGGAGTTTGGCACTGAGAAAGCGACAGCGCCGCAGCAGAAGCTGCGGCGCTGTGTCTCGCGGCCCGGCAGCAACCGGGCCGCA
>NZ_KV823270.1 GCF_001815905.1 Brevibacterium sp. HMSC07C04 | reverse complement strand
CTAGGTGTACTTCCCCGTGAGGTTGTGAACGCGGTCGGCTGGTGAGAGTCCCCCGATGGCGGTGTGGGCTCGGTGGTGATTGTAGTCATGTAAGAACGCTGCGTACGAATCCTCGCGAGCACTCTCACTGGCATACGGTCTCGCGTAGGCCCATTCGTTCATCAGCGTCCGGTTGAACCGCTCGACTTTCCCATTCGTCTGCGGACGGCGAGGCCTCGTCCGCTTGTGCCTGACCCCATCTCCGAGGGCTTGCTGGAAGTCTCCGGACCGGTAACAAGCCCCGTTATCGGTCATGACTGCTTCGATCGCGACACCGATACTGGTGAAGAACCTGTTCGCCCGCTTCCAGAAGCCTGCTGCGGTGTGTTTCTTCTCGTCATTGAGGATCTCGGAGTACACCAGCCGGGAGTAGTCATCGACGGCGTGATGCAGGTACCGATACCCCCGCGACGAAGGCTGCCCGGCACGCGCGGCTTTGCCCCGTGAGGACTGGACCTTCCGGTCCTGGCCCGATCCGCGGCCATGAGCCCGCCAGCCGCCACCGTCAGGGATGCGGCCAAGCTTCTTGATGTCGACGTGGACCAGCTTGCCAGGCTGATCGACCTCATACCGGTGAGGTGCCGGCCGGCGGACCGGCAGGCCGGTGGCCTGATCGATACAGTCCAGCTTCGGCATCCGGTAGCGGGCCAGGACCCGCCCGACGGTCGAGCGTGGCACGCGCAGGTGATAGCCGATCCGGTGCGGCCCCCATCGGCGGTTGAACCGCAGCGCGATGATCCGTCGCTCGGTACGTGCGCTGAGCCTGTTCGGGCTGTAGTGCGGACGGCTCGAGCGGTCAGCCAAACCGGTCCCTGCCCGATGCCGGCTCACCCAGCGAGACACCGTTGCCGGGGACACCTGGAAGCGTTCAGCAACGCGTCGCTGGGGCCAGCCGTGATCGACAACAAGACAGACGAGCCGGCGCCTACCCTCGATGGTCATCGGGGCGTTACGGTGTGTCATGGAAGACCTCCGGGTCAGGGTGCGTGTCGTTACCCACCTCGATACCGGGGGTCTTCTCTGACCTCAAATCCCGTTCACAACCTCCCGAGGAACTACA
>NZ_KV823269.1 GCF_001815905.1 Brevibacterium sp. HMSC07C04 | reverse complement strand
CTCGGCCCCGTCAGACGGGGCCGAGCCTCATGTTTTGGCGAAAAACGGCAGGCTGAAAGCCAGCGACTGCACGGGCTTTACAGCCAGTTCGGCTCGATGACTCCGAAAGCCGCGTTGTGGGGGTCGATGAACTTTGCGATCCGCCCGCGCGGAGTGTCGGTCGGCTCAACCAGCAGCGCACCCCCAAGAGCAGGCACTTTCTGCGCAAAAACATCAACGTCTTCGACCATGTAGAACGCTTCCCAGTGAGATGGGATCTGCGTTCCGGAAAGGTCGACGACCGCGGCGGTCAAGTCAACATCGCCCGCCATTGTGAACACGTCGGCTTCTTCTTGAATAGTCGACGGGCCGGTGCTCCTGGCCCAGCCGAACACCTCGGAATAGAAATCTGCCTTTTCAGGGGAGTGTGTGTGCAGTTCGAAGTAGACGGCCGCACCGATTTCGCCCACTGTTCCCAAGCCGCGGGAATCGTCAAAGGTCAGCGCACCGAATGCTGTGCCGCCGGAGTCTGAGACGAGCGCTACCGATGCGGCGCCGTCGAATTCGGGCACGACAGTCATCGCCTGACCGCCGCCGGCATCGACGGCGGTGAGGAAAGTGTCGAGAGATTCGGCGCGAAAATACACAGACCAGAATCCGGGCTGGCCTGCTGGAGCCTGCGGCGGCTGAGGGCTGATGCCGGCTGCCGCGCGTCCCCGAAGCAGCGCCTGCGAGCCAAGACCCAAGGGGCCTGCGCCGCTGAACTCCCAGTCGAAGATTTCGCTGTAGAACTCTGTTGAAACATCCGACTGCGGAGAGCTGAGCTCCAACCAGACGGGCTGAGCAGAATGAGCAGTGTAGTCAGTCACTCCGTCATTGTCGCAGGTTCATTCCGATTGGTCAGCCGCGACCCTTGAAGTAGTCCGCAAGGCCCGCGACGAGACCATCTGCGTAGCGTTTGCGTCCGGAGTCGGTCTTCATGATCTTCGATTCTTCCGGGTTGCGCATTTCGCCAAGCTCCATCAGCACGGCCGGGACGGTGGCGTGATTGAGACCGCCGAGGTCTTTGCGCTCCATAACGGTGTTTTTGCCGTAGCTGGGGTTAGCGCGGAAGTCCGCGCCCTTCAGGCCCTTGACGAGGCTGCCGGCGAGCTTCTTCGACTCGGCGTGCTTGCGGTCCGGGGCGATGACGGCGCCGAAGCCGAAGGGCTTTGTGCTGTCGGAGCCGTTGGCGTGGATGCTGACGAGCACGTCCGCTTCGGCGGCGAACTTGCCCCGCTCATCAACGCAGGGCCCGATGCCCTTGTCGTCTTTGCGCGACATGATGACGCGCGCACCGCTGTCCTCGAGCGCGGTGCGCAGGTGTTCGGCCACCTTCCAGGCGAACTCGTGTTCCGGGAAGCCGTCTGATGTGGTGGTTCCGGTGGTGTTGCACGCTTTTGTGCCGCCTCGCCCGTCATCGACCTGTCGGGAGATCTTGGAGGCGTTCTTCATATTGCCGCCGTTGTGGCCGGGGTCGACCGCGATCGTGGTCCCCGCCAGTGCTTGGGCGTCTTCGTCTGGTGTCGGGCTCGACTGCGCTCTGTTAGAGCCTGCCGGTGCTGACGAGGTGTCGGAACCGGGCGTGCTGTCGGCACAGCCGGTCAGAAGCACAGCGCAGAGTGCGGCTGCAAGAGCGGGGGAGCGCAGAAGCATAGGAACATTGAAGCACACACCGAACGTGACAGCGCGGCGGGCAAATCCGCAGGCTTTTGCATGCGGCACCCTACAATGGCAGGGCACTGAAGGGAAAGGACGTGGAAGTGGCGGCCAAGGCAGAGTACGGCGCACAGCAGCTCCAGGTGTTGGAGGGGCTCGATGCGGTCCGCAAGCGGCCCGGTATGTACATCGGCTCCACTGATTCGCGCGGTCTCATGCACTGCCTGTGGGAGATCATCGACAATTCCGTTGACGAGGCTCTGGCCGGCTACGGCGACGAGATCACCGTGACTCTCTACCCGGACGGCTCGGTTGCAGTGGACGACCGGGCTCGCGGCATTCCCGTCGACGTCGAACCGAAATCGGGTCTGACCGGTGTTGAGCTGGTCATGACGAAGCTGCACGCCGGCGGAAAATTCGGTGGCGGTTCCTATGCGGCAGTCGGCGGTCTGCACGGAGTCGGCGGTGCTGTCGTCAATGCGCTGTCGGAGCGAATGGACGTCGAAGTCACACGCGCCTCCAAAGTTCACCGTCTGTCATTCCGCCGCGGTCGGCCCGGACGTTTTGCCGATGACGGCGCTGCCAGCCCGGAGAATCCATTCACCGAGAACAAACCCGGCGAAAAGCTCGAGATCATAGGCAAGGCAAAAAGGGGTGTGACCGGTACGCGGGTTCGCTATTGGGCTGATCCGCAGATCTTCCTCAAGGACGCTGACTTCGAATACGACAAACTCGTTGACCGTGCACGGCAGACGGCGTTCCTCGTTCCGGGTCTGAAGATCACGATTGTCGATGAACGCGGTGTCGCGCGCGACGAAGCCGGGGAGGTCATAGAACACCGAAAGGAGGAGTTCCGCTATGACGGCGGGATCTCCGCTTTCGCAGAGCACCTTGCTCTGGACCCTGCGGTCACTGATGTGTGGCGATTCAGCGGCAAGGGCGACTTCACGGAAACCGTCCCGGTTCTTGATGAGACGGGACATATGGTGTCAACCGATGTTGACCGCGAAGTCGACGTTGACATAGCCGTGCGCTGGGGGACCGGTTTCGACACCCGGATCAAGAGCTTCGTCAACATCATCTCCACCCCGAAGGGCGGCACTCACCAGACGGGTTTTGAAGCCGGTCTGGTGAAGACAGTCCGCAAGGCTGTCGAAGCCAATGCCCGCAAGCTCAAGGTCGGCAAGGACAAACTCGACAAGGACGATGTCTTAGCCGGGCTGACGGCCGTCGTGACAGTCAAACTGGCCGAACCGCAGTTTGAGGGACAGACAAAAGAGGTTCTGGGCACACCCGCGGTGCGTCAGATCGTGAGCAAAGTCGTAGAAGAAGGGCTGACCGACCGGCTTACGGCAAGCAAGCGGCAGGAGAAAGCGCAGGCCAATGCGCTTCTGGAAAAGGTCGTTGCGGAAATGAAATCGCGCATCTCCGCGCGTACTCACCGTGATAATCAGCGCCGCAAGAACGCGCTGGAGTCCTCGGCTCTTCCCGCCAAGCTCTACGACTGCCGCAACAGTGACCCTGCCGCCACAGAGCTGTTCATCGTCGAGGGTGATTCGGCAATGGGAACGGCCAAGGCTGCGCGGAACTCTGAGCATCAGGCGCTGTTTCCCATTCGCGGAAAGATCCTCAACGTGCAGAAGGCGAGTGTCTCGGACATGCTGGCGAACGCTGAATGTGCAGCGCTGACTCAGGTCATCGGGGCCGGTTCGGGCCGCAGCTTTGACCTGGAGGCCGCTCGGTACGGCAAGGTCATCATCATGACCGATGCCGATGTCGATGGGGCTCACATCCGCACGCTGCTGCTGACGCTGTTCTTCCGCTACATGCGCCCCCTCGTTCAAGCCGGCCGGGTGTTCGCCGCGGTGCCTCCGCTGCACCGGATTGAGGTTGTCAATCGGGGCAAGGCCAATGATGTCATCTACACCTACTCCGAAGCAGAACTTCACCGGGAACTGAAAAAGCTTGACCGGCGCGGCAAGACATACAAGTCCCCGCAGCGCTACAAGGGTCTGGGCGAAATGGATGCCGACCAGCTGGCGGAGACGACAATGGATCCTGCGCACCGGCTGCTGCGACGGGTGACCATGGACGATGCCGGTGCGGCAGAGACCACGTTCCATCTGCTCATGGGCTCCGAGGTTGCACCACGGCGCGAATTCATCGTCTCCGGCGCTGACGTCATGGATTCGGAGAAGATCGACGCCTGAGCGGCACGGCTGTCTGAATTCTGAGACACCCGTGACCATGGATGTTCAGCGTGCTCACAGAGCGACCCCCGGCGGTAGGCTGAGCTTCGCAAAATCACTGACCGGTTCGTCGTGGATACCTGGCGGACCAAACCGAATAGGAGGCGATTGTGGATCCGGTGCTCATCGGCAGGTGGCAATTCGGCATCACCACGGTCTATCACTTCTGGATGGTTCCCCTGACCCTCGGTTTGGGTCTGCTGGTTGCAATACTCCAGACGATGTACACCCGTACCGGTGACGAAAAATGGCTGCGCGCAACCAAGTTCTGGGGCAAGCTGTTCCTCGTCAACTTCATCATGGGTGTTGCCACCGGCATCGTCCAGGAATTCCAATTCGGCATGGCCTGGTCGGAGTACTCGAAGTTCGTCGGCGACGTCTTCGGTGCGCCTCTGGCCATGGAAGCGCTCATCGCCTTCTTCCTCGAGTCGACATTCCTCGGCCTGTGGATCTTCGGCTGGGGGCGCCTGTCCAAACGAGCCCACCTGACGGTCCTGTGGTGCGCTGTCATCGGCGCATGGATCTCGGCGTATTTCATCATCGTCGCCAATTCCTGGATGCAGCACCCGGTCGGCGTTGAGATGGTCGACGGCCGTCCCGTCATGACCGACATCTGGGCTGTTCTCACGAACAACACGGCAATCGCCGCATACACTCACACTCTTGCCGGTGCGCTGGCCTGCGGTGCGGCTTTTATGCTGGGCATCGCCTGGTACCACCTGTACCGGCGCCGCAAGGACGGCATCGACACGGTCGATGAGAAGGGCCGTGTCGTCGTGGGCGAAGACCTCGCTGTTCCCGGCCGCGACAAGAAAGACCACGCCGTGTGGATCAAGTCGCTGCGGATCGGCGGCTGGGCTGCCGTCATCGCCTTTGCTGCGGTTGCCATCACCGGTGACATCCAGGCCAAGCTCATGTACGAGCAGCAGCCCATGAAAATGGCGTCGGCGGAAGCCGCCTGCACCGACGGCACCTCGTTTTCGGTGCTGACTATCGGAATTCCCGACTCGAACCACTGCGATGACACGAAGACCCTCATCGAGGTTCCGGGTCTGCTGTCGTTCCTCGTCCACACGAACTTCACCGACGAAGTCCCCGGCGTGCAGACGCTGCTTCCGGAATACGAAGAGAAGTTCGGCGGAGTCATCCCGGATGACCCCATGTACCGCGACTACGCGGGGCAGAAGGTCGACTACCAGCCGCTGATGATCGTCACCTACTGGGGCTTCCGCTTCATGATCGGCTTCGGCTCACTCGGGGCGCTCTTTGCGGCGTACGCTCTGTTCGCCACTCGAAAGGGAACCGTGCCCAGCTCGAAGTTCCTCGCACATCTGTCGCTGTGGGGCATTGCGGCACCGTTCATCGCCAACTCAGCAGGCTGGGTGTTCACCGAAATGGGCCGACAGCCCTTCGTCGTAGCACCGAACATGGGCGAGGACGGCGTTGACGGGGTCATGCTCTACACAGCAGCGGCGATCTCGCCGTCCGTGTCAGCCGGTGCCATGCTGTTCAGCCTGGTTGCCCTGACCCTGCTCTACGGCGGTCTGATGGTCGTCGAATTCATCCTCATCATCAAGTACGCCCGCGGCGGTGTCGCGGCTGCTATGCCCGAACTCGAAACTTCGGGCCGCAAGCCGAGCGCCGAACACGAAGACGACGACGTCCTGTCGTTCGCCTACTAAGGAGACGCTGTGGAAGCCCTTTCAACTCTGTGGTTCATCCTCATCGCCGTCCTGTGGACGGGGTACCTCATCCTCGACGGCTTCGACCTGGGTGCGGCCATGATGATGAAGACCTTTGCCAAGAGCGAAAAAGAACAGCGTGTTCTGCTCAATTCCTTCGGACCGGTCTGGGACGGCAACCAGGTGTGGCTGTTGACCGCCGGCGGTGCGACGTTCGCCGCGTTCCCGCTGTGGTACGCCTCGCTGTTCTCCGCCCTGTACGTGCCGCTGACGCTCGCGCTGCTCGCACTGATCCTGCGCGCTGTTTCGATTGAGTATCGCGGCAAAGTCAACTCGCAGCGCTGGCGCAACACCTGGACTTGGTTCCTGTCGCTCGGCTCGGCCGTTGCAGCTTTCTGCGTCGGCGCGATGCTGGCGCTGACGACCACCGGCATGCCGATCAATGACAACGGCGACAACGTGGGTGGGGCGTTTGCGTGGGTCAACGTCTACGCGATCGTGGGCGGCCTGGCCATTCTCGGCTTCGCCTACCTTCAGGGTCTGCTGTTCACGGCCCTGAAGACGCACGGCGAAATGCGGGTCCGGGCTCGGGCGCACGCCAAAAAGCTCCTGCCGCTGCTGGTGCTGTTCGCCGCGGTGTGGGTGCTCATCGTCCAGTTCAAGTTCGGCAATATTGCCGGCGCTGTGATCATCGGCGCCGCGGTGATCGCGGCTGTTCTTACGTGGGTGAGCATCGGGGAGAACACCGAACTGCGCGCTTTCCTGTTCAACGGCATCTTCCTCGCAGCCGGTGTGGCAAGCCTGTTTGTCAACATCTATCCGCGAGTGCTGCCGTCGACGCTCGACGACGCCCACTCGCTGACCGTCACTTCGGCTTCTTCGTCGGATTACACGCTCGGCGTGATGCTCATCGTCACGGTGATCTTCCTGCCGATCGTTCTGGGCTACACCGTGTACTCCTATCGCGTGTTTGCCCGCCGGATTCACGAAAAGCACCTGCCTCCGGCACACAGCGTGCCGGTGGCGATAGCAAGTCACCACGCGTGAGTTCACCGTGGGCTCCAGCGTCCGCCGTCCCCTCGGGCCGGCGGGCGCTTGGGGTTCTTGTGGGTGTGGCCGCGGCCAAGGCGCTGGGACTTGTGCTCATCGCCGAGGCCGCTGCCCGCGGCGTCACCGGGGTTATGGCAGGCGGCGATGTTTCGCTCGCTGTTCTTCTGGGCGTCCTGGGCGCTGTGGTGCGCGGGGCTGCCGTGTGGGCGCAGCGGGCCGCCGGGGCGCGTGCCGCTGTGGGCGTCAAGACGGCTCTGCGCCGGAAGCTCATCGGTCGTTCTCTGAGTTCCGGCGGTCGGGATCTTGATATTGACGATGGCGCTCTCGTTGTGACCGCTACTCGCTCTCTGGACGATCTCGACGACTATTTCACGGGTGTTCTTCCCTCCCTGACGGCGTCTGCGGTCATTCCGTTTGCGGTTATCGTTCGCATTGTCTTCGCTGATTGGGTTTCGGCGCTCGTGCTGGTCATCACCCTGCCGCTCGTGCCGGTGTTCATGATCCTCATCGGCCGCTATACAGAGGAGCGCGTCGGGCAGGCGCTGAAGTCTCTTGACCGTCTGTCGGACAATTTGGTTGAACTGGCGCGCGGCCTTCCGGTGCTGGTCGGCTTGGGGAGGGTGCGCGCGCAGACGGAGGCGCTTGTGCGCATCAGCGAAAGCTACCGGCGCACCACCATGCAGACGCTGAAGGTTGCTTTTCTTTCCGCCTTGGCTCTCGAGCTCATTTCAACCCTCTCGGTTGCTCTCGTGGCCGTTTTCATCGGTGTGCGCTTAGTCAATGGCACGCTGGAGCTCAGTGCTGGTCTGTTCGCTCTGGTGCTGGCTCCCGAGGTGTTCTTGCCTCTGCGTCAGCTGGGGGCGGCATTTCACTCCACTGAAAACGGCTTGGCAGTGTTCGACAGGATTCGGAGTCTGCTTGCCACTCCAGCATCTGTCGTATTCGGCTCTCGCGGTGACGATGCTGATGTTCCGGCACGGCCAATCCGCTTTGCCGAGGTGTCGGCTGCTTACGGGGACTGTGCTGCTCTGCCGCCGGTCTCCGGTGAGATCGGCTCCGGCCTGACTGTGCTGACCGGGGTTTCCGGTGCCGGGAAGTCAACATTCCTGGGCGTACTGGCCGGCATTGTGCGACCGGGGGAGGGCACCTCGGTCACGGGCAGCCTCGCGGGAGTTCCGGACTCGATTGCGTTTGCCTCGCAGAGTCCGCGCTTCTTCGCTTCGACGGTGGGCGAGGAGCTGCGCCTGTTCGGCGGTGATGATGTTGACACCGCCGCCCTGAAAGAGCGCGCGGCTCTCCATGTGGATGATTCTGCCGCCGTCGACGCTCTCAGCCCCGGGGAAGGACGCAGACTGTCTTTGGCCCGCGCCTTTGCTCGGGTGGACTCAGGTGCCCAGCTGTTGATCGTCGACGAACCGACGGCTCACCTCGACGGCTCATCGGCAGCCCGCATCCGGCAGGAGCTGCAGACAATCAGCGAGATCTGCTCGGTCATCGCAGCAAGCCACGATCCCGCGCTGATGGCAGTGGGAACGCGCCTGCACATCGGCGAAGCGGCTCAAGGCTTCAGCGCGGCTTCTTCCGCAGTCGAACCGGTCCAGTCGCAGCGGCACACTGACCTTGACCGCAGTGCAGAAGATATCCGCTCTGCTTCGACGTGGCAGCTGCTCAGGCGCGCTGCTGATGCGGTTGGCTTTGCCACAGTGCGCTTTTGGCTGGGGGTTCTGTCGGCCGTGGGCGCTGTGGCAGCCGGAACGGCACTGACGGCAGTTTCCGCATGGCTCATTGTTCATGCGTCCTTTCAGCCGCCCATCATGTATCTGCTCGTGGCGATCGTCGGGGTCCGGTTCTTCGGCCTGAGTCGTTCGGTTCTCACCTACGCCCACCAGCTCAACCTGCACCAGGCGATTCTGGGCAGGCTTGCCGCTGTGCGCCGACATCTGTGGCAGATCTTTGCGCGCGAGGGAACAGCCAACCGCGCTGTCGCCCGCAGCGATGTCGCTCTGCGCAGGCTTGTTTCTGATGTCGATGACATCCGCGACTCAGCGCCGCGGGTTGTGGTTCCGCCGATTGTTGCACTCATCATCGGTGCGGCTGCCGTCGTGGTCTTCTGGATATTCCTGCCCGCCGCGGCGCTGGCCCTGGGCGCAGTTCTCGTGCTTGCCCTCATTGCGGGCCCAGCCGCTGCGCTCATTGCAGAGCGCAGGGCCGGTGTGCAGCGTCTGGAGCACCGCGCTCGTGTGCTCGGCAAGCTCACCCGACTGCTTGCTGCGAAGACGGATCTCATCGCCAACGGCAAAGCCCGCGAAGCGGCTGATCAGGTGATTGCCGAAGACGAGCGGGTGGGCGCCCTTGAGAAGCAGATCCTGCTGTCGTCAGGGCTCGGCGAGGCGATTGTGACGTTCCTGCTGTCAGCTTCGAGTGCGCTGATGCTCATCATCGCCGGTCCCGCGGTTGTCACCGGCACAATTTCGCCGGAAGCCCTGGCGATTCTCGTGCTCGTGCCCCTTGCCCTTATTGACGCCTACCTCGATTCCCTCCGGGCGGTTCAGCAGTGGCCGGCACTGGCATCTGTGCTGAAGCGTGTGCCGGAGCTCGGTGCTGGGGAAGAGGGTGACGGCCGAATGCCCCACCCCGTGGGCTCGGTTAGCAGTGCGCAGCTGCGCGGCATTCGCGCCTCCTGGCCCACCGGACCGGTGATTCTCAGCGGAGTCGACGCCGATATTGCCCGCGGCAGCTGGACGACGATCACCGGGCCGTCCGGTTCGGGCAAAACGACGCTCGTGTCCGTCATACTGCGGTTCCTTGACCCTGAAACGGGAACGTACACGGCAGACGGGGTGAATCTGCTCGAAGCCGGGCCGGAAGACTTGGCAGGCACAATCGCCTGGTGTCCGCAGGAAGCCCACGTCTTCAATTCGAGCCTGCGCGCGAATCTGCTCATTGCCCGCGACCGCAACGACCGGCCAAGCGATGACGAGCTGCTTGAGACGCTGCGCCGAGTGGGACTGGACGATCTCGTGCGCGAACGCGGCCTGGACGCGGTCATCGGCGCCGGCGGCGAATTCCTCTCCGGCGGTCAGCGCGGCCGACTCGCAATCGCCCGCACCCTGCTGACCGGTGCTGATGTGATTGTCATTGACGAACCGACCGCACACCTCGACATCGAAACCGCAGAAGCGCTCATGGGCGACCTGCGGGCAACCCTGACCGATCGCGCTGTCATCATGGTGACCCACGAACAGCGGTGGGTCGAAGCTGAGGATCTGCGCGTGCGGCTGTAGCCTCGCAGCAGAAACAAGCCTGCAGACAGCAGTGAACGCCGCGAGCACCCGGCCTGCGGCGTTCACTGCTGAAAGGTGTTGTCAAGCTCAGTCGCGCTTCGTGCCGAACATGATCTCGTCCCAGCTGGGGACTGAAGACCGCCCGCGCCTAGCCTCTTTGTGATCGTGCCCGGCAGCCGAGGCTGGGTCTCCTCCTTCAAAAACACCCGGCTCGTCCAGCAGCGACGGCTGCGCGTCACCGGGTTCCTCTCCCTGGGGGTTCACGGCGAGCACGGAGTCGTCATCGGCTTCTTCCGGCCGTGACAGGGCCGTGTGCGCGCCGTCGGGTTCGGTTTCCGGCATTGTCGGCACCGAGCGCAGGCCGGTGGGCGTCTGCGCCGCATCGGCTTCCTGTGTGCGGGCGCGGCGTCGGCGCAGACTTTCGAGAATTCTGCCGGTTTCCGCCTGGTGATCAGCGGACTTCGGGGTTCGATCTTGATCTTCGAAGTTGAAAACACGTTCGTCGGGGCTGCCGAAGTTGGGAATCGGGCCGGAATCAGCAGGCCCCGCTTCGGACAGCCAGCGCGCATCGTCATCGACCGCGTGGACATTGCGCTCGCGGTATTCCCAGCGCGCGGTCTTCTGCGTGCCTCGGACTTTGAACGCCAGTTCGACGTTCCACACGCCCTCGTCAGACCTCCACGCGTCCCACTCGAGGTTGTCGGTGTCAGCGCCGCGCTTCTCCAGACGCTCCGTGACGACCTCCCGCAGCGGGCGGGGAGTGTGATCACGGCTGCCGTCTTCGTAGACGGGACTCTGGCCGGCACTGTGGGCGATGTGGCGGCGCTCAGCCAGAACAGGCTGCTCAAAGGCCCTGATATGGTCGAGGTCTCCGCCGGTGGCATCTGCGACTTCCTCTGCGGTCATACCGGAGCGGATCATCGCCTGAATGGCTTTGGGCCTCAGCTGGCCGCGGCCGTAGGTGCGGGTCGCCTGCTGGGTGCGCAGGCGGCGTACAGCGGCAAGAAGTTCGTCGTCGACGGGGAGCCGATATTCGCCTCCCTGTGCATCGCGCAGAACGAGCGCACCGGACGCATCGGCTGCGTGAAAAGACAGTTCCGTCACTCGAATCACACCTTCCTTAAGCCGTTCCATGGTTTCACGGTGCGCCGCCGAATGGACTGATCAGCCGCGGCGAGTCGCCAAGCCGCGGCAACCCGCCAAGCGCTGAAAGCGCCACGGTAGACTCAGCACATGACCTCATCTTCGGTTTCTCCCTTCGATTCGATCGTCCTCATGTCCTTCGGCGGACCCAACAAGGCTGACGAAGTCGTTCCGTTCCTCAAGAACGTCACGGCCGGTCGCGGCATCCCCGAAGAGCGTCTCGAAGAGGTGGGTGAGCACTACTACGCCTTCGGCGGCAAATCGCCGATCAACGAACAGAACATCGCCCTGCTCGAAGCTCTGCAGAAGGAAGTCCGCGCCCGCGGAATAGACGCTCCCGTGGTGTGGGGCAACCGCAACTGGGACCCGTACCTTCAAGACGTCCTGCGTGAGCGCGCCCAGGCGGGAGACTCCCGGTTCATCGCCGTGACAACATCGGCCTACTCCAGCTACTCATCGGATCGCCAGTACCGCGAAGACTTCGCCAAGGCCAGCCAAACGCTCGCCGACGAAGGAACCGATGTCGAGATCGACAAGATCCGCCAGTACTACAACCACCCGGGCTTTGCTGACACCCAGGTGAAGATTGTGCGCGAGGCCCTCGCCGAGTTCGCACAGAAAGTCGGCGGCCTCGATCCTGACAAGCATCGACTTCTGTACGTCACGCACTCAATTCCCGACACCATGCAGGCGGCCTCGGAAGTCCGCACGATCGGCTATGAAGCTCAGCACCGGCAGCTCATGGACTATGTCGCATCACAGCTGGGAGGTGAACAGCCGCTTCCGCAGGAGCTCGTGTTCTGTTCGGAATCCGGTCCCGCCCACATTCCGTGGTCGCAGCCGGACATCAACGACCGCATGGACGAACTCGCCGAAGACGGTGTGACCGGTGTTGTCGTGGTTCCGATCGGCTTTGTGTCGGACCACATGGAGGTCGTCTACGACCTCGACACAGAAGCGAAGGAAACTGCTGAAAAGCACGGCCTCGCATTTGTTCGAGCCGCAACCGTCGGCACTGATCCGGTGTTCGTCAGCGGTCTCGTCGATCTCATTCTGGAACGTGCGGCGCAGGTTCGCGGTGAGGAGGTCAGCGCACCGGCCGTAACGGAAGAAGGTCCGCTGATCTGCGGTTCCGGTGCCTGTGCCGTCGACTGCTGCCGAGGTCGGGTCGACAAGCCGACTATGCCGAACTGGGCTGGATGATCACGGCCCGGGCATATTCGCGGCGCTGAGAGTTCACGCCTGCGTGCGAGCGCCGAAAAAGGGGCGGCCAGGGCCGCCCCTTTCGCCTTCGAGGACGTCAGTCCTCTGGTTCGTCTATAACCGGTATCGTGCCGGTCTCTGCAGCGAGGACCTTCTTCAGCTCTGACGTGTCGAGATCGTTTTCGCCGGCGATGTTCACAGTATCGCTCAGCTCTTCGATCAGGGCCTGTTCGCGGAACTCGTCGCCAGCTTCCCTGGCTTGTGCGAGCTGTTCGCGCAGAAGCCCGACTTTGTTGTCGAGCCCTTCAGCAAAACCTGACATGGGGCCTCCCTTCTCAAACACAAGCATCATCGGCATTCTGCATGAACTCAACATGAACGCGATGCTGTGTGAGCTCCAAACTATCAAAGTGGGGAAAAATAACAGGAACCACCTGCGCGGCAGTTGCGCAAAAGCGAATGAGGGTGCATTATTCGGGATGACCTGCACATGAGCCGGGTCATTCACAGACCTCAACCAGACGCCGCCGGAGTGTGACCAGTACAAATGGCAACCGACTACGACGCCCCGCGAAAGCAGGATGACGAGATCAGCGCTGACTCCATCGAGGAGCTCAAAGCGCAGCGCAATCAGGCGCAGGCCAGCCAGGTAGATGAAGACGAAACGGCGGCAGCCGAAGATTTCGAGCTGCCGGGGGCTGACCTTTCAAACGAAGAGCTCTCAGTTCGTGTTCTTCCGCGCCAGAACGACGAATTCACCTGCATGGAGTGTTTCTTGGTTCGCCACCGCTCGCAGTTGGCAGAAGACAACGACGGCGTTCTGATCTGCTCGGACTGCGCAGGCTGAGCACACCCGTACGCTGACAGCAATGCAGACGACAGCGGGGCTGAGAACAGATCTGTTC
>NZ_KV823268.1:83567-115927 GCF_001815905.1 Brevibacterium sp. HMSC07C04 | reverse complement strand
GTTCGGCGACGAAGTCTCCGACAGCCTCAGCGTGACCGAAGACGCCAAGGGCTGACACTTCGCCCCACGGGGTGCCGCTCACCGCGGGTGGGCGGCACCCTTTCCCGAGCAGACTCCCCCATTCCCACCCCTGACCAGGAGGCACCGTGGCTCTGAGCATGAAGCAGCGCCGGCGCACATCCCTGACGATCCAGTACGCAATCTTCTTCATCGTCATCATCATTCTGGCCGTCACAATCGACTGGCCGAACATCGTCGACAAGTTCTTCAACTTCCGGATCATGGCCCAGCAATTCCCGGCCGTGATCACCACAGCACTGAAGAACACGATCATCTACACGGCCCTGGGCTTTGTGTTCGCCATGGCACTGGGCATTCTGCTGGCGCTCATGAAGCTGTCTTCGGTCGGCCCGTACCGGTGGATCGCAACGGCGTACATCGAATTCTTCCGAGGCGTCCCGGCACTGCTGGTGTTCCTCGCCTTCGGGTTCGGCATCCCCACCGCATTCCAGGTCAACCTGAACAACTACCTCACCGTCATGCTCGCGCTGGGAATCGTCGGCTCTGCGTACATTGCAGAAACTCTGCGCGCCGGCCTGCAGGCCGTGCCGAAAGGCCAGTACGAAGCGGCCCGCTCGCTGGGCATGAGCCACTCCAGGGCAATGATTTCGGTGGTTATCCCGCAGGCATTCAAAATCATCCTGCCGCCGCTGACCAACGAAATCATCATCATGACGAAGGACTCGTCGCTCATCTACCTGCTGGGCCTGCTGCCCAGCCAGTTCGAGCTCGCACTGTTCGGCAAGAACGCAATCGCCGCCCCCGAGGCCGGCCTGACGCCGCTTGTGATCGCAGGTGCCTGCTACCTCGTCATCACACTGCCCCTGGGCTGGCTGGCCCGCAAGTTCGAATCCCGCCAGCAGAAAGCGAATGGAGCCTGACATGACTGCCGAACAGACCACAGCCGTCAAACCGGCTGTCAAAATCACCGACCTGCACAAGTCCTACGGCGACGTCGAAGTCCTCAAGGGCATCAACGTCGAGGTCCTTCCCGGCGAAGTCGTCTGCCTCATCGGCCCATCGGGTTCAGGCAAATCGACCCTTCTGCGCTGCATCAACGTGCTCGAACAGTCCAACAGCGGAACAATCGAAGTCGCAGGATTCACCGCCACAGATCCCGACACCGACCTCAATGTCATGCGGCAGCACGTGGGCATGGTGTTCCAGAGCTTCAACCTCTTCTCCCACAAAACGGTTCTGGAGAACTGCACGATCGCACAGATCAGAGTTGCCAAGCGCGCCCCTGCCGAAGCGCAGAAGATCGCCCTGGAAAACCTCAAGGTCGTCGGTCTCGACCACTTGGCAGACCGCTACCCCGACCAGCTCTCCGGCGGTCAGCAGCAGCGCGTGGCGATCGCCCGAGCCCTGTGCATGAACCCCGAACTCATGCTGTTCGACGAACCGACCTCAGCTCTCGACCCCGAAACGGTCGGCGATGTCCTCCAAGCTATGCGCCGACTGGCAGGCCGGGGCATGACGATGGTCGTTGTCACCCACGAAATGAACTTCGCCCGCGAAGTCGCGGACAAGATCGTCTTCATGGACGGCGGAGTCGTCGTCGAAATGGGCCCACCGAATGACGTCATCGGCAATCCGCAGCACAAGCGCACGCAGAGCTTCCTGAAACGTGTGCTCGACCCTGACCACATGGAACACGAAATTGAATAGGAACCGAGTCAACGTAGTATCGAGGCATGCGCCTTGATCTGAGAATTGACAATGCCCACCTGCTGACAATGGAGTCCGCAGGCGAAGCCGACCCCTACGGCACCCGCGCGAAGCTGGGCTCCATCGGCATCATCGGCGATCGGATTGTGACCGTGGGCGATGAAGCCCGCGAAACCGCAGCCGATCGTGTTCTCGACGCCGACGGACGCTTTCTCACCCCCGGCTTCAACGACGTCCACTGCCACACCGCCTGGTACGGCATGACGCTGCTGGACGTCAGCGTTGAAAAGCTCGGCAGCATGGACGCCGTGTACGCAGCACTCGAAGCTGCCGTGAAGGAAAAAGCCCCCGGAGAATGGGTGACCGCCACCGGGTTCAGCCAAAACGACTACGACGGCCAGTACCCCGACATCCGGGTGCTCGACCGGATTGCCGACGGCCGCCCCATGTTCATTCGCCAAGTGTCCGGCCACGCGGCGATCGCCAACACGGAAGCACTCGAACGCGCCGGGGTTTTCCGCGACGACTTCGAAACACCCGAGGGCGGCAAGATCGTTCGCGACGAAAACGGTCAGCCCACCGGGCTCATTGAAGAAACAGCCCAGGCGCTCGTACAGGACCTCATCCGCCCCTATTCGCGGTCGCTGCTGGTCGACGCTATTGATGCCGCCACCTCGTCGTATGCCCAGCAGGGTCTGACCAGCTTCGGCGATGCGGGCATTGCCGCCGGGTGGATCGGACATTCGCCCACGGAACTCGGCGCCTACCAGGAGGCCCGCCAGAACGGACGCCTGCACGCGCGCGGCCAGCTCATGCCGATGGCCGATGCTCTGCGACCAGTCCACGCCCACGACGACGACCACAACGGACTGGGACTCGACCTCGGCGTCGTCAGCGGATTCGGCGATGCCATGCTGCGCCTGGGACCAATCAAGATCTTCATGGACGGCGCGATGAGCTCCGAAACCGCCGCCATGTACGACAACTACGAAGGCTCGGATTCCCCCGGCTACTTCCAGGACGACCTCGAAGTGCTGCGCAGGCAGATTCTCGACACCTACCGGGCCGGGTGGTCTCTGGCGGTGCACGCTATCGGCGACAAGGCCGTGGCAAAGGCCATCGAGTTCATCTGCGAAGCCCAGGACACGTACGGTTTCCCCGCCCAGCGCCAGCCGGGACACACCATCCCCAACCGCATTGAACACGCCGCCATGGTCAGCGACCCCCAGCTTAGAACCCTGCGCGAATACGGCATTGCGGTCACCCCGCAGGCAGCCTTTGCCGATGCAATCGGCGATGCCCAGAACGCTTCTCTGGGCGAGGCTCGACGCCCCCTGCTCTATCGGGCCAGGGCATTTTTCGACAGCGGAGTTCTCCTGCCTGGCTCATCCGACCGTCCGTGTGCCGACGGCACACCCCTGCGCGGTATCCAGGCTTTTGTCGACCGGCGCACCCGCTCCGGCGACATCATGGGCTCTGCCGATGAATGCCTCACTCCCCAGCAGGCGCTTGCCGCATACACCTCGATCGCGGCGGAGGCCTCCGGCGATCTTGCCGACAAGGGAACCCTCAGCCGCGGCAAGCTGGCCGACATCGTCTTCCTCGATGACAACCCGACCGCGGTTGATCCCACCACAATCAAGGACATCAACGTCGCGGCCACCATGCTGGGCGGCCGCTTCACGCACGGAAGTCTCAACTGACCATCCCGCCCACAGCAGAAAGGAGCTGACGGTGTCCGCAGACGCCCAGGCCCAAGAATTTCTCAACGACTTTGCCACCATGAGCGGCTTCGGGCAGACCGCCCGCGGCGGTGTGGACCGGGAAGCAATGACCCAAGCGGATGTCGACCAGCGCAACTGGTTCGGCGACTGGCTCAAAGAGCGCGGCTTCAGCGTCGAAGTCGACAGGGTCGGCAACCAGTTCGGACTGTACCGCTTCCACCCCGATGCCCCGTTCGTTTTGTTCGGTTCGCACATGGACTCACAGCCGACCGCCGGCCGCTTCGACGGCGCCTACGGTGTGCTCGCCGCAGCACACGCCGCCCACCGTGTGATCGAAGCCCACCGGGAAGCGGGAACCACCCCGAAGCACAACATCGGCGTGGTCAACTGGTTCAACGAAGAGGGCTCTCGCTTCGAACCTTCGATGATGGGTTCGGGTGTGTACACCGGCAAACTCGACGCCGACACCGTGCTCAAAACCGAAGACCTCGACGGCACGTCCGTTGAAGACGCCCTGCGCGCCGGAGGATACCTCGGAACCGGCGACGGACCAGAGGCCGCGGCCTACGGTGAAATCCACGTGGAACAGGGCCGCCTCATGGAAGACGCGGGCAAGCAGATCGGGCTTGTCGAAGCCACCTGGGCTGCGCACAAATACCACCTGATCGTCCACGGCGAACAGGCCCACACGGGATCCACCGTCATCGCCGATCGCCACGACGCTCTGCTCGGCGCATCCCACCTGGTCATTGCGGCACGCGAAATCGCCGACCAATTCGGCATCCACTCCTCGGTCGGGCAGATGGTCGTCCTGCCCAACTCCCCCGTCGTTGTGCCAAGCGAAGTCCGCATGCACATGGACTTCCGCTCCCCCAGCCAGGAAAAGGTCGAACAGGCCGATGCGAAGCTGAAGGAGCGCATCAAGCAGATCGAAAGCATCGCCTCGGTCCGCATCGAAGAGGGCACCGCCCACGCGTGGGACAAACAGGCCTACCACGACGCCGGGGTAGAACTCAGCCGACAGGCGGCCGAAGATCTGGGGCTGTCGCACATGAACATCATGACCGTCGCCGGACACGATTCGACGAACATGAAGGACGTTGTGCCGACCGTCATGCTGTTTGTGCCGTCAGTTGAGGGTGTGAGCCACAACGAAGAAGAGTTCACCACCGATGACGACATGCTTGCCGGTGTCACGCACCTGACCGAAGTCGTCCGCCGCATGGCCGACGGAGCACTCGACTGAACGTGAGGCTCGAAGACTCTGCCGAGCAGCTGCGAGCGGCTCTCGCACAATTCCCCGTGGAGAGCTTCCGCAGCGTGGCCGGTGTCGGTTCGGCGACCCTGGAGATCAAAAAATCCGAGTTCATCGGCCTTGTTGCGCCTGCATCGACTGAAGAAGAAGCGCGGCGGATCATCGACGAGCAGAAACAGCTGCACCCCAAAGCCCGTCACTGGTGCACCGCCTACATTCTGGGTCCAGACGCACGCACACAGCGGTCCAATGACGACGGCGAGCCAGCAGGAACAGCAGGCGCTCCGATCCTCGATGTTCTGAACGGCAGCGGACTGACAGACACTGTTGCGGTTGTGACCCGCTACTTCGGCGGAGTTCTGCTGGGTGCCGGTGGGCTTGTCCGCGCCTACGGTTCGGCTGCTTCCGAAGCTCTTGCGCGGACGAAGATCATCACCCGCAGCCTCATCGTCCCCGTCAGTGCGCGTCTGGACTATTCGACGGCGGACACTGTTCGAGCACGCGCCGAACAGCGCGGCTGGAAGATCATCGATGCCGAGTACGCGGCGGATGTCACCGTGCACACGGGAGTTCCCGCTGACGATGTCGATGACTACGTGCGCATGCTGGCCGACCTCAGCGCCGGTGCTGCACAGCCGCTGATCGGCACACCCCGCTACGTATAGCTGTTCGCTGCGCGCAGGGGCCGTCAAGCTGCGGTCAGTCGAGGGTCGCTATTCGGCCGACTTTGGCCTGGGTGAGTGACACGATGTCCTCGGGCTGCATTTCCACCTGCAGGCCGCGCTTCCCGGCTGACACAAACACCGTCGGATAGTCTGCAATTGTCTTGTCAGCTATGACGGGGTGCTGACGCCGCTGCCCGAAGGGGCTCACTCCCCCTGTGATGAATCCGGTGCGGCGCTCGGTTTCGGCCACGCCCGCCAGCTGGGCTTTGCGGCCGCCGACGGCAGTCGCAGCGGCTTTGAGGTCCAGCTGCCCCGATACGGGCACCAGCGCGATCGTCGGCTGTCCGTCGACGAGGATCATCAGGGTTTTGAACACCCTCCCGTATTCGACTCCCAGTTTGTCAGCCGCTTCCGTTCCATAGCGGCGAGCCGCCGGATCGTGCACGTATTCGTGCAGAGAGTAGGAAACTCCCTTGACGTTGAGCACTTTGAGTGCGGTTGTCGATGCGGTCTGGGTCTTCACGAGGCTTCCTCCTGCACGGCTGCGCGTGCGGGCACAATTCCGTTTGGTCTGCCGTTAACCATATGAAAACCCGTTCGATGGCACCAAATACGGGCGAGTCTCGGTGTTTCGCCTTCAGGTAGATAAACCCTTGCGTGAGCGCGAAAGCACCCCGCCGACAAGCGACGGGGTGCTTCCTTTAAGGCAGTACCGCTATATTGCGATGCTCATCTGGCCTATCATCCCTGTCCGGTGAGGATGGCGATGAGCTTCTGGATCAGGTTCATCCGCTCGTTGCCGTCTTCGGAGCCCTTTTCATTGGATTCTTCAGTGTTCTCAGTCGGCTTTTCAGGCTGAGTGGTCTCCGGTGCCTTCGTGCTGTCGGACTTCTTCGGGTCCTTCGACTTGTTCGAGTCGTTGGTGTTCTTGGAGTCCTTGGACTTCTCCGACTTCTTGTCGGACTTGGACTTGTCCTCAGGCTTTGTGCTCGGTTCAGTGGTGCTCTTGTCCGACTTCTTTTCGGTCTTGCGCTTTTCACCCGCAGGGGTGAACGTCGCGTCGTCGAAGGTGATCTTGTCACCTTCAGCCTTCGGGTAGAGCGACTTGTTCGCCTTCGTCGTCCACAGGTTCACCCGAAGCTGCTGGGTTCCGTTGTCCCTCGGGACACGCTTGGTCTGAGTGTCATCCGAAAGGACAGTGCCATCTGCAAGCGATGTGATAACCCGCAGGTAGTTCTTATCCCAGACGGCTTTTGTCTTGATTGTCTGAACGCCCTTGGGGATATCAAAGCGCTTGTGGGGAACCCGGTCGCCGAAGCCCTTAAGGTCATCAGGGTAAACAGTTACCATACCGAAGGTTTTGGGACGGTCCGCGCTGCCCCAACGGGAAATCTCAATGAAGTCGATTTCCGAGCTGCCCTTCATATTGGTGTGCTTTTCCATTCCGGGCGTACGGTCAATGGCAACTTCTGCAGTGTCGTACGTAAAGATTCCAAGAACGTTGCTCGGATCCATTCCGTCGAAATCTCCGGTGTAGCTGAATTCGTATGTGCCATAACCGGTTGATTCCGTAGCAATCAGCTCAACGCCGCCGTCAATGCCCTTATTCTGAACAACAAGCTCGTCTTTGCCGTTCACATGGGCACCCTGCACCCACTTACCTTCGCCATCGCTGGGGTGCGGAGCCTGCGGACCACCCCAGCCCATGACATCATTAGTGGAGCGAATAGCCCAGTCCTGACCTGAGAATTCGATCGTCTTGAACTTGTAGTCGGTTTCAAACCGACCGCTCTCATAGGAGATCTTCGGAGGAGCGGCCTTTGCCTCTACCGCAATAGAAGCAGGAAGGACGAGTCCCATCGCCAACGGAACAATTGCATACTTTGCAAGATTCTTTTTGGTGAACACCTGCGGTCTACCCCTTCGGCTTAAATGTTTATTCAGCATCAAAGTAACATCTGGATAACATCTTTGAGCGAGTCCAAAGCGTAGCACAGCGAATTCGGCGTCCGCGATGGCAAAACCGGCTGGAAAATCGCCGAAAACAGGCATTTAGACCTATTGATTTTGGGCCCCTGGCCCCACCCTTTTTGACAGCTGCTTGAACGGCTTCCGCGTGTACTCTGGCAAAGCTCGACTCAGGAGACATTCCGAGGCTTTTCGAAAATCACTCAAACTTTGGGTACAACGCAGGCTCGACTCGATACGGCCTAGGACTCAGCTTCAACCGAACTCAAACGAAGCTAGGCCCAGCCCAGTTCATGCAGCCGCTGGTCATCGATCCCGAAGTGATGCGCGATTTCGTGGATGACGGTGATGTAGATCTGATCGCGCAGATCGTCGTCGTCTATTGCGAAGGCGACCAGGTTGTTCTTATACAGACTGATGGTGTCCGGCGGAACGAAGCCGTATGAGGAGTCGCGCTCAGTAAGCGCCACACCTTCGTAGAGCCCCAGCAGATCAGGCTCTTCCAGCGGAGCGTCGTCCTCGATGAGGATGGCGACATTGTTCATGGCCTCGCGCAGCTCGACCGGAAGGTCACTCAGTGCAAGCTCAACGACCGCAGTGAACTCGTCGCCCGAAATGCTCTTCTCCACACATCCTCCGCTCTCCGTCTGACTTGGCAGTTTAGGCCGGCTCAGCGCATCAGCCGAGCCCGAATCCTCTCCGCCCAAAGTGCGCCGCAGCCCGCGTGGCCAAGGTCACGCCGGGGCACCGCCCTCGATTTTGCATTCTCTCAAAGCGGCCTATATAGTTATCTCTGTTGCTCACCGCGGAAGCGGTCAGAAACACCAGGCCCCCATCGTCTAGCGGCCTAGGATTCCGCCCTTTCACGGCGGCGACACGGGTTCGAATCCCGTTGGGGGTACTCGAAACTTCGGTTTCAATTTAAAAGAATAAGGCCCTGTGGCGCAGTTGGTCAGCGCGCCGCCCTGTCACGGCGGAGGTCGCGGGTTCAAGTCCCGTCAGGGTCGCGGAGCACAAGGCTCTTCTGCTTCAGAAGAGCCTTTGTTCTATCGACTGAACAGCCAGTCGATGGCTCTGTAGCTCAGTTGGTAGAGCGTTCGACTGAAAATCGAAAGGTCACCGGATCGACGCCGGTCGGAGCCACCAAGCAAAACCCCTGCTTCGGCGGGGGTTTTCGCGTATTCGGACATCGTTCTCACTCCCCCTTGAATACATAGTTTGAGAGGGCCCGCTGCAGCTCCCACCCACGCGCCGCACAGCACAGCAGACCGGACAGCGCGCACAGGCTGCGCTTCCGATCTGCACAGCATGCAGGCTTTGTTAAGACCCGTTAAGATTCCTGAGAACACTCTGTGTCGCCAATCACTGCTCTGACTCCTGTTGCAGATCGCAAAGCCGCGGCAAAGCGGAGCCGGAAGGAACCACATGTCTGAATTCACTCCCTGGACTCTTCTCACTGACGCGGGAATGATCGGGGCCCTGTTGGCTGTCGGCGTGCTTCTGCGCGCGATCATGAAAACGCTCCAGTCACTGCTCATCCCGGCATCGTTCATCGCAGGCTTCCTCGGCCTGGCGCTGGGACCCAACGGCTTCGGCCTGCTGCCGTTCTCCGACGAGCTCGGCACCTACGCTTCCGTTCTGATCGTGGTTGTGTTCGCGTGTCTGGCCATGTCAGATGACTTCGACTTCCGCAAAATCAAGGGCCCCATCGTGAGCTTTTCCGCATACGGGGTGCTCATCTACACCGCCCAGATTGCGATCGGCATTCTCGCCGTCATGCTGCTTTTGGGCCCCGTGTTCGGCGCGGACCTCACAATCGGCACACTGCTGTTCGCGGGCTGGGCCGGCGGTTTCGGCACTGCAGCGGCTATCGGAGATGTCTACGCCGGTGCAGGGCACGAAGATCTGCGCTCCCTCGCTTTCACATCAGCAACCGTCGGCTTGCTCGCAGGCATTGTGGGCGGCATCATCCAGGCGAAGATCGGCGCTATGCGGGGCCACGTCAAAGAGTTCGCCGGCATGGAGTCCATTCCGAAGGACATGCGCACAGGCGTGCTCACCGGAGAAGACCGTCGCACACCCATCGGGCAGCACCGTTTCTCCGGTTCCAGCATTGAGTCCCTGGGCTTCCAGGTGGGCATAGTTCTTGCTATCGCAGGTGCTGCCTACGGCGTGACTACGCTGTTGGGCAGCTGGTTCCCCGCTGTCAGCTTCCCCACCTTCTCGGCTGCCTTCCTCGTCGGCCTGGTGGTCCGCGGTCTGTTCAAAGCAACCCGCACCACTAAATTCGTCGACCGTGACAGCCTCACCTCGATTTCCGGTTCCGCAACCGACATTCTCGTGGTCTGCGGTATTGCGTCCATTCAGATGCAGGCTGTCGCCGACAACCTCCTGGTGATGTCAATCCTGTTCGTCGTCGGTCTTGTGTTCTGCCTGGTTCTCGGTCTGCTGGTGGCGCCCCGCACCCTGCAGGACGGCTGGTTCGAAAAGCAGATCTTCACGTGGGGTTGGGCAACAGGTGCTGTCAACACCGCGATCGCCCTGCTGCGCATTGTCGACCCCAAGCTGAAATCCGGAACACTGGAAGACTTCGCCATCGCCTACATTCCGGTTGTTCCCGCCGAAGTCACCGCGGTGACGTTCGTTCCGGCGCTCGCCATGGCAGGCTTGGCCTGGCCGATCCTTGGCATTTGGGGCGGTATCGCCGCTGCTGCCGCGGTCATCTTGGCGATCGTCGCGGTCCGCAACCGCTCCGCCGTACCGACCGCCGCGTAGCCGCCCGCATCCCGCATAGATCCTGAAACGCGCCCGTCACCGATGGTGGCGGGCGCGTTCTATGACAACAGCTGCCGAGGTGCGGCTTCCGTGCACCTCTCCCCTACCCCATGACGAGGCGGAGGACGGCTGCCCGTGCTTCTTCGGCTCTTCCTGCCACTGCGGTGCGGAACTGTGCACCGGCGGCAATCAGCGCCGCTGTTGCTGCCTGCGGGTCATTGCCCAGATCGAGCACCGCTTTGGCTTCGCCGCAGGCATCGGCCTGTTCGGCGGTCTCAACAAGAACTGCTTCAACCGCTGTACCCTGCGGGGCTACCACGGCGAAGATGCGCGGCCGGGCAACATCCGCCTCGAGCACGGCAATGTTCTCCCACACCCTGCGGGCAAGCTGGTCAGCACCGCTGACCGGTGAATCGACCTCGACCTCGCCTAACGCTGGCTGACGCTCATCAATCTGCACCCACACGGTCCCGTCAGCGGCCATAAGCCGCAGGACCTCGGAGTAGGCGTTGGTGAGCACATCCACCCACGCCTGCCCCGCGGCATCATCGGCCAGTCCCCCGGCAAAAGCCCGAAGAACAGATGCTGGACCGGCGAAAACCGGCCGGATTTCGAGCCCTTCCTCATCGAATGCTTCGGCCCGCAGATCGAAAAGCCGTCCCGGACGCACTGGCCCGGCACTCGGGGCCGCAGCACCGGTCAGACCCGCGGGTGGTTCAAGATCGAGCTCAGCCCGCAGACTCACGTGAGAGCTCGAACCGCCGATGAGCCCCAGCACAATCGCGGTCGAAACCAGCAGCGAGCCGTGCGCAAAGTCGGCCGGAATCGCATGCGGTTCATACAGCCCATCGTCAGCCAGCTGGCGGTACGCTGACAGTCGGGCGGCACGCATATCGGATTCATATTCGGCCTCGTCAATTTCGCCCGCGAGAAGCCGCGCAACTCCTGCATCCCGAACGTCGGCAAGGAGCTCGCGTGGAACAGCCAAAGTCGTGGCGGCGGGAAAAGCACGGGAAAAGTCCACTTACATCCAGCCCTTTTTCTTGAACACCACGTACAGAACCACGGCGAGCGCGACCATCGCACCAATCGCCATCGGGTAGCCGAAGGACCAGTTGAGCTCCGGCATGTCCGTGAAGTTCATACCGTAGATCGCGCCGATGAGCGTCGGGGCGAAGAGAATGGCCGCCCAGCCGGAGATTTTCTTCATGTCGTCGTTCTGGCGCTGCGAAACGAGGGTCGAATTGACCTGCAGAATCTGATTGAGTGCATCCCGCAGCTCAGAGATGTCAGGAATGACAGTCGCCAGGTTGTCAGACACATCTTCCAGATATGTCTGCAGCTCTTCGTCTTTTCCATAGCCGTGCCGGGTGATGCCGAGCAGCAGACGGCGAATCACGCCCATCATCGACGACGAGGCCTGCTGCAGTTCGATGACCTCACGCGACAGGCGGTAGATGCGCTCGGCAACCGCGGGGTCACCCGAAAACACCTGCCGTTCAATCTGCTCTTTGTCGAGTTCAAGCCCCCGCAGAACCGGAGGATAGTCGTCGACGAGGGAATCCAGCAGACCGTGAATGACGGCCTCCGAGCCGTGTTCCAGGAGGCTGTCGTGTTCAGACCAGCGTTGAATGAAATCGGCCGAACGGCTGTGCCACGCTTCTGCAGCCGCAGCGTTCTGACACAGAATAGCCACTTGGTTGTCGCGCATGAGCACGTGAATTTCGCCGACGTCGATGTCTTCTTTTGAGTCCCGGTAGACAACCGAGTTGACCACCACGAAAAGAACATCGCCATAGCGTTCGACCTTGGCGCGCTGCTCTTTGGCCTCAAGGTCCTCCACCAGCAGCGGGTGGAGATCCCACACGTCCTCAAGTTCACTGAGCTGTGCTGCGGTGGGCCGATCAACAGCAAATGCGACCACACGGTCCTCGTGCTTGCGCGCAAGCGTGTCAATTGCCGTGATCTCGTGTTCCATGTCGATCGAACGCAGACCGAACTTGTCAAAGGACACACCCCGAATGTTGTGCCGCACGGGAGCCGGCGCAGCCGTCTTCTCACGACTTCGGCTGGCAACGCGGGGGAAGCGGAGCCGACGACTGGAACTGGAGTTGTGAGCACGAACCATGCCCTCATTCTCACACGTCCCAGCCGTCAATCCGCGTCCACTCAGAAGGCTGAGAGCAGCGGACCCTCAGACATGAGCGGCCGCAGCGACGCCAGCTCCCTGCCTAATGCCCAGCAAAGCGGCACGAGCGTGCACCAGATTGCGCAGCGACGCCTCGGTCTCCCGGTAGCCGCGCGTCTTCAGACCGCAGTCCGGGTTGACCCACAGGCGGTCTGGGCCGATCGACTTCAATGCCGCTCCCAGCAGATCCTCCAATTCGGCCGTTGACGGCACGCGCGGCGAATGGATGTCCCACACACCCGGGCCGATCTCAGCGTGGAAGCCGTCATCGAGAGCATCCAGCAGCTCCATACGCGAACGCGCCGCCTCGATCGAGGTGACATCGGCATCGAGCTCCTGAATTGCCGTGATGACCTGGCCGAACTCGGAGTAGCACAAGTGGGTGTGGATCTGCGTGTCCACACGAGCTCCCACAGCGCACAGTCGGAAAGCGCGCACAGCCCACTGAAGGTATTCAGCACGGCGATCTTCGCGCAGAGGCAGCAGTTCGCGCAGAGCAGGTTCGTCGATCTGGATAATCGGGATGCCTGCGTCTTCAAGGTCGCTGACCTCGTCTGCCAGGGCGAGCGCAATCTGGTCGGCGGGCACGCTGAGCGGTTCGTCGTCGCGCACGAACGACCACGCAAGAATGGTCACCGGTCCGGTGAGCATGCCTTTGACAGGTTTGTCGGTGAGGCTGGCCGCATAGGACGACCACGGGACGGTAATCGGCTCGGCACGGCTGACATCGCCGAACAGGATCGGCGGGCGCGTACAGCGGCTGCCGTAGGACTGGACCCAGCCGTTGGCTGTCGTGGCGAAACCGTCGAGGTGCTCTGCGAAGTACTGGACCATGTCGTTGCGTTCGGGTTCACCGTGGACGATGACGTCTAGGCCGATGTCCTCCTGCAGGTCCACAACGCGTTTGATTTCGGCCCGCATGGTGTCGGTGTATTCGGCCTCGTCGATCCTGCCGGCGCGAAAAGCCGCACGAGCCTTGCGGACGTCATCGGTCTGCGGGAAGGAGCCGATTGTGGTTGTGGGCAGATCAGGCAGACCCAGGCGGGCTTTCTGCGCGGCACGGCGCTCATTGACATCGCCGCGGCTGACTTCGGCTGGCAGGGCTGCCGTGCGCTGTCGCACCGCATCATTGTGGGTGCGGGCGGATTCGGTGCGGGTGCGCTGTGCTCGTGCGGCACGCGCGAAGGCAACCTCACGGCTCTGCGTGGTTCCGGTGGCGAGTGCTTCTGCGAGTGCTTCGATTTCCGTGACCTTCTCTTCTGCAAAGGAGAGCCATCCGGCGACGTCAACGGGGAGGTTCACTTCGCCTTCAAGGGTGTAGGGCACGTGCAGCAGCGATGTCGAGGTACTCACGGATACCGGCCGGTCGAAACCGCGCAGTGTTTCCAGTTGGGTTTCGAGGTCTGCCGCCCAGATGTTGCGGCCGTCGATGATGCCGGCCACCAGGTGCGTCTGCGGGGGTACGGCCGCCGTGATCCGTTGTATGTAGTCCGGGTCGGCTTGCAGAGTAGGTTTGGAGATGTCGACTGTGAGAGCTTCGGGAGCGACTGAGGCAAGCGCATCGAGGCCTGCCCGCAGTGAACCGTAGGAGGCGGTGACTGCGATCTGCGGGCGCTCATCGCCGACCGCGGCACTCAGCAGAGTGCTGTAGGCCGATTGTGCAAGACCGGCCAGTTGGTCATCATCAGCGGCGTCGAAGTCGGCGACAAGGGCCGGTTCGTCCAGCTGCACCCATTCGACTCCCGCTTCTGCCAGGGCAGCAAGAACCACCGCGTAGTTCTTCACCAGATCGTCAAGCCGGTCCAGGGGCCGGAAGTTCGGGTAGTCTTCCGCAGCCTTTGACAGTGCCAGTAGAGTCACCGGCCCCACCAGTACGGGACGGACAGTGTGGCCTGCCGAAGCGGCTTCTTCCACGAGCGCCGTCACTCGCTGTGGGCGGGGAGTGAAAACGGTGTCGGGACCGATTTCAGGAACGAGGTAGTGGTAGTTCGTGTCAAACCACTTGGTCATTTCAAGGGCCGGGCGGTCATCGGTGCCGCGAGCAAGGGCAAAGTACTCTTCCCAATCGAGGTCTCCAGCCGCACCGCCGAGAACTCCGACGGCCGCGGCGGTTTCAAGAACCTGGTCGTAGGCGGCGAAGTCGGCAGGCACAGCGTATGGCTGATTCAGGCCCAGTTCTGTCAGTCGGCCGTAGGTTTCCAGCCGCACGGAGCGTGCCGCTGTTTCAAATTCAGCAGGCGAGATCTTGCCTGACCACAGAGCTTCGAGGGCTCTCTTGAGTTCGCGGTTCGGTCCGATCCGCGGGTAGCCGGTGACGGTCGCAGTGGGGTAAGCGGCCCAGGTGCGTTCAGTGTGAGACATGTGCGTCCTCTCATAGCTGTACCGGAAGCCGCAGTCTGACTTCCTTCGCTTGCGACACTAAAGACGATGGGCCGGTGGGCTCCCCTCTGCTGTCATCTGGCGGTCACGGAAGATCACAGTCCGTCACACGGGTTCACACAGCTTCACGACCGACCGCACCGACAGTCCTCGCGGCGATGCCCAGTCGGTTGAGCACTTCGAGCGTTGTCCGCGGGTCATTGAAGGTGTAGAAGTGCAGGCCGGGAGCTCCCGCGTCGAGAACCCGCTGGGCGAGTTCCACGGTGGCGGCCAAGCCGATGTCGCGGGCGTGTGCGGGGCTGCGGGCTCCTTCCAGCTGCTCGGTCAGCCGCTGGGGCGGCACCAGACCGGACAGGTGGGCCATTCTGTTCAGCCGGGCGGACGAGGTGATCGGTAAGATCCCGGGAATGATCGGCATGGTGACGCCGGCCAGGTGGGCTGAGCGCAGCAGGCGACTGTACGCCGAGGTGTCGAAGAACAGCTGAGTGATGGCGAAGTCCGCACCAGCCCGCTGTTTCGCGGCGAGGACGTCGAGGTCTTCGTCCGGACCGCTCGATTCGGGGTGGCCCGACGGATACGCGGCAACCCCCAGGGACAGCCTGCCACCGCAGAAGCGGGCAGCGCTGCGTTTTTCCAGCTGCCGCACACGAGTGACGAGAGCATCCGCGTGCGGCAGGTGGTTCTCCGGTGGACGGGTCTGTCCGGCGGCCAGGTCCCCGCGAACTGCGAGGAAACCGCGCACCCCGGCGTCAATGAACTGCTCCACCCATTCCAGCAGCTCGACCGTGGGAGCGGCCGTACACGCCAGGTGCGCCAAAGGCCGAAGCCGGGTGGTTGCGGAAAGCTCGCGAACAAAATCTGCCGTCCCCTGTACCCAACCGGATTTCGCTGAAGATGTGATCGCCACGTAGTCGGGCCCGTACGCTTCTAGAGCGCTGATCAGCTCCGGCAGAACCTCACGCGCCTGAGGTGTGCGCGCAGGCATGACCTCGAAAGACAGTGCGGGGCGCACGGGCCTCGGGAACCGCAGCTCGGCTGCAAAGTCTTCGGCCAGTGCGGGCGCAGATGCGGATTGTCTGCTTTGGTGTGCGTGTTCCATACGGTCACACTAGAAATCCGGCCGCGACGGCGTTCATCAATCGTCACGAAGCCGCCGCGAACAGTCAGAAAGCGTCACACGTCCCAGCCGACACGCCTCAGCGAACGTGCGGTCCTTCAGCTGGAACGGGAAAACAGGCCCAGCTTCTCCCAGCTTTCCGTGTACAGGTTGAAGGCTGCGACAGCGCTGTCAAAGTCATCGGAGTCAAGCGCATCCACCCACGAGTCAACGTAGTCCTGCGCCTGCTCAGGATCGAGCACACCCGTCATGCCGCCCAGGTCGAGCTCAAGAACCGCGTTCGGATCAAAAGTCTCCAGCCACTTGCCGAACTGCGCCGCGGATTCGACAACAGCGCGCAGCCGGGACTTCTCCCGAACCACAGACAGAGCCCAGCCCACACGAGCAGAGGCAGCCACAATGTCCGTCCTGATGAAGGTGCGCTGGGAGCCGTCCTCCGCCTCGTCAGTGCGGACCCTGTCAGCGTCGAGGTCAAAGGCGAGCCACCACACGGGTGAAACCTCCCAAGCGGCGGTGCGGGTGAACACACGGTCATCGGGGTCGTCCTGCAGCCACTCCACACGCCGGGCAGCGGCACGCCTGCGCGCGGACTTCAGCACAAGGGTGTCGAGTTCATCGCGTGAAACGTTCTCCGCCAAAGCGTCAACAGCGTGCCACGAGCGAATATCGTCCTGTACCGGGCAGACCCGCGTAATGCCATCGCCCCACTCTTCTGCCGTGAGGAAAATCGGAGTGCCGCGATAAGAATCGGCAATAGGGTCCGGTGGGAAGCTGATCAGCCGGGCGTCAGCATCGGCTGCAACAAGCTCCTCGATCATCGCGCGGTTGTCCGACACCGGATAGTCGCCGAGTTCCGGATGTGCGTCCAGCGGTTCGAAAACCCTCAGACAAACCTGATACCTGCGCTCATAAGCCATACCGTCCAGCCTAGCCGCACGGCTGAGCAAACGGCGTCTTATGGCCCGTCTCAAATGGCAAAGTGCATAGGGGTCCGATAGAATGACGCCGAACTGAAGCACACAAACGCAAACCGGGGCCTATCTTGGGTGCCCTGGATCGACGAAGAGGGGGTCGACGCCTGTGGGTCGCGGCCGCGCTAAGGCAAAGCAGATCAAGGTAGCCCGGAAACTCAAGTACTACAGCCCCGAAACCGACCTTTCCGCCCTTCAGCGGGAGCTTTCCGGCAAATCAGGATCGAACGACTACGATCAGTACGACGACGATCCCGACTACTCCGAATACGCAGAAAAATACGCAGACTACGATTCCGACGAAGACTGACGGACCTTAGTCTGCACGGACAGTGGGGGCAGCCAGCTTGGTCTGGCTGCCCCCACTGCTTGTTTTAGCTGGCCTGTTTTGGTCGGCGCACCGCCGGGCGCTGGTGAACTGCCGAGGTGCCGCCCCAGTCAGGCGGCACCGCTGCGGGACAGTCTCAGTCCAGCAGGATGGCCGCACCGCCGTCGACGCCCTTAGCGCCGGTGACGTAGAAGCTGTCGGATGAGTGTTTGCCGGTGTCTTCGGCAACCTCGCCTAGAATCCACGAACCGCGGAAAGAGCCCAGGACATCGTCCACGCGGTTGGCGTCGACGATGAGCACCATGCCCACACCCATGTTCCACGTGCGCTCACGGTCAGCCTGCGGAACACCGCCCAGGTCGCCCAGCACGCTGAACACCGGGGGAACCTCCCACGTGCTGCGGCGCATAATGCCGATCGAACCGGCAGGCAGGACGCGTGCCATATTGGCCGACAGGCCGCCGCCGGTCACGTGCGACATGGCGTGCACCGCACCGGGCTGGTTTTCCAGAAGTTCGAGCAGCTGACCGGTGTAGACCCGGGTGGGCACCAGGAGCTCTTCGCCCAGGGTGCGGCCGAATTCATCAACGCGCGCGTGCAGGTCCCAGTCGGCATCCGCGATGATGCGCCGCACCAGCGAATACCCGTTTGAATGCAGACCGGAAGCGGGAAGTCCGATGAGGACATCGCCTGCCTGCACTTTCTGCGCACCGAGCATATCGGCGGCCTCAACGACTCCCGTGGCAGCACCTGCAACATCGTATTCGTCTTCGCCCAGCAAGCCGGGGTGTTCCGCAGTTTCACCGCCGACCAGCGCAACATCGGCTTCGCGGCACGCTTCGGCAATACCGCGGACGATGTCGGCGATCCGTTCGGGAACGAGCTTGCCGCAGGCAATGTAGTCGGTCATGAACAGCGGCTTGGCCCCACCGACGATGATGTCGTCGACAACCATGCCCACGAGGTCCCAGCCGATCGTGTCGTGAATGTTCATCTGCTGGGCAATTGCAACCTTCGTGCCCACACCGTCAGTGGAGGACGCCAGAAGCGGGCGGTCGTAGTCCTTGAGGAAAGAAGCGTCGAACATGCCGGCGAAGCCGCCCACACCGCCGACGACGTTCGCGTTGTGCGTTGCCGCCACAGCGGACTTCATCAGTTCGACGGCACGGTCACCGGCTTCGACGTCGACCCCCGCAGACGCGTAGGTGGTTTCGGGCCTGTCGGTCAGACGGTGGCCGTCTTCATCCGCTTGGCCTGTAGAAGCAGCCGGTCCGTGCAGGGGGCCAGTCGCGGAATTCGGCGGAGTCATGTCAGCTGTCCTTTGTTCCAGATGTTCCAGAGAGTTCTGCGTCAGTCAGATCGGCTTGCGGCGGAATCGGAATCCTGTAGTCACCGGAGAAGCAGGCCGTGCACAGCTCACTGCTGTTCTGCGTGGTTGCCTCGATCATGCCGTCCAGGCTGATGTAGCCGAGCGAATCAGCCCCGAGAGAACGGCAGATCTCCTGGGTGTCGAGGCCGTTGGCAATGAGTTCGGCGCGGGTGGCGAAGTCAATGCCGAAGAAACACGGCCACTTGACCGGCGGTGCGGAGATCCGCACATGGATTTCCTTGGCGCCGGCTTCGCGCAACATGCGGATGAGTGCGCGCTGCGTATTGCCTCGGACAATCGAGTCGTCCACAACCACCAGGCGCTTGCCCTCGATGTTCTCTTTCACCGGGTTGAGCTTGAGCCGAATGCCCAGCTGGCGAATGGTCTGCGAAGGCTGGATGAATGTGCGGCCGACGTAGGCGTTCTTCATCAGCCCCTGCCCAAACGGGATGCCCGATTCTTCTGCGTAGCCGACCGCGGCGGGCGTACCGGAGTCCGGGGTGGCGATCACGAGATCGGCATCGACCGGGTGCTCACGGGCCAGACGGCGGCCCATTTCTACCCGCGAACTGTGCACTGTTTTGCCGTTGATGACGCTGTCGGGCCGAGCCAGGTAGACGTATTCGAAAACGCAGCGGGCAGCCTGCTCCTGGGCAAAGCGGTGGCTGCGCAGACCGTCTTCGTCAATTGCTATGAGTTCGCCGGGCTGGATTTCGCGCACGAACGACGCTCCGACGATGTCAAGAGCGGCGGTTTCTGATGCCACAACCCAACCGCGGTCGATCTTGCCCAGCGCCAGCGGGCGCACACCGTGGCGGTCACGTGCGGCGTACAGGGTGTTCTCGTCCATGAACACGAGACTGAAAGCGCCCTTGATCTGCGGCAGGAGGCCCAGTGCGGCGTCAGTCAGATTGTCGGCATCGGATGATGCGAGCAGCTCCGTGATGAGCGATGTGTCAGACGATGAGTCGCGGTGGGCGCGTGTGCGCCGCGGTTTCTGCTTGTGGGCGGCAACGACTTCGCGGTGCTTGTCCAGGCGCTCATCGGCCAGGCTTTGGAGTTCGTCGAAGTTCGTGAGGTTGCCGTTGTGGCACAGGGCAACAGATCCGTAGCCTGTTGGGCCCAGGGTGGGCTGGGCGTTTTCCCAGGCGTGCGCGCCGGTTGTGGAATAGCGGGTGTGGCCGATGGCCATGTGGCCCGGCAGGGTTTCGAGGTCGTTTTCGTCAAACACCTGGGAGACGAGCCCCATGTCGCGGAAGACGAGGATCTGCTCGCCGGTCGAGGCGGCAATGCCAGCCGACTGGGTGCCGCGGTGCTGCAGGGCGTAGAGGCCGAAGTAGCTGAGCTTGGCGACTTCCTCACCCGGTGCCCACACACCGAACACGCCACATTCGTCTTGGCCTTTGTCGGCGGAGTCAACAACAGCTGTCAGGTGTCCATCTGCACGTGCCACAGTCGCTATTGTTCCACACGCTCTGCCGGATTCAGCCCTCTCGGTCTGCGCGGGTCTGTTCGGCGGCAGTCTGGTCGCGCTGCTCTTCTGGGCTGGTTTCGAGCGAGGTGCCGTCGGCTTCCTCTTCTTCTTCGGCTTGAGCTGCCCGGGCGGCTTCTGCTGCCTCAGCTTCTGGTCCGCCCTGCTCTTCGTAGTGGCCGGTGACTTCCACGGTGCGCGCCTTGCGCCGCAGAACCGCATCCAGAATCAGTGCGACCCCGGCACCCAGAACGGCTCCGGTCAGCGCGAGCAGAACAACTCCCATGCCGACGACCGCGCCGCGGCTGTACTCCTGGGTCAGCTCGCCCATGTCGAAGGGAAGAAAAGCCAGCACACCGGCGATGAGAACTCCAACAAGCGCCCCGACGGCAGCGAAGGACCCGTACTTCGGGGCTCGACGGACGGAGACGAGGGCGGTTTTCTTCATCGGGTTCTCCAGACGACTGGGCTTGAGGCAGTTTGCGGACCGGCAGACGATTCTAGAGCACGCCGCGAAGAGGCAGATGCTCGCTCAGGTCTGAGCGGGTGCCGGAGGCTTCCACCCGGCCGGCCTTCACCTCGTCAGCGAAGTCAGCCTGCCCCGTGACCAGCAGGAGCCAGGTCTCCGGCTGGACCTCGACGACATTCGGGGGTGTTCCGCGGGAATGCTTGGGACCCTCGATGGCCTGGGCGGCGGCAAACGGCGGGATGCGGATTTCGACCGCACCACCGGGGTTGCGCTCAGCGAATTCCTCCACGGCGTAGCGCACGGCGGTGGCGAGGGTCGCTCGGTCGACGTCACCGCTTTGGTGGTTGCGCCACTCCTGCCAAACCTCAAGTGCTCGACGCCCTTCTTCGGGATCAATGCGACGGCGGATGCTCATGCTGCTCCTCAGTGCTGTTCGGTGCGGCTCAGTTCGGGTCTCAGACCGGGAGGTCTTCGCGGTCGGCGGCTGTGCCGGTCGGGGCGTCCGGCCTGGATGCGGCGAGTTTGGATTCCGCGGCCAGCAGGCCCGCGCCGGGCAGAACTTCACCGGCATCGAGCGCGCGTCCGTGTTCGTCTGCCCCGCCCGTGACGCGCGGCGCAACATCGGACAGAACCCCCAGCGCGGCCTCCATGTTCACCGCACCTGCGGATGCAAGCAGGCGCAGGGCGACAAGTGAGGCCGGGCGCGAAGAACCGTCGAGCACTTTGACCGCAGCCGCCCAGCCATCGGGTGTGGCCATGACACACACGCCCTCGGCGCCTTTTTTGGCGAGGATGCCCAGCCGTTCGATGACGACCGAGTTCTCTTTGCCGCGGCCTTCGATTGCCCACGGGCTGCCCAAAACGGCAGACATCAGCTGATGAGCGCTCTCGGTTCTTCCAGAGGCTGCGCCGGAGATTCCGCGGGCCAGACCGGGCAGGCTCAGCGCATATACGGGGGCTCCGCAGCCGTCGATTCCAGCAGCGCTGACAGCTTCACCGCAGAAGTCCTCCACTGTCTGCCGAACCTGCTTCTGCACGATCGAATCGGGGCGCAGATAGTCTTCCGGCCGTCCGCCTGCGATCTTCTGTGCCATGAGGAAGGCGGCGTGTTTGCCGGAGCAGTTGAAGAACAGCCGCGATTCAGCCCGGCCGCTCATGCGCATAGCCGCCCTGTTGTCAGCATCAGCCGGTGCGCAGGATGGGCACTGGAGGTCGTCTTCGCCGAGGTTGACCGACGACAACATGCTCTTGACAACCGACACGTGTTCGGCTTCTGCACGGTGGCTGGCGCTTGCCAGAACCGCGGCCTCCCCAGAAAGCGGCACGCCCAGCTGCATGCACGCAATCGCCTGCAGCGGTTTGAGGCACGACCGGGCGAACACCGGCTCCGCAGGGGCCCCTATCGCTGCGACGACAACACCGCTGGGGTCTACGAGAGCCGCCGAGCCGATGTGCCGCGATTCGACGAAGTCAGAGCGGGATACGACGGCGAGCTCTTCGGAGCTGTCTGCGGTGAAGGTCTGCATGCCGTACACCCTAAGCGCACGCCGCCACGAGGTCACGTCAGAGCCCGTGCGATGTTGACGGCTAAACTTTTCGTTGTGAAGGTCTTGGTTTTGGGTTCGGGCGCCCGCGAACACGCCCTTGTCACCGGTTTGGCCGCCGATCCCGGAGTTCACGCGCTCTTCGCAGCGCCCGGCAATCCGGGTATGGCACAGGAATGTGAGATTCGCAGCGTAGAACTGACCGACCCGCGGGCGGTTGTCGCACTTGCCCACGAGCTTGCGGCAGACCTCGTAGTCATCGGCCCCGAAGCTCCCCTGGTTGCCGGTGTCGGCGATGCGTTGCGGGAAGCGGGGATCGCAGTCTTCGGCCCGGATGCCGCCGCGGCAGAGCTTGAAGGCTCGAAAGCCTTTGCCAAGGAGATCATGCAGGCCGCGGGAGTTCCCACATCGCAGTCGGTCGCCGCGACCTCGCTTGCCGAATGTGAAGAAGCATTTGACCGATTCGGAGCCCCACACGTGGTCAAAGCCGACGGCTTGGCCGCCGGCAAGGGCGTTGTCGTCACATCTGACAGGGACGAAGCCCTGGCCCACGCCCGCGCGTGCCTTGCCGAAGCGGACCGTGTTGTCATCGAGGACTTCCTCGACGGACCCGAAGTGTCGCTGTTCGTGCTGTGCGACGGCACCACCACGGTTCCGCTGGCCCCGGCGCAGGACTTCAAGCGGGCACTCGACGACGATGAGGGCCCCAACACCGGCGGCATGGGCGCCTACACTCCCCTGCCGTGGGCTCCCGCGGATCTGGTCGACGACGTCATTGCGCAGGTCGCACAGCCGGTTGTCGATGAAATGGCCCGCCGCGGAACGCCCTTTGTGGGCCTGCTGTACTGCGGGCTGGCGCTGACGAAGAACGGCATTGAGGTCATCGAGTTCAACGCCCGGTTCGGCGATCCGGAAACCCAGGCTGTTCTGCAGCGGCTGACAAGCCCTCTGGGCACTGTGCTGCACGCTGCGGCAACCGGTCGGCTGGCACAGCTGCCGCCGCTTGAATGGGCCGACAAGGCGGCCGTCACGGTTGTCATGGCCGCGCAGAACTACCCGGCCAGCCCCGCCAAGGGCGATGTCATCACCGGCATTGACCAGGCCAATGCACTGGAAGACGTGCACGTGTTCCACGCTGGAACATCGACGGCAGGCAACGGGGAACTGACAACCAGCGGCGGGCGCGTACTGTCGGTGACCGCACTCGGTGCCGATCTTGCCGACGCGCGCAGCCGCGCCTACGAGGCCGTTGGCCTTATTGAGTGGCCCGGCGAGCACCATCGCACCGACATTGCCCAGGCCGCAGCAGAAAACCGCATCACGATCCCGCAGGGAGGAAGCCGATGACAGGCCACCAGGTTGAGGCAGTCGCCGTTCCGGGTTGGAAGCACGTCTACTCCGGCAAGGTCCGCGACCTCTACGTGCCCGAAAGCGCCGAATCGATTGAGGTCGCCCAGTCTCTGCTCATGGTCGCATCCGATCGCATCTCCGCCTACGACTTCGTACTGGAATCGGAGATCCCCCACAAGGGCGCCGTCCTCACCGGGCTGTCCGCCTGGTGGTTCGACCAGCTGGGGGACATCGTCGGCAACCACGTGGTGAGCGCCGATGTGCCCGCTGAGGTTGCCGGGCGCGGACTCATCTGCGAACCGCTCACCATGTTCCCCATCGAGTGCGTGGCACGGGGCTACCTGACCGGATCGGGGCTGGCCGACTACCAGCGAACCGGAGCTGTCTGCGGAGTGGCGCTGCCCGAAGGGCTCGGCGAATCCGATCGTCTTGCCGATCCGATCTACACGCCCGCGGCAAAAGCCGAGGTCGGCGAACACGACGAGAACATCACCTTCGAGAAGTCAGCCGACATGATCGGCGAAGCTGATGCGCAGGCTCTCCGCGAGCTCACGCTCAAGGTGTACGCGCGGGCTGAGGAAATCGCCCGCGAGCGCGGCATCATCCTGGCTGACACGAAGTTCGAGTTCGGCCGCAACGGTGCCGGAGACATTGTGCTGGGAGACGAGGTGCTCACCCCGGACTCCTCGCGGTTTTGGGACGCACACGACTATCAGCCGGGCAGATCACAGGCGAGCTTCGACAAGCAGTTCGTCCGCGACTGGCTGACCAGCCCCGCATCGGGCTGGGACAAGAGCAGCGGACAGCAGCCCCCTCAGCTGCCCCAGGACATCATCGAAAAGACTTCGGCACGCTACATCGAGGCCTTCGAAAGGATCACGGGAGACCCCTTCCCAAAGCCTTCGACCACCGCGTGACCACACCGGCCGAAAAGTGGGCCTGAAGGCCTACGGGGCCCGGGTCCAACACCTGGTGAGGCGGCTGCGCGGCTCATCGTAAGTGCCTTCGTACGTTGTTAAGATGATGGCGCCGTCATCACCGGAGCGAACGAAGGAGCGCAGGTGGCACGTTACATCGTCGAGGTCATGCCGAAACCCGAGATCCTCGATCCCCAGGGCAAAGCCATCGGGGCGGGACTCGATCGTCTGGGATTCTCCGGTTTCGCGGTTCGCCAGGGCAAGCGCTTTGAGCTTGAGCACGACGGCGAACCCACGGACGAAGTCCTCGAACAGGTGAAGAAAGCAGCCGAAACGCTGCTGGCCAACACCATCATCGAAGACGTTGTCGGCGTCTACCCCGCTGAGGACGGCAACAAGTGACCGCCACCCGCACCGCCTACACCGACGGCGGACCACTTATTGGAGCCCAGCGCTCAACCACGGTGCTCGACGGGGCCCAGAACGTGCGCATCGGCATTGTCACGTTCCCCGGCACCCTCGACGACCGCGACGCCGCTCGGGCCGTCACGCTCTCGGGAGCACAGGCCGTGAGCCTGTGGCACGCGGATGCAGACCTCAAGAGCGTCGACGCTGTGATTCTGCCCGGCGGCTTCAGCTACGGCGATTACCTGCGCTGCGGCGCTATCGCCCGCTTTGCTCCCGTCATGGAGTCCGTGATCGCCGCAGCCGAGGACGGCATGCCCGTCCTGGGCATCTGCAACGGCTTCCAGGTTCTGTGCGAAGCCGGACTGCTGCCCGGAGCTCTCGTGCGCAACTCCGCCCAGCAGTTCATCTGCAAGGACCAGGAACTTGAAATCGTCAACGCCGACACCGCCTGGACCCGCGACTACGAAGCCGGCGAAAAGATCATCATCCCGCTGAAGAACGGCGAAGGCTCCTTCCAGGCTCCCGCTGAAACCCTCCGGGAGCTCGAAGCGGACGGCCAGGTGCTCGCCCGCTACGTGGGCGCCAACCCCAACGGATCAATCGACCTCATCGCGGGTGTGACCAACAAGCGCGGCAACGTCGCAGGACTCATGCCCCACCCCGAACACGCTGTCGAAGCCGGCTTCGGCCCCGATTCCGCTTCCGGCATGCGCCAGGGCGTCGACGGTCAGGGGTTCTTCACGTCCGTGCTGCGCACAGTTTTGGAGAAATGAGTTCATGAGCGAAATGGATACCCTGCTGCGGCAGGCTGCTTTCGGATCGGTCGAAGCCCAAAGGACCTTTGAATCTCTTCTGGCCCAGACCAATGGCGAATGGGAAGTCGACCTGCAGCGCGGGCACATTGTGTTCGGCGATCAGCTGCACGCCGACGTCCATCTTCTGGGTTCCACCGACACTGTGTCCGGAACCTGGCGGTGGGCGTGGTCGGAGCTCAGTGACTTCTCCGGTCCCGTTGTCGAACTTGCCAACGCAGTGCGCGACTACGGTCAGAGCGAGGGGATCAACGACCTCACGCTCGATGAGTTCAAAGCAGGTGATGACGACGCCCTCGGTCTGGTGATCGCCGCCAAGCGGATCACGGGCCACTGGGTGCACTACCCGCTGAAAACCGGCACGATGACCGTCTGGACTCTGCTGGACGTGCACGGCCTGGGCGAGCTCGGACCGACCATCCGCTCGGTCGTCAAAGCGCTGGCTGCCGGTGTGAAGTCAGGAAGCATCACCGGTCACAGGCAGGCGCTGCTTGACTATGCGGCGCTGCGCGGCTTTGCTGTCGCTCCCCTGGAGGGCACCAGCCTGCGGATCCTGCTGACCGACGGTTCAGCTGACATCGACTTCGACAAGCACTCCCGCCTGACCAGCTGCCAGGTTCACGCACCGCTGGCTGGCGAAGCTGAGGCGCAGTTCAGCGCCGCCCAGCCGGTTGCACCGCAGTCGGTGCCGATCGAAGTCGACTTCAGCGTGCTTGAACAAGTCGATGAAGAACCGCGTGCCGAAGAGGCCGCCCCCGCCCCGGGCGAACACTATTCGGGCGTCGGCGAAGTCAGCGAACCAACACCGGCACCCACGGAACCCGAAGAGGCCGAGACGCCGCAGGCTCACGAATCAACCGAGGCTCCCGAAGCCACAGAGACTCCTGAAAAGCAGGAAGCGCCTTCGGAGTCGGCACAGGAAGACACGTCGGAACCCGAGCCCAAAACCGCGAGCCCGGCACCGGTCGAAGACCAGCCCAAGAAGAAAAAGGGATTCTTCGAAAGGCTGTTCGGCCGATGACGAGGACGGAAGCGGCCTTACCGCTGCTGCCATAGCCGCTCTGCTGCGCTGAGCGGTCCTACCCGCAAACCCCTATATGGCTGGGGTCACTTTGCGCCGGTAGAGTGTCGGCATGGTCGAAGAAGCTCACTCTCCGTCGTACATCCCCACCCTCACGTCACTTCTCGATGCGCCGCGCACCACTGGTCTGAACTGTCGCCGTGACGGCGGTCCCCTGTTGGCCTCCGTACAATCGCTGGACGGCACGGGGCGCACCTACACCACGCATCTGGCTGAACTCGCCGGTGATAAGAACACCGATTACGCGACCCCACGGCGTTTGACCCGCGGAGCAGCTTCGATCGGTGCGACCGCTATCGCCGACGACGGCTCGGTCTTCTTCACCGCCAAACGGGCCGGTGACGACGGCGATGAACCCGGCGACGCCGCACTGTTTCTGCTTCCGGCCCGCGGTGAAGCGCGTCGCATTGCCACACGCCCCGGCGGCTTCGGCCCGGTCGTCTGTCGCCCCGGTGTGCTCGTGGCACAGCTGACAGTGCACTCGCAGGCAGGCAGCGAAGAAGAGCACGCTGAGCTTGCCAAGAAGCGCTCAGACGCGAAAGTCTCCGGCATCCTGCACGCTGAGTTCCCCACCCGCCGCTGGGATTCCGACCTCGGGCCGAGTGTGAACCGACTGGCGGTGGCACAGCTGCCGCAGGATTTGGGGAAGCTGAGCTCCACCTCGGACGATTTTGCGCTCAAGCGCGACGGCGACGGCCTTCCGCCGCTTCTGGACTTCACATACCCGCAGATGCCGGACGGCACTCTCATCGCGTGGGAGGTTTCCGCCGACGGCGCGTGGGCGCTGGTGACAGTGCGGCGGACACTCATAGACCACATCGACCAGGTGAGCATCCACCGGGTCGACCTGACCGGCGAACACGCGCCCCAGCAGCTGCTGACGTCCCAGCCCACGGACGCGCGCTGGCTGGGTGCGCTCAGCCCGGATGATTCGCGCGTAGTCATTGAACACGTCGCCGAATGGATGCCCAATCAGGATTTGGACCCTCAGACCTACGTCCACTCCGTTGACAGGGCTGGCGGGTTGACCGGTGAGCAGCGCCTGTGGCCGGAGTTCGACCAGTGGTTTGACACTGTGTGGCTCGATGACAGCACGCTTGTGGCCGCATCCGATGACCACGGCCGCGGTTCCGTGTGGATCGGTGGTCTGAACGATTCGGCCCCGCGCAGGCTGGCTGGCGGTCCGGGGCAGAAGTACACCTACTCCGGGCTTGCCGTACACGACGGCCGCGTGGTGGCTCTGCGCTCTGCCATTGACTGCCCACCGCAGCCGGTGGCAATCGACCCGACCAGCGGTGAGGTCACCGAACTTGCCAATCCGACCGGAGCGGTCAAGGTGCCGGGTCGGCTTGACGAGGTCACTGCGACTGCTGAGGACAGCACCGAGATTCGCGCCTGGCTGTCGCTGCCGGAAGGCGACGGCCCACACCCGCTTGTTGTGTTTGCACACGGTGGTCCGTGGGGATCGTGGAATGCGTGGACCTACAGGTGGAACCCGGCACCGTTTGTGGCTGCCGGCTTTGCGGTGCTCCTGCCGGATCCCGCGATTTCCACCGGCTACGGCCAGAACATGATTGCCCGCGGTCAGCAGCAGCTGGGCGGCACACCTTTCACCGACATCATGGCTTTGACCGACGCGACCGAAAAGCGCGCTGACATCGACTCTGTGCGCACGGCTTTTGCCGGTGGGTCCTACGGCGGCTATATGACCAACTGGGTTGCTGGGCACACGGGTTCGCGCTTTAAGTGCGCTGTCACCCACGCGTCCCTGTGGAACACGGAATCCATGGGCCGGACAACCGACAATTCTTCGTGGAACGACGCGATGGCCGGTCAGTCGCGGGAGTACTCACCGCACCTGTACGCTGCCGACATCGAGATCCCCATGCTCGTCATCCACGGCGACAAGGACTACCGGGTGCCCATCGGCCAGGGTCAGGAACTGTGGTTTGACCTGCTGCGCAAGACGAAGACCCCAGCTGGGCCGGACGGGCTGACGCAGCATCGCTTCCTGTACTTCCCCGACGAGGGCCACTGGATTTTGGGCCGCGGCAATGCGGAGGTCTGGTACCGCACATTCATCGACTTCCTGCGCCACCACGTGCTGGGCGAAGAAACCCAGACGGCAGCGGAACTTGGCTAGGACAGACTCGCCGGGTCATGGCCGACTGCTGCGGCCGGGTGTGCTGTTCACGTACACCTGGCCGCCGCTGCTCGCGGCAATCGGCAGCGTCGTCTTAGGAGTAACCGACTCGCTGTTGATAGCGCACTATTCGACATCGGCACTGGCCGGTGTGGCTCTGGGTGCGGCACTGTATGAACTGCCCATCAACGCGCTGCTCGGCGCACTCATGGCCTACCGTATTTTGGCCCCTCGTCAGCCACAGGGTGACGATGGCGGCCTGGAAACAGGTGGTTTGGCAATCGCCCTGAAGCGAGTTCTGCCGTTTGCCGCCCTGCTCTCATGCGCTGGCGTGGCCGCGTCCGCCTGGGGCTTTTTCACGCTCAGCGACGCCACATGGTCGGCGGCTCTGTCATACAGTGCGGGCCGCGCACCGTCCCTCGTCACAGAAATCGCCGGGGCAACCATGGCGATTGCTCTTGTGGCTTGGGGTCGGACGAGCGTCCCACTGATCGCCTTTTTGATTTCCGGTCCTGCAAACCTTCTGCTGGACGCAGTGCTCATCTACGGTCTCGGCCCTGCACCGGAGCTCGGGGCCTTCGGAGCTGGTATTGGGAGCACCATCAGCACAATCCTGCCGCTGTTTTCCTCGCGGGCCTCATCGCAAGACACCGCACACAGAACAAACCGAGCGCCGAAGTCCGCAGGAGCTATGCCGAGTGGCCAAAGCTCGCCTGGCCTGCAGTGGGCTCCGCGGTCGTGGACTACGGCGGAAATGTTGTCTTCACGCTGATTCTCGCCGCCTCGGGCACAGCCGCACTGGCGGGAATGCGCTTTGGCGTGCAGGCCCATCTGCTCGCATTCATCTTTGTATCCAGTGTGTCGTCCGCAGCCCTGTACATCCTCGGCAAGGTCTATGCGGAAGACCCGAACACCATCCGAGGCGGAGCGAGGGAAGTGCGCAGAACGTTCTTCTTGATCGGAGCTGCTGTCGGCTTTCTCGTGCTGCTGGGTGGATTTGCTGCCGCACCGTTTTCGTCACCTGATTCCGATGTCGTCTCCGCCGTCCGTCTCTCGACTGCTGTCGTCGCGCTGCTGTGCCCCATCGCGGGATTGACGTACGGCAATGTCACTCTGCTGCGGCTGTTCGGGATGACGAACCGCGAGTTCGTCAGCAATGCGCTGGGTGTGTGGTGCGCGCAGATTCCCCTGGCCCTGCTTTTCGTTCTGCTGGCAGACGGAGTGCTTCCCTTTTTCGGCCTTTTAGCCTACTGGGCCCTTCGCTGTGCGGTGAGCCACCGCCAGGTGACACGGCATGTACTCGCGCGCAGCCTGTAAGGCAGCCAACCCGCTTGTTACTGTGAAAACGATGACAACCGCTATCGAAGGAGCATCGTGAAAACTGCACGCCTACTCACCGCTCTCAGCGTTTCCGCTGTCATGCTGTTCACCGGCTGCAGCGGAGGAAGCGGGGGCACCACTGAAGCGAACAAGGATCGCGACTGGGGCGACTGCACGCCCGCGGAAAACTCCAAACCGCTCGACGGCGTTGAAAGCGCAGAAGACGAAGACAAATCCGTGACCGTCGCCGCGTTCAACGGTTGGGATGAAACGATCGCGACCGCGCACCTGGCCAAATATCTTCTGGAGAAGAACTACGACTACTCGGTCGAAGTCAAGATGTTCGATCTGGCCCCCGGCTTTGTCGCCACCGCCAACGGTGATGTCGACTGGATGTCATCGTCAATGCTGCCGGTCACCCACGCAAAGTACATCGAGGAATACCAGGACAAACTCGAAGACCAAGGATGCTGGTACGACCAGGCCCAGAACGTCGTGGCCGTCAACGAAGATGCCCCGATCACCAAACTCAGCGAGCTGAAGGACCACAAGGACGACTTCAGCGGCGAGATCGTCGGCATCGAAAAGGGCTCAGGCCTCATGGGCGCAATGGAAAAAGACGTCATCCCAGAATACGGCCTGGAAAACTTCAAGCTCATCTCATCGTCGACCCCGGCAATGCTCGCAGCTTTGAGCAAGGCTGAGAACAGCGGCGACAACATCGCCGTCACTCTGTGGCACCCGCACTGGGCGTACGACGAGTTCAACATCCGCGACCTCGAAGACGACCTCGGTGCCTTCGGCGACCCAGACTTCCTCTACTCGTTCTCACGTGTCGGCTTTACGGATGAACACCCGCAGGCAGCGCAGGCCCTGAAGAATCTGGCGCTGACCCCAGAACGTCTGGAGGGCCTGGAGAAGGTCATGGCCAAAGACTACGACGGCAAAGAACCGCAGAAAGCCGTCGATGAATGGGCTCAGGACAACCAGGACTTCTTCGACGAATGGCAGGGCGGCGGCCTCAGCGCAGACAGCTGATTTCCGCCGCATAACGTCATCTTCACTTCACGGCCCGTCATACACCCGTCATGTATGACGGGCCGTGAAACTGTGTGACCGCTTAAGCTCCCCACGAGGCAGGGCTCTGGAAGCCTCACAGCTATGACTGGACTGCACACACCCCTTTCGCCGCTGAGCTTCCTTGAGCGCAGCGCCTGCGTCTACCCCAACCGCACAGCCGTCATCGACGGCGAAACCGCACGCACATTCGCCGAGTTCGCCGCCGATGCCCAACACCGCGCACAGCTGCTGGCCGACCTCGGCATCCGCCCTGGCGACCGCGTGGCCTACATGGCGCCGAACACCCTCGAAATGGCAACCGCTCAGTTCGCGGTGCCGCTGGCCGGTGCTGTCCTCGTCCCGCTGAACATCCGCCTGACCAGCGCAGAAATCCACTTCATCCTCGAACACTCCGGCGCAAGGGTCTTCGTCATTGACGCCGAATACATCCCGGTTGTCCAACCGCTGATCGGCCAGCTCACAACCGTCGCGACCATCGCCGTCGACCGCACTGCCGACCCCGCCGCACACCTGCCTGAAGGCTTCGTCGACCTTGCGGACCTCCTAGCCCAGACCCAGCAGCCGGGAGCAGACCAGACCGGGCAGGCACCTCGTGAGTTTCAGTGGGCGCCCCACAGCGAACTCGACCCGCTGGGCATCAACTACACATCCGGCACAACAGGCAATCCCAAGGGCGTCATCGTCACCCACCGTCAGGCGTACACAAACGCCATCAACCAGGTGATCCACTCCCGCTTCGACACCGACAGCGTCTACCTGTGGCCCCTGCCGATCTTCCACTGCAACGGCTGGTGCGGCGTGTGGGCGCTCATCGCAGCCGGCAGCACCCAGGTGTGCCTGCGGGCAGTGCGCGGACCGAAGATCTGGGAGCTCATCGACCGCCACCGGGTCACACACTTCAACGGCGCACCGACCGTCGTGCGCACTGTGCTGGCCACCGACGAAGCCCACCGGCTGAACTACACACTGCGCGTCACCTGCGGCGGAGCGCCTCTGGACCCGCGCACGCTGGCCGATGTCGAAGCCCTCGGATTCTCCGTCACCCACTCCTTCGGCATGACCGAAACAGCCGGTCCTTACACGATCGCCTACGAACAGGACGAGTGGAAGGACCTCCCTGCTGAGACCCGGGCGGCTCTGCTGGCCAGGCAGGGTGTGGGGCAGATCGGCTCCAGCGAACTGCGCGTTGTTCAGCGCGAACCCGACAGCGATGGCCTTCTTGTCGATGTGCCCGCCGACGGAGCGACAATCGGCGAGGTCGTGGTGCGCGGCAACACCGTCATGGCCGGCTACTACCG
>NZ_KV823268.1:0-83557 GCF_001815905.1 Brevibacterium sp. HMSC07C04 | reverse complement strand
GCGCGGCAACACCGTCATGGCCGGCTACTACCGCAACCCCGAAGCCACCGCGAAGGCCTTTGCAGGTGGCTGGCTGCACACCGGGGACCTCGGCGTTATGCACGCAGACGGCTACGTCGAACTGAAGGACCGCGCAAAGGACATCATCATCTCCGGCGGCGAGAACATTTCGACCATCGAAGTCGAGCACGCCCTGGGCGCGCACCCGCTGGTGGCCGAAGCCGCCGTTGTCGGAGTGCCCGACCCCAAGTGGGGCGAACGCCCGCGCGCCTACGTCGTCACCCGCGAAGGCGCAGAGCTTGAGGACGATGTGCTCACAGCACACCTGCGAGCCCGCCTTGCCGGTTTCAAAGTTCCGCGCGAATACCGCTACGTGGCTGAACTGCCCAAAACATCAACGGGCAAAATCAGCAAGGTCCAGCTGCGGGAGGGCTGAAGCGCAGTGCCCAACAGCGCCGCCGACTACACGGCAAGCTCAGCAGCCGCACGGCAAGCTCAGCCGCCCCGCCCCTCACATGCCGACTGACACGCAGCTGCCGCACGTGGGGTGCAGACCCGCACGCGTGCAGTCTTCACAGCGCAGGAACTGCTGGCGGCAGCTTTCGTTGGCGCAGTTGACGAACTTCGGGGTGCGTTTGCCGCATTCCAAGCACGAGCCCAGAGACTCCGCACCGGAGCCGAACTCCATGTGCATGCGCTTGTCGAACACGTACAGCGAACCGTCCCACAGGCCTGAATTGCCGTAGGTTTCGCCGTAGCGGACAATCCCGCCGTCCAGCTGATAGACCTCGTTGAAGCCGCGGTTCTTCATGAGCACCGACAGCACTTCGCAGCGGATGCCGCCGGTGCAGTAGGTCACCACCGGGCGGTCCTTATATTCGTCATACTTGCCGGATTCGATTTCGTCAATGAAGTCCCGCGTGGTTTCCACGTCCGGCACGATCGCCCCTTGGAAGCGCCCAATCTCGGCTTCCATTGCGTTGCGCCCGTCAAAGAACACGACGTCGTCACCGCGTTCGTCCACGAGCTTGTGCAGGGCACCCGGTTTGAGGTGCTCTCCCCCGCCGATCACACCGTCGGCATCGACCTTGATTTCATCCGGCGCAGTGAAGGTGACAAGCTCGGGCCGGACTTTGACCGACAGGCGCGGGAAGTCGTCACCGTGGCCGGTTGACCATTTGATGTCGGCCTTTTTGAACGGTTCGTAGCTCTTGGTGATGCGCACGTACTTTTTGACGTCGTCGATGTCCCCGCCGAGCGTTGCGTTGATCCCGTCTTTGGAGATGATGACGCGGCCTTTCAGCCCGCACCCTTCGGCGAGCGCGTGCTGCCACAGGCGCACGGCTTCCGGGTCAGCAAGAGGGGTGAATACGTAGAAGAGGACGATTTTCTGCACCGACATAGTCTCAATTGTATTGAGCACCCCAACTGTCTAGGCGCCGGTCACTGCCCGCGGCCCCGCTCTCCAGAGGCTGGACGCACCGGTTCCCGTCAGCTGTTTCGTCGCATGAGAGCCGTATGAGACCTGTGCCACAATGCGCGTATGGACGTTTTCTTCAAGCGAGGCGGCGCGCACAGCTTCACGGCCACACAGCACACCTCGGGAGCGTGGAACCCGAAAGAGCAGCACATTTCCCCTGCTCTGGGGCTCATCACCCACATCATCGAATCTGGCGCGCAGGCTCGCGGGCAGGAGCACCTGCAGATTTCGCGGATCAGCTTCGACATCTACGGCGTGGTGCCGATTGCAGCCTTTGACTACAGCGTCGAGGTGCTGCGGCCGGGCCGGACCATCGAACTGGTCGAGGTGCTGCTCACCTATGACGGGCGGGTCATTGTGCGGGCTCGCGCCTGGCTGACTCTCGAGGCGGAGACCGCTCCTCTTGCCGCCTCGCCTTTTCCGGAGCTCACCCCGCTTGCGGACATGGAGTGCTTTTCCGGTTCGAGCGTGTGGCCGGGTGACTACATTGCCACTCTGCGGGCTTACCGGCACCAGTTCGAGCCGGGGCGTGCGCACTTCTGGCTGGCGTCCACAGCCGATCTCGCCGATGAACCAACCTCACAGTTCGCCAAATCCGCCGCACTATTCGATACCGCCAACGGCATGTCAGTCCGCGAAGATCCGCGGAAGGTCGCGTATCCCAATGTCGAACTGACCGTCACGTACATCCGCAAACCCCACGCCCCCGTACCGGGAATCAAACCGCAGCCGGTCCCCCAGGAGCCTGTCGGGTTGCCTTGGCAGGCCGGGGACGTCAGCGTCAGCTTCGGACCCAGCGGCATCGGCTTAACCCACACTGTGTGGCATGACGCCTACGGCCCGTTTGCCGTCGTCACACAGTCCCTGACAGTCCGGCCGATCAGCTGAGCGGCACCTCGTCATCTGGGGCAGCAGCCCGGTTAGGCGACCGTCAGCCACATGCCGCAGACGGGCACCCGCGCGGTAGGATGACCACGTCAATCCCCGTCATCCCGCGCACCCGGATCCGCGCAAGCAGCGCACCAACGAGAGGACGTCGACAGGCATGTCATCCACGAACCCCTCCGCCGACAAAAAGGTCAAGGAGACCGTCGAATACGCGGCCGCCAACCCGGATGTCGAACAGGACTGGGCGTCACTCGGCCTGAAGGAAAACGAGTACGACGCGATCCGCGAAGTCCTCGGGCGCCGTCCCACCTCGGCAGAGCTGGCCATGTACTCCGTCATGTGGTCCGAGCACTGCTCCTATAAGTCCTCCAAGATGCACCTGCGCAAGTTCGGCGAATACCTAACCGAAGACATGAAAAAGCACATGCTCGTGCCGATCGGCGAAAACGCCGGTGTTGTCGACATCGGGCAGGACTGGGCTGTCACCTTCAAAGTCGAATCCCACAATTCGCCGACCATGGTCGAGCCCTACCAGGGTGCCGCCACGGGTGTCGGCGGCATTGTCCGCGACATCATCTCGATGGGTGCGCGCCCGGTTGCCGTCATGGACCAGCTGCGCTTCGGCGCGATCGACCACCCGGACACCGCCCGCGTGTGCCACGGAGCTGTTGCAGGCATCGGCGGCTACGCCAATTCGCTCGGCCTGCCGAACATCGGCGGCGAAACCGTTTTCGACCCCGCCTACCAGGGCAATCCGCTGGTCAACGCGCTGGCCGTCGGAATCATGAAGCACGATGACATCCACCTGGCGAACGCCTCCGGTGCGGGCAACAAGGTTGTTCTGTTCGGTGCGCGCACCGGCGGCGACGGCATCGGCGGCGCCTCCATCCTGTCTTCCGAAAGCTTCGAAGAGGGCTCTGAATCCAAGCGCCCCGCCGTGCAGGTGGGCGACCCGTTCAGCGAAAAGGTGCTCATCGAGTGCTGCTTGGAGCTGTTTGCAGCCGACACCGTGGAGGGCATTCAGGACCTCGGCGCGGCCGGTATTTCCTGCGCGACCTCGGAACTGGCCTCCAACGGCGACGGCGGCATGCACATCGCCCTGGACGACGTCCTGCTGCGCGACCCCACCCTGACTCCCGAAGAGATCCTCATGTCGGAATCTCAGGAGCGCATGATGGCCGTTGTGCGGCCGGACAAGCTCGACAACTTCATGGCGATCGTGAACAAGTGGGAAGTCGAAACCTCGGTGCTTGGAGAAGTCACCGACAGCGGACGCCTGGTCATCGAATGGCACGGCGATGTCATTGTCGATGTTCCGCCGCGTTCGGTCGCCCACGACGGCCCGGTCTATGAACGCCCCTACAGCGAACCGTCCTGGCAGGCCGAAACGCAGGCCAACACGGTCGACGCCGCAGGACTGGCGCGTCCAGAAACCGGCGATGAGCTGCGCCAGACCCTGCTGGAGCTTATGGCCTCACCCAACCTGTGCTCGAAGGAATGGGTCACCAACCAGTACGACCGCTACGTGCAGGGCAACACCGCTCTGGCTTTCCCCGACGACGCCGGTGTTATCCGCGTCGACGAGGAAACGGGCCTGGGCATTGCACTGGCGACCGACGCCAACGGCCGCTACACCTACCTGGACCCGGCAACCGGCGCCCAGCTGGCACTGGCCGAGGCCTACCGCAACGTCGCCACCACCGGCGCTCGTCCGATGGCCGTGACCGACTGCCTCAACTTCGGTTCGCCGGAAGACCCCGCAATCATGTGGCAGCTGGCCACCGCAATCGAAGGTCTCGCCCAGGGCTGCCAGGCTCTCGGCGTTCCCGTCACCGGCGGCAATGTGTCGCTGTACAACCAGACCGGCGACACCGCGATTCTGCCCACCCCCGTGGTCGGGGTCATGGGCGTTTTCGACGATGTCACCCGCGCCACCCCGTCGGGCTTCACGGGTGCTGGCCACGCCATCTACCTGCTGGGCGAAACAGAGGAGGACTTCGGCGGTTCAGCCTGGGCGGATGTCGCCCACGGCCACCTGGGCGGTCTGCCGCCTAAGTTCAAGCCCGAAGCTGAACGCGAACTCGGCGAAATCCTCATCAACGCCAGCCGTGACGGCATGATCGACACCGCGCACGACCTCTCCGAGGGCGGCCTGGCGATTGCCGTGGCCGAAGCGGTCATGCGCTTCGGCATGGGTGCGCGCATCTGGCTGGACGAAGTCATCAAGCGCGACGGCGTGGACCTGTTCACCGCGCTGTTCTCCGAAACCGCAGCGCGTGCAATCGTCGCCGTGCCGCGTTCGGAAGAAGTGCGCTTCACCGATATGTGCACCGCCCGGAACTTCCCGCACGTGCGCATCGGCATGACTGATGCTGGAGAAGACAACCGGGCGAGCCTCGAAGTGGTCGACCAGTTCACCATCGGCCTGCAGGAGCTCCTGGAAACCTCCAAGGGCACCATGCTGAAGCACTTCGGCTGACCGTAAGCCAACTTACGAGGTGCCGCTCACCTGACAGGTGAGCGGCACCTCGTTGTCTGTGCGCCGGGAAGGGCGGTGGGCGCGGCTGGGGTTCGGCGGGGAGGCCGGATGGAATGTCCGAGGGTGCCGATAGTGTTGACCATGAGAGAACTCAGACGACTAAGGAGGGTCCATGAGCTCGAACTACGCGGTGACAAACCCGGCCGACGGCCAGGTCACAGCCGAATACGACACCATCTCCGACGCCCAGCTGAGCCAGGCGCTCGACACAGCGGTCGAAGCCCAAAGGCAGTGGGCTGCGCGTCCCATAGAAGAACGCGCAGCCATTGTGAAGAAAGCCGCCCAGCTGTTCGACGAACGCGCTGACGAACTCGGCCACATCATCGGAAAGGAAATGGGCAAGCGCCACTCAGAAGGCGCAGAAGAAGCCCAGTTCTCCGCTGAAATCCTCAACTACTACGCGGACAACGGCGCAGAGTTCTCAGCGGACAAGAAGCTCGACACCCCCGGCGGCACCGCTGTGCTGCAGAGTCGGCCCATTGGGGTTCTGCTGGGCATTATGCCGTGGAACTTCCCGTACTACCAGGTGGCCCGCTTCGCTGCACCGAACCTGGTGCTGGGCAACGGCATTGTGCTCAAGCACGCCGAGATCTGCCCCGAATCCGCGCAGGTCATCGAAGACATCTTCCGCGAGGCCGGTCTGCCCGAGGGCGTGTACACCAACGTCCGGGCATCTCACGACCAGATTGCCGAAGTCATTGCCGATAGCCGCATTGCCGGTGTATCGCTGACCGGTTCGGAACGCGCCGGCGCCATTGTGTCGGAGCAGGCGGGCAAGGCTCTGAAGAAGGCCGTGCTCGAACTCGGCGGTTCCGACCCGTACGTCATCCTCGACACCGAGGACGTCAAGAAGGCAGCGCAGGACGCCTTCGCCACCCGTATGTACAACACGGGCCAGGCGTGTGACTCCAATAAGCGCCTGATCGTCATGGACGACGTCTACGAAGAATTCGTCGACGAACTGGTCCGCCTGGCCGCAGACATGAAGCCCGGCGACTACACGAGCGACGATCCCACGGTCTACCAACCGCTGTCCTCGCGCCGCGCGGCCGAAAACCTCGCAAAGCAGATGGAGCAGCTGAAGGAGGCCGGAGCCACCATCCGCACCGGCGGCGAACTCGCCGACGGCCCCGGCGCCCACTTCAGCCCCGCCGTCGTAACGGACGTTCCGGTGGGCTCAGATGTCTACTACGAAGAGCTGTTCGGCCCGGTGCTCGTTGTGTACCGCGTCAGCTCTGACGAAGAGGCCCTGGAACTTGCCAATGATTCTCGCTTCGGGCTCGGCGGCACCGTGTTCAGCACCGACACCGCGCGGGCCGAAGCGCTGGGCAGCCGCCTGCACGTGGGCATGGCCAAGGTCAACTCCTACGACACCGATTCGGCCGCTCTGCCCTTCGGCGGTGTGAAGAACTCCGGCTACGGACGTGAGCTCGGCCCCGTGGGCATGGACGAATTCGTCAACAAGCGCCTGTTCTACACCAAGGAGGACTGAATGAGCATGGACTACAAGGTCGTCAACCCCGCTACGGGCGCGACCGTCGAAACGTTCCCCGCCATCACCGACGACGAACTCGAAGCGGTTCTCGCCAAAGCAGAAAAAGCCCAGCGCGCATGGGCTGAGCTCGACATGAGCGAACGGTCGAAGATCGTCAGCCGGGTTGCCGACCTCTACGATGAGCGCGCCGAAGAACTCGCCGACATCATCGGCGTCGAAATGGGCAAGCGCCGTTCGGAGGCCGTTGGCGAAGCCCAGTTCTGCAGCCGCATCTACCGCTACTACGCCGACAACGCTGCAGAATTCACCAAGGATGTCCCACTGGATGCACCCGGCGGCAAGGCTGTTATGCAGCACCGGCCGGTCGGCACCATTCTGGGCATCATGCCGTGGAACTTCCCGTACTACCAGGTGGCCCGCTTCGCAGCGCCTAACCTCATGCTCGGCAACGCGATTGTGCTCAAGCACGCCGAAATCTGCGCAAAGTCTGCCGGTGTGATGGAAGAGATCATGCTGGAAGCAGGCGTGCCCGAAGGCGTATTCCAGAACATCTACGCCAAGCACGACCAGATTTCGAAGGTCATTGCCGACGACCGCATCGCCGGTGTATCGCTGACCGGCTCCGAACGCGCCGGTGCCGCAATTTCGGCGCAGGCGGGCAAGGCCCTGAAGAAGGCCGTGCTCGAACTCGGCGGTTCTGACCCGTACATCGTGCTGGACTCCTCCGACGTCAAGGCCTCGGCTCAGCTTGCCTACAAGACTCGCCTGTTCAACACCGGCCAGGCGTGCAACTCCAACAAGCGGATCATCGTCATGGACGACATGTACGAAGAGTTCGTCGACGAACTGGTCCGCCTGGCATCTGAGGCCACCCCCGGCGACTACACGAGCGAAGACCCGAGCGTCTACATGCCGCTGTCTTCGCGTGCGGCAGCGGAGAACCTCTACGACCAGATTCTCCGGGCCAAAGACGCAGGCGCCACCATCCGCACCGGCGGGCAGATCTCCGACGAGGGCGCCTATGTGTCGCCCACTGTCATCACCGACATCCCGGTGGGTTCGGACATCTACTACGAAGAGTTCTTCGGTCCGGTGCTCGTGGCCTACCCGGTTTCATCTGACGAAGAGGCCCTGGAACTTGCCAACAACACCCAGTTCGGCCTGGGCGGCACAGTATTCAGCGAAGACGTCGAACGCGCCCAGAAGGTCTCTAACCGGCTGGAAGTCGGCATGGCTTCGGTCAACATCCCCAAGGCCGGTGGAGAACACCTGCCGTTCGGCGGTGTGAAGCGCTCCGGCTACGGCCGTGAACTCGGACCGGTCGGCATGGACGAATTCGTCAACAAGCGCCTGTACTACGTGGCTGACTGACACAAGCCGTGCTCAGCTGAGCACAGCCAATCCAGCCAAGCGGCGCCTCGTCATTTTCTGGCGGGGCGCCGCTTGTGTTACGCGAATGTTCCAAAATGCGTCAACGCCCCAGCACGCATGTTCGCCCGTTCATATGATGAAAAAAATTTCTTCAAGGAAGGAGCACCATGACCATTCGCGTTTCCCACGCCGGCTCGCTGCCGCGCACCGACAAGCTCATTGCCGCCAACGCCGCACGCTTTGACGACAGCATCGACAAGGAAGAATTCGGCCAGCTGCTGACCGATTCCGTGGTTGACATCGTCAAGCGCCAAAACGACATCGGCATCACCGAAGTCAACGACGGCGAATACGGCCACGCAATGGCCGCCGAAAGGGACTACGGCGCCTGGTGGCACTACTCCTTTGAACGCACTTCGGGCTTGGAGCTGCAGGAAGTGCACTTCCACAACGCTCCCCCGGTGCGTTCCGAACCGGGCAAGGTCGTGCTGACCAGCTTCCCCGACCGCCGTGACCGCCACCTGTTCCCCGGCGTGTACGGCGACGCGGAAGCTTCTGGCGCTGACACCGGCCAGCAGCAGCAGTTCCCAGTGGCCGTAGAGCCGGTGCGCTACGTCGGCCAGGAGCTCATCCAGCGTGACATCCAGAACCTCAAACAGGCCTGCGAGGCAGCCGGAATCGACCTGTCGACCGCCTACATCAACTCACTGGGCCCGAGTTCCGCAGCACGCATCCAGAACGGCTACTACGACAGCGACGAAGAGTTCATCTGGGCCATGGCCGATGTCTTCCGCGAAGAGTACCTGGCGATTGCCGAAGCCGGTTTCATCATCCAGATCGACGACCCTTCCATCGCTGAGAACTGGGACCAGATCAACCCCGCACCCAGCTTCGAAGAGTACCGCGAGTTCACGCGCCCGCGCATCGAAGCGCTCAACCACGCTCTGCGCGGCATCGACCCGCAGCAGGTGCGCTTCCACACCTGTTGGGGCTCCTGGCACGGCCCCCACGTGACCGACCTTCCGTTTGAGGAAATCATCGACGACGTGCTGAGCATCAACGCCGCAGGCATTACCTTCGAGGCTGCGAACGTCCGCCACGAACACGAATGGCGCATCTGGGAAGACACTAAACTGCCCGACGGCAAGTACATCATTCCCGGCATCGTGTCGCACTCGACGAACATCGTGGAACACCCGCAGCTGGTCGCAGACCGCATTGAGCGCTTTGCCCGCCTGGTAGGCCCGGAGAACGTCGTCGCATCCACCGACTGCGGTCTGGGTGGGCGCATCCACCCCGAGATCGCCTGGGCGAAACTCGAAAGCCTCGCACAGGGCGCTGAAATCGCCTCCAAGCGCCTGGGCAGCTGACCCAAATCAGCTGCGCTCACCAAACATCGGCACGCAGCCAAGCGGCGCCTCGTCATTCATCTGACGAGGCGCCGCTTGCCTTTTCCCTAACCGCCCCTCACCCGCGGGCACCGGTTCTTCGAACCGGCGGCCTACCGTTTGTCGCGGGAGGCGATGACGGCGAAGACCGTGCCGAAGATGCCGATGAAGATCTGCCCGCACAGGCCCAGCAGAGACATCATGATTGCCCCGCCTTCGCTGACCCACACGGCCAGGACAATCGTGCCCAGCAGCGCAATCCCGGCGATCCAGGGGGCTGCGGCAATGTAGATGAACGCAGCCCGGTGGGCGCGCTGCCACACTTCTGGTGACCGGCGGGTGGCGCCCATGCGAATGCCCCAGCGGTCATTGGGGCCCAGGCGGCCGGCGGCCGCCGCACGTGTCGGCACCCACAGAACCGCGGCCAGGCCGATGCCCAGCAGTGTGAAAACCGCCGCTGTGATCAGCCCCGGGCTCATTGTTCACCGCTTTCAGCCAGGCCCAGGCGGTCGAGCATCCAGGCGGTCCAGAACGCTGCTTCGCGCCACGCGTCATAGCGTCCGGAGGCCCCGCCGTGACCGGAGGCCATATCGGTTTTGAGGATGACGTCCGCACCGACTTCGCGCAGACGGGCAGTCCACTTAGCCGGTTCGACGTACAGAACCCGGGTGTCGTTGAGTGAGGTGATCGCGAGAATCGGCGGATACTGCTGCTGTGTGACGTTCTCATACGGCGCGTAGCTGCGCATGTACTCGTAGAACTCCTTCGAGTGCAGCGGGTCGCCCCACTCTTCCCATTCGATAACGGTCAGCGGCAGTTCCGGCATGAGCATCGAGGTAAGCGAATCGACGAAGGGAACATCCGCGATGACCCCGGCGAAGCGATCCGGGGCCATGTTCGCCACCGCCCCCATGAGCAGTCCCCCGGCAGAACCGCCGCGGGCAACCATGCGCTCCGGTGATGTCCATCCGGTGCTGATCAGGTGGTCGGCCACGTCAATGAAGTCGGTGAAGGTGTTCTTCTTGAACTCCATGCGGCCCTGCTCGTACCAGTGGCGTCCCATTTCACCGCCGCCGCGAATGTGGGCGATTGCAAATACGACGCCGCGATCCAGCAGGCTCAGGCGGACCGCTGAGAACGCCGGGTCCATGGAAGCCTCATAGCTGCCGTAGCCATACAGGTTCAGCGGTGCCGGGCTGCTGCGGTCAACCGCGTCGGTGCGCCATACGAGGCTCACCGGAATCTGTGTCCCGTCCGCAGCCGTCGCCCACTCCAGGGTCTGCGAATATGCGGCGAGGTCAACACCGGGAACCTCTGTCACCTTGCGAACCTGCTTGCTGTCCGGAGTGCAGTCGGCAACCGTGTGCGGGCGCACGAGCGAACCCATGGTGACCCGCACGTGCGGCTGGTCAAAGGAGTGGTTGTCAGCTGCGATGAAGCGGTAGCCCGCGTCCTCACCCGAATCAACTTCCGTCATGGGCCGAACACCGTCTTCGGCCGGTGCGCTCAGGTCGATGAGGCCGACCCGGGCGAAGCCCGCGCGCCGGTAGCCCACGGCAATAAGACCGCTGAACGCCTGGACTTCCTCAATGCGCATGCCGCCCACATCACGCAGCACTTGGGACGGCTGTGCTGTCGGATCAGCTGCCGGAACATCGGCGATGTCGAAATCGGCTCTGTCGCGGTTGTGGACGATGAGGAAGCGGTCCTCACCGTCAATTACGGCGTGTTCGACCGAATAGTCCACGTCCTGTTCTCGCGGCCACACCGGCTGCGGTTCGGCTGTCGGGTCTGAGGTCGGAATGAACCAGGTGCCCGAGGTGGTCTTCGCTTCGGTTGAGATGAACAGGTAGTTACCGGTGCGGCTAAGCTCAGCGCCGACGAAGAACCTTTCGTCGTCTTCTCGGAACACAACTACGTCGGCGTCAGTTGAGTCTCCCAGGGTGTGCCGCCACACGGTGTCGGGGCGCCAGGAATCGTCAACGGTCGTGTAGTAGACGTGGGTGCCGGTGCCATCGAAGCAGGCGCCGTAGAAGATGCCGGGGATTTCGTCGGGCAGGTCTTCGCCGGTTTCCAGATTGCGGATGCGCAGGGTGAAGCGCTCATCGCCGACCCTGTCGACGGCGTAGACGAGCAGCCTGCCGTCGGGGGAAACGTCGAGGGAGCCGACTGCGAAGAAACTGCTGTCACCTGCTTCGACATTGAAGTCGATGAGCTGTTCTTCACCGGCCAGCGCCACTCCGGGTTCGATCTTCGGCGGAGTCCAGGCCTCGCCGCCGCCTGCCGCGCCGGGTTCACCGGCCCCAACATCACTGACCGGAACACGGCAGTACGCCGGGTAGTTCTTGCCCTCAGAGGTGCGGGTGAAGTACCAATAGCCGCCGCGGCGAGCCGGAACCGACAGGTCGGTTTCCTTTGTGCGAGAGCGAATCTCTTCGAAAATCTGCTCGCGCAGATCACTCAGATGCGCCGTACGGGCATCCGTGTACGCGTTTTCGCGGTCCAGGTAGTCGCGAACCTGCGGACTGTCCTTGTCGCGCATCCACTCGTAGTTGTCGACAAAAGTGTCGCCGTGGAATGTGCGCTCGTGGGGAACCTTCTGGGCGGGTTCGGGAATCTGCGGAGTTTGGTGCATGGCACAAGGTTAGCCGTCTTCCATCCGCCAGAAGAACGGTCCGGCGGATCAGTCCAGCAGGTCGTGGCGGACGATCGACTGTTCGCGGTCGGGACCGACACCGATGACCGAAATCCGGCAGCCGGACATCCGTTCGAGAGCCAGCACGTAGTCCTGCGCGTTCTTCGGCAGATCCTCAAAAGTCCGGCAACCGGAGATGTCTTCCTTCCAGCCGGGGAACGTTTCGTAGATCGGCTTGGCGTGGTGGAAGTCCGACTGCGACATCGGCATTTCGTCAAAGCGCTCACCGTCGACCTCATAGGCCACGCACACCGGGATTTCGTCCAGATCATCGAGCACGTCGAGTTTGGTCAGCACGTAGTCGGTGAAGCCGTTGACGCGGCTTGCATAGCGGGCGATGACCGAGTCAAACCAGCCGCAGCGACGCGGCCTGCCGGTGTTCACGCCGAATTCCCCACCCTGCTTCTGCAGGTATTCGCCCATGTCGTCAAACAGCTCCGTAGGGAACGGACCTGCACCCACGCGGGTGGTGTAGGCCTTCACAATGCCGACCACGCGGTTGATGCGGGTGGGCCCGATGCCGGATCCAACACAGGCACCGCCGGCTGTGGGGTTCGAGGACGTGACGAACGGGTAGGTTCCGTGGTCAACATCGAGCATGGTCGCCTGGCCGCCCTCCATGACGACGACTTTGCCGTCATCGAGAGCCTTGTTCAGCAGCAGTTCGGCTTCGGTGACCATGGGCGCAATGCGGTCGCGGTACTGCGCGAAGTACTCCATGATTTCGTCAACCGTGACATCGCGGCGGTTGTACACCTTGACCAGAAGTTCGTTCTTCTGGCGCAGCGAGCCTTCGATCTTCTGCCTGAGAATCGATTCGTCGAACAGGTCCTGCACGCGGATGCCCAAGCGCGCCGTCTTGTCCATGTAAGTGGGGCCGATGCCGCGACCGGTGGTGCCGATCGCGCGCTTGCCCAGGAACCGTTCGGTGACCTTGTCCAGCGTCTGGTGGAACGGCGCGACAAGGTGGGCGTTGGCCGAGATCTTAAGCTTCGACGTATCAGCACCGCGGGCTTCCAGACCGTCGATTTCGGAGAAGAGCGCTTCGAGGTTCACAACGACGCCGTTGCCGATCACGGGCACAACATTCGGCGACAGAATGCCAGCCGGCAGCAGCTTGAGTTCGTACTTTTCACCGCCGACAACCACCGTGTGCCCGGCGTTGTTGCCGCCGTTGGGCTTGACGACATAGTCGACCTGGGTTCCCAGGATGTCTGTTGTCTTGCCCTTGCCTTCGTCGCCCCACTGGGCACCGACGACCACGATTGCAGGCATTCGTCACCTCACGTTGACTTCTTCACGCGCTGACAGCGCATACAAAAAGGCGGATGACCGCCGTTGCGGCACCAGTTTAGCCGATGCGGCCGAATGTGATGCGGGGCACTGCGGTGACGCAGCCTGCGCGTGAGCCGCCCGGCGCCTCGTCAGCTGCCGGAGCCGATGCGGTCAATGGCCTCCGGGTCGGAGTCGCGGAGGAACTTCTCGATCCGATGGGCTTCTTCGGCTTCGCCGATGCCGGCGGCAGCGCGCCCCAGGTTGTACAGGGCCCGCAGGAAGCCGCGGTTGACCTCGTGGGAGTACGGGATCGGGCCCACGCCGCGCCATCCGGCCTGGCGCAGCGCGTCGAGACCGCGGTGGTAGCCCACGCGGGCATAGGCGTAGGAGTCCACTAGGCGGCCCTCGGAGAAGGCTTCGTCGGCCAGTTCGGCCCAGGCCAGGCAGGAGGCCGGAAGGTCGTGGGCGACGTCAATGGGCTCTTCGCCTGCATCCAGGCGACGGCGCGCTTCGACATCCGGGTGGTCATCGGGCAGGTAAGTGGGCTGTGGGCCCAGCTGCGATGCGTCGAGGTTGCCGATGTGTGCGGGTTTGCCGAGCGGCTGACTCATGTCTCTCCTTCAGCGGGGTGCGAAACGCGGGATGCGCTTCACTCGTTGCTTTTGACAGCGGGCGGCTGGACGGCAAAGGGATCAGTGGTCAGAGCACCGAAGACGCCGTCCTTTTCAAGCTCTTTGAGCCGGTCTTGTGATTCAACGCCGGAAGCCCACACGCGAATTCCCGCGCTGTCGTAGGCGTCCGTGTCCAAACGGCCCTCGGCTGCTTCGAGCGCGACCATTGAAATCCCGGCCTCCCGCAGCTCACCGGCGGTGGTCGATGTGACCTCACCTGTGTACATACCGGTGGCACCGGCTTCCTCTGCCGCACTGAGGACTTCCAGCGATGTCGAACGCACAATGAGCGCATCCGGGTTTGAGCGCTTTTCGGTGATGTCCAGGACGTCGGTGAGCACTTCCTGCGATTCGACGCCAGGCGCGAACACCAGGTACTTGCCATAGCGCTTCATGGCGTCGTCGAATGTGATCGGGGTGCCTGGGCGCGTCTGCTCTTCACTGTCGTCTTTGCTCTTGGCCGGCGGAATCTTTGCCGACAGGAAGTTCGCTGTCGCGGTCTTGTCCAGCGGGCGAGACAGGTTGAGGTCGGCCTGTGCGGTGTCGGCGTTGGCCAGCACCAAATCACCGTCAGCGGTCTTCGCCAGATCGATCGCAGGGAGGTATCCGAACTTGGCGTTCTCTTCCAGAGCTTCGCGGGAATTGGCCGGCAGAGAATCCGAACCGCCGCCGAGTGCCGCCACCGCGGGCGTGTTGAGGCCGTCGACCGTCAGCCGGTCCTTGGGCGAGAAGACGAAGACCGCCACGGCCACCAGAATGCCCACAAGCACGAGCGCTCCGGCAATGAGCGGCGCATTGAAACCCTGTCCCGGCTTTTTGCCGAACTCGAACTTCTTGCCCATCAGCGGTCCTGCTCTTCTGCCCGGGTGCCGCCTGTGTCTGTTCTGGAGCGGTCGGCATCCCCGTGGTCGGCTCCCGTGACGATGCCTTTGATGAAGCCGGTTCCCCACGCAATGTGCATTGTCGGCACAGCCGCGACAAAGGCTGCCTTTTCCCGGCGGTCGGCGTCGGGGGCTGAAACGGCCAGTGCCGAAACAGCGGCGGCATAGGTGGCAGCCCCCATCTGTGCTGCGCCTATTCCCCAGCGCACCGGTGTCGGCAGGCGGCGGGCAGCACCAGCAGCCTGCAGCGCTGTGCCCACCGCGGCGGCGGCAAGACCGCCGACCAGCACGGGTGGGGCGAAATAGCGCAGACTGTTGCGCGTGCTGTGGCGGCGCACGATTTCGGCCCGCCACTTGCCCGTCGCATAGAACTGCTGGGCAACGCTGCGGATATCAGCGCGCGGCCAGTACGTCACGGTGAGTTCGGGGTTGAACCACACCAGCCCGCCGGCAGCGCGAATGCGCAGGTTGAGTTCCCAGTCCTGGCCGCGGCGCAGGGTGGGGTCAAAACCGCCCAGCAGCTCAAAGACTTCACGCCGGAAGATGCCCAGGTAGGCGGATTCGCTGGGGCCGGCCTGCGCGCCGGAGTGATAGGCCGGGCCGCCCAGACCGATGGGCGACATGTAGGCGCGGGCAACGGCTTTTTGGAACGGGGTGTCCCCCACCGCGCGCATGAGCCCGCCGACATTGGCAGCACCGGTTTCGCGCAGCGTGTCAACTCCGAGTGCCGCGTAGTTTCGCGGCAGTTCGGAGTGCGCATCCACCCGGATGATCACCGGGTAGCGAGTTTCGGCAATTGACAGGTTGAGGCTTGTAGGGGTGTCGCCCGCGGGGTTGTGGACCACCGTGACGCGCGCGTCTTCGCGGGCCATGCGCTCAGCGATTTCAGTCGTCCTGTCGGTCGACGGCCCCAAGCCGATGACGATTTCCTTCGGCCCCAGGTACTCCTGGTCCAGCACCGTCTGTACGGCGCGTTCAATCCGCTTCTCTTCGTTGAGCACCGGCATGATGAAAGACACGCCCGGACGCTCATCGAGTTCCCACAGCTGGGATAGGTCAATGCTCACGCAGCTCACCTGTGTGCTTCGTATTCTTTGACAACGTCATCAGTATCGCCGTCGGCCATGAGGACGCCCTTTTCAATCCAAATCGTCCTGTTGCACGTGTCGCGGATCGACCGCATTGAGTGCGAGACGAGGAAAACTGTACCGGCCGATTCCCGGATGCCGCGGATGCGGGCTTCCGACTTCTCCTGGAACTGGCGGTCACCGACCGCGAGCGCTTCGTCGACGATGAGGATTTCGTAGTCCTTTGCCGTGGCAATCGCGAACTTCAGCCGCGCGGTCATACCCGAGGAGTACGTGCGCATCGGCATGTCAATGAACTCCTGCAGACCGGTGAACTCGACGATTTCGTCGTACTTCTCTTCGATCTCTTCGCGCTTCATGCCCATAGCGAGGCCGCCGAGGATGATGTTCTGGCCTCCGGAGAGGTCGCGGATGAGCGCTGCGCCGACGCCCAGCAGGTTCGGTCGGGACCTCGCGTAGACGGCCCCCTCGGTGGGCGGGATGAGACCGGTGAGTGCGCGCATGAGGGTCGACTTGCCGGATCCGTTCGTGCCGATCACACCGATTGATTCATTAGCGTTGGCCGCAAAGGACACGCCTTTGAGAGCTTGGACTTCCTTATAGCTGCGCTTGCGCTGGAACAGCCCACCGGCCTGCCCGGGAGTCATCCGCTTGCCCGTGGCCAGTGTTTTGAACGTGATGTGAAGGTCGTCGACGACGACGACCGGTTCGCCTTCGCGGGGCTTGGATTCCATATCAGCTTTCTCGACCATAGCGCTCCTCTGCTCGCCAGAAGAAGATCGTGCCGATGATCAGCAGGCCAAACGCCCACACCGCCAGGTGCCACCAGTAGTTCCAGTGGATTTCATAGGCGTCCATGAGGATGCCGCGGCCCAGTGACAGCACCTCGAACAGGGGGTGCCAGTCGAAGATGGCCTTGAGCACCGGCTTGTCTTCAACAAGTGCAAGAGGGTTGAAGAAAACACCCGAGGTGTAGAAGATCATGCGCGAAATGAACGGCGTGAACTGGCTCAAGTCGCGAAAGTGGACCGTCAGGCGGGCGAAGATGAGCGCCACCCCGGTGTTGAGGATCGCAAACAGAGCCACCAGCGGGATCATGAGCAGCCACTGGAGGTTCGGCAGATCGCCGCCGATTATCACGAGCACTGCCATCAGCAGCAGGGTCGGAATGAAGTTGAAGAACTCTTCGAGCACCTTTGCCAGGGGCAGCACCATGCGCGGGAACGGCAGGGACTGCACGAGAGCCGTGTTCGAAATGATCGACTTCGCTCCGCCGTTCATCGACGAGTTGTAGAACTCGAGCATGAACACGCCGATGATGACATAGGGGGCGAAGTTCGGCGGTCGGCTGCCTGCGAGGATGAAGCCGAACACCAGGCCGTAGATGAGGGCGGAGAACGACGGGCGCAGAAGCACCCACAGCTGACCCAGGCGGTTGCGCTCATTGGCGCTGCGCATGCGATAGCGGGCCAGAGTCACTGTGAAGTCGCGCCGCCGCCAGACTTCGCGCAGGTAGGCGAGGAACGGCGCCCTGGCGCCCACCCGCTCGAGTGAGTGCTCAGCGGCGAAATCACTCATAGACATGAACGCGCGACTCTTCCTTTGACGTTGATGAACACAAAGATTCTACCGAGTGGCCAGATGAACTTTGCTCATGTGGCTTTTAGGCGATTCGCCCCGCGGGCTGGCGCACGCGTCTGCGCATGTCGAAGTCCGGTGCTTCGGCTTCTTTCCTCGTCACCGCACCCGGCATCTGATGGCCTTCTGCGATCGCGTCAAGTCCTTCTGCAAGGACCGGCCCGAGCAGGCGCTTTGCGGCATTGTGCGCCGGAGGCAGGCCGATTGTCTCCACCCGCAGCACGACGCTGTCGTCTTCGGGACCGCTGAAGAACAGCAGCTGTCCGCGACCTGCGCGGATATCGCCCAGCGCAACCGGGTTGGGGTCGCACGCACTGTATGAGGCCCCTGCCGTGAACACCCGGGTGGTGCCCTGGAAGCTCCAGCGGGAGGGCACCTCGTGCCACCTGGCATCGACATCCTCACCGGCAAGTACCCGGCCCAGCCACAGCCCTTGGGAAAGCGCTGTCGGCTCCGCACCGCCGTCGCCCAAACCTGCGTTCGGGCCCTCGACTGGTTCGGCGCAGTCGCCCACGGCCCACACGCCGGGCACCACCTGCAGGTCAGCGCCCACGGCCAGGCGACCGGAGAACGTCAGCGGCCACGAACACTCCGGGAGCACCGGGCGGGAACCGACCGCGGCAGCCCACACATCGGCAGATGCGACATCCGGGTTCGGGTCGTGGGGAACACAGCGCACGCCTGCAGCCTCATTGAGCGCAAGCACAGCCCGGCCCAGTTCCGGGCTGGTCCCGGGCAGGGGCAGGTCGCCGCGCAAGTGCAGCGACACCTCCACGCCCCTGTCGGCTGCCGACCGCGCGATCTCAAGGGCCAAGAAGCCCGAGCCCAGAACACCCAGCCGCGGGAGGGACCCAGTGGACTTTGGAGCACCGCCTTCGACGCTGGCTTCTGGGTTCAGGTTGGCGGACTCGGTGCCAAGCACAGCAGCACGGAGTGCTTGCGCCTCGGGAAGGGAGCCCACGGTGTATCCGCCTGGAATCGGCGAGCGGCGCGGACGCAGTCCGGTGGCAATGACAATCGATTCGGCCTCCAGCACCCGGCCGTCTGCCAGGTGCACGGCACCCTGTTCGACGCGCACGGCTTCTGCCGTGATGCGTGCTGTGCCCGGAGGAACGGGCAGCGGAGTGACGGTGAGCTCGTCGCCGAAGAGCCCGTCGGTCAGGGGCGGCAGTTCAACAGGTTCGTCCCGTGGGTCAACACTCACGGCGGTTTTTCCAGCACGCGACAGGACCTGGGCGATCTGGCTGCCTGCAGCACCGCCGCCGATAATCACAATGTCCGACTTCTTCACGCCCCCACTGTACTCACGGCGGCAGACAACGGCCGCGCAGTGCGCTTGACCTCTGCCAGGCCCGGACACCGCGCGCCCACCCCGCATGGCAGACTGACCGTATGCCCAATGAACAGCCCAAACCCAGCGATTTCCCGCTGAGTGCAATTGAAAAGATCCGCTACGGCGACACCGACAGGCAGGGTCATGTCAACAACGCCGTCTACGCGACCTACTTTGAGTGCGGCCGCGTGGAGATCATCCAGTCCATGGAGGATGTCTTCGGTGCCGACGACGCCTTTGTGCTTGCGACCATCACGATCGACTACCTGGCTGAAGTGCTGTGGCCCGGCGAAGTCGAAATCCGCACGCGCCTGACGAAAATCGGCAATTCGTCAATCGCCCTAGAGCAGCTGCTCATCAACGAAGGCGAAGTCCGCGCCAAGGCGACCTCCGTCATGGTCATGACGAACACCTCCACCCGCCGTTCCGCTCCCCTGCTCGAGGCGGCCAAAGAGCGCCTGCGCACCTTCATGTGACGTCTACACCCCGCTGCACCGCATAATCCGGCCGCCGGGTACTGTCCCCAGACCAAAGAACGAGGTGCCGCTCACCTTCCCCGGGTGAGCGGCACCTCGTTGAGTTCTCGGCTGGGGTCGGTGTTCTCAGCCCCGCAGGGAACGTGCCAGCTTGCGCCGGGTTTCCTGTTCCACGGGGTCTGGTACGGGCAGCGATGCGATGAGCCGCTGCGTGTACGTGTGCTGTGGTGCGCCGAGCACCTGTTCGCCGGTGCCCTCTTCGAGCAGCTCTCCGTGGAAGAGCACTCCCAGGCGGTCCGACAGCATGTCGACTACAGCGAGGTCGTGGCTGATGAACAGTGCGGCGAAGCCGAATTCATCCTGCAGCTGGGTGAACAGCTCAAGCACACGGGCCTGGACTGATACGTCGAGGGCAGACGTGGGTTCGTCGGCTACCACCAGTTCGGGCTGCAGGGCCAAGCCGCGGGCCAGCGAGCAGCGCTGACGCTGTCCGCCGGACAGTTCGTGCGGATAGCGGTCGGCGTAGTGGGCCGGAAGCTGGACGGCGTCGAGCAGGCGGATGACTTCGCTGCGACGGTCGCGTTCGCTCATGCCCTGCCGGTGTACCCGGAAGGGTTCGGCAATGCAGTCCCCGATTGACAGGTGCGGATTGAAGGATGCGGCGGGGTCCTGGAACACGAAGCCGATCTTCTGCCTCAGCGGCTTGAATTCCTTTTCCTTGAAGCCGACCATTTCCTGATCGAAAACCCGCAGGGAACCTCCGCTGGCACGGGTCAGACCGGCGATGGCACGGCCGATGGTGGTTTTGCCGGAACCGGATTCGCCCACCAGGCCGTAGACCTCGCCTTCGCGGATGTCGAAGTCCACGCCCGTGATGGCCTTGAAGTCCGGTTTGCCGAAGCCGCCGCGGTAGGTGATCTCCAGACCGCGAGCCTTGACGATGGTCTCAGCGTCGGCAAAGGGATCAGCGGTATTCTCCCCTGCCGAGGCGCCTGCAGGCTCGGAATCTTCCTGCGCCTGAGCCTGTCCCACCTGGGTTTTCTGCACCTGAGCGTTCCCGGAGGCCGGGCCACCCCTAAGCGTGCGGATTTTGGGCACCGCAGCCAGCAGGGACTTGGTGTACGGGTGCTGAGGGTCTGCGAACAGTGAGCGGACCTCGGCAACTTCGACGAGCTCACCGCGGTACATGACGGCAACCCGGTCTGCGAGGTCGGCGACGACTCCCATGTTGTGGGTGATGAGCACGATCCCGGTGGAGAATTCGTCTTTCAGCGACCGCATGAGGTCGAGGATTTCCGACTGGACTGTGACATCCAGTGCGGTTGTCGGTTCGTCGGCAATGACCAAGTCCGCGCCGAGGGCCAGGGCCATGGCGATGACTATGCGCTGCTTCTGTCCGCCCGAGAACTGGTGTGGGTAGTAGTCGAAGCGCTCCTCAGCCTGCGGGATGCCGACCTTCTCCATGGCTTCGACGGCGCGCGCCCGAAGGTCTTTTCTGTTCGCCTTGGGGTCGTGCGCGCGCAGGCCTTCCGTGATCTGCCAGCCGACGGGGAAAACGGGGTTGAGCGCGGTGGACGGTTCCTGGAACACCATCGCTGCTTTGCGGCCCCGCATGCCGGTCAGCTGGGAGGGAGCCATTGTCAGGACGTTTTCACCGGAGACGACAACCGCGCCTTCTGCCACGGCAGTTTCCGGAAGCAGCCGCAGGATGGTCTTGGCGGTGACGGTTTTGCCGGAGCCGGATTCGCCGACGACGGCAAGCACTTCGCCGGGGTCGACGGTGAGGCTCACACCCTTGACGGCGTTGACATCACCGGCGTCGGTGGTGAAGGTGACGCTGAGGTCCTCAATCGACAGCAGATGTTCAGACATTCTTGCTCTCCTTTGATTTCCGGCCGCGGCGGGATTTCTTGCGCAGACGCAGGCGCGGGTCGTTGAGGTCGTTCATGGATTCGCCGACCAGCGTGATGCCGATGACCGTGAACACGATCGCAAGGCCGGGGAACAGGGCAGTCCACCAGATGCCCGATGTGACATCTGAGAGCGACTTGTTGAGGTCGTAGCCCCATTCGGCGGCAGAGGTCGGCTCGATGCCGAAGCCCAGGAAGCCCAGCGCGGCGAGTGTGAGGATCGCCTCGGAGCTGTTGAGGGTGAAGATCAGCGGAATATTGCGGGTGGCATTCGAGTAGATGTGGCGGGCGATGATCCGCAGGTTGGAATCACCCAGAACCTGCGCTGACTCGACGAAGGGTTCGGCCTTCAGCCGCACTGTTTCAGAGCGGACCACGCGGAAGTACTGCGGGACGAACACAACCGTGATCGAAATTCCGGCCGCGAGAACACCGCCGATGACGGTCGACTGTCCGCCGGAGATGACGATTGTCATGACGATTGCCAGCAGCAGCGACGGGAACGCGTAGATCGCATCGGCCACGACCACGAGCACACGGTCGAGCCATCCGCCGATGTAGCCGGACAGCAGACCGAGGATCACGCCGAGGAACACGGAGGCGAGAACTGCTACGACGATGACGAACACCGCCGTGCGAGCACCCCAGATGACACGTGAGAAGACATCGAAGCCGGTGACGGTCGTTCCCCAGATGTGCTCCGCCGAAGGTGCCTGCTGCGGGACGAAGCGCCCGTTTTCATCACCGAGGTCGGCATAGCCGTACGGGGCGATGAGCGGAGCGAAAACAGCGCAGATGAGCACGACGCCGCAGATGATGAGACCTGTCACCAGCATTCCCCTCTGCAGTCCAGAGGACTGGAGGACGTGGCTGATGACGGGCAGCTTCTTCCACCAGGGCTTCTGCGCGTAGCTGCCGGAGGAGTCCTTATCAGCGGCCGTGGATGCTGCCGGTGGGGTTTCGGGAGTGTTGAGGGTGCTCATCAGTACCTCACTCGGGGGTCGATGAAGGCGACGATGATGTCGACAATGAAGTTGGTGACCGCGACGATGACCGCCAGCATGACCACGATGCCCTGCACGGCAACGAAGTCACGCGCCTGCAGGTACTGGAACAGCTGGAAGCCCAGGCCCTTCCATTCGAAGGTCGTTTCGGTCAGCACAGCGCCGGCCAGCATGAGGGCGATCTGCATGCCCATGACGGTGATGATCGGAATGAGAGCCGGGCGGAAAGCGTGGCGAGTGGTCAGGCGGAACTCGCTGACACCTCGGGAGCGGCCCGACTCAATGTACTGCGCACCCAGAGTGCCGATCAGGTTGGTGCGCACCAGGCGCAGGAATGTGCCGCCGGTGATCAGGCCCAGCGCGATCGCCGGAAGAACGGCGTGGGACAGAACATCGCTGACAGCAGCGAAGTCGCCGATCCGCAGCGCGTCGATCAGGTACAGGCGGGTGGGGGCGACAACCCCGTCCAGCAGCACCTCCGTGCTGCCGGATGCGCGACCGGACACTGGCAGCACCGGCCACAGGACACCGAAGACCAGCTTCAGCAGCAGACCGATGAAGAACACCGGGGTGGCGTAGGCCAGGATGCCGAAGATCCGAAGCACCGCGTCGGGCGTGCGGTCACGGTATTTCGCGGCGATCATGCCCAGCGGAATGCCCACGAGAAATGCGACAACCAGCGAAAACAGCACAAGCTCCAGGGTGGCGGTGCCGTACTGCGCGAGAACCTGCGTGACGGGGCGGTTGTCCGACACCGTGGTGCCGAAGTCACCGCGCAGCAGATTGCCCATGTACTCGAAGTACTGGATGAGCAGCGGGCGGTCGTAGCCGGCTTCGGAAACGCGCTGGGCCAGCTGCTCTTTTGTCAGCCGACCGCCGAGGCTGGCGGTGATGGGGTCACCGGTGATCCGCATGAGGAAGAAGACGAGCGTGGTGAGAATCCACACCGTCGGAATGATGAGGAGGAACCGGATCAGCAGATAGCGGCCCAAACCGGAGCCGCGACTCTTCGCCGTTTTCTTCTTCTCCGGTCCGGCCGGACCGGATGCGAGATCCGGAATTTCGACACTGGCTGTCATAAGAGCTTCCGTACGTAGAGGGGATGTGCCGACCGAAATTCGTCGGCCGCCGCTTGCACACGCGGGCGGCCGACGAACCCAGGTCTGAGAATCAGGCGAGGCCGCCGCGTCCATCAGGTGTCAGCGGCGGCCTCACAGGGAGTGATTACTTGCTCAGCATCGACAGGCGGAACTGGAACGACGGGTCGAGCGTTTCGTCAATGCCCTTGACGTTCTTGTCCGCAACGGCGATCTGGTTGCCCTGCAGCAGCGGCAGCGTGGGCAGCTGCTTGGCCAGGTCGTCCTGGATGTCGCCGATGAGCTTTTCGCGCTTGCCTTCGTCCGGCTGCGAAACCTGTTCGAGCAGCTTCTTGTTGATGCTGTCGTCCTGGAAGTGGTTGGCGAGGAACGCCGGTTCTTCCTTGGTGTTGTAGAAGAACGGAACCAGGTAGTTGTCAGCGTCGGAGTAGTCCGGGAACCAGCCCAGCTGGTACATCGGGTAGACGTCGTTGGTGCGGTCCTTGGCGTACTGCACCCACTCGGTCGACTGGAGGTCCACCTTGAACAGCTGGGTGTCTTCCAGCTGCTTCTTCACAGCGGCGTATTCGTCACCGGAAGACGGCCCGTAGTGGTCCGGGTTGTACTGCAGCTTGATGTTGACCGGGGTTTCCACACCGGCGTCTTCGAGGAACTTCTTGGCGGCGTCTGTGTCCGCGCCGCCCTGCTTGTCGCCGTAGAGGCCCTTGAGTGATTCGTTTGCACCCTTCATGCCTTCGGGCACGTAGGAGTACAGCGGCTGGTAGGTGTCCTTGTAGACGTCCTTGGCGATTGCCGCGCGGTCAACGGCCGATGCCATGGCCTGGCGGACGGCCAGAGCCTTCTTTTCGTCCGGGTTGTCGGACTTCGCACCGTGGGGCATCGTGTCGAGGTTGTACACGATGTAGCGGATTTCGCCGCCGGGACCCTTGTGGACGGTGAGGTTGTCCTTGCCTTCGAGGTCTTCAATGTCGGTCGGCGACAGCGAACGGTAGGCGACGTCGATGCTGCCCTTCTCGACATCGAGCTTCATGTTGTTCGCGTCGGAGTAGTACTTCATCTGCACTTCGGCGCTCTTGGCGGCCTCGCCGCCGCCGGAGTAGCCGTCGTACTTCTTGTAGGTGACCAGTTCGTTGAACTTGTAGGTGTCGATTTCGTACGGGCCGGCAAAGGCCTTGCCCTTGACGATCTCGTCGTCCTTCGTGATGGCGTCGGCGGCGAAGACGTCTTCGTCGACAACCGGTCCGGCCGGGCCTGCAAGCACCAGCGGGAAGGTCTGGTCGTTTTCGCGGTTGAGCTTGAAGACGACCGTCTGATCGTCGGGGGTGTCAATCGAGTCGATTGCGGTCAGCAGCGAAGCCGGTCCGTTGGGGTCCTGGATCTTGGTCTGGCGCTCAAAGCTGAACTTGACGTCCGAAGAGGTCAGTTCATTGCCGTTGGCGAACTTGAGGTCCTTCTTGAGCTTGACTTCGTATTCGCCCGGCTTGACGAAGTCAGCAGATTCCGCGATGCCCTCGCGGATTTCCGAGGTCCCGGGCTTGTACTCCATGAGGAACGGGAACACCTGCTGCATGACGAAGAACGAACCGTTGTCATAGGAGCCCGCAGGGTCGAGCACAGTGATCTTGTCGGTCGTGCCGACGCTCAGGGCGCCGCCTTCACCGGAGTCGGAACCTCCGGTGGTCGAGGACGAGCATGCACTCAGTCCCAGTGCCAGGGCGGCAGCTGCAGCAGCCAGTCCCGCCGCACGCTTCTTTACGGCCATGAAGCCATCCTTTCGTTGCGAACCGCCAGACCGGCGGCCCAGACCATTGCCGCGACCGCATTCATTGAATATTCACAGGTCGCTCAGGGTGCGTTAAGGATACCAAGGTCTGAGCCTTGAGTGTGTCTCAGGTAACCCAAAGAACGAGGTGCCGCTCACCTTTTCGGTAAGCGGCACCTCGTTCTGTGTTCAGGCGGGAGCCCTTCAGCTCATCTTCGTCCCAGCGGAGCCGAGCTGCTGGCAGGCTTCGACGATGCGGGCGGCCATACCGGCTTCAGCTGCACGGCCCCACGCGCGGGGGTCGTACATCTTCTTGTTGCCGACCTCGCCGTCGACCTTGAGAACGCCTTCGTAGTTGGCGAACATGTGGTCGGCCACGGGGCGGGTGAACGCGTACTGCGTGTCGGTGTCGATGTTCATCTTGACCACGCCGTAGGACACCGCGGCGGCGATCTCCTGCGCCGTAGAACCGGAACCGCCGTGGAACACCAGGTCAAACGGCTTGTCCTTGCTGTACTTCGCACCGACCTCGTCCTGGATTTTCTTCAGCAGCTCAGGGCGCAGGCGGACGTGCTCGGGCTTGTAGACGCCGTGGACATTGCCGAAGACCAGCGCGGTGATGTAGCGGCCGCGCTCACCCAGGCCGAGCTTTTCGACAATTGCGATGCCGTCTTCAACAGACGAGTACAGCTTTTCGTTTTCGCCGCCCTTCACACCGTCTTCTTCGCCGCCGACCGCGCCGACCTCGATTTCGAGGATCTGCTTGGCCCGGCTGGTCAGTTCGAGCAGCTCTTCGGCGATTTCGAGGTTTTCGCCGACCTCAATGGCCGAACCGTCCCACATGTGCGACTGAATGAGCGGGTCTTCTCCGCGCTCAACGCGCTCCTGGGACACCTGGATGAGCGGCTTCACCCAGTCTTCGACCTTGTCCTTCTGCGCGTGGTCGGTGTGCAGAGCGACCGTCACGCCGTAGTTCTTGGCAACCGTGTGAGCGTATTCGGCCAGCGCGATCGAACCGGTGACCCGGTCTTTGACAGTTGCACCCGAGGCAAACTCAGCACCGCCGAAGGAGAACTGGATGATGCCGTCGGATTCGGCTTCCGCAAAGCCGCGCAGCGCGGCGTTGATGGTCTGGGAGCTCGTGACGTTGATGGCCGGATAGGCGAAACCGCCCGCTTTGGCCCGGTCGAGCATTTCGGCGTACTGATCAGGGGTCGCAATTGCCATGAACACTCCTGCGCTTAGGGGATTGCTTCAGTCGCAATCATTCTACGCACCCGATTTTGACCGTAGTCTTAACAGCATGAGCCCAAGCACAGACTCTGCTGGCCCGGTCGACGGCCAGCCCACCGGCGCCTCGCCCGCGTTACCTGCAGGCCCTTCGCCCGAACCCGCAGACCCCGCCGCACCCGCGCGCACCAATCTCCTGCAGGCGGCGGCCTGGGCGCTGTGGGACTGGGGCAGTTCGGCGTATTCGGCCGTGATCGTGACCTTTGTGTTTGCCCCGTACCTCGTAAAGGCGGTTGCCGACGACCCGGTTTCGGGCGCCGCCGCCCTCGGTTGGGCCTCCGGTCTGGCGGGCCTGGTTGTTGCGGTCGTCGCACCCGCCGCCGGTGCGCGTGCCGATGCGAAATCACGCCACAGGCTCCTGCTGACCACCTACACCGGCATTGTCGTCGCCTGTATTTTTGCGCTGGCGTTCATCAAGAGCGAACCGGTGTTCTTCTTGCCCGGACTGGTCTTCTTGGCCGCGGCGTCCGTTTTCTTCGAACTCGCCCAGGTCAGCTACAACGCAATGCTGGGACGGATTGCCGCACCGGGCAGCGTGGGGAAAGTGTCGAACATCGGCTGGGGCTTCGGCTACCTGGGCGGTCTGGTCATGCTGCTCATTGCGCTGTTCGCCTTCATCCTTCCCGAAGTGGGGCTCTTCGGCGCCGTCAGCGAAGACGGTTGGCGGTTCCGACTGGTGGCAGGTGCTACCGCCGTGTGGTTTGCGGTGTGGGCTGTTCCGCTGATCTTCCTGGCCCCGCACGATGCATCGCGCGCCGAGGCCCCGATTGCCCGCGCCCGGTCGGGCAATCGGGTCGCACACTGGTTCACCAGCTGGAAGCAGGACTACGCGGACCTGTTCCGCAGGCTGAAAGACCTCTTCCAGAACGACCGCCAGACCTTTGTCTTCTTCATCGCCTCAGCTGTTTTCCGCGACGGGCTCACCACGATCTTCGCGGTGGCCGGGGTGCTCGCCGCATCCGCCTACGGCTTCACGGAAACCGATGTGATCTACCTGGGAATCGCCGCGAATGTCGTGGCCGCCATCGGATGCCTGGTGTCGGGCCCGCTCGACGATGCGGTCGGGCCCAGAGCCGTCATCATCACCGGGCTTTCCTGCCTGTGCATTGGTGCAGTGCCCATCCTGCTGTCTGACAACGCGACCGTGTTCTGGGCGTGCGCCCTTTTCCTGTGTCTGTTCGTCGGACCGGTCAATGCGTCGAGTCGTTCGTTCCTCACCCGCATCACTCCCCCGGAGCGGGCAGGCGAGAACTTCGGCCTGTACGCAACCACGGGCCGAGCCATCAGCTTTCTGGGACCGTGGCTGTTCAGCCTGTCAATCACCATCTTCGGCTTCGAGCGCGCCGGTGCCGCCGGCATCATCGTCGTTCTGCTTCTGGGACTCACGCTCATGCTCGCAGTACCGCGCACCGGCCCCGGCCACAGGCGAGCCGAACAGGCCGCCCAGTCCTGACCAGCTCGGCACCTCGGCAGCCCGCACACCAGCCAGCCCGGCACCTCGTACCGGACGTTTTGCCGACCCAACTGCACCTTTTACCCGGTACTGACAGACACAGATTTTTCTAAAGTGCGGGGCGGGCCATAGTATGGGCTCAAACCAACCAAACGAACGATCAAATCTGATCGGGGAAGAGGACCGATGGACAGCCTTTTCAGCAAAGAAGAGTTGGAATTCGCAGAAGAGATGCGGAACTTCTACCGCACTGAAATTCCCGAAGAAATTCGCTACCGCGTGGCAATCGGCCAGGAAGTCTCCAAAGACGACATGGTCACCACCCAGCGCATCCTCAACAAACACGGCCTGGCCGTGCCCAACTGGTCGCTTGAGTACGGCGGCCGCGACTGGACGCCCGTCCAGCGCCACATCTACCTGGACGAAATGCAGACGGCCTGCGTTCCGCACCCGCTGCCGTTCAACGCATCCATGGTCGGCCCCGTGATCGACACCTTCGGCTCGAAGGAAATCAAGGACCGCTTCCTTCCGGCGACCGCCAACCTCGACATCTGGTGGTCGCAGGGCTTCTCCGAGCCCAACGCCGGATCTGACCTCGCATCGCTGAAGACCTCAGCTGTGCGCGACGGCGACAAGTACATCGTCAACGGACAGAAGACCTGGACCACGCTCGGCCAGTACGGCGACTGGATCTTCTGCCTGGTGCGCACCGACCCCAACGTCAAGAAGCAGGCGGGCATTTCGTTCCTGCTGATCGACATGACCTCGCCGGGTCTGACCGTCCGCCCCATTCAGACGATCGACGGCGGCGTGGAAGTCAACGAAGTGTTCTTCGAAAACGTCGAAGTCCCCGCTGAGAACCTCGTCGGCGAAGAGAACAAGGGCTGGACCTACGCCAAGTTCCTCCTGGGCAACGAGCGCACCGGAATCGCCCGCGTCGGCGAATCCAAGGTCAACCTGGCTCGCGCCAAGGCCTACGCGGCAGCGACCAAGACACAGCGCGGCTCCCTGCTGGACGACCCGCAGTACTCCACCCGGATCGCCAAAATCGAAGCCGAACTCAAGGCACTCGAAATGATGCAGCTGCGCGTTCTGTCCACCCAGGTGGCAGGCTCCGACGCGCCCGACCCGCGGTCGTCGATCCTCAAACTGCGCGGTTCGGAACTCCAGCAGGACATCACCGAACTGCTCATGGACGTCGTCGGCCCCCAGGGCATGGACTTCGTCGACTCGGCACAGGTCAGCGATGGCTTCACCAACCTGTCCCAGGCAGCGGTCTCAGCCACGCCGCGCTACTTCAACACGCGCAAGGTGACGATCTACGGAGGCTCCTCCGAAGTCCAGCGCTCCATCATCTCCAAGGCCATCCTGGGTCTGTGACCTGCTGAAGAACGAGAGGTATAGAAAATGGATCTTGAACTCAATGACATCCAGCAGGAACTCAAATCGACCGTCGGGCGCCTGCTGAAAGACAAGTACAGCGCCGAAGCGCGCGAAGAGATTCTGCGCTCGGAGGCCGGCTGGAGCCAGCAGATGTGGGACCAGTTCGCACAGCTGGGGCTCATGTCCCTGCCGATTGAAGAAGAATACGGTGGCGCTGGCATGGGATTTGCCGAAGTCGCCGTCGTCATGGAGGCATTCGGCCGCGCACTCGTGCTCGAACCGTACCTGCCTACAGTCATCCTGGGCACGGGCCTCATCCAGGCTGCCGGCAGCGAAGAGCAGAAGTCTGAACTGCTGCCCGCGGTTGCCGCAGGCGAACTCAAACTGGCCTTTGCCGCTCAGGAACCGGCTGGCCGCTATGACTTCCTCAACCCGACCACCACGGCGCAGGCCTCCGGTGACGGCTACACCGTTTCGGGTGAAAAGGCACAGGTCATCGGCGGCGATGCAGCCGACACCTTCGTCGTCACAGCAAAGGTCGACGGTGAGCTCGGCCTGTTCCTCGTCAAGGCCGACGCCGACGGTGTGACCGTCGACCCGCGTACCCAAGCCGACGGTCTGCGCAGCGCATCCGTCCTGTTCGACGACGCACCAGCCCAGCGCCTGGAGGCCGGCGACGCGACGGCGGCCGTCGAACGCGTCCTCGACACCGCTCAGGCGGCCCTGGCCGCTGAAGCCGTCGGCGCAATGGAAGCCGCCCTGTTCATGACGGCCGAATACCTCAAAACCCGCGAACAGTTCGGCGTGCCGATCGGCGTCTTCCAGGCTCTGCAGCACCGCGCAGCAGACGCCTACGCAAAGCTCGAAGAAGCCAAGTCGATGGCGCTGTACTCCAAGCTCGCAATTGAGGCTGACACCGAAGGAGACTCGAAGACCCGCCACGCGGACGTGCTGGCCGCCAAAGTCATCATCGACCAGTCGGCAAAGCACATCTTCGAAGAGTCCATTCAGATGCACGGCGGCATCGGCATGACGATGGAATACCCCATCGGCCACTACGCCAAGCGCCTGACCGTCATCCCCCGCACCTTCGCAGCTCCCGACCAGGCCCTGGTCGAACTCGGCGAAGCCGGCGGTCTGCTCGAACCCTACGCAGCTGATCTCTGATACGTACGGCTGAGCCGAGCACCGGCTCACGCAACACAAAGAACGAGGTGCCGCTCACGAAATTGGTGAGCGGCACCTCGTGCTTTTGTCGTCTTCTGTCATCCGCGGGCGGGGGGCGTCTGAAACCAGCTGGGCGTGTGGCTCTCAGCTGACGGTCTGGCCGAATTCCCACCTGCGGATCCAGGCGTGCATGGCGATTGCCGCCGCGGCTGCCGCGTTCATGGAGCGAGTTGAGCCGTACTGCTGAATCGACAGTACGGCTTCGCACGCTTTGTGAGCGCTGTCCGTCAGCCCGATTGACTCCTGGCCGAACAGGAAAACGCAGTCGCGCGGAAGATCGCAGCTTTCCAGCGGCGTGGAATCCGGGAAGTTGTCAATGCCGATCAGCGGCAGGTTTCGCTCAGCACACCACGCGGCCAGATCATCTGCACTGGGGTGGTGCAGAACGTGCTGGTAGCGGTCGGTGACCATGGCGCCTCGGCGGTTCCAGCGCTTTTTGCCGACAATGTGCACAGCAGCGGCATTGAAGGCATTTGCGGTGCGCACAACCGAGCCGATGTTGAGGTCGTGCTGCCAGTTCTCAATGGCCACGTGGAAGCCGTGGCGGCGCTGGTCGAGGTCGGCGATGATCGCCTCCATCGTCCAGTACCGGTAGCCGTCGACCACATTGCGGCGGTCACCATCGCGCAGCAGTTCGGGATCGTAGCGCTCATCCCGGGGCCACTCGCCCTCCCACGGGCCAACCCCGTGGGAGGGCGCGGCAGCCCCCGCCGGTTCTGCAGACTCTGCTGGCATTGCAGAGTCTGCAGCGGGCGGGGTCGGCTCAGTCATCCTCGTTCACGGGCTCGCCGGCCTTCTTCTTGGGCTTCTTGGAGTCGGTCTTGTCACTCTCGCCCGTGGATGCCTTACCGCCAGCCTTTGCCGCATTGCTCTTGGCGACCTTGGCAGGCTTTTCTGCGCCCTCAGCTTCGTCAGCTTCCTCGGCCTCGTCTGTGTCTGCAGGCTTCGCAGCTTCCTCAGCCTTGGCGGCCTTGCCCTTCGGCTGGCGCTTGAGCTTTGCCTTTGCGACTGCGGGACGACCGGCGATGCCCGCGCCCGAAAGCACCGTCGAGGTGTAGCGCGACACTGCAAGCATGACGAGGACAAGCGCGAGCACAGCTGCCGAAGCGGCAGACACGAGGCCATACCACCACGGGGCGGCTGTGAGCAGGTACAGCGCACCCACGCCGGTCGGTTCGGCAAACGGCAGCCACGCGGCCACCTGGGGCGCAGCGTCGGCCATGAACGGCAGCATCGGCAGAAACGCCATGACGACAATGACAACACCTGCGGCGCCCGCTGCGATCCGGCGGCCGCGCTGTGTGGCACCCATTGCGATGATGGCGAAGAGCGCGATCACCGCAATCGAGTAGAACGCGTAGCTGAGCACAAACCAGCCGAGCGCAGGCAGCGCCGCGTAGACCTCACCAGCCAGGCCGATGATGGACATGCCCAGCAGGCCGACGACTGCCGTGATGGCCAGCAGAAGCAGAGCCAACTGCGTCAGACCCCAAATGCGGCCCCACAGTGCTGCACGCGGCGGAATTGCGGAGACGATGATTTCGCTGGTGCGGGTGCGGCGCTCTTCGCGCACTCCCCGGTAGACCAGCGAGCCCAAGCTCAGCCCGGCCAGGAGAGTCAGTGCAGCCATGGTCCAGGCCACGACTTCACCGGTCGCGGGGTCAATGGGCCCGCCGTCGACGTAGGTGATTTCAGGCGTGTTGACGAGTTTGTCGAGAACCGCCTTCGGAATGCGGTTCTTGGCGATCAGCTGGTCGTTGCCCTGACCCGTGGGGTCCTGCAGGAGGAAGGCGTCGACCTTGCCGCTCTTGACGGCATCCTGGCCCTCTTCAATGCTCGTGACGATCGTGACGGTCATGCCCAGCTGCTGTTCGACCTGCGGAAGCTGCTGTTCGACCTGGGCCTTCTGCTCTTCAGGCACCATCATGGCGACGGTTTCGCCGCTGCCGGCTGATACGCCAGTCCGCGAAAAGCCGATGATGAGCGCTGCCAGCACACCGATCACAAGCACGAGCGCAGTCGCAGCGAACAGCGGGCTGCGCAGCGCCTGAGAGGTTTCGCGGTTGGCCACAAGGTAAGTGGCCTGCCCGCCGGTGAGGTCGCGGAACTCTGACACGAGCCCCGTCTTGGTTTCGTCACCCGTGTCCTCGCGCAGCTCATCGGGCACCTCGGCGAGCTTCCCCATGGGCTCGTCACCGAGGCTGTGCGGGTCGAGGGCCTGCCCTCCCCCGCTTAGGTCCGTGTACGAGGTGGTGCTGATGTTGTCGTGATCCTCACTGCGATCCTTGTTTGCCATCAGACGTCCTCCTTGAAGATCTCCCGCAGGCTGGCGGGCTGAGCGGCGGTTGTGGCTGCGCGGCCCTTTCGCAGCTGTTCGGCTGTTCCGTGGGCGATGACACTGCCATGGCCGAGCACCAGGATGTCGTCGGCGTACTGCTCGATGAGATCCCAGTCCTCAGACGTGACGATGATGGGCACACCGGCATCCGCGTGGTCGGACAGCAGACCGAAGACGAGCTTGGCAGATGCCATGTCGAGGCCCTCACCGATTTCGTCGATGACGACGACATCGGGGTCAGCGGCAAGCATCGCGGCGATGTGCACGCGAGCCTGCTCTGTGCCCGACAGCTGGGACAGTGGAACATAGGCGCGGTCGGACAGTTCGAGCCGCGCCAGCAGGGTGACGGCGTTGCGCTCAGCCGCGCCGAGCGTCATACCGTGCAGGCGGGCCATGTAGACGATCTGCTCCATGACTTTCATAGAGGGGAAGCCGCCGCGTTCGGCAGGCAGGTAGCCGAAGTTCTGGCGGTCGCCGCCGACGAGCTCGTTGTCTTCGAGCTTCACGGTGCCGCTTTCGGGTTCGATAACGCCCATGATGGCGCGAGCGAACTCGGTCTTGCCAGCGCCCTTGGGGCCCACAACACCGAGGATTCGACCCGGAACGGCTTTGACGGATACGTCGTCGAGCCACAGTCTGCGCTGCGACTTCACAGTGATGGACGACAGTTCGAGCACAGGGTGTCCTTTCCTTTGCGGACTTTCGCCGCGTGACTTCAGTCCAGACCGAGGTCCGCGGTGGTCAATGCTGTCAGATAGCGCAGGCCTTCTGCTTCGACGCGTTCGCGCGCCCCGGTGTTGCGGTCCATGACCACGACGACGGCGACGACCTCCGCACCGGCTTCGCGCAGGGCTTCCACAGCGGTGAGGACCGATCCGCCGGTTGTCGAGGTGTCTTCAACGGCAACGACGCGACGGCCGCGCACGTCCGGGCCCTCGACACGCTTGCCCATTCCGTGTTCTTTTGCCTGCTTGCGCACCACGAAAGTATCCAGCGGGGTGCCGCGGCGAACCGAGGCGTGCATGGTGGCGGTTCCCACCGGGTCGGCGCCCATTGTCAGCCCGCCGACGGCGTCGACCTCGCTCAGCAGGCCTTCGGCTTCGAGGACGTCAAGGACGATGTCGCCCACGAGTGGTGCGGACCGGTGATCGAGAGTCACCAACCGCAGGTCCAGATAGTAGTCGGCCTGCTTTCCCGAAGACAGGGTGAAGCTGCCGCGTTTGACTGCAAGTGAGTCGATGAGCCTCAGCAGCTCCTCGCGCGTCTGCGCGGGATCGTGCGAACGTGTGTCGGTCATGGCCGCCATTGTATTCGCGAGCCGGCTGAACGCAGAACGCCGCTACTGGTCACCGGCAGCTTCATCGGCATGAAGAACGAACGGGATCATCTCCGCAGGTGCGCCGTTTGCCCGTCTGAAATGGACCTGGTAGTCAACAACAACATCGCGAGCTTTATCCCCGCTTCACCCGGACACCTTGGCACCGGGTCTCCACCTGACGAGCCTCCGCCCGCGCTTTAGCAACAAAAACTCCCGCCAGCAGTGGTTGCTAAGGCGTGGATCTGTGGCTATCGGGAGTTTTCTTGCGGCTAACGGGTGGATCTCGGCTAACGCGTGAATCTGTTGCTACCGGGGTTTTTTGGGCAATCGGCTCACCCACCAAACGATCGAAGGCCCGGCTGTCAGCTGCCGGGCCTTCGGAGCACTCCCCTCGAGTACCTGGACGCATCCCCATACGTCCGTGAGATCTACTCGATCCCCACCGAGTAGACGTGATTCAGCTTACATAGATAAAAATTCTTTTGTCTGCATATTTTCACTATGCGGACAGCATTTTCGCGAAATATCGCCTATTGTCAGTCCGCACTGCTTCTGCACGAGCGAACATGCGCCTTCAGAGCACAGCACCCGTGACCGTGTCAGCGGCAGCCGTTAGGCTGGCCTCGTGCGAATTGTGAATTGGAATGTCAACTCGATCCGAGCCCGCGCCGAGCGCATCGGGGCTTTTCTTGACCGCTCAGACGTCGACGTCCTGGCCATTCAAGAACTCAAGTGCCGCGACAGCCAGTTTCCCGAAGACATCTTCTCCTCCCGCGGCTATGACGTCACCTACCACGGGCTCAATCAGTGGAACGGCGTTGCAATCGCCAGCCGCGTCGGCTTGGACAATGTCGAAAGCGGGTTTCGGGGAATGCCCGAATTCAACGATGCACTCGAAGCGCGCGCACTGTCAGCCGACACCGGCGGGGTGCGCGTCTATTCGCTCTACGTGCCCAACGGCCGAGAACTCGATCACCCTCACTACCACTACAAACTCGAATGGCTGAACCGCCTGCGCGATGTCGCAGCACAGCGGCTCGCCGCAGACCCCGACGACCGCTTTGTCATGGTCGGAGACTTCAATGTCGCACCACTGGACGAAGACGTCTGGGACATGGAGGCCTTTGCCGGCCTGACGCACGTGTCCGAACCCGAACGCGAAGCATTCCGCAATCTCGCCGACGCGGGCCTGAAGGAAACCACGCGCCAGTTCACTCCTGGCCCCGGCGTCTACACCTACTGGGACTACCAGCGTCTGCGCTTCCCCAAACGGGAGGGCATGCGCATTGACTTCCAACTGGCCTCACCCGCTCTGGCCGCAACCGCTGTCGACGCCCACATCGACCGTGAAGAGCGCAAGGGCAAAGGAGCATCTGACCACGCGCCCGTTTGGGTCGACTACCGCATCTGACAGGGAGTTCTCAATGCCAGCTCAGCCGCCGACGAACCCGCCGCCGGGCCCCTACGGGCCCAGGCCGCAGCCGCCGCACTACGGCAACATCCCCCAACAGCCCGCCTCCTTTCCCGCACCCCCACCACCGCCGCTGCCACCGCCCAAGAAGAGCAACACGGGGCTGATCATCGGGCTCGTCGGCGGCGGACTGGTCCTGGTGTTTGCTTTCCTCGGCATGGTGGGCCTTGGCATCTTCGGCTTCGTCGCCCTGAAATCAGAGCCCACCGCCGAACCGTCCCCGGGTGACTCATCCCCCACCAGCCGGCCCGCGCCGTTGCCGTACAGCTCCGACAAGCCCAACAGCCCGCCTCCCCCAAACGCCGATGTGAAGAGCAACCTGGGGCAGCTCAGAGCAGGCGACTGCATTGTCGACCTTTCCAACGGGACGGCCCCGACCACCGTCCCCTGCAGTGATCCGCACGTCCACCAGATCTACTCGGTGGGCCGCACGCCCAGCCAGTCGGGCACCTACCCCGGCCTTGAAACCCTCAAGCGCGACGGGAGCACCTACTGCAAAACCGCGCGCTTTGAACTCGACTCCGACCGCGCCAACGCGGACGGCCTCAAAGTGGTCTACTTCACCCCCAATGCCACCGCCTGGCAAGACCCCGAAAACCGGCGCATCATCTGCGCGGTCCAGCGCCCGGACGGCTCAGATATGACCGAGGACTACAGCCAGACCGCATAATCGGCTGGTGAACCACACAGCACTCAGGGGCGCGGAGTATTCTCCGCGCCCCTGAGTGCTTAAGCGGTGACTGTCAGTCGGCGTGCTCGACCGGAACAATCGACAGCCCGCCGGATTCGGCAGCGTCGACGCGCACGGTGTCGCCATCGCGCACTTCGCCTGCCAGAATCTCCTTGGCCAGGCCATCGCCGATCGTGCGCTGCACCAGACGGCGCAGCGGGCGAGCGCCGAATGCCGGATCGTAGCCTTCCTGCGCCAGGTAGTCAGCAGCTTCGGGCGTGATCTCCAGGGCAATGCGGCGTTCACTCAGACGCTGCTGCATTGCGTTGATCTGCAGATCGACGATCCGCGCCAGGTCTTCCCTGCTGAGGGCATCGAACATGACAACGTCATCCAAACGGTTGAGGAATTCCGGCTTGAACGCGGTGCGCACCACGTCCATGACCGAATCCTCTTTTGTCTTGGCATCGAGCGTCTGGTCGACCATGAACTGGCTTCCCAGGTTCGACGTCAAAATGAGCACCGTGTTGCGGAAGTCAACGGTTCGACCCTGACCGTCGGTCAGCCGACCGTCATCAAGCACCTGCAGCAGAATGTCGAAGACATCCGGGTGTGCCTTCTCCACCTCGTCCAACAGGACCACGGAGTACGGCCTGCGGCGAACAGCCTCGGTCAGCTGACCGCCCGTTTCGTATCCGACGTAGCCCGGAGGGGCGCCGACAAGCCGGGCCACCGAGTGCTTTTCGCCGTATTCGGACATGTCAATGCGGATCATGGCGCGCTCGTCGTCAAACAGGAAGTCGGCTAGGGACTTGGCCAGTTCCGTTTTGCCCACACCGGTCGGCCCCAGGAACAGGAACGAACCCGTGGGACGGTTGGGATCAGAAACCCCGGCGCGCGCACGGCGGATAGCATCCGACACGGTTTCAACGGCCTTCTTCTGGCCGATGAGCCGCTTGCCGATGTGCTCTTCCGCGTGCAGCAGCTTCTCCCGTTCGCCTTCCAGCAGACGACCGGCGGGAATGCCCGTCCACGACGATACGACTTCGGCGATGTCGTCGGCCGTGACCTGTTCGCCCACCATCTGCTTGGCCTGGGATCCGGCAGCCGATTCGGCTTCTTCTGCCGCGGCGATCTCCTTTTCGACCTGCGGGATTTCGCCGTACAGCAGGCGCGATGCCGTTTCGAGGTCCGTGTCGCGCCGCGCAATCTCCGCCTGGCTGCGCAGATCATCCAGCTTCTGCCGCAGTTCGCCCAGGCGGTTCAGACCTGCACGCTGTGATTCCCAGGCCGCGGTCAGACCGGACAGGTTTTCCTGCTTGTCTGCAAGGTCTTCGCGCAAAGCCGCCAGCCGCTCCTTCGAAGCCTCGTCGGTTTCAGCTGACAGCGCCATCTCCTCCATTTTGAGGCGATCGACATCGCGCTGCAGCTGGTCGATTTCGACAGGTGCCGAATCGATTTCCATGCGCAGACGGCTGGCGGCCTCATCTACGAGGTCGATGGCCTTGTCCGGCAGCTGCCTGTCGGTGATGTAGCGGTTCGACAGCGACGCGGCGGCAACCAGGGCGGAGTCTGCGATCGTCACCTTGTGGTGAGCTTCGTAGCGCTCCTTCAGCCCGCGCAGAATGGCAATCGAGTCCTCCACGCTCGGCTCTCCCACGAACACCTGCTGGAACCTGCGCTCCAAGGCGGGGTCCTTTTCGATGTTCTCGCGGTACTCGTCAAGCGTTGTCGCACCCACCAGCCGCAGTTCGCCGCGGGCCAGCATGGGCTTGAGCATATTGCCCGCATCCATTGCGGAATCGCCCGTGGCACCCGCACCGACGAGCGTGTGGATTTCGTCGATGAAGGTGACGATCTGACCTTCGGAGTTCTTGATCTCCTCAAGAACGGCCTTCATGCGCTCTTCGAACTCACCGCGGTACTTTGCGCCTGCCACCATGGCCGACAGGTCGAGGCTGACCAGCTGCTTGCCGCGCAGGCTTTCGGGAACATCGCCTGCGACCATGCGCTGCGCGAGACCTTCGACAACGGCGGTTTTGCCCACACCGGCTTCGCCGATGAGCACCGGGTTGTTCTTTGTGCGACGCGACAGCACCTGAACGACCCTGCGGATTTCGGAGTCGCGGCCGATGACGGGGTCGAGTTTTCCGTCGCGGGCCTGCTGGGTCAAGTCGATGCCGTACTTCTCCAGCGCTTGGAAGGTGTCTTCCGGGTTTTCACTGGTGACCTTGCGACCGCCGCGGACTTCCGGCAGGGCGGCAAGCAGCGCGTCGCGGGTAATGCCTTCGGCACTGAGCAGCTTGCCGGCTTCACCGGAATCGGCCGCGACACCCAAAAGGAGGTGTTCGGTTGAGACGTACTGGTCACCGAGTGCCTGCATTTCCTTTTCGGCGCTGCTGATGACCGACAGCCCGGCCCTTGAGAGCTGCGGTTGGCTGACGGACGATCCGCTGGCAGACGGCAGTCCGGCAACGACAGCCTGAGCACGGCTGCGAATATCCTGGGGACGTCCGCCCAGGTGAGTGATGAGGGCTCCGGCAATGCTGTCTTCGCCCTCAAGCAGAGCGGCGAGAAGGTGCGCAGGCTCAACCTGCGAGTTTCCACGCTGCGCTGCGTCCTTGATCGCGGTGGACAGAGCCTCCTGCGATCGTGAGGTGAATTTGGTGTCCATGGGGACACCTCCCTTCCTGCAAAACTATGTTCATACAGGTAACTTCAACAAGGTTGAGTCTATTCCGCTCAACCTAAGATTTCTGTCCTTGATTCTTTTCGCGCCGCACGGTCTTTGGCAGACTGAACACATGTCTGAAGAACTGGTGACGCTCGAATACGACGGCCCGATTGCGCTCATTACCCTCAACAGTCCCGGAAACCGCAACGCCATGTCCCGGAAGATGATGAACGAACTCATCGACTCCTTCCGCACAGTCGGCAAGAACACGGAAGTTCGGGCCATCGTCCTCGCGTCGACCGGCAAGGTTTTCTCCGCAGGCCATGACCTGCGCGAAGTCCAGGGAAGCGATCACGCAACCCAGCAGAACATCTTCGACACCTGCACCCTGCTCATGCGGATCATCCAGTCCATTCCGCAGCCGGTCATTGCAGAAGTGCAGGGCCTGGCAACCGCGGCGGGCTGTCAGCTGGTGGCCACCTGCGACCTCGCTGTGGCTTCTGAAAGCGCATCCTTTGCCACCCCCGGTGTGACCATCGGCCTGTTCTGTTCAACTCCGATGGTCGCGCTGTCGCGCGCGGTCAAACGCAAAACGGCCATGCGGATGCTCCTGACCGGAGAGCCGATGAAGGCAGAAGAGGCCTTCCAGCGCGGCCTTGTTTCACACACCGCACCCGCCTACGCCCTGCGCGAGCGCACACTCGAAGTGGCCCGCACCGTCGCCCAGTCCTCGTCGACCACGGTGTCGATCGGCAAGCGCGCCTTCTACGAGCAGATTTCCCTGAGCACAACCGAGGCCTACTCCCGCATGGGCCGGGTCATGGCCGACAACGCCGTGCTCACCGACGCACAGGAGGGCATTACGGCTTTTCTTCAAAAGCGCTCCCCCGAGTGGACCCACGGTCATTCCGAAGCCGAGGGCCTCGTCAGCAAGGACATTGACCGCGCCTAGCCGACACCGTCCACACGACACTGCTCGGGCAACACCGGCCGCATACCGGCCAAAGCGGTGCGAGCGCGCTAATCTGAGCCTATGACTGTTCTTGTCACCGGCGCTTCCGGATGCATTGGGCGCGCCGTCATCTCCGCACTGCGGGCAGCCGGCCACACCCCGGTGAGCGCAGGGACGTCTGCCCCTCATGACGATTCGGTCGAACACATCGAATGGGACATCCGCACACCCGCGGACAGCCGTGTGACCGGCCGTGACATCAGCGCCGTCGTCCACGCCGCCGGTGTCAGCGGCGGAGGCCTTTCGCAGCAGGACGCCCACGGCGTCAACGTCACGGGAACCCGCAATGTGCTCGACGCGTTCCCCAAAGCCCGCTTCATCTTCCTGTCCTGTGCCGATGTCTATGATCCCCGCCGCGGGCTCCGGGACATCTACGAAGAGCACGGACCTGCGGACCTTGCGTGCTTTACCACCGAGTACGAACGCTCGAAGGTCGAAGCCGAAAAGGTTGTCACCCGCCTGCGCCCGGACGCGCTCATCCTGCGCCCGGCACCCGTCTACGGTCCGGGCGACCGACGCAATTTCCCTTTTCTTCAGTCACTTGCCACTAAGAAGGGCGTTATCGAACTGCCCGGCGGAGGCCGCCAGAAAACAGCATTGGCCAGTGCTGAGAATGTCGCCGCAGCGGTTATCGCCGGTCTGCGGCACCCGGAAGCCTACGGGCCGATCAACGTGTCAGACCCCGAACCCTATGTTCTGCGCGATGCGATCAACACGTTCATGGCCCGCACCGGCCTTGGGCCCTACAACTTTGACGACCGGGCCGCCGACCTCGCGCTGACAACGGCCTGGCTGCGCGAGAAGACCGGCCGCAGGCCAAAGGACGGGCTCGACCGCTTTGCGGTGCGCCGGATTGCCCAGTCCCGCACTCTCAATCTGGGCCGCCTGCGCAGACTTCTGCACGTCGAACCCGTTCAGGGGCTCGCCCGCAGGGACAGCTGAGACTGCCCGGCACCTGCCCCTCCCCATCCGCGGCCGCCGTTTCTTCGCACCGTTTCTCGGCACCGCCTCCGACCGTCACAGGCGGCATTGACGCAGGTCACACCGCACGTCGTATCATGAAGCGCAAATGCTCATCGGGCGCTGCGGCCAGGGAAGGTCGGGCGCTCTTTTTCCGGAAGGACATCGTGGCTGAACTCAAAAAGTCGCTCGGCCTTTTCCAGCTTTTGGCATTCGGCGTGGCCGGCGTCATCGGAACCAGCTGGATCTACACCAACTCCAAGCTCATGGACTCCTACGGCTCCGGCGGCATGGTCTTCGGCCTGCTGCTCGGTGTTCTCCTGGCTTCCTTTGTCGCCCTGGCCTACTCAGAGCTGACGGCAGCTTTTCCCCGCGCCGGCGGTGAAGTGGTCTTCTCCTACACCACGATGGGCCGCGGTCCGGCGTTCTTCACCGGCTGGATGCTGCTGGGCGCCTATGTGTCGTCCCTGGCGTTCTATGTCACGGCCTTCGGCTTCCTGCTGAGCAATTTCGTGCCCGCCATGAAGACGATGCCGCTGTACACCATCAACGGTGAAACCGTGTACCTGCCGGTGCTGGCCGTCGGCGTCATCCTCACTCTGCTGATGTTTGCGCTCAACTGGTTCGGCATTGAGATCGGCGGGCGCGTGCAGATGTTCATGTTCGCAGCAATTGTGCTGATCGGCGCGGCCCTCATCGTCGTGGGCTTCGCAAGCGGCTCACCGTCGAACTTCTTCCCGGCCTATGCCGAGGGTGCGGCTCCGGTGTCTGACACCCTGCGCTTCATCATCCCCGGTATGACCTTCCTGGCCGGTTTCGGCCTTGTCGCAGTCCTTGCCGAAGACGCGAAGATCTCGCCGAAGCGCGTAGGCCGCGCCGTGGTCCTCACCGTCATCACCGCCGGTCTGTTCTACACCGCGGTGCTCGCCGCAACCGCGTGGGTCATGCCGTGGCAGGACGTCGCGAAGATGGACCTGGGCACCGTGTCGGCGTTCACCGAGGCGGGCTTCCCCGTTCTGGGCTCGGGCGCCTACGCGATTGCGTTCCTCGGCCTGCTCACCAGCTTCCTCGGCCTGTTCGTGGCAAGTTCGCGCATCATCGTCGCCATGGCCCGCGGTCAGCTGCTCCCGCCGAGCCTGGCCGCCATCAACCCCAAGAGGCAGACTCCCGGCCGCGCTCTCATCGTCACGACTGCCGTCACCCTTGCCCTGGGCTGGCTCGGTCCGGGTGCCGTTGTGTGGTTTCTCGACACCGGCGGCGTGTACCTGGGCGTTGTGTGGTTCATGGTGGTGCTCGCCAAGTACCTGCTGCCGCGGCGCTACCCGCAGGCGGTTCGCCGTTCCAAACTGTCGTTCCTGCCCGCAATCGGCGGACTGGGCGCCATCGGCGTCATCGTGTGGGCGCTGGCTCCCGGAACCTCGTCATCGCTGGTGTGGCCGGCGGAGTACATCATTCTGGGCGCTTGGATGCTGCTGGGCGCCGTCATGTACGCATTTGCGGCCAGCCGCCGCACGATCGGCTACGACGAGGGTCTGCACGAAATCCTCGGCGATTCCTACGCCAATCTCCACGTTGACGAAGCCAAAGCTCAAACAGCAGAAAAGGAACAGTGAGAGTGCTTTCGCCCACTGCACGCGAAGCCATTGTCGACACCATTCGCCGTGAAACCGTCCGCGTGCCGGAAACGGCGTTCGGAATCATCTCGGAAGGCCAGCTGCACGAGGTCGACGGCCGGGACCGCATCTTCCGGGTCGCCTCGATCACGAAGTCGTTCACGGCAGCGGCCCTGACCGGTCTGGTCCGGGGGCTCATTCCGGGCAAGCCGGTGAGAATGGACGATGCTGTCCTCGACTGGGTGCCCGAACTGGCCGATGCCGGGTGGGCTGAGGGCGTTGTCATCGACGATCTGCTGCGGATGTCTTCGGGTCTGCCCACGGATGACCCGTGGGCAGACCGCCAGGAGTCGATGTCTGCCGAGGACTTCTCTGACCTTCTGGGCAAACCTGCAATTCGCGACTTCCCGGCCGGCACGGCATACCGCTACTCGAATCTGGGCTACGCGGTTGCGGGCCTCGTGATCGAACGTGCCGCGCAGAAGCCGTTCGCACAGCTGATCGACGATGTTTTCCTCACACCCCTGGGCATGACGTCATCTGGTTTTGATGTCCGAAGGCTCGATGCCGACCGCCTGGTCACGGGATACCGGCGCAACCGGGACGGTGAACTCGAACCGCAGGCCGTTTCGCTGCCCGGAGCGTTCTCTGCCATCGGCGGGCTGGCTTCGACCGTGGATGATCTTTCGGTGTGGGTGCGCGCCCACATCGACGCCGTCAGCCCCGAAGGCGATGATGCGGCGTTCCGGGCTCTTGCCGCCGCCACGGGCGACGGCACGCCACAGCGGGCACGGCTGTGGCGGCGAGTGCTGGCTGACCAGCAGCAGCCGGTGCGAACCATGGAGATCACGCACGGAACATCTGCAACCGGGCCGGAGGGAAGCGAGCAGTTCGCGGTCAGCGGCGGCTACGGTCTGGGCCTGCGGTGCTATTTCGACACCCGCTACGGCAGCTTCGCCGGACACTCCGGGGGCTATCCCGGCTTCGGACTGCACATGCGGTGGCACGCGGCCAGCCGCACAGGGGTCATTCTCTTCACCGCGCTGACCGGCTACCCCACGGAAGCCGTCACCGCCAAAGCACTCGAAGCCGGGCTTGAAGTCCAGCGCGGCGAAGATCCCGACAACCGCGCATGGCCGCGCTCAGAAGCGCCGACTGCGACCCCCACCGGGCCTGCTGCCGGACGAGTTGTCCCCGTTCGGTCCGTCGCTGAGTTCCTGCCCGACGAACGTGCTCTGGAACTGGCCCGCATTGCCGAAAACATGATCCGCACGGGTGACGACAGTGCGGCTGAGAGCGTCTTCTCCATGAACGTCGACCTCGACCAGCCGCGCCGAGAGCGCCTTGCAGCATGGGCCGCAGCCTGCGAACACACGGGAGACATCGAACAGGCGAGCATCGAGCCCCGGTTCACCGGCGCCTCGTCAGCTCAGTGGACCGTCACCGGAGCAGCCGGAAGCCGCACCGTGACCATGACGCTCAACCCCTACCAGCAGATCCAGGGGCTCAGCATCCGCCTGCACTGACCGCACTGACAATCGGCCCAAACCCGGTCCGGGCACGGCCCGCCCCGGTCCGTGCTCACAGAACAGGGGCCGCGAGAAGATCCTGTGATCCTCCCGCGGCCCCTTGTGCCGCTGTGTGCAGCGTGAGTCTTATTTGGTGTTCGGCAGAATGAGGCCGTCCCACTTTTCGTTGATGAAGTCCGCCATGTCCTGTGAGGTCAGGATCTTGTGCAGCTTCTCGATGCGCTCGTCGTCCTTGAGCTCAGGGCGGGTGGCCAGCACGTTGTAGTACTTCGAGCCCTCTTCTTCAGACGCGATGATGGTGTCCTTCGTCAGCTTTGCCGGGATGGCATAGGACGAGGTGACGAATGCGGCATCGTCGTCTTCAAGGGTGCGGGGAAGGCTCGCGTTGTCGACTTCCTGGAACTTGAAGTTCTTCTTGTTCTCAGTGACGCCGTCGGGCTTGGTCGCGCCGTCCTCAATCTTGATGACGCCGGCGTCCTGCAGCAGTTCGAGAGCACGGCCTTCGTTCGTCGGGTCATTCGGGATCGACACGACTGCGCCGTCGGGAAGTTCGTCAAGCGACTTGTGCTTCTTCGAGTGGAAAGCCGCAGCCGGCAGGTAGATTTCGCCGACCGATTCGAGATTGCCGCCGGCTTCCTTGTTGTAGGTGTCAAGGAAGTCCTGGTGCTGGAACAGGTTCGCGTCGATCGAACCGTCGGCCAGCGCCGGGTTGGGAGTGTTGTAGTCATTGAACTCGACGAACTCGACCTTAATGCCTTCCTTTTCGGCGAGGTTCTCCGCCACGTAGGTCAGCATTTTACCGGCCGGGACGGCAAGCGCTCCGACCTTCAGCGGGGTGTCAAGCGATGCGTCTTCCGCATTCTGTGCACCGCCGCCGCAGGCCGACAGGGTGAGGCTGAGAGCAGCGACTGCGGCGATGATGCCGCGACGAGCCGATACCTTCATGATTCTCCTTAGGTGGGTTTTTCTGTGTGTTTGTCTGCAGGCTGTCAGATCTGCCGGCTGAAAAAGCCGCGGTGGCGGGGTTTGGCGCGCCCGTAGCGCTTGGCGACGAAGCTCAGGGCCGTCTGGATGATCTGCACCAGCACAAACAGGATGATGATCACGGCGATCATGTGGATCGGCGAGTACATCTGGTGGCCGTAGGAAATCGCAACCTGTCCCAGACCGCCGCCTCCGACGGTGCCGACCATCGCCGAGAAGTTGATGATCGAGGTCAGTGTTGTTGCCGTGCCCAAGATGATTGACGGGGTTGCTTCGGGCATGATGACGCGGCGGATGGTCAGCCACCTGGACGCGCCGAGGGATTCGGCGGCCTCCAGCAGGCCGGGGTCGACTTCGCGCACTGCAATTTCAACCATGCGGGCGAAGAACGGAATGGCAACCAGCGTCAGCGGGACTGTCGCAGCTTCTGTGCCGATGAACGTGGGCCGGCCGGTGAGCACCTGCATGACGAAGCGCGTTGTGGGGATGAGCGCAATCATGAGCACGATGAACGGCACCGAGCGGCCGACGTTCACAACGAAGCCTAGCACCCAGTTGATGATCGCGCCGAGCCAGCGCTGGCCGAATGGCGCGGCGAGGAAGCCGTCCTTTTCCGTTGCGACGAGCACAATGCCCAACGGCAGACCCACCAGGAGGGTGAAGAGCATTGCCACCGAACCCATGAACAGGGTTTCCTGGGTGCCTTTCCACAGAACGCGGAAAAGCTCCGGCCAGAAGGCGGGGTTGTTGATGTCGGTCATGCGGTACCTCCCTGCTGGCCTGCACGCCAAGCTGTGAGTCCGCGCGCGTGGAAACTGTCGACGACCGCCTGGGCCTGCCGGGCGTCGCCGGGCACAGCCAGGCGGGTGCGGCCGACCTGCTTGCCGTCAACGGTTTCCAGCGCGGCGCCGAGAATTGAGACGTCGATGTCGAGTTCGCGGGCGAGTTTGACGACCGCACCGTCGGTGGCTTCGCTGCCGAAATAGGTGACGTCGACGATTTCGTGTCCGTCGATCGGCGCATAGGTTCCGACGGGGAACAGTTCGTCGGCAATCCGGCTGCCGGGAGAGGTGATGAGCTCCGGTAAGGTTCCCGTTTCCTGCACCGCACCGTCTTCCATAAGAGCCGCGGAATCGCAGATGCGCTTGACGACGTCCATCTGGTGGGTGATGAGCAGGACGGTCAGGTCGAGTTCGACGCTGAGCTTTTTGATCAGATCGAGAATCGATCGGGTGGTTTCGGGGTCCAGTGCGCTTGTGGCTTCGTCGCTGAGCAGCACTTTGGGCTCTGCCGCCAGTGCGCGGGCGATGCCGACGCGCTGCCGCTGTCCGCCTGAAAGCTGGCGCGGGTGGTGGTCGGCCCTGTGTGACAGGCCGACGAGTTCGAGGACCTCGCCGACGCGCTGACGGCGCTTGGCTCGCGGTTGGCCGACCGCTTCGAGGGCGAAGTCGACGTTGTCTGCCACGGTGCGGTTGCCCACGAGGTTGAAGTGCTGGAACACCATCCCGATGTCGTGGCGTGCCTCTGACAGGCGACGGCCGCGCAGGGAGCTGATGGGGTGCTCGCCGACTGTCACGGTCCCCGTGTCTGGGCGTTCGAGCGCGTTGACGCAGCGCAGAAGCGTGGACTTTCCGGCACCGGACTGGCCGACAACACCGAAAATGCTGCCCTGCTCAACATGAAGCGAAACATCGCGCAGCGCGTGGACTGCGGATTCTCCGCTGCCGTAGGTGCGGCTGACGCCGTCAATTGTGATCATGAAACCTCCGGCGACGATTGTGGACTACCGGATTCCGCGACATGAAATCATGTGACGGTTTGAGACAGCGCTGTGGCGTGGGTTACATTTTCGTTTCCGCTGATCAGCTAAGGTATGCGCGGATTTCCTCGACCCACGCTTCGGCCGCTTCGAAGCGCTCAGCCGTCATCCGCGGGTCTACCGGTTCGACCGATGTCTCCGCCGCCGGATAGGAGCCGAGGAACTGAACGCGCCGGGCCAGCCGGTGCACACCGGCGAGCGCCTGGGCGATCCGCGGTTCGGCCACGTGGCCGACAAGGTCGAGGCTGAACTGGTAGAGGCCCAGCCCGTCACCGGTCGGCCGCGATTCAATGCGGGCGAGGTTGACTCCGCGAGTGGAGAACTGTTCGAGCAGTTCGAGCAGCGATCCCGCCCGGTCGGATGCCAGTGCGGCGACGATCGTCGTCTTGTCCGCCCCTGTTGCCGGCGGCATCGCGGCGGGCTTGCGCACCAGCACAAAGCGGGTGACTGTGTCGTGGCGGTCGCCGATGTTCTCAGCGAGCACATTCAGCCCGTACCTTTGGGCGGCCAGCGCCGGACACACGGCGGCCTGGTAGTCGGCATCACCGTCTGCTGTCGCCCGGGCAGCCGCAGCGGTGCTTGAAGCCGGCACGTATGCGGCGCCGGGCAGGTGCTTGGCCGTCCATCCGCGAGTCTGCGCTTCCGCGTGGGGGTGGGTGCCGAATGCCGTGATGTCGTTCAGCTGCGTTCCGGGCCGGGCTGCGAGCACAAAGCGGACATCCATGAGGGTTTCCGCCACAATCTGCAGCTCCCCGTGTCGGGTGAGGGCGTCGAGTGTGGCGGGCACGCCGCCCTCAACCGAGTTCTCCATGGGCACAACGGCCCCGGAGAGCTCACCGGCGGCCACCGCCGCAAGCACTTCGTCCACGCTGTTTGCGGGAATGCGCTGCGCGTTCGCAAAACCGCGTTGGGCGATCAGGCGCAACAGCGCAGCCTCCGTGAAGGTTGCGGCCGGGCCCAGGAAGCCGAAGCGCAGGGTGTCTGTCATCGGATGGTCAGCTGACGCGACACAACTCCGGCGCGCGCACGGCGTTCGTCTGCGCTGAGCGGCTCGGTGTTCTTCAGCGCCTGGGCGAGCAGTTCGGCGAAGTCGCCCAGGACGGCGTCGACGTCATCGGCTGTGACATCGGCGCCGACTTCCCACACGGGGATGACAATGCCCTGCGTGCGGAAGGTGCCCAGGTAGCGGCCGATGCCGCCGAGGGTGTTCTTGCCGTCTGCGTGCAGGCGAGCCAGGGCGTCCATGACGGTGTCTTCGTCCTCGCCGATCGCCCAGCGCACATAGCGGCCGTCGCCCATTTCGGTCCAGTAGGCGCCTTCGGCTTCGACGAGTTTGTCGGTGGGGCTGATGAGGTTGTTGGCCTGTTCGATTGCCGCTTGGGTGTCTTCGTCGTCATCAAGCGAACCGTCTTGCGGAATCCAGTAGTCGAAGGTTTCGTGCACGCGCACCTTGAACGGAGCGTCAAGGTCGAGGATGTCCTGCAGGCGCGGCCCCGATCCGGGGCTGCTGGTGGCTCCGACAAAACCGCCGGGCTCCATGTCCTTGACTTCAAGCAGGGCTGCGGCGAGGTCGCGCGATGGGTCGGGGCTGGACACTGGAACCTGGAGTCCGCCGAGGATCACGCCGTCGTGGCGCTTGTGTGCCTGCCAGGCGGACGGCAGCAGCGAGGCGATGAGGATTTCGTCCCCTCCGAATTCCTCTTTGAGCTTCGCGGCAGCGGTTGCCGCCGGGACGAGCTCTTTGAGGCTGACGATGTCGACTTCGAACGGCAGGCCCTCGTAGGGGCGGGGCACAAAAGCTGCGGCCTGAGCTTTCGCAAGGCGCTTGGCGATGACGTCTTTTGATGACTTCCTGGACTTCTTTCCCATGCCGCACAGTCTACGTGTGCGCAGGCCCCGCTTATACCACTGGGCGCTCAGAGCCCAAGGGCAGGCCCTGCCTTATCGGACACGGACCGCACCGTACGCTCTAGGCATGCTGTACCCCGGACTGCAGGCAGATAAGGTCGCCGCGCGACACCGCCGCTACGCGGAAGCGCTCATGGCGGCCAGCTTCACCTTCGAGCTGCTCACACCCGAACTCAGCGACGACGTCGAAGCGCTCATCACGGGTCTTGCGCCAACACCAAAGCCCGATTCGAAGACGCTCGTGCCGTTCCATGTGGGCGACCAGGACGCCGGCCTCGTAGCGCTCAACGAAGACGGCGAGATCGTCGCAGCACTCGTTGTCACAGCGGTTGACTTCAGCTCCGACGGACAACAGGACCAGACCCCCACGGCGCTTTTCATCCGCGGCCTGGCAACCGACCCGGACTTCCGCGGCAAAGGCCTGGGCACCGTCCTGCTGGGCATGGCCCCGCAGATTCTCAAACAGGCCGGACTTCCGACCCGGTGCCGGCTCATTGCGCAGATTCCCCAGGAGCGCGCCACGTTCTTCCACCGCGCGGGCTTCCAGGTGTGGGAGCCGGGAACCGAAACCCCGCAGGCAGTGGACGAAATGATGGGCAGCCTCCTGCCGAAGACCGCCCACGAACCCTGCCTGACCTTCCGCGAAGTCGCCTGAGCAGAGCCGCCCAACCGGCGCCTCGTGATTTTCAGCAGACGCCCCACCCGCACAGCGGCAGGCGCGTTGGGCCGCCCACACGTTCAGAAACAGGTTGCAACCCTCCCCCAGGCTTGGGAGGGTGAAGTCATGGATATCGTCAAGGGCTTTCCGTACGGATCCCCGCCGCGCTTTCACTGAGCAGGCGGGCACAGCAGCACTCCGCCTGATCAGCCGACCACCATCACCAGATCAGACAAGGGAGTTCCCATGAATCACAATGTCATCCTCACCTGCGCCCTGACCGGAGCCGGCGACACCGCCGGCAAATCCGAACACGTTCCGGTCACCCCCGAAGAAATCGCCCAGTCCGGCATCGAAGCCGCCAGGGCCGGCGCATCTGTCATCCACATTCACGTACGCGACCCGCAGACCAAGCAGGGTTCGCGCGAAACCGAGTTCTACCGCGAAGTTCTGCGCCTGGTGCGCCAAGCCGACGATGTCGACCCCGTCATCAACATGACCGCCGGAATGGGCGGGGACGTGGTCCTCGACCCGCAGAACCCCACCCGGTTCGTTGACGGCACCGACCTGGTCAACCAGGCCACCCGGCTCACACACGTCGAAGAGCTCCGTCCGGAGATCGCAACGCTCGATTGCGGCACCCTGAACTTCGGCGAGGGCAGCCAGATCTACATCTCCACCCCGGACATGATGCGCGAAGGCGCTGCCCGCATCCGCGAACTCGGGGTGAAACCGGAACTGGAGATCTTCGACACCGGCAACCTGTGGTTTGCCAATGTCATGTACGAAGAGGGCCTGCTGGATGACCCCGCCATGTATCAGCTGTGCATGGGCATTCCCTACGGGGCGCCGGTGTCGCGCAAGCTGCTTGACGCGCAGGTGGATCTGCTGCCGAAGAACTCGGTGTTCACCAGCTTTGCCATCGGCCGCAATCAGCTGCCGTGGGTGGCCCAGTCGGTTCTGGCCGGCGGCCACGTCCGCGTGGGACTCGAAGACAACCTCTACCTGTCCCGCGGAGTCAAGGCCACCAATGCCCAGCTCACCGACCGGGCTGTGACGATCATCGAATCGCTCGGGGCTTCCGTGGCAAGCCCGAACGAGGCCCGCGAAATCCTCGGCCTCAAAAAGCACTGAGGGGGCTGATTCTCAGATGACAATCGCACTGCGCCGAATTGACGACATCACCCAGGTAACGTGCGTCGGCGCCGGAACGATCGGCGGCGGCTGGGCCGCGTACTTCCTGTCCCGCGGACTGAGCGTCAAAGTGTGGGACCCTTCCCCGGACGCCCCGGAAAAGCTTGAGCGGCTGATCGACAACGCCTGGCCTGCCCTTGAAGCCCTCGGCCTGCAGCCGGGTGCGAACAAGGCCAACTGGTCTGTCCACACGGACCTGGCCGAAGCGCTTGCCGGTTCCGGCTTCGTCCAGGAGTCCGCACCGGAAGTCCTCGACATGAAGCAGGACCTGCTGGCCGATATTGCCCGCCTGGCGGATGCAGATGCCGTGATCAGCTCGTCCACATCGGGCTATTCGATGACGGACATGGCACAGAAGGCACAGGACAAATCCCGTCTGGTTGTGGGCCACCCCTTCAACCCGCCGTATCTCATTCCGCTGGTCGAGGTGGTCGGCGGCGAGGAAACCGCACCGGAAGCTGTCGACTGGGCTGCCGAGTGGTTCGACGCGATCGGCAAGTCCGTCATCAAAATGGACCGCGAGGTTCCCGGCTTCATTGCCAACCGCCTGCAGGAGGCCCTGTGGCGCGAAGCTCTGCACATGGTCAACGAAGGCGAAGCCACCGTCGAGCAGATCGATCTGTCGATCACCGACGGACCGGGTCTGCGCTGGCCGCTGCAGGGGCCGATGCTTACCTTCCACCTGGCAGGCGGTGAGGGCGGCATGGCCCACATGCTCGACCACTTCGGCCCGTCGCTGCTGAGCCCGTGGACCCGATTGACAGCACCGGAGCTTACAGACCGTCTGCGAGACTTGGTGGTCGAAGGTTCGAACGAGGAAATCGACGCCCGCACGTTCAATGAACTCGTGCAGGCTCGCGACGCCTCGATCATCGCCGTGCGCCAGGCAATTCAGGACATCCGCGACACCTATCCGGGAGGGCGCGAACGAGGCGCCGCCGCGGCTGCCGCGGGTGCCGCACAGGCCCTGCTGGGCTCACCCAACGACAGCCAGGAGGACGAATGACGGCGATCGCCCCGTACCGCACGGAGATCAAGCAGGAGTGGATCGACTACAACGGGCACCTGTCCGAGGCCTACTACGTGCTCATCTGCGGTTTCGCCACGGATCAGCTCATGATCGACATCGGTCTTAACGAGGACTACCGGAAGAACACGGGATGTTCGCTCTACACGGTTGAGACCCACCTGCGATATCTGCAGGAGATCGGCCTGGGAGCGCAGGTCGAGGTCCGCCCGCGCATCATCGGCGCCGCCGGCAAGAAGCTGCACATCGCCTATGAAATGCTCGACGGCGAGGACCTTCTATTCACGGAAGAGGTCATGTGCCTGCACGTGGATCAGAAGGCCGGCCGTGCCGTCGACTTCCCCGCCGAAGTGCTTGAGCGCCTGCAGCCGCTGATCGAAGAAGCACCCGCATGGTCGGGACGTTCGATCTCCATGTGATGAACCCACGGGCCTAAGTTTGGCCTGATCTTCAGATTCGGCCTTTGGCCGACAGTTGCCGCCAGCAGCGCCCCCATCAGCTCAAACAGCTGATGGGGGCGTTTTTCTCGCGCATGCTTTTCAACATTCGCGTCGCCGTTGCACCACGATCGTGTTACCGTGATTCGCACCAAGGTAACCCAAACTTTTCGAAAGCAGGCGGATAATGGCGCACGACAACGGCACATCTCCGGCTGCTCGCTCGCGGGACGCTGCTTCGCGGTCGTACGCCGACCGCACGTTCAGCCGCCGGCAGCTCTTGGGCACCGGCGCCGCCCTGAGCTCAGCTGGCCTGCTGAGCGCCTGCGGAGTGAGCGCTACACCGGAATTCGACCTGTCGAAGCCCGTCAAGGGCGGCAGACTGCGGGTGGGACTGACCGGCGGGACATCAGCCGACACCGTGGATGCGCACGTCGCCGTCAACACCACCGACATCTGCCGCATGCACAACATGTATGAGGGCCTGCTCTCGCGCGGGCCTGACTACGAAGTCGAGTACCGGCTGGCAACCTCGGTCGAACCGAATGACGACGCCACGGTGTGGACCGCAAAGCTGCGCGAAGGCGTGAAGTTCTCCGACGGGCGGGAAATGACATCTGAAGACGTCATCGCCTCCTACGAGCGCATTCGCAACCCCGACGACCCCAAGACGAGCGCCGCTGTGTTGGCAACCCTGGACTTCATGAAGGCCAAGGGTCCCTACGAGGTCGAGTTCCACTTCAAAGAGCCCAACAGCATCTTCGACGACCCCATGTCGGGCTACACCACCACAATCGTGCCGAAGGACTACGACCCGGAGAACCCCGTGGGGACCGGCCCGTTCATGCTCAAGTCCTTTGAACCGGCGCTTTCAACCGTGCTGGAGCGAAATCCGCACTACTGGGACGGCACACCGCACCTGGATGAGATCGAGCTGCTGAACTTCAACGACACCGATGCCGTCATCAACGCGCTGCTGTCGAATCAGGTTGACTGCGTCGCGCAGATCCCCGTGTCACTGGCCAAGGTGATCGAAGCCGATGAGCGGATGAGGCTCCTCAATTCCAAAACGGGCATGTGGCTGCCTTTCACCATGCGCGTGGACAAGAAGCCCTTTGACGATGAGCGCGTCCGCCAGGCTTTCCGCCTGGTAGTTGACCGCGAGCAGATGATCAACCAGGTGCTCTCCGGCTTCGGCCAGGTGGGCAACGACATGTTCGGCGTCTACGACCCCGACTATCCCAAACAATTTCCGCAGCGCCGCCGCGATGTCGAAAAGGCCAAGCAGCTGTTGGCTGAGGCCGGCTATCCCGACGGGCTCACGGTTGAGCTCGTCACCGCCCCCATCCAGTCCGGGACCGTCGAAGCCGCTCAGGTCTTCGCTCAGCAGGCCCGCGACGCCGGCATCACCGTCAAGATTCGCCGCGTAGACACCACCACGTTCTTCGGCGACAACTACCTCAAATGGGATTTCGCTCAGTCATTCTGGTACACCCGCAACTTCGCCCCGCAGGCCGACCAGTGCCTCATGGACAATTCCCCGTTCAACGAAACGAACTGGGCCAGCGATAAGACAGACGACATCATCAAGAGAATCCAGGCTGAAACCGACCCGGAGAAGCGCAGGAAGATCGTGCAGGAAGGTCAGAAGCAGCAGTACGAAGAAGGCGGATACATCATCTGGGGCTTCGCCAATCAGGTCGACGCCTACCAGAAGTACGTCGGCGGACTCACCGAAAGCGCAACCGGCATCCCCCTGTCGAGCTTCCGGTTCCGCGATGTCTGGATTGCGAAAGCGTAGGCGGAAACCATGGCAAAGCTCATTTTCAAACGACTGCTCATCAGCGTTTTCGTACTGTTGGCCATTTCCATCATCATCTTCGCAGCCACCCTCCTGCTGCCCGGCGACCCCGCGCGGGCCATCCTCGGCCAGCAGGCGACACCGGAAAGGCTTGCAGCGCTGCGCGAGCAGATGGACCTCGACAAACCGGCCATCGTCCGGTACTTCCTGTGGCTGGGCGGCCTGTTCACCGGCGACTTCGGAACCTCGGCCGCCACGGGAGGACCAGTCTCACAGCTGCTGGCCCCGCGGATTGGCAATTCGATCATCCTCATGGTGCTCGCCGCCGTCGTCTCCGTGCCGGTCGGCCTGTTCCTCGGCATTGTGTCGGCCATCCACCGTGGCCAGCGCCGCGATTCGGCCATCACGTGGGTCACACTTGTACTTGCGGCCATGCCGGAGTTCGTCGTCGGCGTCGGCCTCATCACGATCTTCGCAACAACTGTCTTCCCGATCCTGCCCGCAGTCACAATGTCCCCGCCCGGCCCCCCGGTGTGGCACCTGCCGCTGCAGCTCATCCTGCCCACACTGACCCTGGCGCTCGTCGTCGCGCCCTATATTGCGCGCATGATGCGGGCGACAATGGCGGAAGTTCTCGACTCCGGCTACGTCGAAATGGCAAGGCTCAAAGGTGTGCCCGAACGCACTGTCATCCTGCGCCACGCCGTTCCACACGCCATTGGGCCGGTTGCCCAGGTCATCGCCATCCAGCTGGCCTGGCTGGCCGGCGGTGTCGTAGTCGTGGAGTTCCTCTTCCGCTACCCGGGCATCGGACAGGCTCTCATCGATGCGGTCACCTACCGCGACGTCCAAGTGGTCCAGGCAATCACGCTGCTGGTGGCAATTGTGTACATCGTGGTCAACCTGTTGGCTGACATCGTCGGCATCGTCACCAACCCGAAGCTGAGGAAGTGAACATGTCAGCTCCGCAGAACCTCACACCGACCGACGGCGCGCTCGAACACGCGGCGCTGGGCGAATCGAACGCCGACGGCGACATCAAAGAGTCCCACAGCCGTCCCCCGCACGTCCTCAAGCGCATCTGGGCCCAGCGAGAGGGCAAGATCGGCGTGATCATCAGCGCCGCCGTCATCGCCCTGGCACTCTTGGGCCCCCTGTTGGCAGCGCCCATCACGGGTGTCACACCCTATGAGTTCATCGGCCAGCCCTTCTCTGACCACGGCCTGTTCGGCACCGACAATCTCGGACGCTCCGTGGGCTCGCGCTTCCTGGCCGGCGGTCTGCTGCTGCTCATCTATTCGGTGCTGGCCACCGCACTCGGCCTGGCCGTCGGCGCTGTCTTCGGGATGCTCGCCGCCTACACCGGCGGCACTGTGGATTCGCTCATCATGCGCATCAACGATGTGTTCCTCGCCGTTCCGCAGCTGGTGTTCGCGCTGTTTGCCATCACAATTGCCGGACCGCGCGGATGGGTGCTCGTGCTCATCATCGGTTTGACCCACGCTCCCCGCATTGCCCGCGTTGCCCGCTCGGCGACCCTGAGCGTCATCAGCGAGGACTACATCCGGGCGGCCGAAATGTACGCGGTTCCGCGCTGGAAGATCATCGCCCGCGAAATCCTGCCGAACATCACCGGCCCCATGGCTGTCGAAGCTGGCCTGCGTCTGACGTATTCGATCGGCGCGATCGCCTCGCTGTCCTTCCTGGGGCTGGGCATGCAGCCCCCGCAGGCCGACTGGGGCCTGATGATCAACGAAAACCGAATCGCCCTGACAGTCCAGCCGTGGGGCGTTCTGCTGTCGGTGATCGCCATTGCGGTTCTGACGATCGGCACCAACCTGCTGGCGGACGCAATTGCGCGTGCCACCGCCTCGACGAATGTGGAGCAGTGATGACGACACACCCCAATGTCCTCGAAATGCGCGGACTGCGCGTCGAAGCCGTCGGCGGCAGCGAAATCCTCCACGGCATCGACCTGACGGTCCGCCGAGGTGAAATGCTCGGGCTCGTGGGAGAGTCCGGCTCGGGCAAGACCACAGCAGGCCTTGCCGCCATGGGCCACTTCCGCGCCGGGCTCGTGCAGACCGGCGGAACTTCGACGATCTACCCCAACCCACCGCGCGAGGGCCGGGAGAAGATCGTCGTGGAAGAGCTCACCGATGACGAAACCCGGTTTCTGCGCGGCGAGCGGATCGCCTACATTCCGCAGGACCCCGCGCTCTCACTCAATCCCGCCATCCGCGTGGGCGAACAGATCCGGGAAGTCCTCGACATCCACGGCTACGGCGATTCTGAGAAAGATCGGGCCGACCGTGTTGCCGAAGTCCTCGAAGACGTTGGGCTGCCATCGGACAGGGATTACCAGAAGCGCTGGCCGCACCAGCTGTCCGGCGGTCAGCAGCAGCGCATCGGCATTGCAATGGCGTTCGCCATGTTCCCCGATGTCCTCATCCTCGACGAACCGACCACCGGGCTGGATGTGTCCACACAGGCGCACGTGCTCGACACCATCCAGCAGATGACCAAGCGGCACGGGGTTGCCGGAATCTACATCACCCACGACCTCGCCGTGGTCGCCGACGTGACAGACCGCGTGGCCGTCATGCTGCGCGGCGACATCGTCGAAGAGGGACCCGTCTCACAGGTGCTGCGCGACCCCCAGCATCCGTACACTCAGCGGCTGCTGGCTTCGGTGCCGGACCTGGCGGGCCGAAAGACCATCGGCGGAACCGAGGCGAGCACCGCCAGCGGCGGCATCCCCACCACCGCGGAGACCCCGTCCACGCCCGCCCCGGTGCTCGAAGTCCGGGATCTGAAGCTCGCATACGGTTCGAACACCGTGCTGCGCGGCATCGACATGCGACTCGAACCGGGCCGCTGCACCATGCTCCTGGGCGAATCGGGCTCCGGCAAAACCACGCTGTCGCGTTCAATTGCGGGTCTTATCGACCACTACACGGGCTCGGTGAGCCTGGACGGTGAGGTCCTGCCGAACAGCACGCGCAAACGATCGGTCAAACAGCTCCAGGGTCTGCAGTACGTGTTCCAGTCCCCGTACTCGTCTCTCAATCCGCGGCGCACAATCGGCGAGTCTCTGACGGTTCCGCTGGAGATGAACCGCGACCTCTCACCGGCGCAGCGCCGCGGCTACGTGGAAGAAGCCCTTGATGCAGTGCGTTTAGGCCGGTCGTTCTACGATCGCCGTCCCGGCGACCTCTCCGGCGGCGAGCGCCAGCGCGCGGCAATTGCCCGCGCCCTCGTCAACGCGCCGAACGTGCTGGTGTGCGACGAAGTGACAAGCGCCCTCGATGTGTCGGTGCAGGCTTCGATCATCGGCCTGCTGCGCAGACTGAAGGTCGAACGGGGCCTGGCGATGCTGTTCGTGACCCACAACATCACGCTCGCCCGTCACATCGCCGATGACATTGCTGTGCTCAACAAGGGTGAGATCGTCGACTTCGGTCCTGTCGACGAGGTGTTCCGCTCACCTTCGCACGCCTACACAAAAGCCCTCCTGGAGGATGTCCCCACTCTCTGAGGGCAGCGACCGAAGCAACGGCAGGGGGCGGCGTGCACTTGGCACACCGCCCCTCGCCGTTCAGTCAGGACTTCGCGTCTTCTTTTCCGCTGGTGCCGCCGGGCCGGTGCGGCAGGATGACCTCTTCGTACACGGCTTCGCCGAAGGGCACATAGTCCGTGTCAGGGTCGTACCACTGGTCCATAGTGCCGAAGTCTCCGCCGTCGGCGTAGCCGAGCTCCTCCGCTTTTTTCTGCCACTTTTCGAGCACTTCGGCAAAGCGCTTCTCGGTTCCCTCTTCAAGCAGACCCTGTTCTTCCACGCTGCCGGCAAGCTCCCGGTTGAATCCTCTGAGCTTGTCCTGCAGGGGCTTTTCCAGCGGTTCGATTGTTCCGCCCAGGGCGCGGATCTTCTTGACGGCTTCGTGATTGCCGCCGATGGAGCGGCCCATCTGGCCTTGGAACGATCCGCCGTAGCTGTCGAAGATGATCTGCTTATACGCCAGCGGCAAGGTGGCGAACCGCTGCCCGGCAATGACAGCGCCCACCGCCCGGGGAGCCGAGGTGTCGGTCAGGTATCCGGTGTAGCGCGCCACATCGAACAGTCCGGCTTCCACAGACGGCACCATCTGTCCCAGCGTGCAGTCGATTGTCTTGCGCTGCAGGGCTTCGTAGGTTTCCGTGTAGTCAAGGGACACCGGGGTGCCGCCGAGCGCTTGGACGTAGCCGACCTGCGAGCGCGCACCCACGCGGATCTGCCGGCCGCCGTAGTCGTCGATTCCGAAGCCGTCCGTATTGCACTGGCTTGAATAGCTTCCCGAGGCAGAAACCGGGTTTAGCGGGTACACGCCTTTCTTTTCGTACTGTTCCAGAACCTTGCCCGAAGCCCAGCCGATCTCGGTTGAGGCTGCGTTGGCGACCATCTCGCCGACAAACGGCGACGGGTCGGCTTCGGACAGCAGGTCTCCAACCGCGCTGGCTGCTGGGAATTCCTGCGGCAGATAGGCCGGCAGCGTGTAGGCCAGGTCCAGGCGACCGTCGGAGAGGGCATCGAACACTTCGCCGTAGCCTGCGATCGCCTGTCCGTAGATGATCTTGATGGTGATCTTGCCGCCGGAGCGATCGCTTACCTCTTTTACCCACCGCGGGGCCGAGGCGATCTCTTTGTTCTTCGGCGAAGCTTCCGATGGCTGGTAGGTCAGCGTGACCGGCGGGAGGTCTGCAATGGTTTCGAGCACCTCGTCCCTGGAGGCCCCGTAGGCGTAGCCTGTGCCCGAACCCTGCCCCGACAGTGCGCCGCCGGCAACCGAACCGGCGCACCCGGTCAGGACCACCGCTCCAGCGGTGCAGACCGCGGCGAGCGTCCTCATCGTGCGGGAGCGTGTCATCATCGTCCTCCTGCGGTTTCGAGCAGAGCGGGCAACCATTCGGCGACCTGCGGAAACGCGATCATAAAGATCAAAAAGAGCAGCGGGATCGGCAGGAACCACACGAGCGAGCGGAAAACATCGCCCAGGGTTATGTCGGTGCCCAGGTTGACATCCGGCTTCTTGGCGATCGTGTGGACGATGTAGGAGAGGATTCCCACCGGCGGTGTGATCATGCCGATCTCACCGAGCAGCACCACGAAAACCCCGAACCACAGCGCGCTCACGCCCATCGCTTCGACCGCCGGTAGCAGGATCGGCACTGTCAGCAGCATCATCGCCAAGGTGTCGAAGAACATGCCCATCACCAGGTAGACCGCGATGAGCAGCACGAGGAAGCCCACGCGTGAGAGCCCCAGGCCGGTGACGAAACCGGTGAGAATCTCAGCCAGGCCGGTGATGGCCAGCAGGCGGGTGAGCATTTCGGCCCCGATCATGATGAAGAAGATCGCGGCAGAAGCGCTCACCGTGGCAAGCGCGGCCCGGGCAACACAGGCAAAGGGCCTGTTCCCGCGCTGCTCGATAAGGGTCAGGATGAGTGCGGTCAGAGCCGCTGCGGCACCGGCTTCCGTCGGGGTGAAGGCCCCGGAGAACATCCCGCCGAACAGCACTACGAGGATGACGGGGAAACCCCACACCTCCCCCAGTGAGCTCAGCCGCTGCGCCCACGTGGCAGAAGGAGCCGGGCCGCTGCCCCGACCGACGAGCTTCGGCGACACAATGCCGAGCACCAGGATGAACGTTGCGACGAACACTGCGACCAGCAGGCCCGGCACAGCACCTGCCACCAGCTGCGGGCCGACCGGCACCGAGGCGATTCCGGCGTAGACCACCAGGAGGATGGACGGCGGAATGAGGTTGCCGGGAAGACCGGCGACAATGACCGAGCCGAGTGCCACCCGCTTGTCGTAGCCTGCGCGCAGCATTTCCGGAATCGCAGCCCGGCCCAGGGCGTAGGTCATGCCGATTGTCGAACCTGACACTGACGACAGACCGGCACCGGCTGCCGTTGTGCCGATTGCAAGGCCGCCGGGCAGCCACGAGAACCACCGGTCGGTGGCCCGGTAGATCTTCTGTGTCAGCCCCGACTGGGATAGGAGCATGCCCATGAAGATGAACAGCGGCAGCACCGAATAGGTCCATTTTGCGGTGGCCGTGTAGGGGGTCGTGGCGAGGATGTTGACGGTTGCGGGGATCCCGGAAAGACCGTAGACGCCGATGATCGACGGGATGGCCAGCGCTGCTGCCACGGGGACACCCAGGAACATGAGCACGAGCATCATCGCGATGCACCACGCGCCGGCAATCGGCGCGGTCGGCGACAGGAAGAAGGCAGCAACTGTCCCAGCCAGCAGCGCTGTGCCGACGAGCATGACACCCATGCTGCGCGGCTGGAAGCGCGTGTTGCGCGGAAGGAACGAGGTGCCGGGCCCCGCGCTGATCCGCGGACGGCCGGCCTTTTCCGGCAGGGGTGTTGTCATTGTCATGGCCGGACCTCCGTGCTGCTCGCGCCGTCTTCAATCTGCTCGGCGGCTTCGGTGTGCTCAGCCTCTGCGATTTCCCTGTCGGCTTCCGACACGTAGATCTGCTCGGGATCGTCCGACAGGACTGTGCGGAAGCAGCTGAGCGCTTCGAGAACACAGATGAGCGTCATCAGCCCGAATACGGCAGGCAGGAGGAAGAACACCGGCCACGTGATGATCGTCGTCACCCCGGCGGTCGCGCCGAGCTCCATCTGCTCAAGCGCGCGCTGCAGGCCAAACCACGCAAATCCGGCGCACACCGCCGCGGTGGCCGAGTTCGCAAGCAGCATGCACCAGCCTGCGGCGCGCGGACTCATACGGTCCAGCAGGAGCGCCACCACAATGTGTTCGCGCTGCAGCTGGGCTACGGGTATGCCCAGAAGCGCGATAGCCGGCAGATACCAGAAACCCGCTATCTCATTTGTGCCGTAGATGGGAGTGGAGAAGAAGAAACGCAGGAGTGCGTTGATGACCACGTGCAGCATCATGGTGATGATGACGAGTGCCGTGATGACGCTCAGCACTCTGCTCAGCAGCTTCGACAGCTGTTCCATGCGCAGACCCCTTCATTGCGGCCGACGGAAACTGGGAACATCCTTTCAGACAAACAGGCCGGGCGGAACATCTTCGACGAGGTTTTTATCTGCGACGAAAAGTCACATGAACTCAGAGTCTGCAGATCAGACCGGGTGCGCAGCTGACAGTTGCACGCAGTTTCAAACGATCGTTCAACCCGGTGTCGCGCAGCGTTTCCCGGCCCTCTATTGTGGGGAGCAGCACAGCACACCTTCCAAGGGGATTCATTGACCGACATCGTGATCTGCTCACCCGTCCGCTCTGCGGTCGGGGCCTTCGGCGGACAGTTCAAGGACATCCCCGTCGAAGACCTCGCATCCGAGGTCATCACCGGACTGATGAGCGCTTCCGGGCTGCCCGGCGAAGCCGTTGACAGTGTCATCCTCGGCCACTGCTACCCCACAATGGAAGCCCCTGCACTGGGCCGCGTGGCAGCCCTCAACGCGGGGCTGCCCCTGACCGCCGGGGGCTCGCAGGTTGACCGTCGCTGCGGGTCCGGCCTGTACTCAGTGCTCCTGGCCGCAGGCGAAATCGCCACCGGCGCATCCGCGGTGGTCATCGCAGGCGGCGCCGAATCCATGAGCCGCGCACCCTTCTACGCCGAAGACATCCGCTTCGGCGTGAAGACACCCGGCATCAGCTTCAAAGACGGGCTCTCACGCGGTCGCACCACGGCAGGCGGCAAAAACCATCCCGTCCCCGGCGGCATGATCGAAACCGCCGAAAACCTCCGCGCCGACTACGGCGTCAGCCGAGCAGAACAAGACGCCCTGGCCGTCGAATCCCACCGCCGGGCAGCAGCCGCCGTCGAAGGCGGGCGCTTTGCCGACGAGACTGTGCCGATCACCATCCCCGCAGGCCGCAAGAGCCCAGAACACCAGGTGACACAAGACGAACACATCCGGCCCGGCACCTCGGAAGAAAAGCTCGCGAAGCTCCGGCCCATCATGGCCGGGCAGGACACCGGCGCGACCGTGACAGCCGGCAACGCCTCCGGCCAGAACGACGGCGCCGCCGCCTGCATCGTGACAACCCGGGAAAAGGCAGACGAGCTTGGCCTGACGCCGATGCTGCGCCTGGTGTCGTGGGCACAGGCCGGTGTTGACCCCACCCGGATGGGAATCGGCCCCGTCCCAGCAACAGCAGCGGCGCTGCGCCGGGCCGACCTCAGACTTGCCGATATGGACCTCATAGAGCTCAACGAGGCCTTCGCCGCCCAGGCGCTCGCGGTCACCCGCGAATGGGGCTTCGGGGAGTTCCCCGCAGAAGGCGAAACACCCGAATCCAGCGACTTCGCACGCATGAACGTCAACGGTTCCGGAATTTCGCTCGGCCACCCGGTCGGTGCGACAGGAGCGCGCATTCTAGCAACCCTGGCGCACGAAATGCACCGTCGCGACGCTCGATACGGGCTCGAAACCATGTGCATCGGCGGCGGGCAGGGCTTGGCCGCTGTGTTTGAGCGGATCTGAGGGAGCACCCGGGAAGCATGTGGAACACACCACAGGATCCCGTCACAGCTCATTTAGACAAAACGGTAAGAAAAACCTTGTTTTTTGGTTGATACGATCAAGAAACAGCACCTTCGAACAACCGAAGATCGCGGGAAACCGCGAATCCTCAGGAAGGATGACAACCCCATGCGGATTGTTACTTTTGTGAAGTACGTTCCGGACGCCGCCGGCGATCCCGAATTCCTCGATGACAACACCGTCGACCGCGAAAGCGACGGCCTGCTGTCGGAGATCGACGAATACCCCGTCGAACTCGCTCTGACACTTGCCGAAGACGCAGACGACGCCGAAGTCATCGCCCTGACCGTCGGCCCGGACGACGCCGTCGACGCCGTCCGCAAGGCCCTGCAGATGGGCGCCGACTCCGGTGTTCACATTGTCGACGACGCCATTGCGGGCTCGGACGCACTGGCCACCGCGAAGGTCCTCGCCGCCGCAGTCAAGAAGGTCGAAGAAGAAGAGGGCCCGGTCGACCTGATCCTCACCGGCTTCGCATCGACCGACGGCAACACCTCGGTTGTCCCGACCCAGGTTGCCGAACTGCTCGGCCTGCCCGCCGCAACAGTTGTTTCGGCAGCTGAACTCGACGGCCAGACGCTCAAGACCCGCCGTGACGGCGACACCTCGTCGCGCACCGTCGAAGTGCAGCTGCCGGCTCTCGTTTCGGTCACCGACCAGACGAACGACCCGCGCTACCCGTCCTTCAAGGGCATCATGGCCGCTAAGAAGAAGCCCCTGGAAGAGTACGAGCTCTCCGAACTCGGCCTCGACGAAGGCGAAGTCGGCGCAGCCGGTTCGTACACCGAGGTTGTCGAAATCGCCGCCGCCCCGCCGCGCCAGGCCGGCGAAGTCGTCACCGACGAAGGCGAAGGCGGAAACCAGCTCGTCGAGTGGCTCGCCTCGAAGAAACTCGTCTGATCCCTGCCCATATCGAATCTCTAAGGAAGATTTATGTCTGAAGTACTCGTACTCGTTGACCACGTGGGCGGAACCGTTCAGAAGTCCACGTTCGAACTCCTCACGGCTGCCGCCCAGCTGGGCGAACCCGTCGCCGTTTTCGTCGGCTCGGACGCTGACGCCCAGACCGCTGCCGCTGACCTCGCCAAGTACGGCGCCGCCAAGGTCCTCGTCGCATCTGACGCTTCGCTGACCGAGTTCCTCGTTGCCCCGCAGGGCGAGCTCGTCGCCTCGCTGGTCGAATCGCGTCAGCCGGCTGCCGTTCTCGCTTCGGCTTCTGCCGACAACACGGAAGCCCTGGCCCGCTCGGCCGCGAAGACCGGTTCGGGTGTCATGACCAACGTTTCGGACCTCGACGGCGAAGGCCAGGGCACCCAGTCGGTGTTCGCAGGTGCCTACACCGTCAAGTCGAAGGTCATCAAGGGTGTTCCGCACATCCTGCTCAAGCCCAACTCGATCGAAGCTGCCGAAGCATCCGGCGCCGGTGCTGTGGAAGCTGTTGACTTCACCGCATCAGACGCAGCCAAGACCGCCAAGATCACCGCTGTGGAAGAAAAGGCCTCCTCGGGTCGTCCCAGCCTGACCGAAGCTGCTGCCGTTGTTTCGGGTGGTCGCGGCACCGGTGGCGACTTCGGCCCGGTTGAACAGTTCGCCGACGCCATCGGCGCTGCCGTGGGTGCTTCGCGCGCTGCTGTTGACGCCGGCTGGTACCCGCACTCCTCGCAGGTCGGTCAGACCGGCAAGGTCGTCTCCCCGCAGCTGTATGTCGCAGCCGGCATCTCCGGTGCTATTCAGCACCGTGCGGGCATGCAGACCTCGAAGAACATCGTCGCGATCAACAAGGACGACGAAGCTCCCATCTTCGAACTGTCTGACTACGGCGTTGTCGGTGACCTCTTCACCGTTCTGCCGCAGGCCACGGAAGCAGTCAACGCACGCAAGTGATGTGACTGCCGCTCTGCCGACGGGCGCCTCGTCTTCTCTGACGAGGCGCCCGTCGCCGTTGCTGCCCGCTTGTGTGACGCGCGGGTAGAGTGGGGCGTGTGCCTGACCGTACTGATCTGTTTCCCCGCCGCACAAAGGCGAAGCTGACCCGCACCTCGTGGGCCTATGCCTGGGCGCGGACAATTCAGCGCTTCGGCGACGACCGGCGCATGGATTCGGCTGCCACGCTCAGCTATTACTTTCTTCTGTCTGTCATCCCGGCCCTCGGTGCCGGGATTTCCATGTTGACGGTGTTTGGCCAGGGCCCGGCAACGGTCGAGGCGATCCTCCAGGTGTTTCAGCAGGCGACGGGCTGGTCGCGCCTGCAGAGCCTGTACGAACCTCTCATGTCCATGGCGCGGTCTTCTGCGAACCTTCCCGTGTTCATAGGCGGCATCGTTCTGTCTTTGTGGTCTGCCGGCCGCTATGTGCGCACTTTCGGCCTGATGGTCAACGATGTCTTCGAAGTCAGCGAGGGACGCGCCTGGTGGGCGCTGCGGTTTCAGTCGTTCCTCGTGACCCTGCTTCTGATTCCGCTGATCATTGCGATCTTCGGTCTGCTGACGGGCCGGACGGACTGGCTGGAGTTCTTCAATGTTCCCGATTCGGGTCTCTTCGCCTGGAAAGTCGCACGGTTCCCGCTGATTGTTCTGTTCATGTTCTTCACGATTGCGGTGCTGGGCGCTTGGACGTCTAACGTCAAACGACCACAGCGCAATCCGCTCACAGTCGGCGCGGGTGTGGCTCTTGCCGCGTGGCTGCTGCTGACCGCCGCCGTGTACTTCTTTGTCATCACGGTCGGCTTGGCGTCCGCCTACGGCGCTTTGTCGATTCCCTTTGTGCTACTCACCTGGCTGTGGCTGACGAACCTGGCGCTGGTCTTCGGCATCCAGTTCGACTGTGAAATGCTGCGGGCGCGGCGTTTGCAGTCTGGCATTCCGGCCGAAGCCGACATCCTCCTGCCGCCGAAGGCCACCGGCCGGATCATAGGTGTGGAGCGGCGTGAATTCATGCTGTCGTACCTGGGAGCGCAGCTTCGCCGCTCGGAGGGCCACACTGTCGGAAAAGTCGAATACGCGTCATTCCTCACTGACCCAACCCTGCGTCGACTCAAGAAGCTGCGCCTGCGATTCGGCTCTGGGCGAAGTCGAGATTAGCGTCCGGGCGAGGGCTGATTTCTGCTTTAGACTGAAAGTGGTCGCCCACTACAACAGGAGTGAAAAATGAAGAAGCGCTACGTACTTCTGGCCGGACTGGCTGTTGGATTCGTTCTCGGTTCCCGCAGCGGCCGCCAGACCTACGACAAGCTGAAGTCCGAAGCCGAAAAGGTGTGGAACAGCCCCGATGTCCAGGCCGGCGTTCAGCAGGTCACTGAAACGGTCCGCGAACAGGGCCCGGAAGTAGCCGAGAAGATTCAGGAATCGGTGCGCGAAGGCGTTGAGAAGGTCCGCAAGAGCTGATCTTCTCTCTCAGCGGGTGTGGAGCGCGGTCACTGGCCGCCTCCCACCCGCTTTTCTGTGCTGGGACGGACAGCCGCAGGGCTCAGTGCCGCTGAAAAGAATCAGTGGGCACGGCCGCACTCCCGAACGCCGTCTGGCGTTGCCGTGCGGCTTTTCTCCCGTACGGTGTTGTTCAGAGCTCGATGCGTCGAGCGGCCTGCACGACGCGGTTGACGGCTCCTAGGGTGGCGATCATCGCCGGATCGAGGCTCTGTCCCGTTCCGGGATCAGCTGCGTCGACCATGGCGACCACAAGCTGGCCTCCGACTCCTGACTTAGCCAGGCTGAGGGCTTCTGCGGTCATTCCACCGCGGATCTTGAACTGCCCAACACCCACGGCGGTGCGTGCCTGCGCTTCGGCCTGGAAGGCATTGCGGTCCACCAGACCCACTTCGATCTGCTCTTTGAGCAGGGTGGGATCGCGCTGCCATACGTCTGGGTCGATTACGCCGACCGTGGGGAGTTCACTGAGAACATCGAAGATCTGCCCATCAGACCCTCCGGCGTCATACCACTCTTCAAGTTTCTGCAGAGCTTCCAGTCCGGGCCCGTTTGCGAATGGGCCCCCGCGCACCGACGGGTCGAAGAAGTCGTCGGGCGCTGCCTCAGAGAAGAGCGGGTGGCTGCCGGACCGGGTGGGAATTGGGCCGCTGCCAATGAAAAGTTTCATATTGGGACGATAGCCTCGCCCAGGAGCAATGGAGAGACCCAGAACACTCTTTTCAAGCAGTTCGCACCCAGGGTCCTACGATTTCAGTACCAGGGCCCCTACCAGCCAAAGCGCCCGCCCAGTCCGACATTCCACCCACGGACTCAGTCAGCCTTAGGCCTGGGTCCGGCCCGCGTCTCAGCCCTCCGGGATCATGATGGTAACGGCCTCTGCGATGCAGGCGGGACGCTCCTCACCTTCGATTTCGATTGTGTGGGTCATGACCACCTGAATGCCGGAGCTCTTGACGTTCACCTCGGTCAGTTCGACAGTGTCGCGCAGTCGCGAGCCCACGCGGACCGGACTGGGAAAGCGCACTTTGTTGCACCCGTAGTTGATCTTCGCCTTCATGCCGGTGACGCTGACGGCTTCCGAGGACAGCAGCGGAATGAGCGACAGCGTCAGGAAGCCGTGGGCGATGGGGGCCCCGAAGGGTCCCGCCTCTGCGCGGTCAACGTCAACGTGGATCCACTGGTGGTCGCCGGTCGCATCGGCGAAGGCGTTGATGCGCTGCTGATCGACTGTGATCCAGCCGCTTGACCCGAGAACTCTGCCGACGTTGTCTTGAAGGCCTTTCAGGCCGTGGATTTCGAGCATCGCTCCTCCTTTGTCTCTGTGCGGCACCCCTGTGTGCCGCACGTTTCCATACTAGGACCGACCGTGCCGGGCGCACCGGCGAATTATGATGGCGTCGACAAGGAGGTCACCATGGCGAACACATCTCTGACAAGCGCCGGGCCGCCGGCATCCATTCGGCCTGCCGTCAGCGTGCTCGCACTGCGCGGCAGTCGCGCCGGCGGAATTGAGGTGTTTGTTCAGCACCGCCGCAAGAGCATGGACTTCGCTGCCGGGGTCGTCGCCTATCCGGGCGGCCGGGTTGATCCGGTCGACTTCGCACGAGGCGCCGCCGACTCCCGCTGCCCGGTTGCGCAGGAGCATGCTCGGCTGTGGGGCAGGGCGGTGGATTTGAGTTTTGGGCCCGGCTCCGCAGGACATCAGCCCGGGCAGGACGCAGCACTTCCGGCGGCGGTTCTGCTGGCCGCCGCACTGCGGGAACTGGAAGAGGAAACGGGTGCGTCAGCCGCACCGGAGGCCTGTGTGCCGTGGGATGTGTGGACCACTCCCCCGGGCTATCCGCGCCGTTTTGACACGTTTTTCTACGCACTCGACGCATCTGATCTTCAGCTGCAGAACACGACGACGGAGGCTTCTGTCGGCCGGTGGTCTTCCACCGGGAATCTGCTGGAGCAGTTCTATGCCGGGGACATTCGCCTGTGGCGGCCCACGTATACGCTGCTGCGCTCAGTTCACGAACTCGGTGACCCTTCCGAGATCAGCGCTGGGCGGCGCATAGTGCCGGACCGTCCGGACAGCAGCGCACCCGATGACGCACACCATAGGAAGTATGGGCTCTAAGGGGTGTCGCTGGGCTGTCGTCTACAGCAGAATGATGCCGCGCACCACGGCGGCGAGCGCTCCGAGGCTTACGAGCACCACGGCCATGCGCCGCGCCCCGGCTGCGGAAACCCGCTGGGCTGCCGCGCTGCCGACGGCAACGCCCCCGATGACGGCGGCGATGAGCACGGCGAAGAACCACCACGGGGGAAGGTTCCCGACAGCGCCGACTCCGGCAATGAGCTTGGTGACCACGGACATGATGGCAAGCATCATGAAGGTCGGCTGCATGGTTGCGGCGAAGCTGCGCTGGGGCCAGCGGGACACGCGGGCGTAGATGACCATGGCGGGGGCAGAAACCCCGGCTGCCGTGTTGAGGAAGCTGGCCGTGATCCCGGTTGCCGCGGTCAGCGCGCTCGATGACACCTGCGGCAGGCGGGGTGCGCTGAAAGTGGTCATGAGCGCAATGAGCACAATGCTGCCGATGAAGATCGTGAGGATCGCCGGGTCGGCGTCGCGGACCAGCAGCGCGGCAGGCCACGATCCGAGCACGGCGAAGCCCACCAGGAACCCGAAGCGCTTCCAGTCGACTTCGCTGAGAACTGCCAGTCCGATCAGCAGCCCGGAGATGATCGTCGCGGTGTTGGTGACGAACACGCCCAGCTGCGGGCCTACCAGCAGGGTGAAGACGGGGGCAGCGACCAGGCCTACGCCGATTCCGGAGATCCGCTGCAGAACGGCTCCGCAGAAGACGGCGATGAGGCCGATGACGATCGCTGCCCCTGTCATCAGCTGCGCGAGATCCTGGCGACCATGTCCGGGTTGAGGTCGCGCAGCGACTGTGCGCCCATGAGCTGCATCGACACGATGATCTCCTGGCGCAGCAGGTCGAGGACCTTGTTGACTCCGGCTTCGCCCGCGGCCATGAGGCCGTACAGGTAGGCCCTGCCGATAAGTGTGAAGTCTGCCCCGAGCGCTAGGGCGGTCACGATGTCCGAACCGCGCATAATTCCTGAATCGAGGATGATGTCGACGTCGTCGCCGGCGGCTTCGCGCACCCGCGGCAGCGCGTCCAGGCTGATGGGGGCCTTGTCCAGCTGTCTGCCGCCGTGATTGGACACGACGAGCCCGTCGGCTCCGGCATCGAGTAACCGGCGGGCGTCGTCTTGCGTCAGGACGCCTTTGACGAACAGCTTGCCCGGCCACTGATCGCGGATCCAGCGCAGATCGTCCATCGACAGCGTGGGGTCGAACATCGAGTTGATGAGGCTGGGCAGGTCGCTGGTCTTGCCCGAAAGGGTGGCAAAGGACAGCGGGTCGGACGTGAGGAAGTTGAACCACCACTCCGGCCGGTAGGAAGCATCGAGAACGGTTCCGGCAGTGAGCTTCGGCGGGACGGTCATGCCGTTGCGCACATCGCGCAGACGCTGCCCGGCCACGGTTGTGTCGACGGTGACGAGCAGCGTGTCGAAGCCATTGGCGGCAGCGCGCTTGAGCAGATCCTGCGACACGGAACGGTCAGCGAACAGGTACAGCTGGAACCACTTGGCTGCTGCCGGTGAGGCCGCGGCGACGTCTTCGATTGAGCGCGTGCCCATGGTGGAGAGCGAAAAGGGAACGCCAAAGCGCTCCGCGGCGCGCACACCGGCGATTTCGCCCTCGGTGTGCATCATGCGGGTAAAGCCCGTAGGCGCAATTCCGACGGGCAGGCCGAAGGTGCGCCCGGCGACGTCCGCACTGAGGTCGACATCGGCTGAGCCTGCGAGGATCGCGGGGGTCAGTTCGATGTCGTCGAAGGCCCGGCGGTTGCCGTCGTAGGTCAGTTCGGCCTGCGCGGCTCCGTCGACGTAGTCGAAGGCTGCCGTGGGCGTGCGGCGCTTGGCGATCTTTCGCAGATCGTAGATGTCGCCCACACGGGACAGGCGGGCACGGCGTCGATTGAGTTCAACGTCGAACTGCAGGAGCGGAGCAAGGTCGGACCACCGGGGAATGCGTCTTATAACAGCCATAGTCGAATAGTACCCACGGCCCGGCTCAGCCCTCGGGTGTGATCAGACCAGCGTCGAGTTTTCGTTGTCGCCCATCCGACCGGAGAGCAGAATTGCCACCGCGGAGATCAGCCCGCACAGCATGAGGTAGCCGACTGCCAGCCAAATGCTGCCTCCGGCTGCGCTGATGAGAATGGCCACGATCATCGGCGAAAAGCCCGCAACCAGCGCGCCGTTGAGTTCGCGGACGAAGGACATGCCGGACAGGCGCACGTGCGCGGGGAACAGGTTGGACAGAAGCGCTCCCTGACCGCCGGAGGTGCCTGTGATGATGAGCGCGTAGCCCAGAGCGATTGCCAGGGCGGACGGCCCGAATTCACCGGTCTTCAGCAGAAGGAAGATGGGTCCGCTGAGCACCACCATAACGAGGCTGGCTGCCGCCATGACCTTCGATGCGCCGATCCTGTCGGCGAGCATGCCGCCGAACGGTGTTGTCACAACGGCAACGGCTGAACCGATGACAACTGCCAGCAGGGCCTGGGGACGGTCGAGACCTCCGTCGATGCTGAGCATGAAGCCGATCGAAAAGGTGGCCAGTGTGTACTGCATCGCGTTGTGGCCGACGAGGGCCAGGAAGCCGACAACGACCTGCTTGGGGAACTTCGCCAGAACGTACTTCAACGGCGCGGTGGTGTCGCGCTTCTTCTGTTCTGCCAGTTCTTGTGCGGCAACGTACTCCGGGGTCTCCTCCAGGCGGCGGCGAATGTAGAACGCCACGAGGAACAGCACGGCGGAAACGAGGAACGGCACGCGCCATCCCCAGCCGAACAGCTGTTCTTCGCTCAGCCCGCTGACGATGAAGAACGCGGCCGTGGCCAGGGAGATTCCGGCTGGCGGGGCGGCAAGCACGATTCCGGTGAAGAGTCCGCGCCTGCGCAGCGGCACGTATTCGGCCACGAGGGTCACTGCACCTGACAGTTCGGCACCAGCGCCGAAGCCCTGCACGAAGCGCAGGAGGATCAGCAGGATCGGGGCGAGCATCCCCACCTGTGCCGCGGTGGGCAGAAGGCCCATGCCGACTGTCGCACCGGCCATGAGCACGATCGTGAGGATCATGGCGGCTTTGCGCCCGCGCGTATCCCCCAGGTGCCCGATCACGATTCCGCCCAGCGGGCGGGCGAGGAAGCCCACGCCGAACGTGGCGAGGGCTGCGAAGGTTTCGGCGCTGCTGGCGTCTGACGGGAAGAACAGAGGCCCGATGATCATTCCGGCGACCGCGCCGTAGAGCGCGTAGTCGTACCACTCGATGACGGTGCCGAGTACGGATGCTGTCACTGCCCTGCGGGCGCCGGGGGTCATCTGCTCCGGGGCCGAGGTGGAAATCGTCTGGGTCATGATCCTCTGTTCTGCTGTGTGCTGGCCTGGTCACCGGAAACCGGCGCCCTGCCGGCGTGATTATGTCACAGCTCACGTTTAGAATCGTCACCATGGCACAGATCGTTCTCTTTCACTCAGCGCTTGGCCTGAACGACGGAATGCGCCGTATGGCCGGTGTCTTCACAGAAGCCGGCCACACGGTGCACACGCTGGACTTCTACGACGGCAGGGTGTTCGACAATGTTCCCGACGGCATCGCCTATCGCGACGAAGTCGGCTTTCCCGCACTTGCCCAGCGGGCCTCCGCTGCGGTGGAAGAACTGGGACTTGAGGGACCCGTATATTTCGGCGGGTTCTCCCTCGGTGCCGCCATGGCGCAGTCTTTCGGCAAACGCCACCGGCAGGCGGCGGGTGCTTTTCTGTGCCACGCCGGCGGTGTGCCGAAGCCCACCTCGTGGAATGGCGGCTGCTGGCTGCAAATGCACTATACGCAGGGCGACGAATGGGTCGATGCGCAACAGGCTGAGATTCTCATCGATTCGGCTCGGGCGGCAGGCGCGCAGGCTTCCGCGCACGTCTATCCCGGAAGCGCGCACCTTTTCGGCGATCCCACCGCACCGGAGTACAGCCCGGAACTGGCACAGAAGATGTGGGGCACCATCCTGGCGGCCATCAGCTGACAGTCCAGCCGCCGGGAGCAACCCCAGACAAGACAGCGGCGCCGACCCATTAGGATTGACTGGGCATTATTCATTCATCCAACGGGGCCGCGCGTATTCACCGTCCGGCTCTGGGAACCAGGAACTGGACGCTGTTGAACGGAAACACGACACTTCGGCACGAGAACACATCCCTTCTGAGTGTCTCGGAAGTGACTGCACCCATCGAAGTGACGTCCGCCTTCTACGACGAACAGCTGAAGTCCACACTTGACCGCCTGGGACTGCCCGAAGGTCTCCTGCAGCGGGTCGCGGGTGTGAATTCGCGCCGCAACTGGGCAGAAGACTCCGGCGGCTTCGTCGAAGGCGGCGTTGCGGCCGGCAAGAAAGCACTCGCCGCAGCCGGCATCGAAGCCGGGCAGATCGGGCTGATGATCAACGCGTCGGTCACCCGCGCCAACCTCGAACCATCGGTGGCGGTGTCGATTCACGACGGCATCGGCCTGCCGTCGTCAGCCATGAACTTCGACATCGCCAATGCCTGTTTGGGCTTTGTCAACGCGATGGCGGTCGCTGCGACCATGATCGAATCCGGCGCCATCGAGTACGCGCTCGTCGTGGCCTCCGAAGACGCGTCGAAAGTCCAGCGGGCCACCCTCAAGCGCTTGCAGCGCGAAGGCATCACCCGCGCCGAATACCTCAACGAATTCGCCTCCCTGACCCTGGGCTCCGGTGCCTCGGCCGCCGTTCTGGGACGCGCGGACAAGCACCCGGAAGGCCATCGGATCCTCGGCAGTGTGACGCGTGCGGCCACGTGGAACCACGAGCTGTGCGTGGGCGATCACGACGGCATGTTCACCGACACCGCGGGCCTGCTGTCCAACGGCATGCAGCTGGTCACCTCGGCGTGGGAAGAAGCCCACGAAAACGGGTGGGACTGGACCGACATGGACCGCTACATCATGCACCAGGTGTCCGATGTGCACGTCAACGCCATCACGAAGGCCGCGAAGATCCCCATGGATCGGGTGCCGAAGACCTACCCGGTGCTGGGCAATGTGGGCCCCGCTTCGCTGCCGATCACGCTCGCCCGCGAAGTCGATTCGCTCAAAGCCGGTGACCGGGTTCTGGCAATGGGTGTGGGCTCGGGTCTCAACACCTCCATGACGGAGATCGTCTGGTAAAAACCGGCACACTACGAGGAGAGAAGCTCATTGTCGTCTGAAAACAGCCCTCTTCCAGCCGCTGCCGCGCAGCTGCCGCCGAATCTTCCCGAATGGGATCCCCGATGGTCCCGCCTGGTCACGGTCGGCGAACACACCTTCCACGTTCTCGACACCGCTTCGGCTTTGCATGACATCGGAATGGAACCGGCCGGCACCATCGTCGCCGTGCACGGCAATCCCACGTGGTCGTATATGTGGCGCAGACTCGCGCAGGCATCACTCGAAGCTGCCGAGGCAGGCGGCACCGCGTGGCGAGTCATCGCCCCCGACCAGCTGGACATGGGCTATTCCGAGCGCATCGAGCACCCAGTGCCCACACCGCACGGCACCGGCTATTTCCGCCTTGCCGATCGCATAGGCCAGCTTGACGCGCTCATTTCAGAGCTCGTCGACGACAGTCTTCCGCTGGTCACACTCGGACACGACTGGGGCGGTGTCATTTCGCTTGGCTGGGCAGCCCGCAACACTGAGCGGATCAGTGCCGCCATGAGCCTTAACACCGCAGTGCACCAGCCGGAGGACGCTTCCATCCCAGCGCCTCTGCAAGCGGCGCTGGCAGGCCCGCTGCTGGCCGGTTCGACCGTGTACACCGATGCGTTCATCCGCACCACGCTGCGCTTGTCAAAGAACATTTCGGACCCGCTGCGCCGCGCCTACCGCAGACCCTACGCATCCCCGCAGCGCCGCGGCGGAGTGGGCGGCTTCGTCGCCGACATTCCGGTGAACGAAAACCACCCCTCCTACGCTGAGCTGCAGCGGGTTGCCGCCGACATCGCCCGCATGCCCAATCCCGCGCTGCTCATGTGGGGACCGAAGGACCCGGTCTTCCTGGAGCGGTACCTGCGCGATCTGCGCGAGCGCCTGCCCCACGCGGACATCCACCGCTTTGAGAAGACCTCACACCTGTTCGTCGAAGACGTCCCGTACTGGGAGACCATCTTCCAGTGGCTTGACGCCAACGTGACTGAGCAGACTCAGGCAGCTTCCACCTCGGCAGAAGAAAGCAGTCCGGCCCAAGCAGACGGGCCTGAACCGGACTTCGTGTTCTCAGCGCTCGATGCCAAACACCGCGAGCGCTCGATCGCGAGTGGCGACATGTCGGCACACCCCGCCCAGGCGGTTTCCTGGGCCCAGCTGGCCGGAGTCGTCGACAACATTGCGGCAGGTTTGAAGGCCATGGGCCTGCGCAAAGGCGATCGGGTCAGCCTGCTGATCGAACCGGGCAACAATCTCACGGCGGCCGCCTACGCGGTGCTCAAGGTCGGCGGTGTTGTCGTTGTGGCAGACGCGGGGCTTGGGCCAGCCGGTATGACTCGGGCGGTCAAAGCTGCCGACCCGCAGTGGATCATCGGCGAGACCCCAGGGCTGACATTGGCCCGAGCCGGCGGATGGCCGGGACGCAGAATCTCCGTCCTGCCGCTGCCGCGGCTGCGCGCGCGGGCGCTGAAGGTCGAAACGTCGATCACGGCTCTGTCGCGGACGGCTGTGCGCGACCGCGATTCGATTGCCGTACCGGAACTCGATGACGATGCCGCGATTCTCTTCACCTCCGGTTCCACCGGCCCGGCCAAGGGCGTGCGGTACACTCACCGCGGCCTCGGTGAGCTCATGCGCGTCCTCAGCGCCGAGTTCGATGTGCGCCCAGGTACGGGACTGGTTGCCGGTTTCGCGCCCTTTGCACTGCTTGGACCGGGACTGGGCGCGGTGAGCGTCACGCCGAACATGTCGGTGACGAAGCCCGCCACCCTGACCGCTTCTGCTCTTGCTGACGCCATCGTCGAGGCCGGCTGCACCATGGTGTTCGCATCACCTGCCGCCTACACGAACGTGGTCAAGACCGCGCACGCCCTGAGTGCTGAGCAGCGCGAGGCGTGCGCCGGCATTGAACTGGCGCTGTCTGCCGGTGCTCCCGTGCCGACGGTGCTCATGGAGCAGATTGCGGAAGTCTTCCCGAACGCGCGGATCAATTCGCCCTACGGCATGACGGAGAGTCTGCTGCTGACCAACATCGACTTCCCGGGTGCTGTCGAAGCCGAGGCGGATGCGGCTGACCCGGATTCGCCGGTGGTCGGCGGGGTCTGTGTGGGCAAGCCGATCGGCGCGGTCGACTTCATGCTCGCCCCGCTCGATGCCGAGGGCAAGCCCAGCGAACACAAGATTCCCCTGGATGACGGAATCGGCGTGCTCAGCGAGTTCGTCGTCTCCGCCGCCCATCTGAAGGACGGCTACGACCGGCTGTGGAAGACTGACGCCGATTCCCGCCGCGACGAACACGGCGGCGCCAAACCGTGGCATCGCACGGGCGACATCGGCCGTTTTGACGCCAAGGGGCGTCTGTGGCTCGAAGGGCGCGTGCAGCACGTCATCGCCGGGCCCACGGGCCCCATTGGCCCCGGGGCCGTTGAGTCCATTGCAGAACGCACCGACGGGGTGACCCGCTGTGCGGCTGTGGGCGTCGGCCCGGTGGGCAGGCAGGCGCTCGTCGTGGTGCTTGAGCCGGGCGGTCCGCAGAACCTGCGGCCGGGACTGGCCCCGCAGCCGATGATCGATGCCATCCGCGCGGCGGTTCTCGACCGTATGGGCCTCGATGTTGCGGCAGTTCTCGTCGCACCCGAATTCCCCACTGATATTCGCCACAATTCCAAAGTCGGCCGCACGGAGCTGGGAGCGTGGGCATCCCGCGTGCTTTCCGGCGCGCCGGTGGGAAGGAGCGTCTGATGAAGGTTCTCATCACCGGTGCGTCCGGTCTTCTGGGAAGTTCCACCGCCCGGGCTCTCCTTGCGCAGGGCCACGAGGTGACCACGCTGCAGCGCCGCCCCTCCGGGGTTGCAGGCGCGCGTGACGTTCAGGGCTCGGTCACGGACTTGGAAGCTGTTGACCGGGCGGTTTCCGGGCAGGATGCGCTCATCCACATGGCGGCGAAGGTGTCCATGGTCGGTGCTCCCGAAGACTTCGAAAAAGTCAATATTGACGGCACCGCGAACATTGTTGCAAGGGCCCAGCAGGCTGGAATCGGCCGCATGGTGCACATTTCGTCGCCGTCGGTTGCCCACGCTGGCGATTCTCTTGTCGGCGACGGCGCTGGACCGGCGGACCCCGTTGCCGCCCGCGGAGACTACGCGCGCACAAAAGCCGCCGGCGAGCGCTTGGCGCTGGCGGCATCGCACGATGATTTTCGAGTGCTCGCTCTTCGCCCTCACCTCATGTGGGGCCCGGGCGAACCGCAGCTGACCGAAAGGATCATCGACCGGGCTGCACAGGGAAGGCTGCCTCTGCTGGGTTCGGGTCTGGCGATGGTCGACACCCTCTACATCGACAACGCGGTGGACGCGATTGTCGCTGCGCTGTCAGCGGTCCAGCACACGCACGGGCTGGCTCTCGTGGTGACGAACGGGCAGCCGCGCCCCATTGGCGAGCTCATGCGCAGGATTGCGGTTGCCGGCGGTTCTGCCGAACCGACCCTGCGTGTGCCCGTGGGTGCTGCGAAGATCGCCGGAAAGGTCATTGAGAAAGTCTGGACGGCCGGTGATTTCGAAGACGAGCCGCCGCTCACGGAGTTCCTCGCTGAGCAGCTTTCCACGGCGCACTGGTTTGATCAGCGGACCACGCACAGCGTTTTGAACTGGACGCCCGCGGTCTCAATTGAAGAGGGCCTGCGTAGGATTGCCGCCCACTACGGGGGAACCGCGTAGAGAACTCTGCTGCGAGGGGCTCGGCACTGTGCCGGGCCCCTTTTGCCTGCCCAATAGCTGTGCAGAGCCCGCAACCCTTCAACCATCCGGCATTTCGGACGATTTCTGCGAACGATTTTGGACTTTTAACTACATTCGTGTCTTTTTGCAGGTCACAACGCTACTTACATAGATGTAACACTTCGGATTTCCCGGCGTGTGAAACTTGACAGATTATTCGCTACAGTTTTGGGAGCTCGAATCTTCCACTTCCCGAAACGAGGATCATGCGAATCATCTACACTGCCGCGACCGCACTGGGCTGCGCGGCGGCAAGCTCCCTCCTGCTCGCAGGGCCGGCCAGCGCTCTCAGCGGCAACGTCGTTGACCACAACACCCCGCACGCCGGCAGCGGCTCACAGACCAGCAGCGCACAGGACGGCGGCGACTACACCTCGGTCGGCGGCCCAGCCACCCAGCGGGTGACTCCCGAAGAGGCCGACAGAGCGCGCAAGGCCCAGCAGCCGCGCAGCGCACAATCCGCACCGAAGGCCCAGGCCAAGAAAACGGTGAAGCCCGGCCCGCAGCCCAGGGGAATCGACCGCGACCAGACGGCCAACGCCCGCATCATCATCGGTGTCGGCAAGGGTGCGGGCATGAGCGACGACGCGATCATCATTGCGCTCATGACCGCCAAGCAGGAATCGGACCTGTACAACATCCGATACGGCGACAAGGACTCCGTCGGCCTGTTTCAGCAGCGGCCCAAATACAACTGGGGTTCGAAGTCCCAGATCATGGACCGAACCTACTCCGCCAAAGCGTTCTACGGGGTCAACCCGAAGGTGAAGAACGCCGGGCTCAAACAGATTCCCGGCTGGCAGAAGATGAGCAAAAACAATGCCGCACAGGCAGTGCAGCGCTCGGGGCACCCGCATCGCTACGCCCAGTGGGAGGGTCTGGCCACCGCTCTGCTCAATGCCAATCGGGACGCACCGGCCATCCGCTGACGCGCCTGCACACTGGGCTCCACCCGACTCTTGGGGAAGCAGTTCGGCAAGTGGAGTCCAAGCGCCTAAAGTAAGGGCGTGGCACGCAGAAAGACAGTACGCAGGCGACCATCGAGTCGCAGAGTTCGGCGCCGCAAAGGGGAAGGGCGCCGAAACTTCCGCAGCACTGTCATGGGCGTGACCGCCGCACTTTTGGCCCTGGGCCTGTTCACAGCGGGAACCGCAGTAACAGGGGTGCTCTCTGACCCCGATCAGCGGCAGGCAGCCAAAGAGAAGGTGTCAGAGAAGCTGGCCCCCACCTCGGCAGCGGCCCTGGATTCGGGACAGATGGAGATTGCGCGCGAAATCATCGACATCGGACGCGAACACTCCGTGTCAGATGCTGGGATCGAAATCGCGCTCATGACCGCTATGCAGGAATCCTCCCTGCGCAATCTGCCCTACGGGGACCGAGACTCGCTCGGAGTGTTCCAACAGCGCCCCTCACAGGGGTGGGGAACCGACGGTCAGGTGCTCAATGTCCACTACGCCACAACCGCGTTCTACGGAGTCAACCCGAAGGTCAAGAACGCCGGGCTCAAACAGATATCCGGCTGGCAGAAGATGAGCAAGAACGACGCCGCACAGGCTGTGCAGCGCTCGGCCCACCCGGACGCGTACGGCAAGTGGGAGCCGCTGGCCGCCGACATCCTCGCCACAGCGCCGAACAGCCGCTGAGAGGGTTCGGCCGGCCTGGAATACACTGGTGGGCATGGCACGTGATGCATACCCGCACCTGAAATTCGATGACGACGGCGAACTTCGCATTCCCGAAGACCTGACAGACGCTCAGGCCATCGAACTCACGGCCGACATCTTCAAGGTTCTCGCCACCCCGTCGCGCCTGCGGATTCTGCTTGCACTGTCGCACTCGCCGCTGACGGTGTCCGAGCTCGTGCTGCTGACGAACCTGTCTCAGCCTTTGGTGTCCCAGCACCTGCGCACGCTGCGCAATCAGCGGCTGGTCAGCGTTCAGCGCTCCGGCCGCGAAGCCCACTACGAAGTGACCGACCACCACGTAGCACACATCATTCAGGACGCGCTGGCCCACTCGGCCGAACTCTGCGACTGAACGAACGCCCCTGGCCGATGTCATCGGCTGGTTCCCCTGGCCGCCCCTCCTGGCCAATGCCCCCTGCCGCACGCCACTCGAAGCCGAACGGTATTGTGGCCCACATCACCACAGACAATGTGGGGCACACAACAGACAGGGGGGGCATCATGACCGCCGAAAACACAGAAAACGCCTATGAAACAGCAGCGCGGCGCGCCGCAGAGGACCGCGAAGCCTTTTGGCTCGAAGCCGCTGAGGGGATCGACTGGGACTCCAAGCCCTCGCGCGCTCTCGACGATTCGCGCGCTCCCCTGTACCGCTGGTTTCCCGACGGCGAACTCAACGTCTGCTACAACGCGCTTGACCGTCACGTCGAAGCCGGCCGCGGTGAGGACACCGCGCTCATCTACGACTCCCCCGTCACGGACACCAAACAGAAGATCAGCTACAGGGAACTGACGGACACAACTGCCCGCTTCGCCAAGGTGCTGCAGGACAAGGGTGTGGAAAAGGGCGACCGCGTCATCATCTACATGCCGATGATCCCGCAGGCGGTCGTGGCAATGCTCGCCTGCGCCCGCATCGGCGCGGTTCACTCGGTTGTGTTCGGCGGTTTTTCCGCCCGCGAACTCGCAGTCCGCATCAACGACCTCAAGCCCAAGGCTATTGTGTCGGCCTCCGGCGGCATCGAACCGTCGCGGAAGGTCGAATACAAGCCCATGGTCGATGCGGCTCTTGACGAAGTCGAGCACGTTCCTGCTCTGAGCATCGTCTATGAACGCGACCTGATCCCAGCCGACATCAAGGGCGAGAACGCTACCACCGCCTCGGGAGCTCAGTACAGTGAGTACTCCTTCGATGAGCTGATGGAGCAGACCCCAAGCGGTGCGGCGCCGGTGAGCACCAGGGCGACGGATGAACTGTACGTGCTGTACACATCTGGAACCACGGGCAAACCGAAGGGCATTGTCCGCGATGCCGGCGGCTACGCGGTGGCACTCACGTGGTCGATGAAGAACCTCTACGACCTGCACCCCGGTCATACAATCTTCTGCGCCTCAGATGTCGGCTGGGTAGTGGGACACTCCTACATCGTCTACGCGCCGCTGCTGGCGGGTGTGACCACCATCGTGTTCGAAGGAAAGCCCGTCGGCGTACCCGATGCAGGTACCTTCTTCAGGGTGGTCGACGAATACGACGTCCGCCTGTTCTACGGTGCGCCGACAGCCATGCGGGTCATCCGCAAGGAAGACCCCGAAGGTGAACTCATGGCCAAGTACCCCATGCAGCACCTGCGGGCGTGGATCCAGGCCGGGGAGCGCCTCGACCCGGAAACCTACAAGTGGACAACCGAAAAACTTGCACGGGCCACGGGCCGGGACATTCCGGTGTTCGACAACTGGTGGCAGACGGAAACCGGGTGGCCGATCGCGGCAAATCCCATCGGCCTGCACGAATACCCCATCAAACCCGGTTCGCCAGCTATGCCGGTGCCCGGCTATGACGTGCGGGTGGTCGATGCCGCAGGCAACCAGATGGAGCCGGGCGAAGAGGGCCTTATCATCGTCAGCCTGCCGCTTCCGCCCGGAACGCTCGCAACCGTGTGGGGTGACGACGAACGCTATGTCGACTCCTACCTGTCGTCTATTGAGGGCGCCTACCTCACCGGTGACGGCGGCTGTGTTGACGAAGACGGCTACGTCTACGTGATGGGCCGCACTGACGATGTCATCAACGTTGCCGGCCACCGCCTTTCCGCCGGTGCACTCGAAGCTGCCGTTGCGTCCCACCCGGCGGTTGCCGAGTGTGCTGTGATCGGCCTTTCCGACCCGGTCAAGGGTCAGATACCCCGTGCCCTTGTGGTGCTCAAAGCAGGGCACGAAGACGTTGACCGCGCTCAGCTGGAAAAGGAACTCGTCGCTCAGGTCCGTGTCGAGGTCGGGCCGGTGGCGGCACTGAAATCGGCCACCGTTGTCGAAGCTCTGCCCAAAACCCGCTCCGGCAAGATCCTGCGCAAAACAATGCGCGAAATCGCCGAAGGCAAAGCAGACGCAGCTGTTCCGTCGACAATTGAAGACGTGGCCGTCCTCGATGCCATCCGCCCCTCACTGCGCCAGGAGTGAGCGTTGAGCCGGTTCTGGTGACCCCAGAATCGGCACGGAAAGGGACGAGGTGGAGCTCCACCTCGTCCCTTTTCTCACCTGGTCGTGTATCAGGCCTTGTGGCGGGCCTGGAACCGTTTGATGCGCTCGAGGGCTTCAACGACGGCCTCATGGCCTGCCGCAAGTGAGATGCGCACGGCGTAGTCGCCGTGGACGCTGTCGAAGTCGCTGCCCGGCGAGACGGCCACGCCCTCTTCTTCCAGCAGCGCGGCACACCAGTCAACAGCGTCAGCGAATTCGCCGAGGGCCGGGGTGATCGTTGCGTACATGTAAAACGCCCCGTCAGCAGGGGCAAGGCCGGTCCAGCCAAGATCGTCGACGGCATCGAGAACGGCCTGACGGGCGGCGGCAAAGCCCTCAACGGCTTTTGCACCCTCTTCATAGGCGCTTTCTGAGAATGCCTCGATTGCCGCAAACTGGGACGGCACGGGGGCGCACAGCGTGAGGTTGCCGGCGAGTGCCTTGATGGGCTCGACGAGTTCTTCCGGGACGATCATCCAGCCCAGTCGCCAGCCGGTCATGCCCCAGTACTTGGAGAACGAGCTGATGACAATGGCTTCATCAGAGCATTCGACCGCGGTTGTGCCGACGGAATCGCCGAACGTGATGCCGTGGTAAATCTCATCAGAGATCAGCCGCACGCCTTCGCGATCGCACCAGTCAGCAAGCTCAGCCATGTGTTCGGCGTCGATCATGGTGCCGGTCGGGTTGGCTGGTGAGGCAACCATGACACCCGACAGGGGAGCCTTTTCGTGTTCCTCTTCCAGCATCTCAACGGTCGGTTGGAAGCGGACTTCCTCGCCGCAGTCGAGCTCAACCACGTCGATGCCGAGCGCTTTGAGGATGTTCTTGTAGGCGGCGTAGCCGGGGCGGGCGAGTGCGACCCTATCGCCCACGTCGAAGCAGGTGAGGAACGACAGTTGGAACGCGCCGGAAGAGCCCGCTGTGACAATGAATCGGCTCGGATCGATGTCAACGTCATACCAGCGTTTGTAATGACCTGCCAGCGCTTCGCGCAGAGGCGCGATGCCCTCCACCGGAGAGTACCCCAAGTCAGTGCCATCAAGAACAGCTTCGGCAGCGCGCTGGCGCACAGCAGTCGGCGCGCCCTGGCCGGGCTCGCCCACGCACAGCGAGATGACATCACGGCCTTCGGCACGCAGCTGGGCAACGCGGCCGAGAATGTCGAGAACCCTGAACCGCTGAACTTTCGATACACGAGCTGAAACAGCTTCGTAAGCTTCAGCAGTTGGGGCGTCCTCCCCCAGCGGGTCAGCGGCGATCGCCATATGTGACAGGGCAGATTTTGATGACTTCATCGGCTTCATCCCTCTATAGTGCCAGGCGTTTCAAGCAGCTCGTCGAGCACCCGTGGGACCGTGTCCTGCAGATCGCCGCGAACCACCTCGTCGGCATAGGGATCAAATGGCGTCGGCTCAGCATTGAGGATCAGACCGTGAGCACCGGCCTCGATCGCCATGGGGAACATATGTGCAACAGGAGTGACAGAAAGCGAGGTCCCAATCGCGATGATCCAGTCGCAGTTCTCTGCAGCATCGAAGGCCGCTTCAATGACGTCAGTCTGCAGCACTTCCTCAAACAGGATGGTGGTTGCACGAGTGATGCCACCGCACTGCGGGCATGCAGGGTCTGGCTCACCGTCTTTGACCCGGCGAATCATGTCTTCCATGGGCCCGGAAGCTTCACACTCTTCGCACTTCCAGGCGCGCGCACTGCCGTGAACTTCGAGTACCTTGGCCGGAGTGGAACCAGCGAGCGTGTGCAGGCCGTCGGTGTTCTGCGTAACGACTGCTTTGACGTCGGCCTGCTCTTCAGCTTTCGCGATGCGGTAGTGAGCTTCGGTTGGCGATGCCGCCCAGATGCCGGATTCAAGGCGCATCTGCCAGGCGCGTTCACGCACTTCGGGGCTTTTCAGATACCACGACAGGGTGGACATGCGCTCTGCGAGGGGATCGCGCGTCCACACACCCTGCGGGCCTCGAAAGTCAGGTATACCGGCAGCGGTGCTCAGACCAGCTCCAGTCAGAAAGGCTATGCGCATTTCCTGTCTCCTCGCTTCACAGCTCCCAGCCTACTGCGGCGAATAAAACACGGCTGAGAGAGCAGACAAAAACGCCCCAGGCACGCTGTGGTGCTCGGGGCGCAAAAGGAAGAGCGAACTACAGCGTTCAAGAAGAAGTCTTTGTGAATGGGTGAAGGCCCTGGCAGGGGTTCTGGGAGCAGTGGTGCTCGACCAGGTCCTGTCAGGGCCTTCATTTGTGGTGTGGTTGCGGCGGTGTCTTACTCTCCCACACGTGTGTGCAGTACCATCAGCGCTGTCAGGCTTAGCTTCCGGGTTCGGAATGGGGACCGGGCGTTTCCCTGACGCTTTTACCACCGCAAAATCTTTGGGGGTATTGATTACTCAAGGTTTGTGGCCAACCAGTGTGTCTCACGTGTTGTCACCCTTCTGGGGTGGCGTGTGGGTGGTTGGTGTGGACGCGAACAACAATC
>NZ_KV823267.1 GCF_001815905.1 Brevibacterium sp. HMSC07C04 | reverse complement strand
CTAATAGGGTGTCCACTAAACGTGGGTAACCTCAGCAATATCGAAATCAGACCCTTGAAGCCCTCACCGCCTAGAATTAAACCAGTCCAACTTTCGGGGGCCAGTTCACCTCGGATCCCCGCGGGGCTTTTTCTGCCCCTCACCCTTTCACTTTTGCTTTAGGTAAGGGTAAGTTAACTCCCACTATGACCTCGAACCCAGTTACCCTGAACACTCCGACGAGCACTTCCGCCTACCGCGCGGCCTTTTCTGACCACCTACTCTTGGCCGCCCCTTCTGAACCGCACCATCGAATCATCCGCGCCACTGTTTATGACGTCAGCGCCCCGGCAGAAAACCTGCAGAGGATTGTCATCCGCTCCCCCGAGCTAGTCGGCTTTCAGCTTTCCGGCCCGGACGAATTCTTTGGCCTCTTTATGCCGGCTAAGCCCGGCGAGAATCTCCATTTACCACTCCACGGAGGTGGCGCCAATATCCGCGCAAGCGTTACAGCCATGCCGGAGACCCAACGCCCAAATTTACGTTGGTACACCGTACGCTCACTCGATCCCGAGTGCGGACAGATAACTTTCGACGTGGCGACACATGGCGTCAAAAATCCAAAGGATGAGCACGTCGGACCAGGGCTCGCCTGGGCTCTTGCAACTCGTGTTGGCGACCAGGTAGGCATCTGGACATGCCAGGGCCTCTGGCACCGCGCGCAAAGTTCACAAACACTTATCGCAGACCCATCTGCCGTACCTTCCGTTCGCGCCATTTTGGATTACGCGGATGCGTTTACCCCGGAACAGTTGCGCGACATACACCTCGTAGTGGTCGCCGAGAACCATGGTGACCTCGAGCCATCCCTCGTCGCCGACTGGGAGAGCAAGCTGGGCAGCCTAGAAGTGCTGTTTAGCGCTACAACGGACTTCAGCACGGCAGTGATGTCCCACCTACAGCAACTGGACCGTGCCGAACACCCCGCAACACAGTCGAAGTACGTCTGGGTCGCGGGTGAAGGACAGCTCTGCAAGGAAGTACGGCGCCACGCAATTCACACCTGGGGCCTCAATAGCGAATCCGTGCAGTGGTGCCCCTATTGGTTCCTAGGCAGGGCACGGCCTTAATTAGCCACAATCCCTCGCGGCACAATAATCGGAGCCATACCGCGGGGATCTTCCCACACCTCGGCATTCAGGCCATATGCCTCGCGCAACACATCCACCGTCAGAGCCTCCTTTGGAGAACCCTCGGCGATCTTTTCCCCTTCCTTCATGACGATCATCTCGTCGCTAAAAGTTCCCGCCAGGCCAAGATCATGAAGTACGGTAATCACCGTCTTGCCCTCTTGAGCGAGCTCCCGCACGATACTTAGAATCTCTATCGCATGTGCCGGATCTAGGTAGGTAGTCGGTTCGTCCAACAGCACAATTGGCGTATCCTGCGCCAACACCATCGCCATCCAGACCCGCTGCCGCTGGCCGCCAGAAAGCTCCGCCACGTCGCGGGCAACAAGATGGTCAACCTTCGTCTTCTTCAGCGCCTCGCGCACTTTTTCTTTATCTTCTGACGCCGTCGCTCCCGCACCCCAGAGCGATCGACGATAAGGGTGCCGTCCGCGCTCCACAAGTTCTCCAACGGTCAATCCCGCCGGACACAGCGGGTGTTGTGGCAAAAGCGCAATTAGTTGGGCGGCTTCGCGCGACCGCAAACTATGCACGTCCTTTTTCTCTACAAGAACCCGTCCTTCGGCGGGAGCAAGCAGCCGAGAAAGCGTCTTGAGCAACGTCGACTTGCCACAACCATTGGGGCCTAAGAGCGTGGTGACCTTCCCGGGCTCTGCAGTGAAAGACACGTCCTTAACAATGCTTGGGCCGTCGTTGTAGCCCACGGTGACGTGATCAGCTTGAACGTTCATTGAACCATTCCTTTCAGAGTTCCGCGACGGGCCGCCAACCACACAAGCAACACCAACGCGGGGCCACCGATGATGGCGGTAACCAAACCCACAGGGGATGTAAATGGCAGTGCGCCCGCCACGACGGCGCACGCAGCTAATAGAGCAGCGCCTGCAAAAGTAGAGCACAACGGATGGGGCGTGGGCGTTCCGGCCACCAGCTTGGCCAGCTGAGGAGCCAATAGTGCCACGAATCCAATTGGGCCGACAAAGGAAACCACCACCGCGACAATGCCCGTTGCGGCAATGAGCAAAATAGCGCGCACCCTCGTGACATTTACCCCAAGTGTGGACGCGGTGGCGTCATCATGAGAAAGAAGAGGGACATCGCGCGTAACACAGAGGCCTAAAACTACGAAGGGCAACAGGCCCAACACCATAGGCAACAAAGCTTCCATACGCACAAAGCCGGTAGACCCAGCGAGCCAAGTTTGGGCATCCGTGGCACGAGTTAAGTCAGCCCGGAGCAGGAGATACTGCACTAAAGACTGCGTGAGGAAAGACAGTGCCAGGCCGATGACCACTACGCGCTGCGACGTCCCGAAGCCACCGAGTAGAACGAGCAAACCAACGATCACTAGTGCGCCAAGCAAAGCGAGTGCAGCACGCCACCAGAACGTCGGCACCCCCTCACTCCATGCAGGGCGGGTAACTACGGTGCCCGCCACAACCAAAACCGCCGCGCCGCCGGATACACCGAGAATGTCCGGGCTGGCCAGCGGATTGCGGGCCATGGTCTGAGTCCACGCACCTGCCAGCCCTAGAGCCGCGCCGACCAGAACGGTAGCGATTGCTACAGGCAGGCGGAGATCCCACACCACGTTGATTGCTTGCTGTGTGCCCCCACCGGTGAGAACCTCGATGACTTCCATCGGGCTGAGCTTCACCGCTCCTTGCCCCAGGATTAAGCAGTAACAAAGAGCCGCTATGAGGGCGAACCCTGCCGAAGCCGCCAGGACGCGTCTGCTTCGTGAACGCTTAAGACTACGGATAGACGTCATATCGCTCATATCGTCAGCTCCGAGTCATTCGAGGTCGGTGAACTCTTCTTACGTCGCACCGCCAGAATCATCACTGGGGCACCGACAATAGCTAAGACAATGGACATTTCCAGCTCGTTAGGCTGCAGGACGAAGCGGCCCACAATATCGGCTAGCAACACAGCCGCGCCACCAACAATGCCGGTCGGCAGCAAGAGGCGAGTCAGGGACGGGCCGGTAAACGGGCGTAGTAGGTGTGGCACGGCGAAGCCCACGAATGTCACAAGCCCCACAGTGGCTGTCGCCGAGCCGGCGAGGATGATCACCGCTGCGGCAGCCAACAAGCGGGTTCTCGTGGGCGAGCTGCCAAGGGAACGGGCGGAGTCCTCTCCCATCGCAAGTAGATCCAGCGGGCGTGCTGCAAGCGCACCACATAGAGCACCTAGTGCTAGACCTAAAGCAGCTAAGGCCACGTCTTCCATACCCCGCCCAGCCGTAGAGCCAACGGTCCAGCGGCGGAGCCCTTCCAGGGTGTCGGAAGAATAGAGGCTCAGCATATTCGTGGCTGCTTGCAGGGCGAAGGTAACTCCCACGCCCACGAGTACCAGAGTTAGCGGGTTACGCGATACGCGGGAAATCAACAGCACGATTAAGGCAGCGACGGCCGCCCCGACGAGCCCTACAAGTGTCCGCTCCCCGACCGTCGTTGCCCAGCCCAAGGTCAGTGCCGCAGCGACTGCGAAACTTGCTCCAGCGTTCACGCCGATAATGCCGGGATCTGCCAGGGGGTTGCGGGTCCAGCTCTGAGCAATGGCACCCGCCATAGCCAGGGCTGCGCCTGTGATCACAGCCAAGAGGGTGCGCGGAACGCGCAAGTCCCAAATGATGCCGGACTGTTCAGCATTGATGCCGGATTGCGTAGATGGGTGCGGACCATGCATGAGGATGCTGGTCACTTCGCCAATGGAAAGATCTTTGGAACCCAAGTACAGGGAGGCAAGCAGCAGCAAAGCCAAGCCAACGAGTGCGGCCGAAGTAATCAAACGCCGGGAAAACACCAAAGAATGTCGAGTCCTTGAAACGGACACTTTCAATTAAATTGCGTCAGAGAACTTGTCGACTGCCCAGGGGATGGTCAATGGGTTTGGCATACTCATTGCATTGCCCACGTTTTCGTCCATCCAGCGGACCTTGCCTTCGCGAACAACGTCCAGCTTGCTGAATGTTGGATCCTTCTTCAAGGTATCGGCGGCACCCTGGTAATCAAGGATGAAGAGGTAATCGACGTTGTTGAGGTCGCTGTAGTTCTCAGGTGCGATGTCGCGGTAGAACTCGCCCCCGTTACCTTCGAGCTCCTTCGGGATCTCGAAGCCCAGACTCTTGATAAACTGCCCGCGACCGTCACCGGAGGTGTACAGGCCGATCTTTCCCTGATAAGGCATGACGATAGCCGCACGCTTGCCTTTGAGCTCAGGGTGCTGCTGTTGGAAATCATCGAAGGCCTTCTGCGTTTCTTCGACGAGTTTGTCGCCTTCTTCTTGCTTGTCTACAGCGCCGGCGATCTGGTTGACCTGATCCCGCCAGGGGATCTGCCAGTCCGTGGCACCGTCTGGCTTAACGGTGGTTGGGGCGATGTCATTAAGCGCCTTCTTCGCCTGCGCGTCTACGGCAGAGTTCACCGCAATGATCTTGTCCGGATCAGCGGCGGAGATCTTCTCCAGGATTTCAGCAGTGAATCCGTTGGCAGTACCGTAAACCACTTCAGGCTTGTTGTCGCCGAGCTTTTCGGTAGCCCATGGGCCGACGCCAGACGCATCAACATCTCCCTCAGCACCCCAGGGCGCTACGAGGACTGGTTGGATGCCTAGAGCGAGCAAGGTATCGCTGTCTCCCAGGCCAACTGCGGCGATGCGCTCGTCCCCGGTGCCCTCATTTTTTGACGCCGCCGCGTCGTCGCCTCGGGAGCAACCAGACAGAACAAGAGTGGATGCTGCCAAGACAGCGGCGGTCTTCAGCGCCGCTCGACGGGTCAGCGAATTGTTTCGAAACATGTGAAATCCTAACGCGTAAGGAACTCTTTGAAACGCTGTAAAGTACCCGTAGCCCCAAGAGACTGATGGCCTCTTTCGGCTACGGCCAACACAGCAATCGGGTCGATACTACACAGGTAAGGCTAACCACACAATAGGCTACCCTAAGTTAGTCCGCTTCCTGCTCGGCCGCTACCGACTCCATCGCCACCTTGGCCACCGTCGCCACGCTGGCCACCCTGGCTCTCAGTGCCGAGATGCTCGCGCTATTGCAACTCGTGGCACCAACTGTCGGAAAAGTTGCACTTCGAAGGTCGAAATGTCGCTAGAACGGGAATCTGTCAACACAGGCGCGCCTCCGAATTTTGCGACAATTCCCTGACCTGCAGTTTTGCGGAGCTGCAAATCAGTGTCTTTAACGCATTCCCGTTCTAGCGACATTCACCCCTGCTAGCGCCCCAAATACGGCGCCGTCGGCCACGCATTCCCGGTCTAGCGACATCTGCACATCCTCACGCCGCCAAATAGGGCGCCGGCGCCTCCCGTGACGCAATCCCCCCAGCACTGCGCTCGCACAATCTCACATTTCGCTGGCGCTGCAGCCAAGCGGAAAGCGTGGGCGCCAATAAGAAAAAATAGGCCCCCTACCGCAACAAATGTGAACTGCTCCCCATTAGTTGGACTGAGAAATCAGTTACCGACTAGTGGGGAGTAGTTGTCATTGAGAGCACGAAGTTCGCTAAGTCAGCATCAGCGCGAGCAATTGGTCGAACTATTTGAGCAAGGCATGGGTTATACAGCCGCTGCCAATGCCCTTGGTGTCTCCAAGTATGCCGCCCGTATGCTCTATCGTCGGTTTAAGCTGCATGGCAGGCTATGTCTTGTGGAGAAACCGACAAAGCAGCAGTACTCGTTTGAAATCAAGAAGGAAGTTGTCCAACGCTACCTTGCCGGCGAGACAAGAATGGATCTTGCCCGCGAGTTTGGCCTGTCATCAGACCAGCTCGTCAAAGATTGGACCAGGACATGGCGTACAGGCGGCGATGACGCGTTGAAACCGAAGCCGAAGGGCAGGCCCAAAGGCTCGGCTGCACCGAAGCGGCTTACAGAAGAAGACAAGCTGTGCCGTCAGATTGCGCGGTTGGAAGCGGAAAACGCGTATCTAAAAAAATTGCGGGACTTGAGGAATCAGGGACGCGCCTGAAAGTCCAGGCGATTGTCATCCTCAAGTCGCACCATCGTCTGCAATACCTTTTTGCGGGTAACCCCAGCCGCAGACCGCACGCACACTGATTTGGGCTGTGTGGGCTGTTGGACTAAACTGCTCACGATCGGAGGGAGTCCCTCCGTCCGCCTCCTTAGCTCAGTTGGTAGAGCACCGCTCTTGTAAAGCGAAGGTCGTCAGTTCGAGTCTGACAGGGGGCTCAGCTTCTTCGGGAAGCACCTCAGCACGAGGTGCTTCCCGTTTCTGTTTTGAGTCTCACCTAGACTTCCCGTGTGACGAACGCAGCAGACAGCAGACTCAGCGGCCTTGACCGCTTCTTCAAAATCACTCAGCGCGGCTCCACTGTGGGCACCGAAATCAGGGGTGGTCTGACGACCTTCCTGGCAATGGCCTACATCATCGTGCTCAACCCGATCCTCATCGGTGCGGCCGCTGATTCGACGGGTGCGTTCCTCGGCGGGGGAGACACTCCCAACCTGGCCGCGGTGGCTGCTGCGACATCGCTCATTTCGGGTCTTCTCACCCTGCTTATGGGCCTGGTGGGCAATTTCCCCATGGCGGTGTCCTCAGCTTTGGGCATGAGCGCGTTCATGGCGTTCGGGGTTGTTGTCATTCCAGGTATGACGTGGGCCGATGCGATGGGCCTGGTGGTCATTGAAGGCATTATTCTTCTTCTGCTGGTGGTCACCGGTTTCCGCACCGCGATCTTCAACGCGGTGCCAGGCCAGCTGAAATCCGCAATCGGTGTGGGCATCGGCTTCTTCATTGCGCTCATCGGCATGATCAACGCCGGCTTCATCAGCAACTCCGGCGGCACAGCGCTTGAACTGGGCCAGGGCGGGTCGATTGCCAGCTGGCCGGTGCTGCTGTTCACGGTCGCGCTTCTGCTGCTGTTCGTCCTCTACGCATGGGGCGTGCGCGCCGCGATCCTCTACACGATCCTCATTGCCACCGTCATCGCGTTCGCACTCGAAGCGGTGTTCAACCTGGGACCGAAGACCGGAGCTGACGGCGAGGTCGCCAACCCGGGCGGATGGGGTCTGACGGTGCCGAAGATCGAAGGCGGCTGGTTCCATTCGCCAGACCTGTCGATCCTCGGTTCGTTCAACCTGCTGGGCTCATTCCAGTCGGTTGGCATCATCACCGCTGTTCTCGTGGTGTTCACCCTGCTGCTGACGAACTTCTTCGACCTGCTGGGCACCATGATGGCCGTCGGCACGCAGGCGAAACTCGTTGACGAGTCCGGTCAGGTAGAAGGCGCCAAGCGGATCATGGTGGCCGATGCTCTCGGTGCCATCGTCGGCGGTCTGGGCGGAACCTCGTCGAATTCCGGCTTCGTCGAATCGACCGTGGGTGTTGGCTCTGGTGCTCGCACCGGTCTGGCGAATGTTGTGACCGGTGCGCTGTTCCTGCTGACGGTGTTCCTCGCTCCTCTGGCCGCACTCATCCCCTCCGAGGCGGCAGCGCCGACACTGGTCTTCGTCGGCTTCCTCATGATGCAGCAGGTTGTGCGCATCAACTGGACGGACATTGAGATTGCAGTCCCCGCGTTCCTCACGATCGTTCTCATGCCGTTTTCGTACTCGATCACCAACGGCATCGGTGCGGGCTTCGTGTCCTACGTCGTGCTCAAGGCCGCACGCGGCAAGTTCCGCGAAGTGCACCCGCTCATGTACCTCACTGCCGCACTGTTCATCGTGTACTTCGCATCCGGGCCGATCCAAGCGCTCGTGGCCGGCTGACAGGTCACCGCCCCCAGCTGGCGTTGCCCACAGCGCCGGTTCGGCACCTCGGCGAGTGACACCTGGTCGAACTCGCAGTTCTTTTCGGTGTGAGGCGGCTCCTATAGAGTGTTGCCGTCATCGGAAAACACCATGAGGACGCAGATATGGAACCCCTGTACATTCTGATTCCGCTCATCCCCGTCATCATCATCGTGGTGCTGCTGTTCCTGCTGTTCGGCGGGCTGCGCACATCGATCTTCTTCACCGTCAAAACGCAGGAGCGCGTCATCGTCGAGCGCTTCGGCAAGTACCGCAAAGTCTGCGAACCGGGCCTGAACATGAAGGCGCCGTTCGTCGACACGACCACCAAGCCGATTTCGCTGCGCGTGCACCAGCTCGAAGTCAACATCGAAACCAAAACCCAGGACAACGTGTTCGTCATGGTGCCGGTTGCGGTGCAGTACGTGATCGGCGAAAACCAGGTTGTTGACGCCTACTACCGCCTGTCGAACCCGGAAGAGCAGATCCGCTCCTACGTCTTCGACACCGTCCGTTCGGCACTGTCGACCCTGACCCTGGACTCGGCCTTCGAATCGAAGGACGACATCGCCACCTCGGTCGAACAGCGACTGTCGACATCGATGGCCGCTTACGGCTTCCGGATTGTCAACACGCTCGTGACTGACATCAGCCCGGACTCGCGTGTGCGCGATTCGATGAACTCGATCAACGCCGCACAGCGCGACCGCGTTGCGGCACAGGCCCTGGCTGAAGCTGACAAGGTCAAGCGCGTTACGCAGGCCGAAGCGGAAGCTGAATCGCGTCGCCTTCAGGGTGAGGGCGTCGCCGCCCAGCGCAAGGCAATCGCGAACGGCATTGCCGAACAGTACGAAGCCCTGCGCCGTGTGGGCATTGAGCAGACCGCCGAACAGCTGCTGCTCATGACCCAGTACTTCGACACCATGCAGGACGTTGCGCGCAACGGAAAGTCCAACGTCATGTTCATGCCGAACAACCCCGGGGCAGTGGGCGGTCTCGCGGAGGAAATCCGCAACACGATGCTGGCGACAAACCAGGTCAAAGAGGACGGCCTCGGCGTCGAGCACGACCGCTGACCGCACCGCACTGAGCCCGAGCGGCGCGTAAAGCCGCGCACCGCCTCGGCTGCGGCTGGCCGTAACTCCAGCGAAACGGCTGCTGAGCACATGCTCAGCAGCCGTTTCGCTGTTTCAGTCGATCAGGGCCCCGAACTGCCCGGTGCTTCCGAAGTGCCAGGAGAATCGGGTGCTCCCTGATCTCCCGAGGTGCCGGGCGTCTCCGCGGTGTCGGCAGACGCCGCATCGTCAGCGGCAGCGCGGTGGGCCGCCGGTGACACGTGGTGACCGCTTTGACTGCGCGCTTCGAGAGGAAGCTCGGCAGCACGAACCCATTCGGGGTATTTCGGGTCAAGATAGGCCCCCGACGATGTTCCGCGCAGTCGCCGTCCCACCCACGGGGCCAGGTGCTCTTTGAGCCATTCGGCTTCGTCTTCCATCCGGTCGCGAAGCGGCTTGGAGGTTTTTGACAGACGGAATCCTCGGATGCCCACCCGGTCCTCTTCGAGGACCCCCAGCGCAGACTGGGCGACCATGGTGTGCCCCTGCGTGCTCAGGTGAATGCGGTCGGGTGCCCAGTACTCCTGCGCGTAGATGGGGCGCATGCCCCACAGATCGAGCATGTAGCAGCCGTGGCGTCCGGCCAGGGTCCACATGTGCGCGTTGTACACGGCCACGCGGGGGCGCAGTGCGCGCAGCACGGGGCTGAAGGCGGCTGTGTCGAAGCCGTTGCCCAGCAGCACCTCGATGCCCTCGGCCCGCATTGCCGAGATCGCCCGCTCCAGCTGTTCGGCCAGGCCGTCAACATCGGCGGCTGGGCGCAGCACATCATTGCCTCCGGCCACAAAGGACACGAGGTCGGGCTTGAGATCGAGAGCGACCGGCACCTGTTCGTCGATGATGGCGCCGAGCTGCCGACCCCGGATGGCGTGATTGGCATACAGCAGGTCCGGGCTGCCGACGGGGGACTGGGTCAGGGCGTGCGCAAACCGGTCAGCCCAGCCGATGAAACGGCCGTCTTCCAGTGCGGACTCGTCCATGAGCCCTTCGGAAAACGAATCTCCGAGGGCCAGGTAGGTGCGGATCCGATGGTCGTCGCGTTCAGTCATAGGCTCTCCCGGTCGAGGTGGGTGAAGGCTTCGCGCAGGCTTTCAGCCCGCGCCTTGGGGTCGGCGGGAATGGTCGGATCTCCGGCCATGACACGGCGGCACCACTGCATGACGAGGCTGTTCTTGGGTGCTCGGATGCCGTTCAGGTGGGCCAGGCGGACGATCTCACCGCCGAGGTAGTCAGCTTCTATATTGCCGGTCCCGCGAGCCATGGACTGCCAGGTGGACGACAGGTTCTGCACCCCGTCGATGGGGGCTTGGGGAATGCGGTCGGCAAAGCCGAGCTCCTCGGGAGGGTTCGGGCAGTGCACAATGCCCGCAGCCTGGTAGACGGCGCGGGCTTCGTCCTGCAGCTGCTCCAGCAGGTCGCTGTGGTCGAGGGATCCCACGAGGGCGTCGATGCCGTTGTCGAGGTTCGCCAACAGCTTCCCGTAGGTGTAGGGCGAAGGCTCAGGCACGATGACCGACGCGAAGTTCCCGGCCGTGAAGTCGCCGTCCGCCTGCTGAAGGTACTGCGGCAGGGCTGTGCCGTCAGTCTCGCCAGCCTGCGGTCGGGGCGCGTCCGGTCCGCACACGGGACCGGTGATGAGTCCGGCCCACCGGTCTTCCATGAACACCGCCAGCTGTCCCGGCTCGGTGTAGACCGCCGGTGTGTAGATGACGGTCGTCGATACTGTCGCAAACCAGCGCGGTGCCTGTTCCTGCGCATCCGTGCCGTTGAGGAACAGCATCAGCGGCAGGCGCTCGCCGGCGGTGCCCAGCTGGCTGCCGTGCTCGTCAGTGACGGCAAGGTCAGCCCATTCGGCCAATGCGGTGGGCAGCTGCTGAGTTTTCACTGCCAGGATGATCACATCGCCGGCACGGAGATTCACCTGTGCTGATGAGCGCACTACTGTTGGATGTGCAGTCAGAGTTTCGTGCGGAGTGCGGACTGTCAGCCCCGCCGTTTCGATAGCATCGGCTTGGCTCCCCCGCGCAACCAGCACGTGGTCAACCCCAGCGCGGCAGAATCCCGCGCTGAGCATTCCGCCAATGGCTCCGGCTCCCACAATGATGTATCTGCTCATAGCTCAACAGTACTAGGAAGGCGTGTCGACACTGGATTCTCAGGACCTCAGCGGCTCCGCTTCCGACCGCGGCGCAGAAAGCGGCGACGGCAACGGAAACGGCGGAACCGCCACACCGCACTCGGAGGCATCGACTACAGGGCGAGACCCGCAGCATGAAACTGCGACCGCGTGGAAGTCGAACGAACACGCCTCTGAACCTCCCGCGCGGTCGGCCCGGGCCCGAGACCTCCTGTCTGACCTGAAGAAGGCCGGCGCTTTCGACAAGCCAGCGCAGGAAGTCGAGCACTTCGACGAGGAACCTGCCGCTGACAGCGGCGAACCCGATGCGAAAAGCACCGGTGCCGGTGCCGCTCAGACCGCTTCGCTCAGCGTCGACCAGGTGCGCGAAGGCGTGGCCCGACAGCAGGCCGCCGACCGTGCTGCAGACCGTGCCGCCAGCGTGCCTTCCGCACAGCCCGCAGTGCCGGAACAGCCGACGGCAGCCGGGCAGGCACCTCGGCGCCCTCATGGGGCTGCCCCACGGCCCACCGGCAGTGCTGCCACCGCGAAGTCCAAGGGCACCAAGAAGAGTGCCGGGCAGCAGACACACCGCAGCTCACGTTCAAAGCGTCGGGCCGCGCAGCGCATTGCACAGCGCACGGTGGCGCGCTTCGCTTCTGACCCGGCCCCGACCACCCAGCCGGTGCCGATCGTCAAAGTTCTCGAGGGCACCCCGTACCAGGCGCCGGTGCAGGCGAAGGCGAAGAACGATGCCGAGGCCCGGATGATCTTGGACCTGGCCGTCGACATCGGGGCCATGGTGCTGCGCGCCGGTGGGGGAAGTTCGGATGTCGAGGTCAGCGTCATTGCCGCGTGCACCTCGATGGGTCTGCCGAACGCAGAAGTCGACCTCACCGCCACGGCGCTGACCATCCACTACGCGGACCCGGACGGCAAGCAGATGACGGTGGTGCGGGTTGTGCGCGAACTCTCCCCGCACTTCGCCAAAGTCTCTTCCCTGCACCGACTGGTATCGGACATGGTTGCAGGCAAAGTCGACTACGCACAGGCGCGCAGCAGACTGGACGCCATTCGCGCCCAGCGCAGGCCCTTCCCACAGTGGCTTGTGACACTCGCGTGGGGTGTTCTTGTAGGGTGCTTTGTCACGCTCATCGGCGGTCGCCTGCCGTCAGCTGTTCTGGGCTTCGGCCTGGCTATCTTCATCGACTGGGTGGGCCGGGTGATCGGCAAGACGGGCCTGCCGACGTTCTTCCTCGTCATGGCCCAATCGGCGGTCGCCACGCTGGCAGCGATGCTCGCCCATCACTTCGAGCTCATTTCCTCGCCGCAGTACTCCGTCGCCGCAGGCATCGTTCTGCTGCTGCCGACCCTCGGGCTGGTCTCAGCTGTGCAGGACGCGCTGTCGAACTTCCCGCTGACCGCGGCCGGCCGCATGGTTGAAACGGGCATGGGCTTCGCCGGGATCGTCTCCGGTATTGCCTGCGCCGTTGTCATCGGCAACACACTCGAACTCAAACCCATTGAAATCACAGTGCAGAGCAGCGGTGTGAGCGTTCTGACCACCATCATCGCCGTCATCGCCGCTTTCCTCGTCGGGGCCTGCGGCGCCATTGGGTTCTACTGTGCCCGCAGGCTGGTGATACCGGCTGCGCTCATCGGCCTGGTGGGATTCCTCGTCTACGTGGGCGCCACGCTGTTGGGCATTGAGAACATCCTCGCTCTGCTCATCGCTTCGACGGTTGTCGGTCTGTTCTGCCGACCGGTGGCCTCGCGGCTGGGATCACCGGCGATTGTGCTCATTGTCCCTGCCATCTTCCCGCTGCTGCAGGGCCTGTCGATCTTCGCGTCCGTCTACCGGATGATCCCGGTGCCGGGCGAAGAAGTTCCCCTGGCCGTTGGACTGGGCGCTCTGTTTGCGGCGATCACTGCGAACTCGGCCATTGCCGCCGGTGCTGTGCTCGGTGATTTCCTGTCGCGGCCCATGTCGCGCTACGCGAAGTCCCGCCGTGCCGCGCGGGCTCGCGCAAAAGCCGAAGAGAAACTCGAAGCCCTGCGAGAGGATGCTGGAATTCAGCCGAGTTCCGCCTGATCAGTCCAGCTGCTTCAGTCCAGTTGCCAGTTGATGGGTGCTGCACCCTGTTGTTCCAGCAGCGAATTGCAGCGGCTGAACGGCTTCGAACCGAAGAAGCCGCGGTGGGCGGACAGCGGTGACGGGTGGGGTGAGGCGATGATCGGCACGCTGCCCAGCAGGGGAGTCAGCGTCTGCGCGGGACGGCCCCACAGGATCGCCACCAGCGGCCCGCCCCGGCCGGCGAGTGCGCGCACAGCCTGTTCGGTGACGGCCTCCCAGCCCATGCCGCGGTGCGACCCGGCGTTACCAGCGCGGACTGTGAGCACTCGGTTGAGCAGCATGACTCCCTGGCGCTGCCAGGCCGAAAGGTCGCCGTGCTCGGCCGGGGGTATGCCGAGGTCGTCTGCGAGTTCGCGGTAGATATTGGCCAGCGAGCGCGGCAGCGGCCTGACGTGGCGCTCGGCAGCAAAAGACAGCCCGATGGGGTGCCCGGGTGTGGGGTAGGGGTCTTGGCCCACGATGAGCACTCGCACGTTCGCAAGCGGTTCGAAGAATGCGCGCATGACCTGTTCGGGCCGGGGGAGCACGAGGTGGTGCTGGGCATCGCGCTGGACCGTCTGCTGGAGTTCGCGCACTTTGGCAACGGCGGGACCCAGCGCTTCCAGCCAGTCGGGGCTGACGTTTTCCAACAGGTTGATCGTCATGCACACGACCCTAGCGCGGACGCACACGGGCTGTGCGCAATCGGGCAGACCGCGGCCTGCGTGGACCGCGTGCGCACGGCTATGCTGAGTCCGAGAGTGTTCCCTCCCACATTTTCGGCGGGACACAGCGCTAATGCACGGATGCCGAAAGGACAACGACGACTATGGCACAGGTACGGGACTTCCCCGGGGTCAAAGACTGGAAGATGCTCATCGGCGGCGAATGGGTTGATGCCGCTGACGGTTCGCGGGCTGACGTCATCACCCCGATTGACCGCGACCGCGTGATCGCCCGCGTTCCCGACGGCAAAGAAGAAGACGCCGACCGTGCGGTCAAGGCCGCCCGGGCTGCTTTCCCCGCGTGGTCTGCTCTGCACTTCAAGGAGCGCCAGAAGGCGCTTGGACAGTGCGCGGATGCGCTGGAAGCTCAGGCGGAAGAGCTTGCCCAGCTGACGGCAATCGACACCGGCAATGCCCTGCGCACGCAGGCTCGCCCCGAAGCGCAGACCCTGGTCGACCTGTTCCGCTACATGGCCGGTGTGGCCGGTGAAGTGAAGGGCAACACGCTCCCGGCAGGCGATGCGCAGCTGCAGTTCACCCGCCGTGTTCCGCTGGGCGTTGTGGCCGGCATTCTGCCGTGGAACTCGCCGCTGATGATTGCTGCGTTCAAGACCCCGGCAGCGTTGGCAGCAGGCAACACGATTGTGCTCAAGACTGCCGAGGACGCTCCGCTGACCATTCTCAAAATGGCCGAAATCATCCAGGAGTTCCTGCCCGCCGGTGTTCTCAACGTGGTGACCGGCAAGGGCTCGGTCATCGGTGAGGCTCTTACTCAGCACAACGATGTCGACAAGGTTTCGTTCACCGGTTCGACCGGTGTGGGCCGCCACGTGGCCGAGGTTGCGGGTTCTCGTCTGGCTCATTCCTCGATGGAGCTGGGCGGCAAGAGCCCCAACATCGTGTTCCCGGATGCCAATGACGACTACACGCTCCAGCAGGTGCTGCTGTCGACTCGCTTTGCCCGCCAGGGGCAGTCGTGCACCATGGGTTCGCGCCTGTTCCTGCACGAAGACATCTACGACGACTTCCTGGCCAAGCTCGTTGACGGCGTGGCCCAGATGAAGGTCGGCGATCCGCGCGATGAAGACAGCGACATCGGCTGCGTCATCAACAAAAAACAGTACGACCAGATCGCGAACTACATTGAGATGGGCAAGTCCAACGAGGGCGTCGAAATCGCCTATGACGGCGCTGACAGGCTCGAGGTCGGCGAATCCGGCTTCTACCACGCGCCGATCATCTTCGCCAACGCCAAGAACGAATGGCAGACCTCGCGCGAAGAGATCTTCGGCCCCGTTCTCACCGTCATCAAGTTCAAGACGGAAGAAGAGGTCGTCGAAATGGCCAACGACTCCGACTACGGTCTGGCCGCCTATGTCTTCACCAAGGACGTCGACCGCGCGCTGCGGGTGGCTGACAAGATCGAATCCGGCTGGGTGCAGGTCAACCAGGGTGGCGGCCAGGTTGCAGGCCAGTCCTACGGCGGTATGAAGACTTCCGGCTTCGGCCGCGAAGCATCGCTTGAGGGCATGCTCGAGGGCTTCACCCAGATCAAGCAGATCAACGTCAAGATCAACTGATCTGACTCGCTGAGACAGTAAGTGCCCCGGCGCCTCACACGAAGTGCCGGGGCACTATTCTGTGCCGCCATTCGGCTGCTGTTCAGTTCGGCTGCCGCTTATGTGCTTTTGTCTTTCGGACCGCTCTGGTTGCTGTGCATGCCTGATCGGGGTTCGTCAGTGTGCCCGCGGTGTGGCAGTGTTCCGACCTTGTGAGCCTCCGGCCGGTGAAGAAAAGAAGTTGACGAGGGCCCACACCGCGGAGGCCAGGATCAGCGGAATTGTCATCGCCCACGAAACAAACGCGATGACGGCCTTCGCAACCCAGCCCTCGTCCCCGGCCTGCGACCACACGGTTGCGCCGATGCTGATGAGCAGAAATGCGCCTGCCGCGCAGAGCAGAATAATGAAGACGGTGCGTGCACCCTGTGTCTTCGGCATCATGGTCTTGGCCAGCATTTGAGCCTCCATTCAGTCGGCTGCTGGCCTCGCTGCCAGCATTGCCGTGACACTACATTGCGGGAACGGGACATTGTCGTTCGCCTCCAGTTTTTTTCTTGCCCTTGTGGTTGCCCCTAAACGGCGGGGAAAGTGAACTGCCCGGTCCCATAGTCTCGGACGAGGCCTGGCGGGAAGGTCTGCCGCCGGTATTATTGCGGGTGCAGAGGAGGACGAATGTCACAGGAGCTTTCGGAACTCGAAGCGCAGATTCTGCGCTTCGAAGGACAGTGGCACACCTACGGGGGTGCCAAGGACCACGCGATCCGCGAACAGTTCGACATGTCCGCCGCCCAGTACTTCCAGGTGCTCGGCAGACTCCTCGACAGCCCCGCGGCCCATGCTGAAGATCCCGTTCTCATCAAACGGCTTCGCAGAATCCGCGACTCACGACAGGAAACCGGAGCACAGGCGAGGATCCCGCGCTGATGGCAGACAAACACCAGTACGAAACCCGTGCAGAACGCCGTGCAGCAGACGCTGCAAACCGCCGAGGCGGAGCCCACCGGGCCGTCTCATCGGCAGGCAGCCATAAAGCGGCGACCGCTGTTGTCATCGTTCTTGCGCTGGTGGCTGTTCTCCTGATCGTCGGTGCGGTCAACATCATCCGCTCCGCAGGCTCAGACCCGGAAGCCAAAGTCGAAGAACAGCAGCAGAAGGAACCTGGAGCAGGCGACGATGCCAAGGACAAATCGTCACAGTCAGGCGAGCCCGGTGAGAGCACGCAGAGTGAAAGCACCCCGAGTGACGGCGAATCAACCGGCGGGGGAGTGACGACCGTCGAAGCTGAAAGCGGCGATCCCAATCTGTCGATCCTCAACGCATCCGGCGTCAACGGTGCGGCCAGGAAGTTCGCCGACCAGTATGAAGCACAGGGCTGGAAGATGGGGCGCGTGAGCAACGCGGGCACCCGGGTGTCATCTACGACCGTCTACTATTCGTCCTCGGAGTACAGCGATGCTGCTGAGCGCGTGGCCGAGGGGCTTGGCGGTGTGAGCGTCGAACAGTCCCGTCGCTACCAGGTGGGCGTGACAATCCTCATGGGCCCGGATGTCGCCGACAGCGATCCCGCCGAGGGCTGACCGAGAGCTGGCCTGGAAACCGGGCCGGTGAAGCTCCCTGCGGGCGGTAGACTGAAGTTTCGTTCCACACTTGGGAGATGACATGACACAGGGAACCGTCAAATGGTTCAACGCGGAAAAGGGCTACGGCTTCATCGCCGTAGACGACTCTTCCGACGAAATCTTCGTCCACCATTCGGCAATTCAGATGCAGGGCTACCGGTCGTTGGCCGAAGGCGGTCGCGTGCAGTTCGACATTGTGCAGGGGGATAAGGGCGCGCAGGCTGAGAACGTCGAACCGCTCGACTGACAGCCGCCGCAGCCGAACTGAACTGCTCACGAGGGGGAGGAACAGGTCTTCTGTCCCTCCCCCTCGTCGTGTTCCTTAGACGGGAGCCCAGTGGGCCCTGCGAGGTGCCAGCGGCAGGGGATTGGTATTTGCACTCTCAGGTCGAGAGTGCTAAATCTAGTGGTGGTGAAACGCACTGCCCAGGCAGAGGACGCCGGGCCTGAAGAAGGGATTCAGGCTCTGCTTCCTGCCGTCGCGGGCACCTGGCAGTGCTAGTCAACTGCCACCCCTTACAGGGAGGAAGCCAGCCACTATGGCAAAGCTCATTGCATTCGACGAAGAAGCTCGTCGCGGCCTGGAGACCGGCCTGAACACCCTGGCTGATGCAGTCAAGGTGACGCTCGGTCCCCGCGGACGCAATGTTGTTCTCGAAAAGAAGTGGGGCGCACCCACCATCACGAACGACGGCGTGTCCATCGCCAAGGAAATCGAGCTCGAAGACGCCTACGAAAAGATCGGCGCCGAACTCGTCAAGGAAGTCGCCAAGAAGACCGACGACGTCGCAGGTGACGGTACGACCACCGCTACCGTTCTGGCACAGGCTCTCGTGTCCGAAGGTCTGCGCAACGTCGCAGCCGGTGCAGACCCGCTCAGCCTCAAGCGCGGCATCGAAAAGGCCGTTGAGTCCCTGACCGAAGTTCTGCTCGACTCCGCTAAGGAAATCGAAACCAAGGAACAGATCGCTGCCACCGCCGGCATTTCCGCTGGCGACCCGGCAATCGGCGAACTCATTGCCCAGGCCATCGACAAGGTCGGCAAGGAAGGCGTCGTCACCGTCGAAGAGTCCAACACCTTCGGACTCGAACTCGAACTGACCGAAGGCATGCGCTTCGACAAGGGCTACATCTCCGGTTACTTCGTGTCTGACGCAGAGCGCCAGGAAACAGTGCTCGAGGACCCCTACATCCTCATCGTCAACTCGAAGATCTCGAACGTGAAGGCCCTCCTGCCGGTTCTTGAGAAGATCCAGCAGTCCGGCAAGCCGTTGCTGATCATTGCCGAAGACGTCGAAGGCGAAGCCCTCGCCGTCCTCGTGGTCAACAAGATCCGCGGAACCTTCAAGTCGGTTGCCGTCAAGGCCCCCGGCTTCGGCGACCGCCGCAAGGCCCAGCTTGCAGACATCGCGATCCTCACCGGCGGCCAGGTCATCGCCGAAGAGGTCGGGCTGAAGCTGGAGAACGCATCGCTGGACCTGCTGGGCACCGCCCGCAAGGTCGTTGTCACCAAGGACGAAACCACCATCGTCGAAGGTGCAGGCGACGCCGACGAAATCGCCGGCCGCGTGCAGCAGATCCGCACCGAGATCGAAAACTCGGACTCGGACTACGACCGCGAGAAGCTGCAGGAGCGCCTGGCCAAGCTGGCCGGCGGTGTTGCAGTCATCAAGGCCGGAGCCGCAACCGAAGTCGAACTCAAGGAAACCAAACACCGCATCGAAGATGCCGTCCGCAATGCCAAGGCGGCTGTGGACGAAGGCATCGTCGCCGGCGGTGGTGTGGCCCTCATCCAGGCAAGCGACAAGGCCTTCGAAAACCTCAACCTCGAAGGTGACGAAGCCACCGGTGCTGCCATCGTCAAGGTGGCCATCGAAGCTCCGCTCAAGCAGATCGCCATCAACGCCGGCCTCGAACCCGGAGTTGTGGCCGAAAAGGTGCGCGGACTCGAAACCGGCCACGGTCTCAACGCCGCAACCGGCGAATACGAAGACCTCCTGGCAGCCGGTGTCAACGACCCGGTCAAGGTGACCCGCTCTGCTCTGCAGAACGCCGCCTCGATCGCCGGCCTGTTCCTCACGACGGAAGCCGTCGTGGCCGACAAGCCGGAACCCGCTCCCGCGGGTGATCCCACCGGCGGAATGGGCGACATGGGCGGCATGGGCTTCTGATCCGGCCAACCGTGAACACGCCCTCCTAGGGCACAGGCCGCGGGCGCAGACGAACTGTCTGCGCCCGCGGTTTTTCTGTGTCTGGGGTGGCTGGCTTTTTGTTGGCATCGACCGCGTTCTATGCATTGGCAGTGACCCGGCCTGTGGCACGGCCTCTAGCCTGAATCGCGCTGCGGACGGCGAAGGTGGGCGTCACGAATTCATGGTGTTTTCGCACTCAGAAGGTCCATTGCGGCGTGCTTCGCCGTTTCGAGGCTGCCGCTTTCCGGATTCACCCCGTGTTGGGCTATCCCGCCCTCGAGCAGCAAAAACACATAATCTGCCAGAGCTTCTCCAGCCTCACTGCCAACCTCTTCTGTGACCAAGCGTCGGACTGCACTCAGTACAGCCTGTTTGTGGCTTCGGATGACTTCGATCCCGGGGTGGTTCCCTCGCAACTCAGCTGCCGCATTGAGGAATGCGCATCCGTGAACAGCGCCGTCAGCATCGTCGGTGTAAGCCTCGAATACAGCGTTGATCCGTGGGCGCGGCGCTTCGGCCAACCGGTTGTCCAGGCGTGTCTGCCAGCGTTGATTGCGCTGCTGAAGATAGGCCTCCACCAGGCGCTCTTTGGACCCGAATCGATTGTAGAGAGTGCGCTTTGTCATGCCCGCTTCCGCGGCGATGGCTTCAACCCCCACAGCGTGGATGCCATGGGTGTAGAACAGCCGCTCAGCGGCATCGAGAATACGGTGCGCCCCGGGGGTGAGGTTGGTCAGGGCACTGCGGTCCATATGCACTCCTCGGTTGTTTTCACTGACCAGTGTACCTAGAATCAGTTTCACTGATCGGTAAAGGTGGCTCGAATTGTCTACCTTCGCACGAAGGGAGTTGCGCTTTGGTGCAGGTCGCAGAATCTGAGGGCGATAAGCAGCCTCTTTCCATTTGCTCAACAGCTGCATTGGGTGCTGCGGGAGCGTGCCTCATAGCTGTCTGCTACGGGCTTGCCCGATTCGCCTACGGACTGTATTTGCCTGCGTTTCAGGACGATCTTGAACTCGGGTCAACGGCTTCTGGGGTGATCGCAGCCGCCAGCTATGCCGCCTACTGCGCCGGTATAGCAGCCTCAACTGCCCTGACTGCACGGTTCGGCGCACGTACGGTCGCCGTGTCTGCTGGGCTGCTTGCGACGGCTGGCTGTGCTGCAATTGCTGCCGCACCTTCAGCGCTGGTGCTTGGAATAGGCGTGACTGTCGCAGGGTCCAGTACGGGCGTGGCCTCACCCCCTTTGGCCAGGGCGGTCGCAGACCATGTTGCAGCGCGACGGCAGGATCGAGTCCAGACCGTGGTAAACGCCGGAACCGGTTTCGGCGTGGCAGTCTCAGGTCCTGTCGCTCTGCTCACGCATGAGCACTGGCGCGCAGGCTGGTGGGCCTTTGCTTTGGCGGCCGCCGTGGTGTCGTTCTGGACGTGGAAGGCGGTTCCCGCTGGCCCGATCGGTGCAGCTCGCTCGGCAGGTGCAGAGGGTCAAGGCGAGTGGCGCGGTCTATTCCCCGCTGGCGCGTGGGCTTTGCTTGGCGGGTCAATGATCATGGGGGCAGCCAGCACGGCCGGTTGGACGTTCGGACCGGCCCTGCTGCAGGACGCTGGCGGTCATGGTCCGAGTCTGACCACGGCAGCGTGGATTGTCCTGGGAGTGTGCGGGTTGGCAGGTGCAGCCGCTGGGGATCTGGTGGCACGTCTATCTCTGCAGACCGCGTGGCGGGTGTTGATGATCGCACTTTCCGGGGCAACGGTGGTATGGGCGCTATGGCCCCACAGCGCTGTGGTTGCAGTGGTGGCATCAGGCGTGTTCGGTGCGGTCTACATCGCTTTAACCGGTGTGCTGCTCGTTTGGGGAACCCGGTTGTATCGCGGTCGAGCGTCAACGGGGGTCGGCTTGGCCTTTCTGGCAATTGCTGCAGGCCAGTCTCTGTCAGCCTTTGTCCTCGGCGGGTTGGCTGACCTTGCAGATTTGCAGGCAGCGTTTTTAGCAGCCGCGGGCATGGGTGTGCTTGGTGGATTGATTCGGCCAGTGCGGACCCGAGTTCAATGGTGAGTGTTCTCGTTCTGGTTGGGTGCACTGTCTGCGCCCGCGGTTTTTCTGTTGTCTACACGAGCGGCACAGATGTGAGGCTCAGTTTCTTCGCAGATTCGGTGACCATAATGAGCCCCGTACACCGCACGCGGAGAAGGGACTTTCATGGGCTTCGCTTTCCTCGTCATTCTGGTTGTGGGAGGTGCTGCGGCGTTTGCCATCGCACGCAGCAACAAGAAGAACGAAGAAGCAGCTCGGCAAAGCGAACTGGCAATCGTTGCCAAAGCGTCAGAAGAAGACGTCACGCAGTTCGGTGAAGAAGTTCAGGCTCTTGATCTTGAAACCGCCGGCGTGGATCTCGGCGACGGGGGTCGGCAGGACTACCAAAAGGCAATCAGCTGCTACGACCTCGCAAAGGATCTTCTGAGCAAGGTCAACCGGCCCGAAGACATCCGCCACGTGACAGAAGCCCTGGAAGACGGCCGCTACGCCGCCAGCTGCGTCCGTGCCCGCGTGGAAGGCAAACCGCTGCCCACTCGCCGCCCTCCGTGCTTCTTCAATCCGCAGCACGGTCCCAGTGTTGAAGACATCGACTGGGCGCCCGCCGGTGGACAGCCGCGCCCGATTCCCGTGTGCGCCGCAGACGCCGAGCGCGTTGCAGTCGGGGCCGAGCCCTCAGTGCGCAAGGTGACGCTCGCAGACGGAATGTCGCGCAGAGCCTACTGGGAAGCCGGTCCGGCCTATGCCGAATACAACCGCGGCTACTATTCGAACTACGCGGGTTCCGGCATGCTTCCGGGTGTGCTCATGGGTGCGATGCTCATGGGGCCGATGATGGGCGGCATGGGAGCTTGGGACGGCTCCTACGCCGACGGCTACCAGGACGGTCTGGCCGCTGACGGCGGTATCGGCGATGGCGGCGACATGGGCGGAGACATGGGTGATTTCGGCGGAGGCTTCGGCGATTTCGACTTCGGCTTCTGATTGACTGATATCAGACAGCAGAAGGAGAACAGTGGAAGAAGTCTGGATTCGCGACGACAGCATTCGCCTGGGCCAAGTGCTCAAACTCTCTGGCTTCGTTGAAGACGGAGTCATGGCCAAGGAGCTCATTCAGGACGGTCAGGTGTTCGTCAACGGCGACCTCAATTCGCGACGCAGCTCAAGCGTCAACGTCGGCGATGTCATAGCCGTGCCCGCACTCGACGTCGAATTCACAATCACACGGGGCTGAGGCCGCCGCGCAGGCAAGCGGGCGCATTTGCCCAGCGCTGCGTGTCAGCTGAGCCCTCAGCCGACCTCAGTCGTTCATACCCGGCGCGTCCCACAGGGGAGACCACTTGGAGATGTCTTCCTCAAAGCGGAGGTCCGCGCCGATTGCCGCTTTGATGTTGAACTCTTCTGCGTTGTCCCTGCGGTGCGGTCTCGTCTGCACAAACGGGTAGAACGTCCCGCGCTTGTACAGGTAGACCAGAGCGGCACGCGCACCGGCGGGCGTGCTGAAGTACAGGGACGAACACAGCAGCATGGGGCCGAATCCCGCGTTTTCAATTGAGCTGTTCACGGCGTGAAGGTTCGTCACCAAGCCGGGGATGTCCCGTGCCGGGCTTTTCAATACGTGCCACGAATAGCCATAGTCGTCCTGGTCGGTGCGGACCTCTAGTTCGGCATCTTTGGCTATGAGCGCCGATGCTTCGCGCACAGCATCGGCAGATGCACCGCCTTCAACTGCACGGTAGGCCACGGACGCAACACCCGTGGGTGCGTAGTCGGTTGCGGCCTCCAGGGTCAGTGCTGCCGGGGGCAGGCCGAAAAGAGCATCGAGGTTTGGCTTGACCGGCTTGGAGCGTCCCAGCAGAGCGTCGAAGAATCCCATGAGGCCTCAGCGCTGTGAAAGGCTGCGGGCGATGTCCTGCAGCTGGGCCAGGCGCTTCTCCAGGCTGGGGTGGGTGGAGAACAGCTGGCTGACGGACTTTCCGTTGACGGCGGGAATGAGTGCGAGGTGATTGGCCGCCCCTGCTTCTCGCAGGTCTTGGTCAGGCACCTTGGTCATCTGACCGGAGATCTTCATAAGAGCGCTGGCCAGTGTTGACGGCTGCCCCGTGAGATAGGCGGCGGCACGGTCAGCGGCCAGTTCGCGGTACCGGCTGAGGGTGCGGATGAGCACAAAGCTGATGCCGTAGACGACGGCTCCCACCAGCATCATGGCGATCATGACGGCCGCGCCGTTGTTGTTGCGCCCGCCATAGCGGACGTACATGCCGGAGCGAACCATGAGGCCTGCGACGACGCCGGTGACTCCGGCGACGGTCATGACGGTGACATCACGGTGGGCAACGTGGGCAAGTTCGTGGGCGAGCACCACTTCGACTTCTGCCGGTTCGAGAGTTTCCAGCAGGCCGCGGGTTACGCACACGACGGAGTGCTGGGGCGAGCGGCCGGTGGCAAAGGCGTTGGGCACGGGAGTGTCTGCGAAGGCGACGCGCGGCTTGGGGGAGTCGGCCAGCTGAGTCAGCCGGTCGACGATGGCGTGCAGTTCCGGTGCTTGTTCGGCAGAGACTTCGTAGGCGCCCATGGCGCGCATGGCGAGTTTGTCAGATGAGTACCACTGGAAGAAGAAAGCGCCGAAGCTGATGAGCAGCGCGATCACCACACCGCCCAGGGACTGCCCCAGGATCCACCAAATGGCCAGAATCAGGATGACGTAGATCAGGCCGTTGAGAAAGATAGCCCACCCCATGCGGATGGACAGCCCGCGGTCTTTGACGAACCTGTTTCTGGCCACTGTGCTCCTCTTGGTGTGCGCGGCGGGCCGATGTCCCGGCCCGCCGCGCTGTGTGTCAGCCCTGCTGGGTGTTGTTCTCTTCTGCCGAAGCGCCGGTCGGCTGGTCGGCTTCTTCTGCGTCCTGAACGTCTTCGAGCTGTCCCTGCGGCTTGGACGCCGGAAGGGATTCGCGCATGCGCTGCAGTTCCATTTCGACGTCGTTATCGGAGCTCATGGCCGCCAGCTGACGGTCGATGTCGTCACCGCCGGTGCCGCTGAAGTCTTCCAGCGCGCCGGTTTCGAGCAGTTCGTTCATCGCCCCGGCACGCGCCTGAAGTTCGTTGGTCTTGTCTTCTGCGCGCTGGATGGCCAGGCCGACATCACCGAATTCGTCGGAAATGCCGCTGAAGGCTTCGCTGACCTTGGTCTGGGCTTCGGCGGCGTTGTAGTTAGCTTTGAGGGTTTCCTTGCGGGTGCGGAACGATTCGACCTTAGTCTGCAGACGCTGAGAGGCCTGCGTGAGCTTCTGCTCTTCCGCCTGCAGGTTCTGGTGCTGCGCCTGGAGGTCTTCGATCTGCTGCGCCAGCCCGGACTTGCGGGTCAGGGCTTCGCGGGCGAGGTCTTCACGGCCCATTTCAAGAGCTTTCTGGGCCTGGCCCTGCAGTTTGGCCGACTGCGATTCAAGCTGGCTGATCTGCAGTTCCAGGCGTTTGCGGCTGGTGGCGACATCGGCAACACCGCGGCGGACCTTCTGCAGCAGGTCGAGCTGCTTCTGGTACGAGTAGTCGAGGGTTTCATTGGGGTTCTCAGCGCGGTCGAGGGCCTTGTTGGCCTTGGCGCCGAAGATCATCTTGATCCGCTGGATAATGCTCATGGGCGCAGATTACTCCTTGCAGTGACTGCCTGGCATGTCTTCTGCCCAAGCCTAACGGTCCCGGCTGAGAAAACCCGAGTTCTGCTCAGCCGGGACCGTGATTTTGTGCATTCAGCGAAACCTGTGTCCGGTCGATAGGCCTCCGGAAGGTCAGGCGCGGAAGAGTTTGGTGTTGGCGCTTTCGACCTCCGCATACTGCTGGCCTGCAAGAGCCAGCGCTTTCTGAATTTCCGTGAGCGATTCGTGGACTTTGGTCTGCACCTGCTGCCAGTCGGCCACCACGGTTTGGAAGCCGGCGGATGCTGTGCCGGTCCAACATTCCTGGAGCGCGCGCAGCTGGTGCATCAGCCGATCGACTTCGCTGTGCAGATTGGCTGCGCTGTGCGAAGCGCTGGAAGCGGCTTGGGTGATGCGTTCGGCGTCAATGTTGATAGTGGACATGAGGCTCCTTCTTTGTCGATGAGCACCGGGTGGTGTCATCACGAGAATGCGCCGGGCACCCAAGGCAGGAAAAGGCAAGAAGAAAGGCTGTGGAAACAGTCCCGTGTCTCCACAGCCTTTCGCGCGCAAGTGGCCCGTGCCGCAAGCGGCCGGCTCAGCGGGCCTTGAGTGAAACGGTGACTTCTTTTGTCTTGCCGTCGCGGATGATCGTCAAGGGCAGTTCCTGCCCGTCTTTCTGCGCTCGGACAAGAGCCTGCAGTGATATGGCGGAGTTGACGGTGGTGCCGCCGGCTTTGACGATGGCGTCGTCCTTGCGCACACCTGCAGCGGCTGCGGGGGAGCCGTCTTCAACCTTTGACACGACGGCTGCGCCCATCGTGATCCCGTCGTTTTCCACAGATCCCGACGTGATGTTCACGCCGAGGTAGGCGTGTTTGGCCTTCCCTGAGCTGATGAGCTGATCGGCGATGTACACCGCCTGTGTGGCGGGGATTGCGAAGCCGATGCCGATCGACCCGGCCTGCTCTCCTTCGGAAGTGGGCATGGTGGCAATTGACGAGTTCACGCCGACGAACTTGCCTGCCGCATTGATGAGCGGCCCGCCGGAGTTTCCGGGGTTGATGGCTGCATCGACCTGAATGGCGTTGGTGATCGTCGAAATGTCCGCTTCGCCGCCGGAACCCTTTTGCTGGGTGGCGACCGGACGGTTGAGCGCGGACACGATCCCTGTGGTGACGGTGTCAGCAAGACCGAGTGGATTGCCCAGCGCCATTACGGGCTCACCGACTGTGAGGCCGCTGCTGTCGCCGATCGGCAGAGGGGACAGCCCCTCGGGCTTGGTGGACAGCTTCAGCACCGCGATGTCGGTGATGGGGTCGCGTCCGACGATTTTCGCGGCAACGGAGGACCCGTTGCTGAACACCACGCTGATCTGCGACTGTGCGGAATCGCCGGGGGCAACCACGTGGTTGTTGGTCACAATGTGGTCGTCCTTGTACACGAAGCCCGAACCGAGGGCTTCGCCTTCGGCACCGCGGGCTTGGATCGAGACGACTGACTTCGACGCGTCAGCAGCGACCGCCGTCCAGTCGGGGCTGTCGACGGTTTTGACTTCCTGGTCACTGGTTGACGTCTCGATTTCCGAATGTCCATCGCGGCTGCCGCCGATTCCGCCTGTTGCCGCGGTGACACCCACTGCCGTGCCGCCGCCGATGAGTGCCGCGATGACGCCGGTGGCGATGAGCGCTCCCCAGCCGGGCCCGCGTCGAGGAGGCTGAGCCGGACGCGGCGGGACGGGAGGCGGCCCCTGTGGGCCGAAAGGCGGACGGCCGCCCGGTTGAGGGGTGGGCTGCAAAGGTCGATTGCCCTGCTGCTGTCCCGCATGCGGAGGATGCTGAGTGGCCCGCGGAGGGACTTGACTGCCCACTTGCTGCCGGGCGTGAGGAGCCTGGCTGCTTGGGTGGTGGGCGCGAGGGTTCGGCCCGGGGGCGTGCGGCAGAGCCGGGTTGCCCGGCTGCTGGCCCTGCTGCGGGTGCCCGGCGGGCCCAGGCGGTTGATTTCCAAAGCCTCCGGCCTGCCCTCCGGGCTGTCGTCCGGCGGGGGCTGCAGCCCCCGCCGGACGTTGTTGCCCTGCTGGTTGATCTGGCCCCGCTGCCCCTGTCGGGTGTTCTTGCCCTGCCGGACGCCCTGGCCCTGCCGGCTGATTCGGCTTGGACGGCTGTTCTGGCTTTTCCTGTTGGGCCTGCCCCGCTGGCTTGCCTGGGTTCGCCCGGCCCTGCTGGCCGACTCGCGGTGGCTGTTGAGAGCTGCTGTTCTGCGGGCGCTCGCCTGTGCCGTGCGTGCCGTCGTTGGGCTTATCGGGGTGGCGCGGATCGGTCATGAGCGGTCCTTTCTGGTGGTTTCAGGCAGCACGCCCTCCGGCGGAATGGGCAGGTCGACGCGGAACGTTGCTCCGCCGCCGGGAGTTTCGTGGACGGAGATTTCGCCCTTATGGGAGTCGATTATCGCCTTGACGATTGACAGCCCCAAGCCGGACCCGCCGGTGGAGCGGTCGCGGGATGAGTCCAGACGGTAGAACCTTTCGAACACTCGGGGAGCTATCTCAGGATCAATTCCCTCGCCGTGGTCGCGCACTTCAATGCGCACGCGTCCCGCGGGGAATCCTTCGAGAATGTCGGGAACGATGATGCCCCCGGTGCCCGGCGGTGCCAGCGGCTGTTCGCCGGCAGCCGTCTGCGCCTCGGCAGTCGCACTTGCGCTGTTGTCTGCAGCAGTGCTCGTCTTCTGGCCTGCCGAGCTGGCCTGGGCCTTTTCCGGAGCTTTTGCCGTGTTTGTCGCACCGTTCTTCGCTGTGGCCTTGTCCTGAGCCTTGCTTTGGCCCTTGCCCTGGGTTTTGGCGTCGGTGCGGCTGCTGTCGCGTTTGAATATGCGGACCGGCCCGGTGACGAAATCAAGTGCACCGCGGGACTGCTTGGCTGTTTCGTCAGTATTGTCGGCAGCGTCGCTGCTTTCGGGAACATCTACGACTCCGACGGCGAAGTCGATTGCGACATCGTCCGCCGTGTGCCGCAGGGCATTGCCCGCCAGGTTGCTGACGACTTGTCGGAGTTTGGAATCAGCGCCTTCGATGAGCGGAAGTTCGGGTGCGTCTTCGCCGTCGAGGCCTATGAACGAGATTTCGCGCTGGGGTGCCTGGGCGGCAGTGTCGGCTGCGGTGTCGCGGACGGCGGCGGCCATGTCTACGGGACCGATTTCAGCGCGGCGCTCGCTGTCGAGCCGGGCAAGCACCACGAGGTCTTCGACGAGATCGCCCATGCGGATGGACTCAGCTTCGATCCGGCCCATGATCTGGCCGACGTCTTCGGGCTTCTGCACAGCACCCTGCCGGTAGAGCTCCGCGTAGCCGCGGATGGTGACAAGCGGTGTGCGCAGTTCGTGGGACGCGTCCGAAACGAATTGTCGGATGCGCTTTTCGGAGGCTTTGCGCCCGTCAAAGGAGTCCTCAATGTGCCCGAGCATGGTGTTCAGGGCACTGGACAGGCGCCCGAGCTCTGTGGAGCTGGGGTATTCAGTCACGCGCTGCGAGAGGTCGCCGGCGGCAATGCGGGAGGCCGTTTTTTCGATGTCGCGCAGAGGACGGAAGGTGTTGGTGATGGCGAAATAGCCGACGCCGCCGACGATCGCCAGCGCCAGTACGCCGATGCCGATCATCGTATTGCGGGCGTACTCGCTGATGTCGTCGATGTCCTTGTCAAACGGAAGGGCGATTGCCACGAGCATGTCGGAGTTCTTCAGCGGCAGGGTGCGCACCCGCCACTGCGACGTGCTTCCGGGAACGGTGAATGGCTGGCTGCGGTTCTCTGCAACCGTCTTCGTGTTGACTTCCGGCAGGTAGGGAACGTTGGTCTCCGAGGGGGCGACCGGGTCATATGCTTTGCGGCCGTCTGCCGTGTAGAACTGCACGTAGTAGGTTCCCGGCAGCATTGAGCTGATGATCTGGTCTTGCGAGGTGTTCTGCAGCGGGGTGCGCGTCATGACTTCGTCGGCAGCTTTGATGGCCAGTGCCTGCGATGTGGTGACCAGGCGCTGGTCTGTGCGCTCGATGAGCGATGCGCGAAGGTTCTCAAGGACCCATGCGCTCGTGCCGGTGAGTACGAGCAGCATGAGGGTCATCATGATCGCCAGCAGCTTGCCGGTGAGCGACCAGTCTTGCCACAGGACGTGTGATGAGCGGCGCTGAGCGGGGGTGGTCAAAGTCAGTGTGCTTTCCAATGCAAAGGGGCGAGCCTGTCGGTCCCGCCCCTTGTCGATGCATGTTTACTTGGAGTCTGTCGTGCGCAGCATGTATCCCACGCCCCGTTTGGTCTGGATCATGGGAGTCCATTCGAGGTCGATGGGGTTGCCGGCTTCGTCTGTCTTGGGGGCTACGTCGATCTTGCGGCGCAGATACGAAATATAGGATTCCACGATTCCGGTGTCGCCGCCGAAGTCGTACTCCCACACGTGGTCGAGGATCTGCGATTTCGACAGCACGCGGTTGGCGTTGAGCATGAGGTAGCGCAGCAGTTTGAATTCGGTGGGGGACAGGTCGATGAGGATGCCCGCGCGGCGCACTTCGTGGGTGTCGTCGTCGAGTTCGAGTTCGCCGACTTCGATGACGGCGGTCTCTTCTTCTTCTGCGGCGTGGGTGCGGCGCAGGACCGCCCGGATGCGAGCGACGACCTCTTCGAGGCTGAACGGCTTGGTCACATAGTCGTCACCGCCGACGGTCAGGCCCGTGATCTTGTCCGAGGTGTCATCGCGGGCGGTGAGGAACACCACCGGAATGTGGAGGCCGGACTGGCGCAGACGGCGGGTGACGGTGAACCCGTCCATGTCGGGGAGCATGACGTCGAGCACCAGGAGGTCCGGCACCTGCTGTTCAGCCAGGCGCAGGGCTTCGGCCCCGTTGGCTGCCGAAATGACTTCGAAGCCGGCAAACCGCAGGCTGGTGGACAGCAGTTCGCGAATATTGGGTTCATCGTCGACAACGAGCAGGGTCGCTTCGACTTCCTGCGTGTCCTGGTCTGGGGTGATGGGAGTCGTCATGCCATCAGTCTGCTCTTCAAGTCTGAATGTTTGCTGGAAGCTGCCTGAATATCATTGTTGCATGGATCACATTGAGTGCGTATTCGTTCAGTGCTGTGCATGCAGGGGCCCATCTGTGGACCAGGTTGAGAGCGCGGCACACAGAAAAGGCTCGGAGTCTAAGAGGATTCTCAAACTCCGAGCCCCGGCAGCCTTAGGCGGACCCGCGGAAGCCAGCGGAAATGGGCGGGCCGAACCGGTGCGGGTCGGCGTGGTTCCAGTCTTCGGCCCAGCTGCGGCGCGGTGTGCCCAGAAGTTCGCCTTCTTCCAGCCAGTCATAGGCCTCGGCGTAGGACTCGGTGCGCGACTGCGAAACGCGGCGGAACACGTGCGAGGGGCGAAGCTGATCGGGACTGTCCAAGCCGATCGTGGCTATCATCTGCGCTGTTTCTGCAACGGTCGACTTGTGATAGTGGTACACCTGCTCGGCCTTGTCATCGACATCGAGCCCGCGGTACAGGTGCGGGTTCTGCGTGGCCACGCCGGTGGGGCACTTGTTGGTGTGGCAGCGCTGGGCCTGAATGCAGCCGGTGGCCATCATCATGGCGCGCGCAGCCAGGCAGTAGTCAGCGCCCTGGGCAATGCGGCGGATGATGTCGGTGCCGGCGACGATCTTGCCAGCCGCGCCGATCTTGATGTGTTTGCGAAGTCCCGCACCCACGAGCGCGTTGTGCATGAGGATGAGGCCCTCGGTCAGCGGCGTGCCCACGTGGTCTTCGTATTCCAGCGGGGCGGCGCCTGTTCCGCCCTCGGAGCCGTCAATCACGATGAAGTCCGGCAGGATGCCGGTTTCCAGCATGGCCTTGACGATTGCCAGAACGTCCGTGCGCAGGCCCACGCACAGTTTGAAGCCGATCGGCTTGCCGCCGGACAGTTCGCGCAGCTGACCGACGAACTGCATGAGTTCGGTCGGAGTTGTGAAGGCCGTGTGCGATGGCGGGGAGATGCAGTCTTTGCCGGGCACTACACCGCGGGCCTCAACGATTTCAGGCGTGATCTTCTCAGCCGGCAGAACACCGCCGAGGCCGGGTTTAGCGCCCTGTGACAGTTTGATGAGCACGCCCTTGATGTGGGGGTGGACGACCCTCTGGGCGAACATTTCGGGGTTGAAGTTGCCTTCGGGAGTACGGCAGCCGAAGTAGCCGGATCCGAACTCCCACACGATGTCCGCCCCGGATTCCAGGTGGTAGCGAGTCACACCGCCCTCACCGGTTTCCTGGAAGAATCCGCCCTTGTGGGCCCCGCGGTTCATGGCGCGCACCGCGTTGACGGACAGAGCACCGTAGGACATGGAGGCGATGTTCAGCAGCGAAACGTCGAACGGCTGGGAACACTGCGGTCCGCCGATGACCACCCGGTGTTCGCCTTGGGGGCGCTTGCCGGGGACAACGGAGTGCAGCAGGTATTCGTAGCCGGAGTCGCGGACTTCCAGTTCCGTTCCGAAGGACTTTTCAGCGTGGATGCCGCGTGCGCGTTCGTAGATGAGGGCGCGGGCGTCGGCGTCGTAGGGCCGACCGTCCCAGTTCCTTTCCACAAAGTACTGCTGGATCATGGGGCGGATCTCTTCCATGAGGTACCGCATGTGGCCCAGCAGGGGGTAGATGCGCAGCACGGCTAGTCGGGGTTGGACGACGTCGTAGATCGCCAGCGCCAGCAGAGCCCCGAAGATGACGACGGCTATGAGCCACCAGAGAGTGTGGAGAATTGCCAGTGCGATGCTGCCGAGGAACAGCAGCGCGACAGCTGTGATCGTGAGAATGGCAAACATGGGTACAACGTTACCGCCCGACGGTGACTTTCACCCCGTCGAGTCCGGGCCGATTTCGGCAGTACCTCAGCGGGGCTTCTCAGGCGTGATGTCGGGGAAGTGCGGCCTCCACCCGTCTTGACTTCAACTCGGGCCAGCCCCCACGATGATTCGGTGAATCGGAACTTCATTCTCGGCCTGCTCATCACGCTGGTGTCGTGCTTTCTGTTCGCCATCTGCGCACCCTTGGGCAAGCTCATGTATGCGGGTGACTGGACTCCGGGGCCGGTGACGTTTGTGCGCCTGGCCGGAAGCTGCCTCCTGCTGGCGATTCCGATGTTCATTCAGATGCGCGGCCGCTGGCGCGAAGTGTGGCAGGCCCGCTGGTACGTGCTGACCTACGGTGTCGTCTGCATGGCCGGTGTGCAGCTGCTGTTCTTTTTGGCGATTGAGCGCATGAGCCCGCCTATTGCGCTGCTTCTGGAGATGACCGCCCCGCTCATGATTGTGCTGTGGGTGTGGGCGAGCACCCGCTTCCGCCCGTCCACTCTGACGTTCATCGGCATTGTCGCCGCGGCGGTGGGCCTGCTCATCATCCTGGATCCGCGCGGTTCTTCCGTTGATCTGCTGGGTGTGTTCTTCGCTCTGTCTGCTGCGGTGTGCCTGGCCGCGTTCTTCGTCATGTCCGCCAAGGCCGATCTCAGCTTTCCGTCGGTGACTCTCATCTGCATCACAATGGGCATCGGCGCTGTTGTAGTCGCTCTCATCACAGCGGTGGGCCTCATCCCGGCAGGTATGACCACGCAGGATCTCGACGCCAACGGCACCGTCCTTCCCTGGTGGGCGGTTGCGCTGGCTCTGCTGCTGTGCACAGGCGGGGCCTACACCACGGCGGTTGTGGGCGTGCGCTACATCGGTTCGACCATTTCAAGCTTCATGAACCTGATTGAGGTTCCGATGTCGGTGGTCATGGCCTGGATTCTGCTGGGCGACCTTCCCGTTGCCGTTCAGGCCATCGGCGGTGTTTTTGTGCTCATCGGCGTGGTCTTCGTCAAGCTCGGCGAGAAGCGACAGGAGCGCCGCCGAGTGATTGCCCGGACGAACGTTCACCCGGATACCGCGGAAATTCACTTGGTCGTCGAAGAAGAGGCCCCGGAGAGCTGACGGCTCTGCTCTGGTCAGGTGGACAGCGCGGTGGCTTCAGGCATTGCTGATGGTGTAGCTGTAGCCCTGTTCTGTGAGGAACCTCCGGCGGTGGCCGGCGAACTGCTCGTCGACCGTTTCGGCTGCCACGACGGTGTAGAACGATGCCGCTTGGCGGCTTTCCTTGGGCCGCAGGATCCGCCCGAGCCGCTGTGCTTCTTCCTGGCGTGAGCCGAAGGACCCTGACACCTGGATGGCGACGGAGGCCTCTGGCAGGTCGACGGAGAAGTTGGCGACCTTTGACACCACGAGCACCGAGATTTCGCCCGTGCGGAACGCTTCGTAGAGTCTTTCGCGTTCTGCTTCGCCGGTTTTGCCCGTCAGCACGGGCGCGTTCAGCTCTTCGCCGAGTTCTTCCAGCTGATCGAGGTACTGGCCGATGACGAGCACCTGCTGATCACGGTGATTCTCCACCAAGCGGCGAACCACGGGAAGTTTGACATCGCTGGTGGCGGCCAGCCGGTAGCGGTCTTCGCCTTCGGCACTGGCATAGGCCACTCGGGTTGAACGGTCCAGGCGGACCCGCACTTCTTCGCAGTGGGCGGTGGCGATGTAGCCGGCGGCTTCGATTTCCTTCCACGGAACTTCGAACTGCTTGGGGCCGATGAGGCTGAAGACCTCGTCTTCACGGCCGTCCTCGCGCACGAGCGTCGCAGTCAGGCCCAGGCGGCGGCGCGCCTGCAGGCCCGCGGTCAGGCGGAAGACGGGTGCCGGCAGCAGGTGGACTTCGTCGTAGATGACCAGGCCCCAGTCACGAGCGTCGAGCAGCTCCAGGTGCAGGTAGGAGCCTTTGCGGCGGGTGGTGAGCACCTGGTAGGTGGCGATGGTGACAGGTCGGATCTCTTTGACCGCCCCGGAGTATTCGCCGATTTCGTCTTCTGTCAGGTTGGTGCGGCGCAGCAGTTCGGCCTTCCACTGCTTGGCGGACACCGAATTGGTCACCAGGATGAGAGTGGTGGTGCGCACCTGCGCCATCGTCGCTGCGCCCACGATTGTTTTGCCCGCACCGCAGGGCAGGACGACAACACCGGATTCACCGCGCATAAACGTCTGCACAGCGTCTTCTTGATAGGGCCGCAGGCGCCACTCTTCGCCACCAGAAGGGCCACCTGCGGCACCTGCGCTCTCATGAGCCTCACCGGAGCCTCCCGACCCCTCACGGGAGTCGGGGGAACCAGCGGCCCCTGACGGCGCCTCGTGGTAGTTCAGTTCGATGGTGTGTGCCTCACCGTCGACGTAGCCGGCGTGGTCGGCCACCGGGTGGCCCAGTTTGAGCAGGCGGAACTTCAGTTCGCCGCGTTCGGAGGGGTACACCTCGATGGTGCCGGGGTCGATCCGGGTGCCGAAGATGCCCTGGAGCTCGGGCTGTTCGGCCAGGTTCTCCAGCAGTGCGGTGTCTGAGGATTCGAGCACCAGACCGTGCACCGGCGAACTGGTCAGCACCAGCACCCCAAAACGGTCCATGAGATCGACGATCTCCAGCAGCAGTTCGTGGGGGACGGGGTATTTGGCGTATTCGAGCAGGGTGTCGATGACGGATTCGGCATCGTGGCCGGAAGCGCGGGCATTCCACAGTCCCAGCGGTGTGATGGTGTACGTGTGAATGTACTCGGGCGTGCGCGCCAGCTGGGCGAACGGGGCGATTGCCGCTGCGGCTTCGGCGGCGTCGGGATGGCCTGATTCCAGCAGGATTGTGCTGTCGGACTGGACGACGAGGGGGCCTGTCACTGTGTGCCTTCCTCGGCGGGGGAGACGCTGATGATCCGCGACAGTGAGGCTGCGATTTCACTGCCGTTGCGGATTCCGCGCACTCGCCCGCCGGTGATTGCCGTTGGGGTCAGAGTGATGGTGGTGCTGCTGCCGTCGGCGCGGGCGAGTGTGACGGTGACGCTCTGCTGCCGGTCGATGGCTGCGCGCAGAATGCCCGAGGTGGATGCCGGGTCGCCCTCGGTCGCTTCTGCTGTGCTGCGAACTCCGGCAATGTAGCGGCCGAGGTCGGCATCTGCAATGCGGGCGGTGCGCCGGGTGACGGCTGGTGCGGTTTGTCTGGGGGCGCGCCGCGGCTGTGCTGAGGGGGCTTCGGTCAGGGTCGATGTGCCCGCGCCTTCCAGCAGGGCGCGCAGGCGGTCGGAGCTGATGCCGGACAGCGCGACGGTGGGCGCCACACGGGTCAGCTGGGCCGGGGTGAGCAGCGGGTCGGCCAGCATGGCGTCGAGTTCGTCGGGGTCGTCGACGATGACGGCGCCGCGAGCGCCTGCCACCTGCACGCGGTTGAGCCGGGAGGCGACCCCGTCGATGAGGAATTCCAGCGGCTGCGGTACCCCGGTTGAGGAGCATTCGCGCAGAGTGTCGGCGATGTCTGTGCGGTTCAGCCCCGCGCGCAGGGCCCGTTCGATGCTCTTTTCGGTGAACCGGTACACGGTTCCCTGGCCGCGGGTTTCTATGTCTGCAATCGAATCGAGTTTCTGTGCCAGGTCCGGGTGGACGGGGCCGGTGGCCACAGCGGTGAGGTCGGACTGGATGACGACGCTTACGGCGTAGTCCGGCAGGAGCTGCCCAACTGTTTCGGGGAAGTCGGCTGGCACTGTGGCGGCTGATCCGGCGTAGTCCAGCGGCTGGGCGGCCGCGGGCAGGGACGCATCCAGGTGTTCGGCCAGTGCGCGGCCCAAAGGAGTCAGCCCACAGGAATCGGGGGCGCTCAGGGGTGTGGCGACAAGGCCGAGGAACTCCGCTTCGGTCAGCATTTGGGCGAGGGTGTCGCGGTTGAACGCGGGTGCCAGGGGATAGCGCCACCGGAGTGCCGCCGTGAGGTCGGCAAGCCGGATGCTCAGAGCTGTCGAGGTGCCGGAGTCTGCCGAGGTCCCGGCTGCGGTGGCGCTGCCGTGCCGGGGCAGCAGTGACTCTGGCGAGTGCAGGGCCCGCAGCAGGCGGAAGCGGGTTGAGCGGACTGGCGGCAGGGCCGAGGGGTGGCCGCCGTAGGGATTGGCGGTGGTGGGTTTGACAACGGAGTTAAGCGGGTGCACGCGGTCACCGCGAGGGGTGTGACCGGCGGCGATGTGGGTGATGTCTTCACCCATGCGCAGCCAGGCGCGCACGAGTGCTGCGTGCAGGCTGCCGCGGTCGGTGCGCTTGAGGACGTCGTATTCGGCCGTGGGCAGCCACACGGGGTCGATGTTGGAGCTGTCGACGCCGACGAGGTTGAGAGAACCGCACAGTTCGAGCACGAAGATCGTCTGCGCGTATTCGAGGTCAAGGGCTGATGACAGTCGCTGCACATCGCGTTTGCCGACACCGCCGGACATCAGCTGGCTGGGCGGGTCCGCTTCGATTGCGCGCACAGCAGCTGCGATTGTGCCGCCTGCAGCCCCGGCGGCAGCCGCCTGGGCGTTGCGGGCAACAGACTCGGGGATAGGGGTGAGGACGGGTTCATTCGGCTGGGTGTACTCCGTCCACTCCGGCGGGTGGGCGGATTCCGCCGCAGAAGTGGGCAGCAGGGCAATTGCCTCGGACTGGAAGCCGAAGGCCTCGGCATCGCCCGGGTCGCTCTGTTCAGCCTCCCCTGTGCTGCCAGTGTGTGCGGGCCACAGCAGGCCCAGAAGAATCAGACGGCTGAGAACATCCGAACCGGCGTTGAGTTCCCCACGGGGAACAACGGGATCAACACGCGCCGCCTTCGCTGCACGCAGAGCCGCCTGCAGCTCATCGGCGTTGAGCGCTTCCAGGGCAACGGCCACCCCTTTGCGAGTGGAGGCCGAACCGGCCAGGCGGCTGAGCGCTGCCGTATCGGATCGAACCAGATCGCGCCGAGTGCGGACAAAATCCGCAAACCAGTCGGCAGGAGCACTGCCCAGCCAGCCGGTGAAAGTCTGAAAGCCCTTCATCCCTCCGAGTCTAGACGGCACCCGAAAAACAGGCGGCTAGAATGGGTGGTTCACCCGTCGGCAGAGACACAACACCGAAAGGCCCACAGTGACACCCAGCACGAACGAGCAGCGCACATCGTGGACGCTGATCGCCGCGCTTGCGCTCATGCTCCTGGGTGCCATCGCGCTGGTCGTGGTGATTGTCCAAGGCCTCACCGTCGGGCATCCCTCGAAGGTGCTGACCTGGGTGGGAATGATTGCCCCGAGCGCATCGTTCATCCTGTTCCTGGCGTGGCTGACAAGCGCGTTCTTCCGCCGCCGCACCTAGAGCACACACCTAGACCAGGCGGGAACGCCCCGCGGGCGCCGTACTCGCCGATCCCAGGCACACCCCAACATGCAAGCGGACCGAACCGGCGCCTCGTAAGCTCCGGCCCGCATACACCCCAACAGATCCGCACGAAAGTGCGTTGAGAAAAGGACTGACAATGCCCACAGGACGCGTGAAGTGGTTTGACCCGGACAAGGGATTCGGCTTCGTCACCGGTGACGACGGTGAAGAGTTCTTTATGCACTCGTCGTCGCTGCCCGACGGCGTGACCGTGCACAAAGGGTCTCGTCTGGACTTCGACATCGTGGACTCCCGCCGAGGCCGTCAGGTGCTGCGGGCCCGCCTGCTGGACGCCCCTCCGCGCGTGCGTCCCAACCCGGACAAGACGGCAGATATGATTGAAGACGTCATCACAATGCTCGATGACACACTGGCCGGACTGCGACAGGGCCGTTACCCGGACGCGGAATTCTCCGCAAAAGTCGCCGAGGTCCTGCGCCACGTTGCCGACGACCTGGAGGGCTGATGACCAGCTGCTACGCCGAATGGAGAGCCGCGCTGGGGGAGATCAACCCGATCTTGGCCCAGGCGGTCGACACCGCGCGCACAGCGATTGCCGACATGACCGACGAATCGTCCATCGGCGAGCACCTGGGCGTGGTGGCCGAAGGCGCCTACGCGGCTTCCCACATCTTTCAGTGCCGCACCCCGGGCTACCCGGGCTGGTATTGGACGGCGATCCTCGCACTGGCACCGGGCTCGGAGCGCGTCACGGTGTCCGAAACCGCTCTGCTGCCCGGCGAAGACGCACTGGTGGCACCCGACTGGGTGCCGTGGAAAGACAGACTGCGCCCCTCCGACATCGGCGCTCGCGACGTTCTGCCGAAAGACGAAGACGACCCGAACCTCGAACTGGGTTTGGAGCAGGTCAAGGTCGAAGCCGAGGACGACATCGACCAGATCCCCAATTTTGAGTTCGGCCTGGGGCGCAAGCGCGTGCTGTCCCGCGATGGCATTGCCGCTGCGGCAGCCCGCTGGGCGGAATCCGATTCCGGCCCGGACTCCGAATACGCTTCCGAAGCGTCTGCCAAATGCCGCACCTGCGGTTTCCTCATGCCCATCGCTGGCTCTGTGCGCACCCAGTTCGGCCTGTGCGCCAACGCCGCATCACCGTTTGACGGGCGCGTGGTTTCCCTGAACAACGGCTGCGGAGCGCACTCAGAAACCGATGTCCGCAAACACGACGACACTGCCGAACCCGTTATCGACGACCGCGCCGAAGACTTCGAAATGGTCGGCGGCGAGGCTGCTGATAAGGGCGGCGGCACCTCGGCTGCCGATGCCGAACACGAAGGCCATAATGCTGAGCACTGACGCTCAGGTCTGGGCCACTGTCATCGCCTATGTCGGCCTGGTGATCGGGTGCGCCGGCATTATCGTGCCGGTGATTCCGGGCTCGATTCTGAATCTGTTTGTGCTCATCGGCTGGGGTGTTGCAGTGAACTCCACTATGGGCTGGTCGGGTGCTGCAGGTGGGATCCTTCTGACGATCATCGGCATAGCGGCATCGTGGGTGTTGACGGGCAATCGGCTGAAAAAGCTCGAGGTGCCCAACCGTGTGATCGCGATAGCCGCGCTCAGCGCTGTTGTCGGCATGTTCGCGCTGCCGGGGCCGGGGCTGGTCATCGGCTTTGTCGTCGGCCTGTTCATTGCCGAATGGGTGCGGCACTCAACGGCGCGTGAAGCTCTCGCAACCACGAAGGGCACCCTCGTTGCCGTCGGCATTGGCCTGGGCATTGAACTCCTGTGCGCCGGTGCGGCTTTCATCGCGCTGACAATGGGTGTTTTCCTGCACTTCACCACTGTGTGAGCCGGGGGCGGGTGTGGCGTGTGGCCCAGCCGGTGGAGCGTTCGCAACCTTGCCGGCACCTCGCTGGGGTGAGTGGCCCGTCCTTACCCCGCCGGCACCTCGTCCCCTGAGCCCTCCCGGCCGCCAAAAGTTACTCTGCCGTCTAGTCGACAAAACGAGGCGATCCGTGCGTTTTTGCCTCAGTATTCCGACTAGATTGCAGAAACCCCGGCTTGAGCAGGCAAAAATGGCGAGGCCCCCCAATATCGGGAGCCTCGCCAATTCTGCGCCTGACGCGACGTCAGCCGCGCAGGGCGCTGAGTGTGAAGTCGATGCAGTCGAGCAGCGCCTTGACGTCTTCCGGGGGGACCGAAACGAAAGTGGCGATCCGCAGCTGGTTGCGGCCGAGCTTGCGGTAGGGCTCGACATCGACAACTCCGCTCGCGCGCAGAGTCTTGGCGATCTCGGCTGCGTCGACGGAATCGTCAAAGTCAACAGTGCACACGACGTTGGAACGGTCAGCCGGGTCACTCACGAACGGTCGGGCGACATCGCTCTTTTCGGCCCAGTCGTAGACCAGGCTGGCTGAAGTGCTGGTGCGTTCGGCAGCCCAGGCCAGTCCGCCGTTGCCGTTGATCCAGTCGATCTGCTCGGCCAGCATGATGAGCGTGGCCACGGCCGGGGTGTTGTACGTCTGGTTCTTTGCCGAATTGTCGATCGCCGTCACCAAGTCCAGCGAAGCGGGAATCCACCGGCCGAAGCTCTTGAGCGATCGAGCGCGCTCGATTGCCCGCGGGCTCATAATGGCGATCCACAGACCGCCGTCAGAGCCCATGTTCTTCTGCGGCGCGAAGTAGTAGACATCGGCTTGGGCAATGTCGACGTTCAGACCGCCGGCGGCTGAAGTCGCGTCGATGACGACGAGAGCGTCATCGGCAATGCCCTCTGGCCGCTTCACCGGTGCGGCTGCTCCCGTCGAAGTTTCATTGTGGGGCCACGCGTAGAGGTCAGCGCCGTCGACCGCGGTGGGAACGGCAACCGAGCCCGGCTGTGCTTCGAATACAGCGGAATCGTCGAGGAAAGGAGTCGTGTCGGTGGCCTTTGCGAACTTGCTGCCGAACTCGCCGAAAGAACCGTGGGCTGCTTTTCTGCGCACGAGTCCGAAGGAAGCGGCGTCCCAGAAGGCGGTGGAACCGCCGTTGCCGAGCACCACCTCGTACCCTTCGGGAAGGTTGTACAGTTCGGTCAGTCCGGCGCGGATGCGCCCGACGATGTTCTTCACGGGCGCCTGGCGGTGCGAGGTGCCCATAACGGTTGTGGCAGCGTCTGCCAGGGCGGTCATCTGTTCGGGGCGAATGCGAGCGGGGCCAGCGCCGAAACGGCCGTCGGCGGGCAGCAGCTCTTCTGGAATTGTGATCACGCTTTTATCGTAGTCAGGCACAGCCCGCCGACCGGACAGCCCCCGGAGGCCAGTGGGCGCGCGGGTAGTCTGGAGCCATGATCGACATCCCGGATTCCCTGGCCGAACTCGCACAGCAGCGCATTGAATACGGTGCTGACGATCTTGACCATCTTGAGGACACCCCGTTTGAGCAGTTTGCCGCGTGGTACGACTGTGCCCACGAAAACCTGCGCGAACCCAATGCGATGGTCGTGGCGACCGCGGACGACACGGGGCCGACTGCCCGTCTGGTGCTGTTGAAGAGCTTTGATGAGCGCGGCTTTGTCTTCTACACCCACTACACGTCCGCCAAGGGTGCGCAGCTTGCTCAGTCACCGCGCGCCTCGCTCGTGTTCCCGTGGCACGAACTCAGCAGGCAGGTGCGGGTGCGCGGTGTTGTCGAAAAGGTCTCGCCGGAAGAATCGGACGCCTATTTCGCTAAGCGTCCGCGTGGTTCGCAGATCGGCGCGGTTGCTTCACACCAGTCCCAGCCGGTGCGCAGCAGGTCGGTTCTTCAGCAGCGCTATCAGGATGTCGAGGCGGAGCTTGCCGGCCGCCCGGTTGAACGGCCGGACTCGTGGGGCGGGTACCTGCTTCGTCCGTTCGAAGTGGAGTTTTGGCAGGGCATGGAGAACCGAATGCACGACAGGTGTGTTTTCACCAGCCGTTCTGGGGCACCGGCCGATCTGGCGGATGCTTCCCAGTGGTCGACTGCCCGTCTGGAGCCCTAGGCGGCGTTGCCGATGTGATTCATCAGCCTGTGCGTATATTTGTATTGCCAGCCCCTCGGACACAGCCGTGAACGGAGAATCATGCAGGATCTGATTGACACAACGGAGATGTATCTCAAGGCCATCACGGAGCTCGAGGAGCAGAAGGTTGTGCCGCTGCGCGCTCGCATTGCTGAGCGTCTGGACCATTCGGGTCCGACCGTGTCGCAGACGGTGGCCCGCTTGGAGCGCGACGGCCTGCTGGTTGTCGGCCGCGACCGCCGTTTGGAGCTGACTGCCGAAGGGCGGGAGCTGGCCACGAGCGTTATGCGCAAGCACCGTCTTGCTGAACGGCTGCTGTCGGACGTCATCGGCCTGGAATGGCCCAAGGTGCATAACGAAGCGTGCCGGTGGGAGCACGTGATGAGCGACGAAGTGACGGAAAAGCTCGTCGATATTCTACCGGATGCGTCCACCAGCCCGTATGGCAATCCGATTCCCGGTGCTGATGTTGCACTTGAGGACTCCGCGGTCCCGGCTTCTGAATTGGCACTGCGCGCAGATGCGAAGACGGTGCGGATCGTATGCTTTGCCGAGCCGCTGCAGGTTGATGAAAACCTGTTGGCTCAGTGTGAGCGCACGGGAATTGTTCCCGGTGCCGAGGTGACGGTCTCGGCAAGCGGGGACTACGTGACCTTTGCCGTCTCCGGGGCGGACGAGGTGCTGGATCTCCCTGCGGAAATGGCTGAAAACGTCCTCGTTATCGTTGTGTAACAAGAATTACACGACCTTTATAAAGACTCTGACCTGCGAAAATGCTGCTCTGAGCAAGCTCACAGCCTCTCCCGCGTTGCTTAAATGTGACTTTCGGGTCTCAGTTGTGTAACGTTTGGTTCTGTACTTCAGTAGGATTCTCGACCATTCAGGGAGATGCACGTGGCTCAGAAGAAGCGCGGACGCAGGGCGGCTGACACCAAGGTCAGGACCCCGCTGTCTGACCTGACGGACCTCCTCCGTTCCGACTCGAATGTTCTCGGCAAGCGCGCCGCAGTTGCGGCGGCCGGTGCGGGACTGGCTCTGAGTGTTGCTGTTCCCACGATGTCAGAGGCCGGTAGCGAAGCGGAGGCCGAGGCGGTCTCCACCACTCCGGTGGAAGACGACTTCAAGGCGCAGGACAAGGTCGTTGCCGAAGGTGAGGCCGACGGCGCACTTGCCGGCGCTGCGGAGGTCTCAGCTGTCACCGCCGCGAAGGCTCCGGAGCCTGAGCCGGAGCCAGAACCCGAACCTGAGCCGAGCGCGTCGAGCTCTTCGAGCGAGTCGAGCAGCGCTTCCTCTTCGGAAGCTTCTTCTTCGCGCAGTTCTGGCTCGACAGACTCGACTGGCTCCGCCGAGAAGGCTTCGTCGAAGCGTTCCGAGTCCTCGGGCAATGTGGCTGCCCCGTCGGGTACAAAAGCTCAGAAAGTCGTGTCGATCGCCAAGAGCTACGTGGGTACTCCCTATGTGTGGGGCGGAACATCGCCGTCTGGCTGGGACTGCTCGGGCTTCACCAGCTACGTCTACCGCCAGGTGGGTGTGAACCTGCCGCGAAGCTCGGGGGCGCAGAAGGGCGCGGGCAAGGTCGTGCCGCGCTCGCAGGCAAAGCCCGGTGACCTCATGTGGCATCCCGGCCACGTGGGCATCTACACCGGCAACGGCAAGATGGTCGACGCCCGCAATAAGCGCAAGGGCACGGTGCACACCTCGGCGTCGTGGATGAGCGATGCCGTCTACATCAGGGTTCTGTGACGCAATTCTCAGGACGCGCGTCCAACTGCGAAGAGAGTGCAGACAGGCCCGAATATCCGGGCTGAAAGCCTGAGAGATTTTCACTTCCTGTGATCTGAACGTGACTTTTAGTTGCAAGTCCGTTACTGTCTGACAGGTGCCAGCTAATGCCCGCTAGGGCCAGCGAACAAGGTTTGGAGAACACGTGGCTGTAAAGAAGCGAGGACGTCGCGCCGCCGACACCAAGGTCAAGACGCCTCTGACTGAGATTACAGAAGCTCTGAGCGCCAATTCGGGTGCTCTCGGCAAGCGCGCAGCCATTGCGGCTGCCACCGGTGGTCTTTTGGTTGCCGCTGTTATCCCGTCGCATTCCGACGGTGAAGCCAATGCGGAAGCGCAGAACGAGCGCACGGAGGGGGATTCGCTCGAGACCGTTTCGCAGTCCGGCTTTACGGTCGACACTGCCGACTCGAAGGCTTCGGTCGACGGTGCTGCTGTCGCGGCTCCCGTGACTGCTACGAAGGCTCCGGAGGCTCCTTCCAATGCTCCGCAGGGCGGCAGTGCTTCCGATAATGACGGTGCCAACGCCCAGCCTGCCTCGAACAGCGGTTCGTCCTCGAAGGACGCTAAGAAGTCCAGCGGCGAGTCCAAGAGCGTGTCGGTGCCGGATGGCCCGAAGGCGCAGCAGGTCATCAGCATCGCCAAGCAGTACGTGGGTACGCCCTATGTCTCCGGTGGAACCTCACCTTCCGGCTGGGACTGCTCTGGCTTCACCAGCTACGTCTACGGCAAGGTCGGCGTGAACCTCCCGCGCACCTCGGGTGCGCAGAAGGGTGCGGGTCCCACTGTGCCGCGTTCGGCAGCCAAGCCCGGCGACATCATCTGGTCGCCCGGCCACGTGGGCATCTACGCTGGCAACGGCATGATGTACGACGCAGGTAACCCGTCAGTTGACACCACCTACCGTTCCATCGACTGGATGACCAAGCAGGGCGCACAGTTCATTCGCGTTCTCTGATCAGAGTTTCCAGTCACCTGATCTTCAGCACAGACCCCGAGCCTCGCGCTCGGGGTTTTTGCTGTCTGTGCGGTTATTCGACACCTGTCGTTTACGTCGATGTCGTCGACGCCGACGGTGGCGTGTGTAACGTGGTCTTCGTCACGTCGTGCTGGCCGAGTACGACCTGAACCTAGGTGGAACTGATGAAGACCCTCGTTCTCAACGCCGGATACGAACCGATGTCGGTAGTGTCCTTTAAGCGGGCGGTGGTTCTGGTTCTGGCAGGCCGCGCCACGGTCCTGGCAGCTTCTGGAGCCCGCGTTCGCAGCGAACACCTCGACATTGAACAGCCAGCCGTTATCCTCCTGACTCGTTACATTCGCCCGCCTGCAGGACGAATCGCGCAGCCGTCGCGCAAAGCCGTGCTGCGCAGAGACCACAACAGCTGCGGATACTGCGGAAAGCCCGCGGGCACCATCGACCACATCCTTCCGCGCTCTCGCGGCGGTCAGAACACGTGGGAAAACCTCGTTGCCTGCTGCCGTGACTGCAATAACCGCAAAGCGGACAGGACCCCGCAGGAAATGGGCTGGCAGCTGCAGAGTACGCCGCGGGCACCGGAGTACCGGGGCTGCTGGCTGCGTGAGCTCGAGAGGCCCGCGCCGGCTTGGCAGCCGTTCCTCAACCTCGCCGATCACAGTGAGTTGACCTCGGTCGCATAGTGAGCGACCGCGCACGCGGTCTGTCCGGCCGATAGAATCGAAGCATCAGCAGGCGCATGCCTGAGCCAACCAATCTAAGAGGACCTGCCGTGTCACCTGAGAACAATCTTCCGGACGTCGCAGACGCCCAGGCCATCGTCGTCGGCATCGACGGTTCCGAAGCGAGCCTCAATGCTCTCGACTTCGCCATCGGCGAAGCAAAGGCCACGGGCCGTTCCATCCGACTGGTCGGCGCCTACACCATCCCGTCCGTCGCCGCAGCGACAATCGATGTGTCCTATGTGCCGATTGACGATTCTGCCGTGCGGGCAGCTGTCACCGAATCACTGAAGTCCGCGGCTGAAAAGGTCAAGGCCGCAGGAGTGTCAGTAGAGGCAGTCATTGAGATCGGCGATGCCGCGGGTGTTTTGGTAGACGAATCCGCGCAGGCTTCGCTCGCAGTCGTCGGTTCACGCGGCCGCGGCGGCTTCGCAGGTCGCCTGCTGGGTACAGTCTCCTCGGCTCTGCCTGCACACTCGCACTGCCCGACGATTGTGGTTCCCGTGGGCTGGTCAAAAGACCAGGAGCGTGCACCCAAGCAGACCTCGTCGTTCCCACTGGCAGATTCCGCCGCTACACACTTTGAGTTCGACGAAGACTCCGAAACGATCGAAGGGCCGAACTTCGCTGGCCGTGTTGTCGTGGGTGTGGATGCCATGGGCAAGGAATCGCCCGCGCTGTGGAAAGCAGCGGAGCTCGCTGAGGAACGCGGTACCCCGCTGACCGTTATGGGCGTCATCACCACCTCGATTGTCGGCCCGGAATGGCTGCCGAGCACAGATGAGCTCAAGAAGTTCGTTGAGCGCGGAACTGAGAAACTCGAGGCTGCCTGCAAGGCTGTGCGCGACAAGCACCCGAACCTCGAAGCCGGCTGGATGCTGCTGGACGGACAGCCTTCAGAAGCGCTTGTCCGCGCCTCTGATACAGCAGACGTCCTCGTAGTCGGCACCCGCGGTCGCGGCGGTTTTGCCGGTCTCCTGCTGGGTTCGACCTCGCAGTCTGTGCTGCCGTACTCGCACTGCCCGACCATGGTTGTGAGCGTCAAGCGCGACTGACTCTGAGCTTAAGAGAAGCCGACCGGTGGACACCGGTCGGCTTCTCTTAAGCTTCCGGGAGTACAGTTGCTTCCGACCCCAACCCTCCCTTTTCAGTAGGATCCGCTGTGCGCTTTTCTTCTGTTGCCTGCATTCTTGCAGCTTCGCTCGTCTTCACCGGCTGCGCTGCCAAAGACGATGACAAACCAGAAGCTCACGTGCCGAAGAGTGAGGTGACGATCCCAGCTGAGCAGGTCAAAGACGAACTTCCCAAGGTGCTGCGCAGCTACGCGGTGCAGACACCGGAAGCGGCAGTCCACCTGTTCGGCATTCCGGGGCAGGATTCACTCAACGAGACCCTAGAGGAGGCCACACTCAAAGCCCTGGAACAAGCCGGTGCTTTCAAGGGGCGGAAGGCGTTCCAGCCCGAGGTCACACCGCCGAAGGAGCGCTGGGGTGAGGCCGACTATCTTGCTTTTGAAGGGCACTCGCCCGAAAGCGAAAGCACAGAAGGCGAGGACGCAGAAGGTCAGCAGTCCGGCAGCGGTGACGATAAGGCCAGCAGCGTCGAGTCGCACATCGTCGGTGCCGGTGGCGACTTTCTCGTCACTCAGCTCGACGTGCGCTCCGGTGGGCAGACTGCCAGCCGACAGTTTCTGACCGACACCAAGAACAACGCCACCAAGCCCATAGATTCGATCAAAGCCGAAGGCGTTGAAGGTGAGATTGCCGTTGCGGGGGACAAGATCACTGTCGACGGTGAAGATGCCGATGATGAGGTTCTCAGCGAGTCCGGGCACAACCTCGCCGCGGTGCTGGGCGAGGACCTGACGATTGAGGCCGAGGAAAGCCCGTACCTGCCGGATTTCACGTGCGCTCTTCTGCCGTGTGCGGCTATGACCTACGACGACGGCCCGGCTGATGACGCGCTGACAAAGCGCTTGGCCGATGCGCTTGACAAGGCGAAGGTGCGTGCAACGTTCTTTGAGATCGGGCGCATTGTGGAGGCACTGCCGGAGAACTCGCGCCTGCTGCGTGAAGCCGGCCACGAAGTCGAAAACCACTCGTTCACCCACCCGGTGCTGAGCAAGCTGACACCTGACAAGCAGAAGTCCGAGGTGGACAAGACCGACAAGGCCATTCACGACGCTGGCGGTGAATATCCGACAATGCTGCGCCCGCCCTACGGTGCTTCGAACAAGCGCTTGGACACCGTGGCGCAGGGCAGCGGTGAATCGGGCGACCCAGCCGGTGGTAAGGCCAAGAAAGCCGACGGTGAGAAGGCCGAGCACGGAAAAGCGATCATCATGTGGGACGTCGACACTCTCGACTGGAAGCACCGTAACGCTGATCGGGTCAAGAAAGCAGCGCTGGCGAACACCAAACCGGGCTCGATTGTGCTCATGCACGCCATCCACCCGACGACGGTGGATGCTTCGCCCGAAATCTTCTCCGGCCTGCAGGACAGGGGCTTCTACCTGGTTCCAGTCGGCTACATGTTCAAGGGCATGAAGCTCGAACCGGGCAAAGAATACTTCTGCCGCGGCTACCACGACGAACTGTGCTCCACGCCGGAACACCCGTTCGCCGAAAAGGACAGCTAAGCCCGTTGGGTGATGGTGGCGCGGCTCGTGGGCCGGATGTGAGACTTTCGGGCTGACAGTGCCCGGTCTTCTGCGTTTGGGAGTTTCCCCTGGTGAGAGTTCGGCGCCCCCGGCAGGATTCGAACCTGCGACACCCGCTTTAGGAGAGCGGTGCTCTATCCCCTGAGCTACGGGGGCAACGCGGAACAGTTTAGCGGACGTGCCCGGTGGGAATGACACCGCGGTCGCTGAACGCCTAATGGGGATACTGAGAGCACCGACCGCTGCAGTCGACTACGCTATGGGGTCGGAGTGCGGCGCTGCTGTTTCTGCGCCTGCCCTGTGAAGCAAGGAGATTCTCATGGCTGATCCTGCAGCCGGTTCGCATTCTGCCGGCAGTGCCGGTGGCGATAGCCCCGAACCGACAACCGTCGAAGCCGCGACCGCCAACGCGGCGCCCGTCAAGCCTGAGTCTAAGCAGGTGCGCTGGACGAATGTCGGGCGTTTTGCGGGCGCTTCGATCGCGTACCTGATCGGCTCTGGCTTTGCGACAGGCCAGGAGACCCTTCAGTTCTTCGCATCCTTTGGGATCGTGGGTCTGCTGGGCGGAGTCATTTCGACCCTGCTGTTCATAGTGGTCGGTGCGCTCATCATGCGCAAGGGCCACGAACTGCAGCTGGAACTGTCCTCCGAGGTGTTCAGCGCTTACGTCGGCCGGTTTCTGGGCACAGCGCTTGAGTGGTTTGCCGTTCTGTACTCATTCTCTGTTGCCGTCATCATGGTCTCCGGTTCGGGCGCGGTGTTCAACCAGCTGACCGGCCTGCCCAACTGGGTGGGCGTTGTCGGCATGGGCCTGCTGGGCTTTGCCACGGTTCTGGCCGGTCTTGAGCGTCTGGTGGACATCATCGGCACCATCGGCCCGATCATCATTGTGTTCACGGTGATTGTGGGAACCATCATCTTCGTTCGCGACTTCGGGCAACTGGGCAGCCAGCCGATCTTCGGCAACCTGCCGCAGGCTGCTGTTGAAGACGTTCAGGTGACGGGCAACTTTGTGGTGTCGGCCGTTCTGTACGTCAGCTTCAACATGCTGTTGGGCATGGTGTTCTTCTCCCAGCTGGGCAAGGAGGCCACGAGCAAGCGCGAAGCGGGGATCGCCGGTGCTGTCGGCGGACTCGGTCTGGGCGTCGGCGTCCTCATGATCACCTTGGCCATCCTGACGAACTTCACCCTGGCCCTCGACAAGGAGGTTCCGACCCTCGTCCTCGGGCAGACGATCCATCCGGCCGTTGGGGTGGCCTTCGGCGTCATCGTCATGCTGGGCATCTATTCGACAGCGACCCCGCTGTACTGGGTGGTGAAGAACCAGGCAATGGCGTTTGCGCCGCGTTCGTGGAACTTCGCGGTCACCGCCGCCATCTGTGCGGTTCTGATCGCCTGCGGCTTCTTGCCGTTCGGCGTCCTGGTGGACAAGGTCTACGGCACTGTCGGCTATGTGGGCTGTGCGCTTATCGTCGTGATCTTCGCGCGCACCATCTACGACGCGGTGCGCAGGCGCCGCGCGGCCTGATCCCATACGCGGTGCTGCTGCGCGGCTGAGAGCCGCCACGCTCTTTGGCTTAGGAAGTTTCCCGCGCCGGCCCGGTTAGGGTGGATGCGTGGCAGATCAAGCAGATACGCAGAGGGGAATCAGCGACGTCTTCGCTGAATGGATATCGCGTGCCGAAAAGCTCGGCGGGCGTGACACCATGCTACGCTATCGAGACTCCCGCGACGGTTCGCTTGACCTGACGACCGCCCACCCCTCGGGCATGGCGCAGCTCATGGCGGGCAGACCCACTCGGCTGGCCAGCCTCATTCGCGACGATGAACAGCGTCAGGACGCCGGTCGACGCGCCCGCTTGATTGCGGAGAAGGCCAGAGAGCTGCGCAATGAGCGCAGCTTTTCCGCCGCCTGCCTCGCCATCGGAGCGGTGCGCCTTTCGGCGCCTCTTACCAGTCCGGATGAGCAGCTGCACGCCCCGCTGGTGCTGCGGCGGGTGGAGATCCGCACAGTGGGCCGCCGCGAAGACGATGTTGAGCTGACCCTTGACGACACGATCGTCATCAATCCTGCTTTTGTCGCGTATCTGCGTTCTGAACTGGGCATCGAAGTTGATGTTGACGAATGGCTGGAGTCCACCGGCGGGCCGCGTCGCTTTGACGCCCGTCCGGTTTTGGAACGGGTGCGGGCCGCTGTCGCTGACTATCCGGCGCTGAGCGCTGAGTACTGCCTGTTTGTGTCGACTTTTGCCAATGTCGCTTCTGCCGTCGGGACGGTTGACCTTCCGCGAAAGCACCCAATCTTGGCCCGCATGGCGCAGGCTGTTCTCGATGCCGAAAAGGCAGACCGGGAATCCGTTGCCGCTGCGGAGAAGCACAACGTCGGCAAAGCCCTCGGAGCGTGGGGCGATGCCGCGGGGACAGAGCCGCACGATTCTTCTCAGTACGACACGCACCCGCTGCTCAACGGCGGGGTCAACCCGGATGATTCGGCCTTCGCTGACGACGATGAAGGCCGGACGCGGACGGTCGACACCGCCTCGACCGCGGACACGCTCTCTGCCTCACTGAGCGCTTCCGCCGCGGCAGGAGCCCAAGATGTCGGCATTGCCGGGCAGCGGGGTGCCGAGGCTTCCAGACCGGAACCGGATGACTCAGCCGAGGTCGGAACAGCCGAAGACGGCCCGCGCGGCACTGCGCGCAGCCTCGACATTCGACCCCTGGAAGACCGCGATCCGCGCGAAGAGTTCCTCGCGCTTGACGTTGACGGCGACCAGCAGGCGGTTGTCAACGCGGTCATGGAGCACTCTTCCGCAGCCGTTGACACTCCCGCCGGCACCGGGGCGACCCAGGTGGCTGTTGCGGCGGCGACGAGTTTGGCCTTTGTCGGCCGTTCCAGCCTCTTTGTGGCGAATGACTCCGACACGCTCGATGACTACCGGGACCGCTTCGCCTCTGCGGGGCTGGCGGGCTTTGTCGTGGATGCACGCCGCAGCCAATCGGCGGTGAAGAAGCAGCTGATCGCCATGATTTCGCAGGTGGAAAAAGCCGCGGAACCGGACATCGGCGAACTGGTCTCGCGTCTGCGCAAACAGCGCAAGAAGCTGACAAAGCACGCCAGGTCGCTTCACGAACCGCGGCGCCCGTGGGGTATTTCGGTGTACTCCACGATTGAGCACCTGGCGGATCTGACATCTGGAGAGAACAGCCCGCGGACGGAAGTGCGCCTGCCCGCTGGTGTTATGCGGATGTCGCAGGAGGAGCGCTCAGAACTGCGCGCGCAGCTGATTCAGTTGGCGCAGCTGGGCGAATTCACCCTTGGCGTCGAAGACACCGTGTGGTTCGGTGCGCGCTTCGACACTGCCGCGCAGGCAGAAAAAGCGCGTGTTACGGCAGAACGCTGTGCTGACGCACTGCCCAAGCTTACCCGCATGATGCGCACAGCGTTGGAAGAAGCCGGTGTGACGCCCGGGTGGACGATGGTCGAATGGGCCGACAGCCTGGCCCTGCTGCGCTCTGTTGAGAGCAGCATGGCCACTTTCGTGCCGGAGTCCTACCGCGAAGACCTCGACCAGCTGATCGATGCGACCGGTTCGGTTGAATACCGGCGTGATCACGATGTCGATATGGGTGTTTTCGAACGCAGCAAACTCAAGCGCCACGCCCGCTCCCTGGTGCGCAGCGACTTGGCTGACGTTGATCTGCACGGCGGTTTGAAAGTGATGCGGGATCAGCTGAAGCAGGCCGAGCGCATCACCGGCCGGCCGCGCATCCCCAGTCTGCCGTCGAACCTTGCGGAAGTGTCGGAACTGTACGAGCGCGTGGCCGCGGACATCGATGCCCTCGCCCTCATCCTGGCGGAAACCCCGGACGGGGGAGACCTCGATGCTATGCACATTGGGGAACTCGAATCGCGCTTGGCCGCTATGGCTGACGATCGTGCCGCCCTGGGCGATCTTCCCCACCGCACCGCCCTGTGCCGTGATCTCGAAGCGGCGGGTCTGCGTGAGCTGATGGACGATCTGCGCAGTCGTCGTGTTCTCCCAGAAGAGGTCGGCAGCGAATTCGACCTTGCCTACTGGGCGACGGTTCTGCAGCAGATGGCCGCCGCTGATCCGCAGGTCGGTGAGCACGACGGCGACGCTCTGCACCGCCTGGCTGCTGATTTCCGGCGCACTGACGCGGCGTTCGTGTCCGCTGGTGCTTCCCGCCTGCAGTACGCGCGCGCCCAGGCCTGGGAGAGCGCAATTGAGGAATATCCGGAAGAAGCAGCCCTGCTGCGCGCTGAACTGCTCAGCGACGGGCTGAACCTGAACCGTTTGGCCGTCCGCGCGCCGCACGTTCTGCTGGCCCTGGCACCGGTGTGGATGATGAGCCCGGTGAGTGTCCCCGACACCTTCGGCCAGACCCTGTCCACCGTGACGGACCGCGCAAAGGCGACCGGCGCCTCGGATGCGGACTTCCCCTTCCGCGATGACAGCTTCGACGATGAGTTCTCCGGTGAGTTCGGCACGGACCCCGCACTCGTGGCACACGCCCTGTTCGACACGGTGATCATCGGCGATGCCGCCCGGGTGTCCGTCCCAGAAGCACTCGTGCCGATCGCAATGGCCAAGCACACTCTGGCACTGGGAGATGACAAGCTGCTGGGGCCTACGGAGTTCTCCGTAGCGGCCCACCGCAGGGCAGGCACACAGCCGGAATCAGCAGGCTTCAGCGTGTTTGAGGCGCTCACCCCGGTTGTGCCCAGGATGCGGCTGCACACAAACCATCGGGTTGTTCCGCAGGAGATTGCGGGGCTGCTCAACGATGTCATCTACGATGACAAGCTCGTGTCCTTGCCGATTGCGGACACCGGAAGCACCACCGGTCTGTCGTTCATCCACGTGGATGGGGGAGAGGGCAGCCCCGATTCGGCTACCGGCCAGGTGGAGAGCCCCGATGTCGAGGTCGCCGAGGTGGTGCGGCTGGTTTTCGAACACGCGCGCACCTCCCCGGAGCAGACACTGGGCGTCATTGCACTCACGCAGTGGCACGCTCGGCGGATTGCGCTCGCGGTTGCCCGGCAGCTGCCCCGCTATCCGGAACTGAAGAGCTTCTTCACCGGTGACGGCAACGAGCCGTTTGTCATCACTGACGCCCACAGGGCCCAGACCCTTTCGCGCGATGCGGTGATCTTCACGGTCGGTTGGGGGCGCTCGCTGGCAGGGCGGGTGCTCTACAGTTTCGGCGAACTGTCTCAGCCGGGTGGGCAGAAGGTGGTCGCCGCTGCGGTTACACCGGCTAAGCAGCGTTTGACGATTGTTTCGTGCCTGCGCCCGGACGAACTGGACCGATCACGGCTGCGGTACGGAGCGGCGCTTCTGCCGGTGCTGTTTGAGGCCGCTCGGTCGGGTTCGTCGTTTATTGAGAAGTCGCAGGAGGAGCGGGGACGTTCACCGCTCATGGCCGATCTTTCTGCCCGCGTCGAGGCGAAGGGTCTGGAGCCCATTGCCAACTACGGCGGACTGGATCTGGCTGTGCCGCTGGTTTCGCAGGCGGGTTCGCGCATGGTGCTCGCTGTCGAAGCGGACGGTCTTGACTACACGACCGCGCCGTCGCTGCGGCAGCGCGAACGGCTGCGTCCGCTGAGTTTTGCGCGCCGGGGCTGGACGTTCTTGCGCGTGTGGTCGACCGATGCGTTTGTCGACCCGCAGGGACAGACCGAGCGGATCTACCAGGTGTGGGCTGGTATTGCCGCGGACGAAGACCCCGAGGCTCTCAAGAGGGCCGACGAAGAGGCCGAACGCTATGCTGCCGAGATCCGCGCTGCCGAAGACGCTGAAGCTGCCGCCGGTGCTGACAGTCAAGGCGCTGACGGTCGAGGTGCCGGTCCGGGGTCGGCCGGTGCTGCCGGACAGCAGTCGCGATCGGCCGGTGCGCAGTCTGGATCAGTCAAGAAGCGGGCTCAGACGCCTGCAGAGCAGGCGGCATCGCTCGCCGCCCTGCCCGAGGGAGCTGTCGAAGACCAGATTATGCCGGCCTATGACACGGGCTTGCTGCGCGAAGCCGATCTCATTGACGCCGGTCTGCGTGACGACGAGCCAGCTCAGCCCGGCAGAGCTTTAGACAGCGGCCGGAACAATGATTCTGCTGAAACCGGCAGCAGTCACGACTCCGGTGCCGACCGGGACTGAGCGCGCAGTGGCTGAAGAATCGGCGGGAGCCCCGCACCGAAACAGCGATCCGTCCGGTGCCGAGTCGACCCGCGATGAGGTTGACCACGAGCGGCGACGGGCGCGTATAGCCGCCGCCAAAGAAGCCTACCGGCGTACGGTCCGCAATGAGTCCGGACAGAGCGCCGGAGGGGCGAATGACGAACGGCTTCTGGCTGACCGCCCACCCCACTGGGCTCCGAAAAGCCGCTGAGTGCACGCGCGGGGCTCATTGAGATTGCCTGTGCTGAGTGCACAGAAGCGGATACAGAAAAGGCTGATGCCCCAAGCCGCGGCTTGGGGCA
>NZ_KV823266.1 GCF_001815905.1 Brevibacterium sp. HMSC07C04 | reverse complement strand
CGGGGCCACCGGAAATCGGTGGCCCCGCCTCGTGAGTGATCAGGCAGGCTGGCAATCAGCCCTGCGGATCAGCGCGTCACTTCTTGGGTGCGGGCTTTGAGTTAGCGGCTTCGACAAAGTTCTTCCGCGGCACGTCGAGGTCCTTGACCGGGGTGAGGTCGCGGCCGAGAATCAGGTTGAGTCCCCAGTTGACGAACACGCGAACCTTGCGGTCAAAGGATGGAATGGCGTAGCCGTGGTAGGCGCGGTGCATAGCCCAGGCAACGGGGCCGCGCAGTTCGGTCTTGCCCATCTGCGAAACACCCTTCCACAGACCCATGCCGGCGACAACGCCGAGTGACTTGTGGTAGTACTGCTTGAACTCGGTTTCGCCTCGCAGCGAAGCCAGCAGGTTTGCAGCCAGGACCGGGGCCTGCCGGACGGCGTGCTGAGCGTTCGGCACGCAGAAACCGCCGGGGCCGTCACCGGTGAGGTCTGGAACAGCAGCGTTGTCACCGGCAGCCCAAGCGCCTTCGACAACGCCGTTTTCATCTTCGACCCGCAGGTCTGCGCGCACCGTGACGCGACCGCGATCATCCAGCGGAAGGTCAGAGTCGACCAGCAGCGGATTGGCCTTGACACCGGCGTTCCACACAATGGTGTCGGCGGTGAACTGTTCGCCGTTGGAGAGCTTGCAGACCTTGTCGGTGCAGTCTTCCAGGAAGGTTTCGAGGTACACGTCGATGCCGCGAGAGCGCAGGTGCTCGACAACCCAGCGGGCCTGGGCTTCGCCGACTTCCGGCATAACGCGCGGCATGGCTTCGACCAGGACGAAGCGCACGTCGGCATCGGTGAGGGTTTCGCGTTCGCGAACACCTGCGCGGACCATGTCTTCGAGTTCTGCAAGGGCTTCGATGCCGGCGAATCCACCGCCGACGAACACGAACGTCAGAGCCTTGCGGCGCTCTTCGTCGTCTTCCATGAGGGCAGCTTCGTCAAGGCGGTTGAGCACGTGGTCGCGCAGGGCGACGGCTTCTTCGATCCGCTTGAGTCCGATGGCTTCGTCAGCCAGGCCCGGAATCGGCAGTGCGCGGGCCACAGCACCGGCGGCCAGCACGATGTAGTCGTAGTCGAGTTCAAACGCTTCGTCGCCTTCGGGTTCGATGGTGACGAACTTTTCAGCGTGGTTGATGTTGCGGACGGAGCCGATGACGACCTCTGCGCCCTTGAGGTTGCGGCGCAGAGGGACGATGGCGTGGCGCGCTTCAATCGAACCGCCGGCAACTTCCGGCAGGAACGGCGCGTACGTCATGTACGGGTTCGGGTCGACAACGGTGACGGTTGCTTCTCCGCGACCGAGGTTCTTCAGGAGGTTCTGGGCTGTGACGAGACCCAGGTAACCGCCGCCGACGATGAGGACACGAGGACGTAGTTTGCTGTTGCGAATCAAAGCCATGCCCCCAGTCTAGACCCAAACGGCTCAGTGCTTGCGACCGCGGTTGCGAAGGCCCGCGGCCACGCCGATTCCGGCTGATGTCGCGCCTGCGGCAAGCAGGATGGCCAGCACCGCGGGACCGCTGCGGGCATCGCGGGGCTGCACTTCTGTCAGTGTTCCGCTGGCATGGGTTGCCGGGGCCGAGGTGGAGTCTGGTTCGTCTTTTTTCTTCGATTCTGCTTCTGCTCGCCTGTGCATGTGAATCCACTCACTGAGCGCTTTTTCTGCTGACGGCGCTTTGTCGATGTCCGCTTTGAGCGCTTCGACGGGGCGTATGCGCCCATAGCCGACCGTGGTGTCGAAGTCATCCCCGGATGTCACTCCGTCGTGGTCTTTTACGGCCGCGGCGGTTGAGCGCAGTGCTTCGGCGGTCTGATCAGCCGTGTACTCGGGGTGGGCGGATCGGATGAGGGCCGCTGTTGCGGCGACGATCGGCGCAGCGAAGGAGCACCCTTCGGCCGTTCCGTAGTTTCCTCCGGTCAGCGGGACGGGAATGCCCTGGGACGGGGCCATGAGGTCGACGTCGACGCCGGGGGCTGACGACTGTTTGTCGACCTTTCCATTGCGGCCGATGCCGCCGACCCCGATGACACCGGGCACGGTTGCAGGCGACCACACGCGTTTGGCCCCCTGCGAGGCGTTGCCGACACAGGCGATGACGAGCGCGTCCTTTTTGTAGGCGTGCATGAATGCCTTGTCCCACGATTCGGGCCAGGCCGGGTCGTCCCACCCCAGTGACATATTGATGACTTTGGCACCGTTGTCGGCAGCCCATTTGACCGCATCGGCGGCTTGGTCGCGGCTGTCGGATTCGTCGGGTGTGTCTGAGCCCAGCCAGATGGAGGCCGACATGATGCGAGCGTCCGGGGCGATGCCCACCGGCCCAACGCCCTTGCCTGTGCCTGCAATGACACCGGCGACTGCCGTGCCGTGGTGGATTGTCTCTTGGGGGCCGACCGGTGTTGTGCCGTCCTTCTTCGCCCCGGAGAAGTCTTTTGCAGCGACCACGCGGTCTTTGAGGTTTTCGTGGCCGTCATCGGTTCCCGAATCGATGACGGCAACTTTGACGCCTTTGCCGGTTGAGGTCTTCCATGCCTCTTCCAGGCCGAGGTCTTCGGCAAACCACTGACCGGCGCTGGGTTCGACAGCTGCGGCCGGCTGGACTGTTCCGGCGCTGAGGACCACAGCGGTGACGGCCGCCGTGGCCGCGGCTCGCTTGATAACCGACACTGCCAGCATGGTCAGGCCGACCGCCGGGCCAGGTCGATGGCGATGCCGTCGAGAATGTCTGCCTCCGATGTGATCAGCGGAATGCTGTGACCTGCAGCCTGTTCGATCCTGTGGACCAGGCGGCGGTACACAATCGCCCCGCCGACGATCACGTCGACGCGGCCGGGGTGCATGTACGGCAGCTGTGCACGGTCTGCCGAGGTGGCCGCAAGTAGGCCCTCGACTGCCCGGTCTGCTTGTTCGCGGCGCAGCTGCGCACCGTGGATGACGTCCGGCTGATAGGCGTCAAGGCCGAGTGCGGCGGCAGTGATCGTGGTGATGGTTCCTGCCACTCCCACGAGTGCTTCTGCGGATGCGATGTTGACGTGCTTGGCTGCTTCATCGAACGCGGCGTCGACATCAGCTTCAACAGCTGCGATGTCGTCTGCGCTCACGGGGTCGGACGTGATGTGGCGTTCGGTCATGCGCACGCAGCCGATGTTCATCGAATACCCCGCTTCTACGGCCCCCGTGCCGACGACGAGTTCGGTGGAGCCTCCGCCTAGGTCCATGACGAGAACCGGCTGGGGCAGTCCCGCGTCAATGCGCGAACCGACACCCGCGGTCGCACCGAGGAAGCTCAGCGCCGCCTCGTCATCTCCGCTGATGACCTCCGGGGTGATGCCCAGACGCTGCTGCACGCCGGCAAAGAACTCGTCGCGGTTGTCGACATCGCGGCTGGCCGAAGTGGCAGCGAATCGAACCGGCATGGGGCCGTGTTCGCGAATGAGCGCGGCAAATTCCTCGCAGGCGGCAAAAACCCTTTCGAGTGCCTCGTCAGCGAATCGGCCGGTGGCATCAACGCCCTGGCCCAGGCGAACAATCCGCATGCAGCGGACCACGTCGACAACGCTGTTGCCTTCGACATCGGCAATGAGCAGGCGAATGGAGTTGGTTCCGCAGTCAACGGCGGCCGCGCGGGTCATCGGGCGACCTCGGGAACGCCGTCCATGAGCGACAGTGCGCGGTCACCGATCGGATTGATGCCGGGCCCGGCGGCCAGCGAGTGGGCGACGAGTGCGTGCAGGCACTTGATGCGGGTGGGCATGCCCCCGGCGGAGAAGTCTTTGATCTCCTCGACTTCGGCAATTCCGGCTTCCAGACCGATCTGCCTGCGGTCTTCCAGGTAGAACCGGTGCGCGGCACGGTAAGCCTCAGCGAGTTCGGGCAGTTCTGACAGCTGCGCGGTCCATTCGGTCATGATGCCGCTGGATTCCAGTCGGGAACATTCCCGCACGTAGTCCGGGTGCGTCAGGTAGTACACCGTGGGAAACGGCGTGCCGTCTTCCAACCGCGGGGCGGTTGCCACAACCAGCGGCTCACCGGCCACTGAGCGGGCAGCCACGCCCAGCATGCCGCGGGGAAAGCGGCCCAGCTGCTCTTCTACGACAGCGCGGTCCTGCTCCGAGCTTGAAAACTTCACTGATCCTCCGTTGCCATTCCCACTGTCGACATGTACTCGGCAAGTTCTTGATACCAGGGCCGGTCAACCTGCCCCTTATTGGCCTGACCTGTCGCAGTGTCTTCGCGGTCTTCGCCGACAACGATATACAGCGTTTCGCCTTCTTCTGCGTACAGGTGCTTTTCACGCGCGAGCTTCTTGATGTGCTCGGGGTCGTCGAAGTCTTTGCGACGCTTTTCGAGCTGGTCGATTTCCGTTTGCGTCTGGCTGTTCTGCTTTTCCAGCGCTCGGATCTGCTGCGTCTGACGAACACCCGCGCTGACCGAGGGCAGGAAGCCGACGGCCAAAAGCACGAGGATGATCGAAAAGACGGCAATACGAGCCGCAGACCAACGAGAACCGCCGTTTCTGCGCCGTTTGTCTGCGCCGCTCATATGCACCTCATTCGTGCGTAGGGGAAGGGAAGAAGCACGAATATGACAAGTCTGCCGTGTCAGTGCCAGATGTTAGGAGAAGCGTTCCTGGCGTGTCGGCATGATTCGGTTCACAGTCAGTGCTATCACAGGCGGCACTCAGGAACGGAAGCAGAGACCTCACAGCCAAGCCGTCGTGGGCGGGTCAGCGCGGACGGGCCAGCACAGAAGAAGAGCGGGGTGTGTTTCCACACCCCGCTCACACAGCGGCAGGCTCAGCGCAGCCGAGCGGCAGAAGACAGCCGAAAGGTCATCCCTGGAAGCGCGGGAAAGCGCCGCGGCCCGCATAGCGAGCAGCGTCACCCAGGATCTCCTCGATGACCAGCAGACGGTTGTACTTGGCCACGCGTTCCGAGCGCGCGGGGGCACCCGTCTTGATCTGCCCGGCGTTGACGGCAACCGCGAGATCCGCGATCGTCGTGTCTTCGGTTTCACCGGAGCGGTGGGAGATCATCGTGGTGTAGTTGTTCGACTGCGCCATCTGCACGGCGTCGAACGTTTCGGTGAGCGTGCCGATCTGGTTGACCTTGACCAGCAGTGAGTTTCCAGCACCTTCGTCGATGCCGCGAGCCAGGCGCTCGGGGTTGGTCACGAAGAGGTCGTCGCCGACCAGCTGCACGCGGCCGCCGAGCTTTTCGGTGATGGCAATCCAGCCGTCCCAGTCGTTTTCATCCAGCGGGTCTTCAATCGACACCAGGGGGTACTTGTCGACGAGATCAGCATAGTAGTCGGCCATCTGCTCGGCGGTGCGCTTTTCGCCTTCGAAGCTGTACACGCCATCGGAGAAGAACTCCGAGGAGGCCACGTCGAGGGCGAGCGCAACGTCCGAGCCCGGCTGGTAGCCGGCGTTCTTAATCGCTTCGAGGATGAGGTCGAGCGCCTCTGCGTTCGAACCGAGGTTCGGTGCGAATCCGCCTTCGTCACCCAGGCCTGTGGACAGGCCGCGGTCCTTGAGCACGCTCTTGAGCGCGTGGTAGACCTCGGTGCCCCAGCGGAGTGCTTCGCGGAAGCTCGCCGCTCCGATGGGGGCGATCATGAACTCCTGGATGTCGACGTTGGAGTCCGCGTGGGATCCGCCGTTGAGGATGTTCATCAGCGGCACCGGCATGATGTGTGCGTTCGGTCCGCCCAGGTAGCGAAACAGCGGCAGGTCAGAAGAGTCTGCCTGTGCGCGGGCTACTGCCAGCGAGGTTCCGAGCATGGCGTTTGCGCCCAGACGCGATTTGTTGTCGGTGCCGTCAAGGTCGATGAGGATCTGGTCGACGATCCGCTGTTCGTCGGCTTCTTCGCCTTCGATGGCGTCGTTGATCTCGCCCAGCACCGCTTCGACCGCTGCGAGGACGCCTTTGCCGTCGTAGCGTTCGGGGTCGCCGTCGCGCAGTTCGACAGCTTCGAACTCGCCGGTCGAGGCTCCCGAGGGAACACCTGCTGTGCCGACGGAGTCGTCTTCCAGCAGAATCTCAACTTCGATCGTCGGGTTGCCCCGCGAGTCGAGGATCTCTCGGGCGTTCGCGGCATCAATTCTTGCCATCTGGGTACTCCTTGTTGTTGTCGTCCCGGCGCACTCCAAAGGTGCGCTTTAAGTCTATCCGCGCTCGTGGGCGCTGCGGCCCAGTGTGGCCTTTTCTGCGGCTTCCGTAGCAGCACGCAGGGCCTTTTCGGGGTCCACTCCCCTGCTGTGCGCCTCCTGCACCAGGGCCAGGAGTTCATGTCCGATCCGCTGTTCTTCTGCCGAGGCGCCGGGCGGGTTCTGCAGTTGCCTCCCCATTCGCTGGGCTCGGTCGATGACCGCGGCCGCGCGTGCCAGCGCGGGCATGGTCCGCGGCAGCGAATCGAAAGAGCTTTTCACCGCCTGGCGACCTTCGGCTTTGCGTTCGCGGGCTTTTGTCCGCTCGTACATGTCTTCGACTTCCTCCAGCGTCCACGGTGCGGTGGAGTCGAAGACGTGCCGGTGGCGGCGGACGATTTTGTCTTTCAGCAGCTGTTCGACTTCGGCGAAAGAAGTCGGCGGCGCAGCCTGCCCCGTCGGCTGAGTGTGCGGTTGGGGTGCATCGATGACGGCAGCGTGAAACAGCACCTGGTAGAGGACATCGCCGAGTTCTTTTTTCAGCTCTGCCAGGCTCTGCGCATCAGGTGCTTCGCTGTGCTGCTGGATGGCTTCGAGCAGTTCATAGGTCTCCTCCAGCAGGAAAGGTGCCAGGCTTTCGTGCGTGTGGGCAGCCGCCCAGGGACAGCGTGCTCGCAGCAGGCTGAGCACTTCGGCCAAGGTGAGTCCAGCGGGATCCACGGGATCCCAGGAAACCGGTTCCGGCGCCTCGTCAGTCATGCGGCCTCATCCAGCGGAAATACCTGATCCAGCAGCGTGCGGCACCACTCCAGCAGATCCGAACCGGTGAGTTCGCGCTTGTCGAAGCCTTTGCCGGGGCGGACCGGTTTGGGCACGAGGATCGAGCGCAGCGCCGGTTTGATGAGCGCTTTCGGATACAGGCGCTTAAGCCGCACCACCTGCCATTCGGCCAGTTCCGCCGGGCCGAAGCGGATCATATTGCCCTGCGTGACGATGTCGCTGATGCCGGATTGGCGAGCGCGAATCCGCAGGCGCGCCACGTCCGCGAGCACCGCAACTTCGTCCGGGTAGGGGCCGTAGCGGTCGGTGAGCTCTTCGAGGACTTCTTGCAGCGCCTCTTCTGTTTCGGCGGCAGCGAGTTTGCGGTAGGCCTCCAGGCGCAGTCGTTCGTGTTCGACGTAGTCGGTCGGCAGGTGGGCGTCGATGGGCAGTTCGACCTTCATGGGCGGCAGCTCTTCTTCGCCGTCGCCCTTGAAGTCGGCAACCGCCTCACCGACCATCCGAATGTAGAGGTCGAAGCCGACACCCTCAATGTGGCCGGACTGCTGACCGCCCAGCAGATTGCCGGCACCGCGGATTTCGAGGTCCTTCATGGCCACCTGCATGCCCGCGCCGAGTTCTGTGTGGGCGGCAACCGTCTGCAGGCGGTCGTGAGCGGTTTCGGTCAGCGTGATGTCACTGGGATACAGGAAGTAGGCGTATGCGCGCTCACGTCCACGGCCCACTCGGCCGCGCAGCTGGTGCAGCTGGGACAGGCCCATGCGCTCTGCGCGGTCGACGATGAGCGTGTTGGCGTTGGAAATGTCGATGCCGGTCTCCACGATCGTGGTGCACACCAGAACGTCGTAGCGCTTTTCCCAGAAGTCGACAATCACCTGTTCGAGCTGGGTTTCGTTCATTTTGCCGTGGGCTACGGCAATGCGGGCCTCGGGTACGAGCTCCGCCAGATGGCCGGCGATCTTCTCGATGTCCTGGACGCGATTGTGGATGTAGAAGACCTGACCTTCGCGCAGCAGTTCGCGGCGAATCGCGGCGGCAACCTGTCGGTCTTCGTACTTGCCGACGTAGGTGAGCACGGGATGGCGCTCTTCCGGAGGGGTTGCAAGAGTCGACATTTCACGGATTCCCGTGACCGCCATTTCCAGGGTGCGGGGAATCGGAGTTGCAGACATGGCCAGTACATCGACGTTTGTGCGCAGCGCTTTGAGGGTCTCCTTGTGTTCAACCCCGAAGCGCTGCTCTTCGTCGATGATGACAAGGCCCAGGTCTTTGAACCGCACTTCGCCCGAGAGCAGCCGGTGGGTTCCGATGACCAAGTCGAGTTTGCCCTCTTTGAGGTCGTCTTTGATCTTCTGCACTTCCGCCGGGGTTTGGAAGCGCGACATGGCCCCAACTGTGACGGGGAAGCCGGAGTAGCGTTCGGAAAAGGTGTCGTAGTGCTGCTGGACCAACAGTGTTGTCGGCACGAGCACCGCAACCTGTTTGCCTTCCTGAATGGCTTTGAAGGCGGCGCGCACAGCGACTTCGGTTTTTCCGTAGCCCACATCACCGCAGATCAGCCGGTCCATGGGAATCTGCTTCTCCATGTCCTCTTTGACTTCGTCAATGGTGGTCAGCTGGTCCGGTGTTTCGTCGTAGGGGAAAGCGTCCTCCAGTTCCCGCTGCCACGGGGTGTCCGGGCCGAAAGCGTGGCCGACGGTCGCCCTGCGGGCCGCGTAGAGGCGGATGAGCTCACCGGCGATCTCCTTGACGGCTTTGCGGGCCTTCTTCTTGGTGTTCGACCAGTCCGAACCGCCCATCTTGTTGACCTTGGGGTCTTCTCCGCCGACATAGCGGGTCACCTGGTCCAGGGCGTCCGAGGGAACGAACAGACGGTCACCGGGCTGGCCGCGCTTCGAGGGCGCGTATTCGATGACGAGGTATTCGCGGGTGTGCTGGTCTTTGCCGCGCCCGGTGGTGCGCTGCATGAGTTCAACGAAGCGGCCCACGCCGTGCTGGTCGTGGACGACATAGTCACCCGGCTTGAGGTCGAGCGGGTCGACCTGGTTGCGTCGCCTGCGGCTGGGCAGGCGGCGCATGTCCCGGGTCGAAGTGGCTGCGGCACGACCGAGCACCTCGGCTTCTGTCAATACGGCGATGTGGTGCTGATCGAAGACGAAGCCGGCGTAGGCTGCCGCCGTTGTCACGAGAATTGCGCCTTCGGCCTTGTCGGCTAGGTCAGGTTCGAAGCGCGCCGGGAGGTCGGCTTCGCTGAAGACCTCCACCAGGCGCTCGCCCGGCCCCTTGCCCTCTGTGAGGACGTACACCTGCCAGCCGTCTTTGACGTGCTGCCCGACATCGGCCAGCACCGCCTGGACATCACCGGAATAGCCGCGCGGTTCACGCGCCCCGATTGTCAGCACCAGACGGTCGGACTCGAGTTCGTCGTCGATTGCGAAACCGCCCAGGTCCCACCACGAAAAGCCGCGATCCTGTGCTGCCTGCTGCACCTCGGCGTAGTCTGCGAAGCTGGCGGCAGACAGGTCGACGGGGCTTTCTGCACCTGCGGCAGCCGATGTCCAAGCTGCAGCCAAAAACTCTTCGGTTGTGGCAACGAGGTCGGCAGCACGCGCCTCGACCTTCTGCGGTGCTGTGACGAACACGGCGGTGTTCTCCGGCAGGATCGACATGAGCGGCTCCATGCCGTCGGCCAAAACCGGGGCGAGTGACTCCATGCCCTCGGCCGCAATGCCGTGGGAGATCTTCTGCAGCAGATCGGCTGCCGCGGGGACTTCGGGAATCAGATCGGCCGCGCGGCGGCGCACGTCTTCTGTCAGCAGCACTTCACGGCAGGGCGAGGCCCACAGCTCATACTGGGCGCCGTCGACGGTTTCGAGCGAACGCTGGTCGGCAACTGCGAAGGGACGGATCTCTTCAACTTCGTCCCCGAAGAACTCAATGCGCAGAGCGTGATCGTCAGTCGGCGGGAAGACGTCCAGAATTCCGCCCCGCACAGCGTATTCTCCGCGCCTGGACACCATGTCCACACGGCTGTAGGCCAGACCCGAAAGCCGTTCGGCCAGCTCTTCCAGATCGGCTTCGCTGCCCACTTTCAGGGCAACCGGCTCAAGGTCGCCCAGGCCCTTGACCAGCGGCTGCGTGACAGCGCGAATGGGTGCAACGACCACCGAAAGGGGGACATCGCCCGGGTGGGCCAAGCGGCGCAGCACCGACAGACGCTGGCCGACGGTGTCCGAACGCGGCGAAAGCCGTTCGTGCGGCAGGGTCTCCCACGACGGAAACATCGCAATGGAGCGCGGACTGAGGTGATCGGCCAGAGCATTGACGAGCTCGTCGGCCTCGCGGCCTGTCGCGGTGATGACAAGAACCGGGCGCTTCTGTGCGGCGGCCGCCGTGATGTGCGGCCACAGGCCCTTGACGGCTTGGATTGCACCGCTTCCGTGCTTTTCGCCGACCGCGTCGACGACGTCGGTGAATTCAGACAGGTCGGACAGGGCAGAGGAAATACCGCGAACAGACACCCCCACAGTCTAAACGCCGCGACTGCCCGGCTCGCCCCGTGTGCGGAGGCTCTTCCCGCAGGCGGTCAGTTCCTGTTCTCAGTCGATTCCCACCCCAGCGCGTTCTCATGCGTCTTTGACACCATGGAACTATGAGTTCACAGCAGACGCGCGGCGTCACCCTGACGGTCCCCGCGCACTACTTCGCCCCGGTTGTGATGCTTGCGCTCATGTGGATCATGCGCGTGATCAGCACGGTCATCCCCGGCAGCGTGCACGCCCTCGGCGTGCGCGCATGGAGTCCGTCGAGCCTGTGGGCGATCGCCACATCGCCGTTCGTGCACGTCAGCTGGTTCCATCTGCTGTCGAACACGATTCCGTTCCTCATTCTGGGGCTCATCGTCGCTTTTGACGGCGCCAAGCGCTTCGCCGCCGTCACCGTGGCCTCAGCCGTTGCCGGCGGGCTCGGGGTGTTCTTCCTCAACCGGCCCGGCACCGTGACGGTCGGGGCTTCCGGCCTCGTGTTCGGCTACTTCGGCTACCTCGTTCTGCGCGGGCTCTTTGCCCGCTGCGGGCTGCGCAAAGTCATCTACCTTGTCGTCGCCATCGTCGTAGCCGGACTGTACGGGGTCTCGATGGTCATCGGCTTGATCCCTCGTGGCACCTCGATGTCCTGGCAGGGTCACCTATTCGGCCTCATCGGCGGCTGCGCTGCTGCATGGGCGCTCGGCTCTGCGGCAAAGCCCAGGTCGGGACAGAACGCCCAGCACCTCACACAGGCCCAATCGCAGCAAACCAGAGACCCTGAGCTCGATCAGCTGCTGCGCGACCTCGATATTGAATAGCTCAGGCGCGTGACCGGCCGTGGTAGCGCTGCTGCGTGTCCGTCAGCCCCAGTCGCACGAGGTCTTCACAGGCATCCGCCAGATCGCTGATGAACAACGGCAGATCCGCGGCTTCAGAACGTGAGAAGGGGCGAAGGACGAAGTCTGCGGTGTCCATGCGCCCGGGTGGGCGGCCAACCCCTGCGCGCAGCCGCAGATAGTCGCGGGTCCCAATGTGCTGGGTGATGGAGCGCAGGCCATTGTGGCCGCCCTCTCCCCCGCCGATCTTGAGTTTGATGCTGTCGAAGGGAATGTCGACGTCGTCGTGGATGGCAATGATCCGCTCGGGATCGACACCGTAGAAATCGGCCAGTCCGCGCACCGCGATCCCGCTTTCGTTCATGTAGGTCATCGAGCGCATAAGCACAGCTTTGTCACTGCCGAGGCGGACGGTGTCGGCAAAAGCCCGGTGTTTGGTTTTGCCCAGCGCACCGCCGGTGCGGCGCAGCAGTTCGTCGACCACCATGTAGCCGATGTTGTGCCGAGTGCGCTCATAGCGCGAACCAGGATTGCCCAGGCCGACAATCAGCCAAGTTCCAGACATCACCGTTCTCCTCGAAAAAGTTCGCAGTGCTCAGGGTCGTGTATGTGCGAAAGGCCCCGCACAGCGGCGGGGCCTTCCACAGATATCAGCAGATCAGTCTTCGGACTCTTCTTCTGCTTCATCGCCGGCTTCTTCAGCGTCGTCGCCGGCTTCTTCGGGCTCGTCAGGCTGAGCGTCAGATTCGAGTTCGGCTTCGAGTTCCTCGGCAGACATCTCCTGCGAGACGTTGACAACCATGAGCTCTTCGTCGTCAACCAGTTCGATGCCGCCAGCGAGCTTGACGTCGCCCGCGTAGATGTGGTCGCCGGCTTCGCGGCCTTCGACCGAAACGACGAGCTCTTCCGGCAGGTCGGTGGCGTCTGCGAGAACGCGAATCGTGGTGGCTTCGAGCGCAACGATGGTTTCGGGAGCCGATTCGCCTTCGATCGTGATGGGGACGTCGACCTCGATCTTTTCGCCCTTCTTGACCTTGATGAGGTCAACGTGGACGATTTCTCGACGGACCGGGTGGCGCTGCACTTCACGTGCAACGGCAAGCGACTTGAAGCCGTCTTCGTCGTTCTTGATCTCCAGAAGTGCGTTCGGGACCTTCATCGCCATCATGATGTCGTGACCATCGACGGTCATGTGAACGGGGTCAATGCCGTGACCGTACATCACAGCGGGAACGCGACCGGCGCGGCGCGCGCGGCGGGATGCGCCCTTGCCGTGCTCTTCGCGCGGCTTGACGTTGAGAACAAAATCAGCTGCCATTGTGTCTCCTTCGTGGTGAATACAATCCCACGGCGGACGCAAGATAACCCGCGTCGATAACGGGAGTCTGAGCTCCCCTCGCCGAGGCAACCACACAAGGATACACGACGGTCTGCCGAAGGCTGAAATGCCGCAGACCGTACGCGGTGCCGAAACTCCGGCGGTCCGCGCTTTCGGGACTCAGCGCCGAAGCCTGCTCAGATGTGGAACAGGCTGGTGACGGATCCGTCTTCGAAGACTTCGTGCACTGCCCGCGCCAGGAGCGGGGCAATCGACAGTTCGGTGAGCTTGCCGAACTTCTTGTCATCATCAATCGGCAGGGTGTTGGTCACAATGACCTCTTCGGCGCAGGAGTTTTCCAAACGCTGCACTGCCGGACCGGAGAACACAGCGTGAGTGGCAACGATGATGACGCCCTTAGCTCCGGCGTTCATGCAGGCGTCAGCGGCCTGCACAATGGTGCCGCCGGTGTCGATCATGTCGTCGACGAGCACGCACATGCGGCCTTCGACGTCGCCGACGACGCGGTTGGCCTTGGATTCGTTCGGCCTATCGATGTCGCGTGTCTTGTGGATGAAGGCCAGCGGCACGCCGCCAAGCGCCTCTGACCAGTTTTCGGCCACCTTGATGCGGCCAGCGTCCGGCGAAACGACGGCCAGGCGACTGTCGTCATAGTTCTCCTTGACGTAGCCGGCCAGTGTCGGCAGGGCGACCAGGTGGTCTACGGGACCGTCGAAGAAGCCCTGGATCTGCGATGTGTGCAGATCGACCGTGATGATGCGGTCAGCGCCGGCGGCCCGGAAGAGGTCGGCCATGAGTCGAGCGGAGATCGGTTCGCGGCCGCGGTGCTTCTTGTCTTGGCGCGCATACGGGAAGAACGGGGCGATCACGGTGATGCGCTTGGCGGATGCGCGCTTGAGCGCATCGAGCATGATCAGCTGCTCCATAACCCATTCGTTGATGGGCGTGCAGTGCGACTGCAGGACGAAGACGTCGCTGCCGCGCACAGATTCTGAATAGCGGACGTAGATCTCACCGTTGGCAAACGGGCGGATTTCGGTTTCCAGCAGGTCCGTGCCGAGGTTCTCAGCAACATCGGCTGCCAGTTCCGGGTGTGAGCGCCCTGTGACCAGGACGAGTTTCTTTTCGCCGGTTGTTGTAATCTCGTTCACTTGCCCTCAGACTCCTTAGCGCGCTCTGCGGCCTCTGCAGCAGCTGTTCCGGGCCGGTTCTTCTGAACCCAACCTTCGATGTTTCTCTGTTCAGCGTATGTGATGGCCAGTGATCCCGCGGGCACGTCCTTGCGGATGACGGTGCCGGCTCCCGAATAGGCACCGTCGCCGACGGTCACAGGGGCAATGAACATCGTGTCCGAACCGGTGCGGCAGTGAGACCCCACAACGGTGCGGTGTTTGGTCTGTCCGTCGTAGTTGACGAACACAGAAGAAGCTCCGATGTTGGAGTGGTCGCCGATTTCGGCATCCCCAACGTAGGTCAGGTGGGGCACTTTGGTGCCGGTTCCGATCTGCGCGTTCTTGGTTTCGACGAAGGTTCCGATCTTACCGTTCGAGCCCAGTTCTGTGCCGGGCCGAAGGTAGGCGAACGGGCCGACCGAGGCGCCCTCGCCGATGACCGCGAGTTCCCCGTGAGTGCGGATGACGCGGGCTTCAGCCTTCACCTCTGTATCGGTGAGTGTGGTGTCCGGGCCGATCACGGCTCCGGTGCCGATGTCGGTTGCGCCGTGCAGCTGGACGTTCGGCAGGATCGTGACGTCGGGGCTGAGCGAGACATCGGAGTCGATCCACGTGGTTTCGGGGTCTATGACGGTCACACCTTCGCGCATCCAGCGCTCAACCGTGCGGCGATTGAGTTCACGTCCCAGCTGCGCCAGCTGCACGCGGTCATTGGCGCCTTCGACCTGCCACAGGTCGTCGGTGACCATCGCTGCGACTGACGAACCGGCATCGCGGGCCAGCCCGATGACGTCGGTGAGGTATTTTTCGCCCTGCGCGTTGTCGGTGCTGACCTGTTCGAGGGACGACCGCAGAACCGAGGCGTCAAAAGCGTAGATGCCGGAGTTGATTTCGGTGATCCTGCGCTGGGCTTCGTCAGCGTCTTTTTCTTCGACGATCCGCTCAAGCGCACCGGCGGAGTCGCGGATGATGCGACCGTAGCCGTGCGGGTTGTCCACGTGAGCGGACAGAACCGTGACCGCGTGGGAGCGCTCTTCGTGGAAGCGCACGAGGTCTGCGATGGTCTGCGAGGTCAGCAGCGGGACGTCGCCGTAGGTGACGACGACGGTGCCGCGCAGGTCCTGGGGCAGCTGGGTGAGCGCACATTCTGCTGCCCGGCCGGTGCCGGGCACGCTGTCCTGGTCGGCGACGATGATCGACTGCTCAACAGCCTCAGTCACCTGGTTCAGATGGTCTGCCACGAGGTCGCGCTCGTGTCGCAGCACGACCACGAGGTGTTCGGGGCCGACTCCGGCTGCCGCGCTGACCGCGTGGTGGAGGAGGGACCGCCCGCCGATCTGGTGCATCACCTTCGGTGTTGCGGACTTCATCCTGGTTCCGGCGCCTGCGGCCAGAACGATGACAGCTGCGGGATGGTCAGCCATGCTGCTCCTCGGTGTTGACTGCGCTGCGGTGTTTTCCGCATCAGCTCCGCCCTTAGGATTCGAACCTAAACTGCACGGCTCCAAAGGCCGGCGTGCTGCCGTTACACCAGGGCGGATTGTTCCCAGTGGGATACGGCCCCGAGCTGACCCGCTCAGGGCGCTCTCATATCTTGCCACTAGAATCAAGGCTATGGAAATCGTTCAGAATATCCTCGTCATTCTCCACCTTATCGGCATGGCGATGATCGTCGGCGGCTACCTCGTCACGGTCAAAGCTCCGCGCGTTCTGCCCGGTATGCTTCACGCCGCCGGTCTGCAGGTCGTAACCGGCGTCCTGCTGTTCGGAATGTTGGAGATGCAGGGCAGCCCGACCATGTCGTTGCGCGCCGGTGCCGGCATCAAGATTCTTTTGGGCCTTGTCGCTCTCATTGCGTTCATCATCGGCAACAAGCGCGAAAAGGCCGCCGCCTCCGCTGGCGCTGTCGCCGATGGCACTGTCAAGACCGCAGCTCCGTCCGCCGCTATGGCTCACACCGGGTTCATTGCCGCTGTGCTCGCCGTGATCGTCGCAGTCTTCACTCTCTGATACCACCGGCTTCGGGGCGCCGTGAGCACGGCGCCCCGTTTTCTTTCTGCACGCACTGCGCGCAGGTCTCGCGTCAGCCCCTCCTGCCATACTGGGAAGCACCATGAGCTCACCGTTCGATTTCCTCAATCCGCACGCTTCCGCAGACAACGGCGGCACAGCCGCGCCCGTCCCGGCGGAGGATCCCGCCCCGGCAGACACTCAGGCGGTCGGGTCCTCGAACCCGGAAGAACTCTTGGCAGGGCTCAACCCTCAGCAGCGCAAGGCAGCCGTTCACCAAGGCGGTCCCCTGCTGATCGTCGCCGGTGCCGGTTCGGGCAAAACGGCAGTCCTCACACGCAGAATCGCCTACGCCCTGCGCACCGGGAGGGCCCACCCGGGACAGATCCTCGCAATCACCTTCACCAATAAGGCCGCACGGGAAATGCAGGAGCGTGTGGAACAGCTCATCGGCACGCAGACCCGCGGCATGTGGATATCAACCTTCCACTCGGCGTGCGTGCGCATTCTGCGCCGCGAAGCCAAAGCACTGGGCCGCAGCCCCAACTTCACCATCTACGATTCCGCAGATTCTCTGCGCCTGATCACCCAGGTGGCCCGCGAACTCGCCCTCGACACCAAAAAGTTCTCACCGAAATCGCTGCAGCACCGCATTTCGAACGTCAAGAACGAACTCATCACAGCCGAGGACTTCGCCGCACAGTCGGCGAACAACCCCTATGATTCGACGATCGCGTCCGTGTACACCCGCTACCAGCAGCGGCTGGCCACCGCGAACGCCTTCGACTTCGACGACCTCATCATGGAAACCGTCCACATGCTCGGCGCGTTCCCCGACATCGCGGCCAGCTACCGGGCACGATTCCGCCACATCCTCGTCGACGAATACCAGGACACCAACCCCGCGCAGTACCAGCTGGTCCGTGCTCTTGCGGGCACTGATTCCGATGACAACCCGGCCGAACTCACCGTCGTCGGCGATGCCGACCAGTCGATCTACGCCTTCCGCGGCGCAACAGTGCGCAATATCGAAGAATTCGAAGAGGACTTCCCACAGGCGGCCACGGTTCTGCTCGAACAGAACTACCGATCCACGCAGAACATCCTTTCGGCGGCCAACGCCGTCATCTCCAACAACGACGACCGCCGGGTCAAGCGCCTGTGGACCGATTCCGGCAGCGGCGACGTCATCACCGGCTGGGTGGCAGAGAGCGAACAGTCAGAAGCCCAGTTCATCGTCGACCGCATTGACTCCGTCATGGACGACAAGGGCCTAAGCTACGGAGACTTCGCGGTGTTCTACAGAACGAACGCCCAGTCCCGGGCAATTGAAGACGCTTTTGTGCGCTCAGGAATCCCCTACCGGGTTGTCGGCGGGACCCGCTTCTACGAACGCCGGGAAATCAAAGACGCGCTCGCCTATGTCCGCGTCATCGACAATCCGGACGACGACGTCAACCTCAGCCGCATCATCAACGTTCCCAAGCGCTCCATCGGGGATCGTTCGCTGGCGCTTCTGCAGGCCTTTGCCTCGCGCGAACAGATTTCCCTGTGGGCGGCCCTGCAGCGGGTTGACGAAGCCCCCGGCATGACCACCCGAACACTCGGCCCGCTGCAGAAATTCGCGGCACTCATGAACGACCTCATGACCTCTGCCGACGGCGCGCCCGCCTCGCGCGTGATCGAATCTGTTCTGGAGCAGACCGGATACCTGGCACAGCTGAGCGCCAGCTCAGATCCACAGGATGAAGCTCGGGTCGACAACCTCGCCGAACTCGTCGCGGTGGCCGAAGACTTCCACACACAGCACCCCGAAAGCACACTCGGGGACTTCCTGGAGCGGGTGTCGCTGACAGCGGACGCCGATTCGATCCCAGATGCCGAACTTGGCGAAGTCACCCTCATGACCCTGCACACGGCCAAAGGGCTCGAGTTTCCCGTGGTCTTCCTCACCGGCTTAGAAGACGGCACGTTCCCCCACCAGCGTTCATTTTCGGATCCCACGGAACTGGCCGAAGAACGCCGCTTGGCCTATGTCGGTTTGACCAGGGCCGAACAGAAGCTGTTTGTGTCACGAGCAGAAACCCGCTCCATGTGGGGTCAGCCGCAGTACAATCCACCCAGCCGCTTCCTGGGCGAAATACCAGACGAGCTCATCGACTGGGAATCAACGGGCACCCTGAGCCCCACGGCTGCGGTCGACCGCCAAGAAGCCGGCTCCGCCGCTCACGGGTGGTCGGGAACCCTGGGCCGCAGCATGCGCACGGGACGGCCCAGCCAGTCCGCTGCGAGCGTGGGCCGCAGCTTCCCCAACCGCATTCGTCCCAATCGCGAAGCCGTTGTCGTCGAAGCCGGGGACAAGGTTTCCCACGACTCCTTCGGCATGGGCACTGTTCTTGAAGTCTCCGGAAGCGGCGACAAAGCCGTGGCGACGGTCGATTTCGGTTCGGAGGGCACCAAACGACTGCTGCTGCGCTACGCGCCAGTCGAAAAGCTGTAGGCTCTGCGGTCAGGCTGACGGCAGGGTCAGGGCCAGAAAAACCAAGAGGGCCGCGGCCAGCAGCGTTGTCGCAGCATCGGTGACTGCGCTTCGGTTGACCCAGGTTTTCTGCCATGAGCTCGGAATGATCCGCAGCAGCCCAACAGCGCCGATTGTCGCGGCGAGCATAATGCCGCCCACGCGAACGTTCACCAGCGCACCGGCGCAGGACAAGGCGATGCCGATCAGCGTGTACAGGAGAACCCAGTCGCGCCGCACCGGGTTGGAGTAGCGGCGCTTCCAGTAGATCCACCGTTTGGAAATGGGACCGCGGCCGCCCTTGCGAGCACGGCTCGCACGGCGGCTGCGGGTTTTTCCGGCTTGTGCCATATCGTGTGGGCGACGGTCGATCAGTGGAAGAAGTGGCGCGTGCCGGTGAAGTACATCGAAATGCCCGCGGCTTCGGCAGCGGCGATGACCTCTTCGTCACGGATCGAACCGCCGGGTTGAACGACGGCTTTCACACCGCCGTCGATGAGCACCTGGAGGCCATCGGCAAACGGGAAGAACGCGTCCGAGGCCGCAACCGATCCCTGAGCGCGTTCAGCGCCTGCTCGGTCAACGGCGAGCTTCGCAGAGTCCACGCGGTTGACCTGCCCCATGCCCACACCGACGGCTGCGCCACCGGATGCCAGCAGGATCGCGTTGGACTTCACTGCGCGGCAGGCCCGCCACGCGAATTCGAGGTCGGCCAGTGTCTCTTCGTCCACGGCTTGACCGGCTGCCAGTGTCCACTGATCTGCACGGTCGCCGGCAGCCTGCAGCGCGTCGCGGTCCTGCACGAGGAGTCCTCCGCTGACCTGACGGTATTCCATGGGTGGCACCGAGTAGCCGTCGATCTCAAGGATCCGCAGGTTCTTCTTGGTCTGCAGCAGCTCCAGCGCGTCGGCATCATAGCCGGGTGCGATGACCACTTCGGTGAAGATCGGCTTGATTGATTCAGCTGTGGCCAGGTCGACCGGACGGTTGCAGGCAATGACGCCGCCGTAGGCTGACAGCGAATCGGTGGCGTGGGCCAGCCGGTGCGCTTCGGCAATCGTATCCGCTGTTGCGATGCCGCACGGATTGGCGTGTTTGATGATCGCAACGGCTGGGCCTTCGTGGTCGTAGGCGGCGCGCAGAGCCGCGTCGGTGTCCACGTAGTTGTTGTAGGACATCTCCTTGCCGCCGTGCTGGACGGCGTTGGCTACGCCGCCGGTGCCGGGTGACGCGTAGACGGCTGCTTTCTGGTGCGGGTTTTCGCCGTAGCGCAGGTCGTTCTTCTTCTCTGCGGTCATCCCGAAGAAGTCCGGTTTGGCTTCTTCCCCGCCCAGCTGCTGGCCGAACCACGCCGCAACCGCGACATCGTATGCGGCGGTGTGTTCGAAAGCGGCCTTGGCAAGTTCGCGGCGGGCGGCAAGGTCGAACCCACCGGAACCGGCGGCCTCGATGACTTCTGCGTACCGTTCCGGGTCGGTCACAACGGCAACCGTGGGGTGGTTCTTTGCAGCTGCGCGCACCATGGATGGTCCGCCGATGTCGATCTGTTCGACGACGTCGTCATATCCGGCGCCAGAGGCGACTGTTTCAACAAACGGGTAGAGGTTGACCACAACGAGATCGAACTGTTCAACGCCCAGCTGCTCCAGCTGGTCCATGTGGTCGGCTTTGCGGGAATCTGCGAGGATCCCGGCGTGAACTTTCGGGTGCAGCGTCTTGACGCGCCCTTCGAGGCATTCGGGGAAACCGGTCAGCTGTTCGACTGGCGTCACGGGCACTCCGGCGGCTTCAATGCGCGCCGCGGTCGAACCGGTTGACACGATGTCGACGCCCTGGGCTGCCAGTCCGGCGGCCAGCTCTTCGAGTCCGGTCTTGTCATAGACGCTGATAAGTGCCCGTCGGATGGGACGCTGGTCGTTCACTCTGCTCCTCGGTCAGGTTGCTTCAGGAAGCTGACGGCGTGTACCCGGACACATGCCGTCCGCTCACCTCGATTGTGCCGTGCTCAAGAAAGCGCAGGAGGCGCACAAGCTCGCGGCGCTCGATTGCTTTGATTCTTTCATGCAGGACCGCTTCGGTTTCATTCGGTTCGATCACAACGGGAAACTGCGCGATGATCGGTCCGGTGTCCACGCCCTCATCAACCAGGTGAATGGTGGTCCCTGTGACCTTGGCGCCGTAGTCAAGCGCGTCGCGCACCCCGTGAGCACCGGGGAAAGCCGGCAGAAGAGCCGGGTGAGTGTTGATGATCCGTCCGCCGAAGCGCGAAACGAACGAGGCTCCCAGGATTCGCATGAAGCCTGCCGAGACGATCCAATCGGGGCTGTAGCCGGCAACAGTCTCAGTAAAAGCCTGGTCCCATGCCGCACGGTCGGCGTAGTCCCGCGGGTGCGCACTGAACACCTCGATGTCGGCCGCGCGAGCCCGGTCAAGGACCGGCGCGTCTGCCAGATCAGAGCCGACGGCGACGATCTCGACGCCCGTGTTTGCAAGCCCGTCGATGACGGCTTGGACGAGGGAACCGGTGCCGGAGGCCAGGAGCAGTAGACGCACATGCGGAATTGTATGCCAGCTTTTGCATCAACCCCTATACGCCTTGGTCAGCTCCGGCAGTCTATGTGGTGCATTTGGGCAGCAACAGAAGAGGTGAAAGCAGGCCGCCACATGAAGCTGCGAAAAACCGCTGAGCAAAGTCAACACCGCATAGACCTCTTGTCGCTCCCGTAAAATCTAGAAAATCTAGTCGCACTATTCAGTGTTTGCTGTATAGTTCACTACATGCTGACCAATTCTGCTCGTTTAGATGTCATGAACCGGTTGGGTCGAGCCATGGCCGATCCCACGCGATCCCGAATTTTATTAACGCTGTTGGAGGGGCCTGAATATCCGGCGGTCCTTGCCCACGCTCTGGACCTGACACGGTCTAATGTGTCCAACCACCTGGCCTGTCTGCGCGATTGTGGCATTGTGGTCGGCAAGCATCAGGGACGCCAAACCCGCTACGAGATCGCGGACCCACACTTGGCGCAGGCACTGACTGCCTTGGTGGACACGACCCTGGCCGTTGACGTAGCTGCCCCTTGCATTGATCCGGTCTGCACTGTTGCCGGTTGTGCTCATGATGAGGAGCTCAGCGCGTGATTTCTTCCCTCGTGCAGGCGATTGGCCTGTTTATCGCCACCAACATTGATGACGTCGTCATCCTGTCTCTGTTTTTTGCCCGAGGCCAGGGACAACCAGGAACCACCCGCCGCATCCTGGTGGGACAATATCTAGGATTCCTGGGTATTTTAGGCGCTGCGGCAGCAGCAGCCTTTGGCGCCCAAATACTGCTGCCGGAAGCCATCCTGCCGTACTTTGGCCTGATTCCCCTGGGGTTGGGTCTCTGGGCGGCATGGCAGGCCTGGCGAAATCGCGGCGAAGACGATGATGACGAAGCACAGCTGGAAGGCAAACGCGTCTCGATCTGGGCCGTGGCGGCCGTGACCTTCGCCAACGGCGGCGACAATCTCGGCGTCTATGTGCCAGTGTTCGTCAGCGTCAGCTGGGGTGCAGTGCTGGCCTGCTGCATCGTCTTCTTAGTACTGGTGGCCGTCCTGGTGTTCCTAGCCAAATGGATCAGCTCAAGAAAACCTATTGCCGAAGCCCTGGAACGGTGGGAAGACATTCTCTTCCCAGCAGTGCTCATCGGGCTGGGCATCGTCATCCTCGTCAGCGGTGGAGCCTTCGGACTATAAGCAACCCACACCACAGTTGAATCGCCCATGAGTGACAGACCCGCGCAAGACACTGTCCACCAGGTAGAGCAAATCTGAGCGGGGCGGACCGCCAAGCGGCCAGCAGCCACATCTGTCACGAGGTATGCCAAGATGGACAGCGTGACTCAACCCGAAGCAAATACCCAGAAGCCGAAGAAGGATTCCGAGCAGCCAAGCCGAGCCGCCCAGCTCGGAACGACACTGAGCATGCTCGTCATCGGCGGTCTCCTGGTGTCCATGCTCGGTGTTCCCATCAAGGTGGCGGCCGGCGTTCTCGCTGTTGCCGCCGTCGTTGTGGCCATTCGCTTCTTTGCTGCATCGAGCCGGGAGAACCGCCCAGCTTCGTGGTTCATCATGGGCGTCATCAGCATCATCGTGTCCGGCTACGTGGGGCTGGGCACAATCGGCACGATGCTCACCTACCAGGAGCAGGCGGACTACCAGGAGTGTGTCAGCTCAGCCCTGACCGAACAGGCTTCAGTGTCGTGCACTTCGGAATACAACACAGCCCTCAACAGCAAGTTCAAGAACCTCACGGGCATCGACATGCCCGGACTTGCCCCGGAAAGCTGATTTCCTCAGGCACGGTTCAATCTCGTGCGGCGAAGTGGTCGCGCAGCCGCACCATTCCAATGCCCGCGAAGACGACGGCACACGTGCCCAGACCCGCCAGGAGCATCGTGGGCACAACGTCCACGCCGATTTCGCTGAGGCCTCCCCCGCCGATGCCGCCGGAGAAGAACAGGCACAGCACGGAAAAGCCCAGGAGAATCTGAACCGAAGAGAACACCGCCGGCCACAGCTGGGCAGCCGACTGCCACTCGGCCCGCCCGGTCACCGCCGCAGCGACGGCGACAACCGGAATGAGCGCGAGCAGGCCGGCCCACGGACTGGGCTCGGGCGGGAAAGCGTAGGCGATGGGAAGCGGCGGAACGATGCCCTCGGCACCTCGGTAGGCTGACAGTTCGACACCTCTGGCGAGAGTGACTCCCGCACCGGAAACCCAGGCAATGCCCGCCGCCCACACGGTCGGCGCGTAGGCAAGCTGGATCACACCCAGTCCCACCGCTGCAGCACTCGGCGATGAGTACGCCTGCAGCACGGCTGTCACCTCACCGAAGCGCACGGCTATCAAAACGGCGAGAACGACGTTCGAGCTGATGATCAGCGCCGCGAAGACACGCAGGGTCTGGGCACGAGACATGCGCAGAGCTTCAAGCGCGGCTGAGCCCATGTAGTCGCGCACGGCCCGGTTGATGAGCTCACCGGCCGGCCGCAGGGACACGAGTACGGGACCGCTCAAAAGCACGCAGACACGGATGACACCGCGCAGGTCAAAGGCGGCTCCGCCGATGCTCGCGGCGATGAGCACCAACAGCGCAAAGATCCCGAAGAGCGAAGCGGCCCCGATGATCCGAGACACCAGGCGGTCCTCACCTTCTGGGTCACTGTCGTCGAGCATCCGGCGCAGCCGCACCCCACTCCAGTAGACGGCAAAGAACAGCGCGAGGTTGGCGAGGGTCGGCGGCAGAGACAGCACGGCTGATCCCAACGGCACGGCAAGACCAGCGGCGGCGGCGATTCCGCGCGTCGCCCACACGAGGATGACCGAGGTGGGCATGAGGTGTGCAGCGGCTATCGTCCACACCGCAGCACCTGAGAGGAACGCAACAGCACCCACCACGATGACAGCCGGAAACGCCGAGCGGACTGCGAAGAAGGGGATGCGAAGTCTTTGTGCCGAGGGGTCCATTGTCCCTATGGTGCACGAGCTTCGGCTCGGTTCCCAGCTTCCACGCGGAAAGAAGGTGCAGACTGGGCCCAACTGATAGATTGAGGCGCAGGTCTCAGACAATCAACGCGAAGAAGGAAGCAATGAGCAAGCCAACGCCCGAAGAAGGCAGCAACAGCTCGTCGTCTCCACAGCCGAACTACGGCACCGGACGTCCCCCTGAACAGCCGACTCCCCCGAGCAGCCCTGCAAACGGCTATGGACCGCAGGCGCCTCAACGAGCACCCCAAAGCGGCACGCCCGCGCCGAAGCCCGCAGCCGAACCTCCGCAGAAACCTCCGATGGGCAACCCGCCCGGAGGCGAGGACGCCAAAACCACGGTGCTTCCTCCCGCCGGTGCGCAGGACCCAGCACAGGCTCCCAGGCAGGAAAGCCCACAGCAGCCGCAGACTAGTCCGCAGGGCCCACCGCAGGCCGGGCAGCACAGTGCTCGCCCCGCCTCGGCACCTCGTGGCCCTGCAGACGGCAACACCGCGGTCATACCCCCTGTGAGCCCAAGCGCAGGCAGCGCCGGTGCTTTCGGCGCAGGCGCTGCGGCAGGGGCCGGTGCTGCGGGTGCAGGTCGGATGACACCTCCGCCGGGTCCCGGCATGGGCACCCCAGCAGGTGGCGGCGGCACTGCGATTGCCGCCGCCCCGGTCCGCGAACGCCCCAGAAAAAAGTCCAACACGGCGGCGTGGCTGATCCCTGTGATCGCCGCTTCCGTCGTGGTGATCCTGGTGATTGTCGGCGCTATTGCGCACTTCATCATCAACCGCACCGTGTATGGCCCAGACGCCACGGCTGAAAAATTCGTCGAGGCTCTCAACGAAGGGGACTTCGAAAAGGCGCGCTCATACGCATCGTTTGATACACCCGAAAACGCCTACACTGACCTCATCGACGACCCGAAGTATGCAAAGGCAGCTGCCGATACTCTGTCCAATGCCCAGGTGACCGCTTCGGAGCGCAATGGCGATGATGTCAAGATCACCGTCGGATACAAACAGGGCGAAGAAGACAAGAGCATCGATCTGACCGGCAGCAAGGACGGCAAGCAAGGACTCTTCTTCGACAAGTGGAAGCTCAATGCCCCTGACCTCGGCACCGTGAAGATCAACGCCCCGGCCGGCGCGAAGGTCAAGATCAACGGGGAGGACTTCACAACCTCCAACCCCGACACCGAGTACGCGGTCCTGCCCGGCACCTACGAAATCTCCACTGAGGGTTCGAAGTTCATTGAATCGGCTTCGGCAAAGACCACGGTCGGTTTCGGCGGCGACGACGGCGGCGCAGAGCTCAAGGTCGACCCGAAGCCCACAGGCGAACTGGGCAAGGAAGTGCAGAAGCAGGTCGACAAGCGCATCGACGACTGCAAGAAGGCCAAAGAGTTCGAAAAGAAGGGCTGCGGTCCCATCTCGCTGCCGAAGAAGGCACAGAACACCAGCATCAAGCCTGAAAAGGACGTCAAGCTCAACACTGTTTCGTGGAAGGTGACCAACCCGAAGGTGTCCGCGAAGCTTGACAGCGGAAGCGGCAAGGGCACGTTCCGCACCACCGACAACGGCAAGGCGCAGTTCTCGGCCGACTCGAAGAGCCGCGGCAAGAATGCGTGGAAGCTGGCGACCCCTGCACCCGTGATCGCCAGCGGCGAATTCGAAATCGACGGTGACTCCATCAAGATCACCGAGATCTACGGCTGGTAATACAGAACCTGCAGCTTCAGAATAAAAGGCGCGGCCGGTGAGTACACCGGCCGCGCCTTTTCTGCGCGCAGGGCTGAAGGTGCGAACGCGCAGAAACGTACGCCGCCGGTCCGCTGAGACGGCGCAGGTCAGCTCGCGAAGTGTGCTCGAACCTTCTCCACCAGCTCGCTGAAGGCCCTCCCCCGGTGGGAAACAGCGTTCTTCTCCTCCCGGCTGTACTCTGCCAGGCAGCGGTCTTGGCCTTCCGGAATGAAGATGGGGTCGTAGCCGAACCCGCCCGATCCGTGCGGTGCGCGGGCCAGCGCACCCGGCAGGGCACCTCGGCAGACGATCTCAGTGCCGTCGGTATCGACAAAGGCCGCGGCGCATACGAAAGCGGCAGCGCGGTCAGAGTCTTTGACATCTGCCAGCTGAGCCAGCAGCAGTCGGTTGTTGGCGAGGTCGTCCCCGTGGCTGCCGCTCCAGCGAGCGGAGAAGATGCCCGGCGCACCACCCAGAATGCCGACGGTCAGACCGGAGTCGTCAGCAAAAGCGGGTCGACCCGCTTCGGCAGCGGCGGAGCGGGCTTTGATCAGCGCGTTCTCTTCGAATGTCGTACCGTCTTCTACGGGACTGCTAAGACCCAAAGCCGAAGATGTCACGACTGTCGTACCCGGCAGGGCGCGCGCCAGGATGGTTTCGAGTTCGGCGCGTTTGCCTTCGTTTCCGGTGGCCAGGACGACTGGTTGACCCTCGTGGCCGGTCATGCTTCGAGCGCTTCTTTCTGCAGGCGAGTCAACTCGGCACAGCCAAGGGAAGCAAGGTCGAGCAGCGCTGCGAGTTCGCTCCTGTCGAAGGGTTCTCCTTCGGCAGTGCCCTGGATTTCAATGAATTTGCTGGAGCCGGTCATGACCACGTTCATGTCGGTTTCTGCCTGCGAGTCCTCTTCGTAGGGCAGGTCGAGAACGGGGGTGCCGTCGACAATGCCGACGGACACTGCCGCGAGTGAATCTGTGAGCACTTTGGCACTGCTGCGGATCCAGCCGAGTTCGCGCCCCTTTTCGATCGCGTCGTGCAGAGCGAGGTAGGCCCCTGTGATGGCTGCCGTGCGGGTTCCGCCGTCGGCTTGGAGGACGTCGCAGTCCAGTTGAATGGTGTTTTCGCCCAGCTGTGCGGTGTCGACGACTGCGCGCAGGCTGCGGCCGATCAGTCGTGAGATTTCGTGCGTGCGCCCGCCCACTTTGCCGCGAACGGATTCGCGGCTCGACCGGGTGTGGGTGGCACGCGGCAGCATGGCGTATTCGCCTGTGACCCACCCGGTGCCCTCACCCTTGAGCCAGCGGGGCACGCCTTCGGTCAGCGAGGCTGCGCACAGCACGCGCGTATTGCCGAACTCCACGAGCACGGAGCCTTCGGCGTGGTCGAGCCAGCCGCGCTGGAAGGAAACGGGTCGAAGCTGATCGGCCGTGCGGCCGTCAAAGCGGGTCATGACTGCTCCTCAGTGTTGTTGTTAGGCACCTGCGGCCACGGGTTCTGACGTCCGCTGTGCCCGGATCTCCCATGTGCGGTCAGGCACTGCAAGATCGATGGGGCCGGTGTAGTGGTGTGCTGCCGCGGCGGCGACGGTCTCGGCATTGGTCCAGGGTGCAATGTGCGTCAGAATCAGCCGTTGTGCCCCGGCTTCCTGCGCGGTGCATCCTGCGCGTTCGCCGTTGAGGTGGATGCCGCGCACTGTGTCGCGGCCGTCTTCGAACGCAGCTTCACATAGGAAGGCGTCAGCGCCGCGTGCCGCGGTGGTCAGGTTGTCGCAGGCGTCGGAGTCACCGGAGTAGGCCAACACCGCACCGGCGTATTCGACCCGCACGGCATAGGTTTCAACCGGGTGGTGCACGAGGTGCGGGGTGATGGTCACAGGACCGACCGTGAAGGATTCGCCATTGCGCATGTCGGTGAAGTCAAATGCCTGCTCGAGATCTCCCGAGGCGGAATCGGCTGGAATGGGGCTTGCTCCGGGTTCCGTATGGTGGGCGGCGGTGAGCCGTTCGCGGGTTCCCGCCGGCCCGTACACTGCCAACCGGTTCGGATGCCCGCCCGCTTCCAGGAATCGCGGGTCGTAGCGGTGCATGACGTACAGGCCGGTCACGTCGAGGCAGTGGTCGGGATGTAGGTGACTGAGCACGATCGCGTCGATGTCGGTGTGGGTGATCCAGCGCTGCAGCGGCCCCAGCGCGCCCGAACCCAGGTCGAGAACGATGTTCCACGTTCTGTCGGCTTCCACCTGCAGCAGATAGCAGCTTGCGGCGGAATGCGGACCGGGGTAGGAACCGGACGTGCCGATCGCAGTGAGCTTCATCATTCGCTGTCCCCGTCCAGCTGGTTCATGAACAGTTCGGTGAAGCGCTCCTGTACCCACGAAAGGAAGTCGTAGATGGACAGCAGGGCGGAATCGTTGCCGTCCAGGTGATCTTCACGGTCGTACAGCTGCTGCATATCGTCTTCGGTCACGATTCCCAGTCGACTGGATATGACCAGACGAACGTCGGTCAGGCCGATCATCCACGCGTGTGCTTCGTCCCGACCGATTTCGGCGGGACTGGTTTTGCTCAGTGTGAAGAGGATGGTCTGCAGGTTCGCGATTTTGCCTTCGCGGATGTCGTTTTCGGTGTAGCGGCGAAACTCAGCGGAGGCCTCTGGATTTTCCGGGTCGGCATCCGGCAGCAGCCGAAGGAGCGCCGGGTCGGTGGGCCGTTCGCGGTCTTCTATGCCCACGAGTTTCGCCAAGGGGTCGGTGCTTTCGCTGTCAGACCGACTGTCGAGCAGTGTGATGGTGTCGCTGACGACTCTGGCGACGATTGCCTTCTCCGTGCCGCCGAACTCCAGCTGCGCAAATGCCGAGCTGCTGGGATAGAGCTTCATGCCGCTCCCCCCGAATCCATTTGCCTGCACGAGGCCCACAGACCGAAGCCGTGCATGGCAGCGGTGTCTTTTTCCATTTCTTCGCGCGTTCCCTGGGACACAACGGCTTTGCCGTCATAGTGGACCTGTCGCATGAGCTGGGCGGCTTTTTCCGGGGAGTGGCCGAAGTAGGACCGGAACACGTATGTCACATAGGACATGAGGTTGACCGGGTCGTTGAACACGATCGTGACCCACGGCAGCGCAGGATCGGTCTGCGCGTCAGCGAGGACGTCGGATTCTGCAACGGGCAAGGCGGTGGTACTCACAGGAGTCAACTGTATTGCACTGACTCCCAAAAGACCCGCTGAGCGGTCCGATATGCTCGCGAGTATGCGTGAACTCACAACGTCAGACGGGCCGTCGACCGCTCTGCTGACCGATCATTACGAACTGACGATGCTGCAGGCAACTTTGGATGCCGGCACTGCGGATACTCCGTGTTTGTTTGAGATGTTCGGGCGCAGGCTCCCGCCTGGGCGCCGCTACGGTGTGGTTGCCGGCACCGGTCGGCTGCTGGAAGGACTGAGCCGCTTCCGGTTCGGCGATGACGAGCTGCGCTTTCTGCGCGAGACCGGTGTTGTCTCTGATGATGCTCTGGGCTGGCTGGCCGATTACCGCTTTTCCGGCACGATTCGCGGCTATCGGGAAGGCGATGTCTATTTTCCGGGCTCACCACTGCTCATTGTGGAGGCCCCGTTTGCCGAGGCGGTCATCCTGGAGACCCTCGCCCTGTCGGTCTACAACTACGACAGTGCGGTAGCGGCTGCGGCTTCGCGCATGAGCAGTGTGGCGGGGGGCCGGCCGCTGGCGGAAATGGGTTCGCGGCGCACCAATGAGAGCAGTGCTGTTGCCGCGGCCCGGGCCGCTGTTGTTGCCGGCTTCTCATCGACGTCGAATCTCGAGGCGGGGCGCCGGTTTGGTCTGCGCACCATCGGCACGTCGGCACATTCCTTCACCCTTCTGCACGCCGCGGAAGAAGACTCCTTTCGTGCGCAGATCAACTCACTCGGAACTGACACGACTGTTCTGCTGGACACCTATGACGTCGACGAAGCACTCGAAACAGCCATCCGCATAGCCGGTCCGAAACTCGGCGGTGTGCGCTTGGATTCGGGTGACCTCGGCATTCAGGCTGCCGAGGTGCGCGACAAGCTCGATGCCCTCGGGGCTCACAACACCACGATCACCGTCACGAGCGATCTCGATGAATACGCAATTGCCGCATTGGCGTCAGCTCCCGTGGATTCCTACGGTGTCGGCACTCGACTGGTGACCGGCTCCGGGGCACCCTCGGCCAACCTTGTGTACAAGCTCACGGCTAGGCAGGACGATTCCGGCAAGTGGCACTCGGTGGCCAAAAAGGCTGCGGGCAAGGGCTCACACGGCGGGCTCAAGACTGCGCGGCGGGTGCTGTCCGGCGGAACAGCCATACAGGAAGCCATTGGGGTTCCGCATCTTCCGGAGACTGTCGGCGGCGGTCGTGACCTGCAGGTTGACTTTGTTGTCGACGGGGAAATCGATGACAGCTTCACAGGCCCCGAGGCGGTTGTTCGAGCTCAGGAAATGCACCGGGCGGCCATGGCAGAACTGCCCCGTTCGGCACGGCGCCTGCAGGACGGCGACCCGACGATCCCGACGGTGTTCTACGACGCCTGAGCGGCAGCTATTTTCTGCCGACGAACCAGCGCTGCAGAGTGTTGATCCGGTCGAGGATCTGTTCGCGACTGGCTTGCGCTACAGCCGGTCCCCCGCAGGCTCTGCGCAGCTCCAGGTGAATTGAGCCGTGCGGTTTGCCTGTCCGGCGCGCCCACGCACCGACCATGGACTGCAGTTTGCTGCGGTCTTCTTTCAGCGCGCGGTGCTGAAGCTCCGCCGCATCGGCTTGCGGCTGTGGCTGTGCGGTCTGTCCGCCGCTGCCGCGTCGTTTGACCTGTTCGGCCTGCCTGGCCCGCAGGAGTTCGGCTACCTGGTCGGGTTCGAGCAGACCCGGAAGGCCGATGAAGTCGAGTTCGTCTTCCGAGCCAACGGCACCTCCGGCACCGAATTCGCCGCCGTCGAACAGCACTTTGTCAAAGGACGCCTGCGATTCCAGCGCCTCGTAGGCGCCCTCGTCTAGAGCCGACGACGCACTTTCGTTCCTGTTCGCCTGTTCGAGAGCATCATCATCGAGCAGATGCTCGTCTTCTTCACCGTCCTCGGTTCTGATGTCCAGCGCGTGATCGCGCTCAACTTCCAGCGAGTTGGCCAAGGCCAGGAGAATCGGCACGGATGGCAGGAAGATGGAGGCCGTTTCGCCGCGCTTGCGGGCACGCACGAAACGTCCAATGGCCTGCGCAAAGAACAGGGGTGTAGCCGATGATGTCGCATAGACCCCCACGGCCAGCCGCGGCACGTCGACGCCTTCGGACACCATGCGCACGGCGACCATCCACCGCCGGTCGGACTCTTGGAATTCGTCGATCCGATCGCTGGCGCCTGCTTCGTCTGAGAGCACGACGGTGACTTCTTCGCCTGTGATCTGCTTAAGCTGTTTTGCGTAGGCGCGTGCAGTGCTCTGGTCGGTCGCGATGACCAGACCGCCGGCGTCGGGGACGGAGCGCCGCACTTCGCTCAGCCTGATGTCAGCGGCTTTGAGAACCGCGGGGATCCATTCTCCGCGCGGGTCAAGTGCGGTCCGCCACGCTTGGGCGTGGATGTCTTTTGTCGCGTCAGCGCCCAGCAGGGTCTCCATGACGTCACCGGTTTTGGTCTTCCACCGCATATTGCCCGAGTAGGTCATGAAGATGACCGGGCGGACAACGCCGTCTTCGAGTGCGCGCGAATAGCCGTAGGAGTAGTCGGCCTGCGAAGTGCGAATGCCCTCGTCATCGGGTTCGTAGGTCACAAAGGGAATGGCTGCGGTGTCGGACCTGAAAGGGGTGCCTGTCAGCGACAGGCGGCGCCGGGCGGGGCTGAATGCTTCGCGGATCGCGTCTCCCCAGGAAAGTGCATCGCCGGCGTGGTGCACCTCGTCAAGTATGACGAGGGTGCGCGCACGGGCCGTCCTGTTGTGGTGCAGGACGGCTTTTGCTGCCACCTGCGCATAGGTCACTGCTACACCGTGGAAACCGGGAGCGGTCGAACCGTCGCTGTTCTTAAACCGCGGGTCGAGTTTGATGCCGACTCGGCCGGCAGCGTCTGCCCACTGCACTTTGAGGTGCTCGGTGGGTGCCACGACGGTCACGCGGTCGACTTTGCGCTGTGCCAGCAGCTCGGCTGCCAGTCGCAGAGCGAAAGTGGTTTTGCCCGCCCCGGGGGTAGCAACTGCGAGGAAATCTCGCGGTTCGGTGGTGAAGTACTGTTCGAGGGCTTCAGCCTGCCAGGCACGAAGCTTACCGGCTGTACCCCACGCTGCGCGTTCGGGATAAGCCGGGGGCAGCTGCTCTGCTGCTGATGTGCCCGGAACTCTTCCGGGAGCGTTCACTGGTCGTCGGGCTCCTGGGGGCCTTCTGGCATGGATTCGTAGATTTCTCGGCAGGCTGGGCAGACGGGGAATTTCTGTGGGTCGCGGGAGGGAACCCAGACTTTGCCGCACAGGGCGACGATGGGGGTTCCGTTGACCATCGCCTCCATGATCTTGGCTTTGGGGGCGTAGTGCGAAAAGCGTTCGTGGTCGCCGGGTTCGGTCAGCTGCTCCTGTTGCTGACGTTCAATGGTGGCGCTGCCACCGGGAGCCGAGAACGTTTCAGACATGCCAGCATTCTAGCCGCCTAAACTGAGCGGTATGGATAGACCCCAACGTGATTCCGTCGGCATTGACGAGTATCGACGCCTGACCGGCTATATGTCTGTCGGTCTTGCTGTTCTGACATGTGCGAAGGGTTCGCACACCGCGGCAATCACCGTTGATTCCTATATGAGTGTGTCTTGGGATCCTCCGACGATGGCGGCTTCTGTCTATTCCGGTTCGCGCATGATGGAGGCTCTGGGCACCGCGAGGCGGTACACGCTGAGTGTTCTGTCTGCAGACCAGCAGGACACTGCCGAATGGCTTGGAACGCCCGGACAGCCTATCTACGGGCTGCTGTCGCAGATCCCGACGGAGCAGACTGCTTTGGGCGAGGTGGCCATTGCCGGCTGTCTTGCCTATTTCACTGTCGTCATTGCGCAGCAAACGGAGATTGCGACGCACACTCTTGTTTCGGGGCCGGTTGTCGATCAAGGTGAGCGGAACGTTGAGGGGACTCCTCTACAGCGTTTTCATCGCTCATATGGGACATTCACCGATAGGCACTGAGCAAAGGCCTAAGCGCAGAAACGAAGATTCCCCGGGCGGCGTGAAGCTGCACGGGGAAACACAAAACAGGAAGCACATAGCAAAGCTGCCCAAGACGTTTATAGGCGACGGCCTATGGAATAAGCAGCGGGGTGGGTTTTGAGGTGGTGAATGGGTGAAGGCCCTGGCAGGGGTTCTGGGAGCAGTGGTGCTCGACCAGGTCCTGTCAGGGCCTTCATTTGTGGTGTGGTTGCGGCGGTGTC
>NZ_KV823265.1 GCF_001815905.1 Brevibacterium sp. HMSC07C04 | reverse complement strand
GTCTGTTCTTTGTCAACTCAATAGCGTGTTTGTTTGTTTCGTGGTGCCAGATTTTTTGTTTTCTGGCCATGGATTTTTTTGATTTGTAGCAGGATGATGCTGGCAGCTGTTGTGGTTGTTGGTGTTGTTTTGTTCTTGTCAGTTTTCTTTTGGTTGGGATCTTCTTTTTGTTTTTAGTGGAGAGTTTGATCCTGGCTCAGGACGAACGCTGGCGGCGTGCTTAACACATGCAAGTCGAACGCTGAAGCTTGGTGCTTGCACTGGGTGGATGAGTGGCGAACGGGTGAGTATCACGTGAGTAACCTGCCCCTGACTTCGGGATAAGCCTGGGAAACTGGGTCTAATACCGGATATGACCATCTTTCGCATGTTGGGTGGTGGAAAGTTTTTTCGGTTGGGGATGGGCTCGCGGCCTATCAGTTTGTTGGTGGGGTAATGGCCTACCAAGACGACGACGGGTAGCCGGCCTGAGAGGGCGACCGGCCACACTGGGACTGAGACACGGCCCAGACTCCTACGGGAGGCAGCAGTGGGGAATATTGCACAATGGGGGGAACCCTGATGCAGCGACGCCGCGTGGGGGATGACGGCCTTCGGGTTGTAAACCTCTTTCAGTAGGGAAGAAGCCTTTGGGTGACGGTACCTGCAGAAGAAGTACCGGCTAACTACGTGCCAGCAGCCGCGGTAATACGTAGGGTACAAGCGTTGTCCGGAATTATTGGGCGTAAAGAGCTCGTAGGTGGTTTGTCGCGTCTGCTGTGGAATCGTGCCGCTTAACGGTGCGCGTGCAGTGGGTACGGGCAGACTGGAGTGCAGTAGGGGAGTCTGGAATTCCTGGTGTAGCGGTGAAATGCGCAGATATCAGGAGGAACACCGGTGGCGAAGGCGGGACTCTGGGCTGTTACTGACGCTGAGGAGCGAAAGCATGGGGAGCGAACAGGATTAGATACCCTGGTAGTCCATGCCGTAAACGTTGGGAACTAGGTGTGGGGTCCATTCCACGGATTCCGCGCCGTAGCTAACGCATTAAGTTCCCCGCCTGGGGAGTACGGCCGCAAGGCTAAAACTCAAAGGAATTGACGGGGGCCCGCACAAGCGGCGGAGCATGCGGATTAATTCGATGCAACGCGAAGAACCTTACCAAGGCTTGACATGCACTGGAATCGCCTAGAGATAGGTGCGCCCTTTGGGGCTGGTGTACAGGTGGTGCATGGTTGTCGTCAGCTCGTGTCGTGAGATGTTGGGTTAAGTCCCGCAACGAGCGCAACCCTCGTTCTATGTTGCCAGCACGTGATGGTGGGAACTCATAGGAGACTGCCGGGGTCAACTCGGAGGAAGGTGGGGATGACGTCAAATCATCATGCCCTTTATGTCTTGGGCTTCACGCATGCTACAATGGTCGGTACAGAGGGTGGCGATGCCGTGAGGTGGAGCGAATCCCTTAAAGCCGGTCTCAGTTCGGATCGTAGTCTGCAACTCGACTACGTGAAGTCGGAGTCGCTAGTAATCGCAGATCAGCAACGCTGCGGTGAATACGTTCCCGGGCCTTGTACACACCGCCCGTCAAGTCACGAAAGTCGGTAACACCCGAAGCCGGTGGCCTAACCTGTGTGGGGGGGAGCCGTCGAAGGTGGGACCGGTGATTGGGACTAAGTCGTAACAAGGTAGCCGTACCGGAAGGTGCGGCTGGATCACCTCCTTTCTAAGGAGCAACACAATCAAACACACTCTTAAGGACTGCTGCTGTTTGGTGGTGGTGGTTGTGGGGGTGTGTTGTGGTAGGCCCTGACATCCAGGTTGGGTGTGTGGGG
>NZ_KV823264.1 GCF_001815905.1 Brevibacterium sp. HMSC07C04 | reverse complement strand
GGGCTGGGTGTGCTCATCACACCCAGCCCCGGCCGCTTTTCATCAGCTCAGCCGGTGGCCGTATCACCAACCGTCATCGGTGCCCGGGAAAAGCGGAGATTCCGTATTCGGATTCTCCTCTTCTTCTTCCGGCTCTGGCGTGGGAGTCGGCTTTTCCTTCGCCACTTTGATGGTGATGGTGGCGTGCTGATCGGTTGAGGAACCGCCCTTGACCGACTGCGAGAACACTTTGCCTGCTTCGTGTTCGTCAGTTTCGACTTCCTCGGTCTTGCATTCAAGCTGGTACTTGTCGCCGGTGAGGATCGAGCAGGCCTGATCTGCGCTCTTGCCGGTGACATTGGGAACGTCGACTCGTCCGGAGGACAGGATCAGATCGACAGCCGAACCCTTTTTGACCTTCGAGTCTTTTCCGGGCTTGGTTTTCAGCACTGTGCCCTTGTCAACGTCAGGTGAGTTCTGCTCCTTGTTCGAACCGCCTTTAAGACCGGCCTCATCCAGAGTTTGGCGAGCCAAAGACTCCGTCTGTCCCGAGACATCCGGGACTGCCACCTCGGCGGGGCCAGCGGAAACATAGACCGTGACATCCGAACCCACCTCGACAGCGGTGCCGCCTTCGGGATCGGTTTTGACGACATTGCCCTCTTTGACGTCGTCGTTGTTGACCTCCTCGGTCACGCCGTTGAGGTTGTTGTCCTGCAGCCATTGCATCGCTTCTTTTTCCGAAACGTCCTGCAGGTTGGCAAGTTCAATCGTCGGCGGTTCCTTGGGCTTGGACAGCTGGTAGACCCATAGGCCAAGCCCGCCCAGAACAAGCACGAGGATCGTTGCGAGAATCCACAGCCAGCTGCGCTTCTTGTTGTCGTCATCCTCTTCTTCTTCGCGGCTGGGCAGGGTGGAAAAGCCCGAGGTGTTCGAGACTTCGTCCAGTGTCCCGGTGGCAGGCGGGCCGGAGCCCATACCGACGGGGGCGACCATCTGCGTTGCAGCGGTTGCCGGGGGCTGGGCGTAAGCCTGGGTGGCATTGGGGTCGCCGCCGTCAATGCTCAGCGGGCGGCCATCGCGGGCCGCCAGAACATCCTCGCGGAAGGTGAAAGCATCCTGATAGCGCTCATCACGGCCCTTGCTCAGAGAGTGCAGCACCACTCGGTCCACAGCCGGGGTAACGTTCGGATTGAGCTCCGACGGCGGGCGCGGTGTTTCGCCGACGTGCTGGTAGGCCACCGCCAGCTGCGAATCGCCCGTGAACGGCGGTTGGCCCGTGAGCAGTTCGTACAGCAGGCAGCCCGTCGAATACAGGTCAGAGCGGGCATCGACAACTTCGCCTCGGGCCTGTTCGGGGGAGAGGTAGTGGGCGGTGCCGATAACCGTCGAGGTCTGCGTCAGCTGACCGGTGTCTTCAAGCGCGCGCGCAATCCCGAAGTCCATGACCTTGATGTCGCCTTCGGGGGTGAGCATGACGTTGGCGGGTTTGATGTCACGGTGGACGATCCCGTTGCGGTGGCTGTAGTCCAGGGGTGCGAGAACCCCGGCAATGATGTCCAGTGATTCTTGAACGGTCAGCGGTCCGTGGGCGGACAGAACCTCGCGCAGAGTCTGCCCCTCCACGTACTCCATGACGATGAACGGCACAGTGACTTCGCCGCCGCCGGACTCTATGACTCTCTCTTCGCCAGAATCGTAGACGCTGACGATGCCGGGGTGGTTCAGTCTGGCCGCTGACTGGGCTTCGCGATTGATGCGCTCGTGGAACGAATTGTCGCGGGCAAGGTCGTTGCGCAGCAGTTTGATTGCCACGCGACGGCCGAGCCTGCGGTCAGTTCCGGCGTGCACTTCGGCCATGCCGCCGCGGCCCAGGAGCTCCTCGATCTCATAACGGCCCAGAAGCAGACGGGAGTCCGTCATCATTCACCTCCGCTGTTCGAGGCGGAGTTCCCGCCGCTCACCTGTCCGCCGCCCTGGCCGGAACCACTCGGTCCCGCATCGCCCTGGCCGGAGCCGTTTTGGCCGGAATCGTTCTGACTGCCCTGGTTGCCCTGATTGCCTTGGTTCCCCTGGTTGCCCTGGTCTTGGTTCTGACCGGGGGCGTTGCCGGAATTGCCGCGATCGCGGCTGGGGGCATCGCCGGAGTTTCCGGGCGCCTGGTTGGAATCGCTGCCGCTGCCAGAACCGGAATCGCGAGAACCGCCGGTGTCTGATCCGCTGCTTCCGCGCTGGTTGGAGTCGTTGGAGCGCTTGCGCTCCTGCGGTTGCTGTTCCTGCTGCTGAGGCTGGCTGTCCCGTCCGCTGTCGTTGTCGTTGTCGGAAGGGTCTGGGCCGCGGGAGACCACGAGCGTCACCGGCGAACCGGGGGCGAAACTGTAGCCCTTGGCGCCGCGCTGCACAGCAGTGACGGTGCCTTCTGGTTCGTCGGAGTACTCCAGGCTCTTTTCGGCCTTGAGGTCAAGGTCCTTCAGGGCCTTCTTTGCGTCGCGGTAGTCCTTGCCTACGTAGTCGCTGGGGTTGATCTCCACCAAGTCGGTCTGTTCGTCCGCGGTCTGGTCGCCGAAGAGCTGTTCGCCGACCAGTGCCCAGGCTCCCCAGCCCAGCAGGCCGAGAAGGGCGATCACAAGAATCGCGATCGCAGCTTTCGCACCCGCGCCGCCCTTTTTGGGCTCATCAGGTTCGTCAAGTTCGTCAGATCCCGCATCAGCGCCGTCGAGGTATCCGCGTTGGATGCCCACCGGCTGTGCGGCCTGGTGTTCCGAGGTGTGGCTCAACACGGTCGTTGAGGCTTCGTCAGATCCGATGAGCTGGGTTGCCGCGGTCTGCCCGCCGGCGTCTTCTGCAAGCTGCGGCACAGCGGTTTCGGCGGCTGCGACGTCGCCGTCCATAAGGGCGCGGGCTGCCGCGGCAACCGAGGCACCGTCGGTCGGGCGCAGGCCGGGCTTCTTTGCCAGCAGGCAGTCGACGAGCCTCCGCACTGGCGCTGAAACCGTCTCCGGCAGATCCGGGTGGCGGCGGTTGACCTGCGCAATGGCGATTTCCACCTGGGTTTCGCCGATGAACGGGCGGCGTCCGGCCAGCAGTTCGTACAGGATGATGCCCAGCGAGTACAGGTCGGACTGGGGCACGGAGCCTTTGCCGGTGGCCTGTTCGGGAGCGAGGTACTGGGCGGTGCCCATCACCTGACCGGTGCGGGTCAGCGGAGCCTGGTCTGCTACGCGAGCAATGCCGAAGTCGGTGATCTTCACCCGGAAGTCCGGGGTGACGAGCAGGTTGCCCGGCTTGATGTCACGGTGGACCACGCCGGCCTTGTGGGCGGCATCGAGAGCCTGGGCCGCCTGCGCGGTGATGTTGAGGGCGTCGACTTCGCTCATAGCGCCGTCGCGTTCGATGATCGAAGACAGCGCTTCGCCGGGCACGTACTCCATAACAAGGTACGGTGCGCCGGTTTCTTCGCCGTAGTCGTACACCCCGGCGATTCCGGGGTCGGACACCGCGCCCATCGACCGTGCTTCGGCCCGGAAACGAGCGAGGAAGGCCTCGTCGTCCCGGTACTCGTCCTTCATGATCTTCGCTGCGACCGGGCGGCCGAGAACGTTGTCGGTTCCCTTCCACACTTCGCCCATTCCGCCGACGGCGATTCGGGTGGTGAGTTCGTAGCGTCCGCCGAGCACTGTGCCTGCTTCTGGCTTCATCAGCTGATCACCGCCTCCATGATCTTCTTAGCAATCGGTCCCGCAGTGCGGCCGCCGGACGCTGCCGATCCTGCTGCACCGCCGTTCTCTACAACTACTGCCACGGCAACCTGGGGATCGTCAGCCGGAGCGAACGACGTGTACCAGGCGTGGGGGGCCGCACCCTTTGCGTGCTGCGACGTTCCGGTCTTCGCCGCGACTTTGACACCCGAGATCGCTCCCGCAGTGCCGGTGCCGTCGGTGACGACTTTCTGCATCATCTGATTGAGATGGCCGGCCGTCTTCTTGCTGATGGGCCTTGAGAAGGTCTTCGGTCTTGGGGTTTCCATTACTTTCAGGGTGCGGGCGTTCTTGACCTCTTTGACGAGGTTGGGCCGCATTTCCTTGCCGTCATTGGCGATTGCCGCGGAGACCATCGCCATCTGCATGGGGGTTGAGCGGACTTCGTACTGCCCGATGGCCGACTGGGCCAGCTGGGGAGGGCTGAGCTGTTCGGGGAACTGCGAAGCATCGACCTTGATGGGGGATTCGAAGCTTTCGCCGAATCCGAACTTCTTGGCCGTTTCAGCCATTGCGTCTTCGCCGATGTCCATGCCGAGCTTGGCAAAGGTTGTGTTGCACGACTTCGCCAGAGCGTGTTCGAAGGTCGCTTCGCCGCCGCTGCCGCACGTTGCGCCGCCGGCGTTGCCGATGGTGGCGCTGGTCTGCGGAAGTTCCAGACGGGTGGGCGATTCCAGGACGGAGTCGGGCGTGTAGTCGGTGTGTTCCAGGGCCGCTGCTGCGGTGACCAGCTTGAACACGGAGCCGGGCGGGTACTGTTTGCCGCCGATTGCCTTGTTCACAGCGGGCTGTCCGTTGGCTCCGACGAGGTTCTCATAGGCGGACTTGGCCTTTTTCCTGTCGTGTGACGCCAGGGGGTTTGGGTCCCAGCCGGGGGTGGAGACCATTGCGAGAACGTGGCCGGTCTTCGGGTCGAGGGCGACCGCGGCGCCTTTCTGACCGCCCAGAGCGTTCCACGCGGCTTTCTGCGCTTTGGGGTTGATGGTCAGCTCAACAGCTGCGCCCATGTTCTCCTGGCCTGTCATCCAGTTGGAGATCTGGTCGTAGAAGAAACGGTCGTCCAGACCGGACAGCAGGCTGCCCTCGGTGCGTTCGATCCCGGTGGAACCGCCGACGACCGAGTAGTAGCCGGTGATCCCGGAGTACATTTCGGCAGGCAGGCCCTTCCCGCCGTACTGACGCTGGTACTTGAACTCAGTGTCCACTGGAACGGACTTCGCCACGGGTTCACCGTCGACGAGGATTGGTCCGCGCGGCCGCGACAGCTGCTCGAACAGCGTGCGGTTGTTCAAGGGGTTGGAGCGCAGACTGTCAGCGGCCAGGAACTGCACAGTGCTGACCGAACCGAACAGAAGAGCGAACATCACGAGTCCGACGACGAACACGTGGCCCAACGGTTTCTTCACTGCAGTTCACCTCCTGCCTGTCTGGGCGCGTAGCCGCTGGTGTTGGGGTTGTAGTCCGTGGTCACGTAGTCGACGACCTCGGGTTCTTTGTCGGTGCGCACCTTGGGTGAGGTGTCGGTGACCGCCTGGAGAACACCGGTCTGGAACTCCTCCTGCGGGCGCCGAGCGTTGTCGCTCATGCGCAGAAGAAGGCCCAGGATGATCCAGTTGGCCACGAGCGATGAACCGCCGGCAGCCAGGTACGGGGTCGTCAGACCGGTCAGCGGAATGAGTCGCGTAACACCGCCGACGACGATGAACGTCTGGAAGGCCATGAGGAACGACAGACCCAAAGACAGCAGGGTGCCGAAGTGGTCGCGCAGGTTGCCGGCGATCTTCACGCCCCGCTGGAACATGATGAGGTACAGCATGAGGATGGCGAACAGCCCGATCATGCCGATCTCTTCGCCGAAGCTGGAGATGATGAAGTCGGAGTCCGAATAGGGGACGATCTGCGGGCGGCCCTCACCGAAGCCCGTGCCGAAAAGACCGCCGTTGGCCATTCCGAACATGCCCTGAACCAGCTGGTAGGAACCGCCGGGTGTGCGGTTGAACTCTTCGGGTGACAGTGCGTTGAGCCACGCGTCGACGCGCAGTGAGAAGTGCGAGAACAGGAAATAGGCCGAAACGGCGGCAGCGCCGAACATGGACAGGCCCAAAACGATCCACGTCTTGATGCCGGTGGCAACGTAGAGCATTGCCACGAACAGTCCGAAGAACAGCAGTGCCGAACCCAGGTCGGTCTGGAACACCATGACTGCAACCGCAATGATCCAGGCGATGATGAGAGGCCCTGTGTCGCGCAGCCTCGGCAGGCGCATCCCAAGGAACCGGGGCCCGGCCAGGCGCAGCTGGTCGCGGTAGTTGACGAAGTAGCCCGCGAAGAAGATGGCCAAGAGGATCTTGGCGATCTCACCGGGCTGGAAGCTGAAGGGGCCCAGGCCGATCCAGATGCGCGAACCGTTGATGGTCCGGCCCAGTCCGGGCACCAGGGGCAGCAGCAGGAAGAAGACACCGGCGAGGAAGGCAACGTAGGGCCAGTTGCGCAGAGCGCGGTGGTCGCGCAGCACGAAGATGACCGTCGCACACAGGATGACGCCCAAGCCCATCCAGATGAGCTGCGAATCTGCCGCTCGCGTGCTGTCTTTGGCAACCCCGATCCGGAAGATCATGGCAAGCCCGAGGCCGTTGAGCATGATGGCGGTGGGCACGAGAATCGGGTCGGCGTACTTGGCGCGGATGCGCAGCACAATGTTGATGCCGATGCCGAAAGCGGCGAGGATGCCCGTGTAGCTGTACACATTGGCCGGGATCGCATCTGATGCTCCGATGCCGACGAGCGCGTAGGCGCCGCCTGCGACGACGACCGCAATCAGGATGAGCACGAGCTCAACATTGCGGTATGTGCGCGGGCCCTTCGAAGTCTCTTCCTGTCCGGCAGCCGACTTGTAGTAGTCGTCCAGGGTTGCGCGGCTCACTGACCTTCACCGCCCGGTGCCTGCGGATCGCTGCTGGGGGCGGGGTCTCCACCTTCGTTGACACCCGGCCGGATGTCCTCGCCGCTGGTGTCGCGGCTGGCTTCGCTGCGCAGGTTGTTGACGATGTCGTCGGCGTCTTCTTTCGAACCGGCCGGAATGGTCTGCCCCAGGCGGTCCTGGGTGAAGCTCGACAGGCTGCTGACCTCGATTTCGGTCTGTTCCTGCAGGTGAGACAGGCTGATGGGGCCCAGGTCCTGGGAAATGCCCTGGTAGACGGCAACGCGGCCGTTTTCTTCTGTCACGTAGTACTGGCTTTGGATGTAGCGCCAGCCGAACAGTGCGGCACCGGCCAGGAGGGCTACCACGAGCACTGTGACAATCCAGCCGAAGAAGTTCCGGCGGGGAGCTTCTTCGTAGTCGTCATCGTCTTCCAGTGTCTCAGCCGCCGGCTTGAGAGCCTTCTTGTCGGCTTTGCGCTGTGCCTTGCGTTCAGCGCGCGAAAGCTTCCGGTCCTCTTCGACAGCCGAAGCTGCGGTGACAGGGCCGCCAGGTGCGGCTGCAGCGGCAGGTGATTCCGCCTCGTCATCGAATTCCGAGGTCGAGGCGGGATGGGCGGTAAGTTCGGCGTCCGCGGAACCCGGCATGCCGGGTTCGGTTGGGCCGATGTGCTCGCCCGCGCCGATCGCTGCGATGTCGTCGGCGTGCATGACGTCGGTGTCCGCTGTGGGGTCGTCGTTGATGACGGTCATCTGGCGGGTGGCCTCAGCAGAGCTTCCCAGGAGCGCGTAGTGCGGATTGATGCGCACCGAACCGGCGTTGGAACCCGGGTCGTCAGTGTGGGCGGGGTCGGCTTCCACAATGTCGCTGACGATGACGGTCACATTGTCAGCACCTCCGCCGTCCAGGGCGAGGTCGACCAGCTGGTCGCAGGCGTCATCGGGGCTGTCGACGGTTTCAATGACGTGTTTGATGTCGCGAATATCAGCAAAGCCGGTCAGACCGTCAGAGCACAGCAGCCAGCGGTCGCCCACCTGGGCGTTGCGGATCGACATGTCGAGCTCAGGTGTCGCACCGACATCGCCGAGCACCTTCATGACGACGGAGCGCTGGGGGTGGTGTTCCGCCTCGTCCTCCGTGATGCGGCCCTCGTCTACGAGCATCTGCACGAACGTGTGGTCAGAGGTCATCTGGGTGAGTTCGCCGTTGCGCAGCAGGTATGCGCGCGAATCACCGATGTGGGCCAAGCACAGGCGGCTGTCGTGGCGCATGAGTGCGGTGACGGTCGTGCCCATGCCAGCAAGTTCGGGACGCTCTTCGACAGCGGCGTTGATCCGTTCGTTGGCTTCGAGGATCGCGGAGCGGAGCTCACCCAGCAGATCGCTGCTGTGCTGTGGGGTGTCCAGTGCGGACAGGCGGCTGACCGTGATGGCCGAAGCGACGTCACCGCCGGCGTGGCCGCCCATGCCATCGGCGATCAGCAGGAAGTTCGGACCCACGTAGCCGGAGTCCTGATTGTTCTGGCGCACCAGGCCGACATTGGAGCGGACGGCGGCTTTGAACATGATTTCGGGAAGTTCGTTCGTCATGCCTGCAGCTCCATTGTCGTGTTGCCGATTCGCACAGGGGTGAAAGCAGGAAGAGGCACAGCGCCGTGGAGCCTGCGATCGCCGACGAACGTCCCATTGGTTGAACCGAGATCTTCGACGTACCACAGGCCGTTGTCAGCGACGACGCGCGCGTGAACGCCGGAAGCGAAGTCGTCATGCAGGACAACGTCGTTGCCTCCGGCCCGGCCCATGGTGACGGGCTGGCCGTTCAGCGAGATGACGCGGCCCTGCAGAGCGCCAGAGGTGAAGACCAGCTGGGCGTAGTGGGCTGTTGTCACCTGGTCACCGGGCTGTACGGCACCGCCTGATGCCGATGGAGCTGCGGCGGGAGTGCTCTGCGGGCGGCTGCTCTTGGAGCGTCCGCTCCTGCCGCGGCGGCGAGCCTTCGTTGTGCGCGGGCCGAAGATGTCCTGGCGCAACACGCCGGCGACAAGGAAGACGAAAATCCACAGCAGCGCAAAAAACGCGAGGCGCAGCACCATGACGGTGAGCTCAGTCATCAGCTCCCTGCTTCCGATCGATGGAACACGACCGCGCTGTCACCAGCTTGGAGAACAGTCCCATCGGTCACATTGACTTTGGAGATTCGCTTGCCGTCCAGCAGCGTTCCGTTGGTTGAGCCCAGGTCAGAAGCCTGAGCGTGAGAGCCGTCGACGGTCACTTCGAAGTGGCGGCGTGAAACACCCGGGTCGTCGATGACGATGTCGGCGCTTGAAGACGAACGGCCGAAGATTGTGGACCCCTGGCCAAGCCGGTAGCTGCGCGAGCCCACCGACACCGTGAAGTGCGCGGCCGACTGGCGGCCCGCCGGGCGGGCTGGGCTGGCCTGGTTGGGCGCGGGGCTTGGGGCTGGGCTGGTTTCGCGGCGGCGGGATTGTTCGTAGGCTTCCGGCACGATGGGGTTGGCACGGCTTATGGGGTCGTAGCCGCCGCGGTTGGCCGGCTGCGCGGCGGGCGAACCATCGGGACGCTCGGTTCCCGCAAGCACGCGGTAGACGCCGGTGTCGAGGTCGGATGCGACGGTCAGCTCAACCGTTACGGGGCCTACGAAGCTGTAGCCCTGTTCAACGGCGTGTTCGCCGACAACCTGTCGGAGGTCGGTTTTGAGCTCGTCGAAAATGGGGGTCAGTCGCTCGAAGTCGGTCGAGGACAGCTCCACGGTGTAGCTGTTGGCGGTCAGAGTGCGGCCGCGCGATACGACGGCGGCGCGAGCGTCGGCTTCCTTGCGAAGCGCTCCGGCGAGCTCAACAGGTTCGACCTGGGAGCGGAAGGCCTTGGCGAACGCGCCATTGACTACGCGTTCAATTCCGCGCTCAAAACGGTCGAGCATGCCCACGGTGCGCTCCACCCCCTTTCGACGATCAATCAGTCAACACATCATATTAACGGCCGAACCATTGATGGGGGCTGAGAACCGCATCTTCGGCTGACTGCTCGCGGCATTGGCTGATTTGACACCAATGCGAAATCGCTCACGCGTGGGGGATATTGAGGGGATTTGGATCGTGCGGTTGGGTGGGGCACTGGGCGCGGGCTGACTGAGTGCGCTCGGGGCACACCGGCTGGCAATGAATCCACCCGTTAGCCGCAAAGAAGCTCCCTGCAGCAACAGATCTGCGCCTTAGCAGCTGTTGCTAAGACGCTGACTCCGGTTAAAGGGCGGGCGCCGCAAGGGTGGTTTTGGAGCTCGTTTTGCTGCTGGGCACCAGATGTGTGTATAGTTTCTTTTTGCTGCTTCGCGCGAGTGGCGGAATTGGTAGACGCGCTGGCTTCAGGTGCCAGTGGTGGCAACATCGTGGGGGTTCAAGTCCCCCCTCGCGCACAGAGTGTCGTTTGTACGGATGACCAGCTCAAGGCCGGGTTGCTCCTTCGGGAGTAATCCGGCCTTGTTCGTTCGTCGCCCTGCACAACTCGGAGCTTCATGGGTAAGGGGCAGGCAGGGTTGAGGTCGCTGAAGGCACGCATGGGTGGAGAATCCGGCCAGGCGTGCGCCAGGGCAGTGCGTGGGCGAAGTGAATGTCATGTACCGACCGCGATTGCAGGTGGGGCGTTCGGCACGACCGACCAGCCTCGGGTGACCTCTCGTCGCCGTGCCCGACGAAGAGCTGCAGACGCCACGCGCGTCAAGCCGACCTGATCGTGGAGCCGGTTGATGATCTTGCGGACGCTGGTGGCGGCGACCATGACGATGGCGCTGAGTAACTGGTTGGTCCAGCCGCGTCGTGGGAGCGTCTCTGCGTCGTCCACGGGCATGAACTTGCCGTCTTTGATCGACTTGTTCATCGACTCCACGGAATGCCGCCCGGAAGAGTATTGGGCTTGCCATTTCTCGGAACGATAGGGGTAGGCCTGCTCATGCTTCGCCCGTTACATTGATTGTCAAGCTGCTTCGGGTGTTTTTTCTTCGTAGAGGGTTCCGTGTTTGACCATGGCGTACACGACGTTGAGTCGTCTGCGAGCTAGGCACATGATGGCTGCGTTGTGGCGTTTTCCTTCGGCTCGTTTCCGGTCGTAGTAGGCCTTGGATATCGGGTCGTGGTTGGATGCGACCCAGGCGGATTGGAATAGCGCGCTTTTGAGTTTCTTGTTGCCTGCACGGGAGGGAAACTCCCCGCGGATCGAGGTTCCTGATCTCCTGGTGACAGGCGCGATACCGGCATAGGCTGCCAGGTGGGCAGCGGACTGGAACGTGGAGAAATCTCCAGCGGCCAGGAGAATCTGACTGGCGGTCTTAACGCCGACTCCCGGCATGGACGTTAAGACCTGAAGAAGAGGGAGCGAATCAATGAGTTCCTCAACTTGTGCAGCGATGTCAGCCCGTTCGGCTTTGAGCGTTTTGATCGTGGCGGCCAGACGCGGCACGATCTGTTCAGAAGCTTCACTGCCAGGCACGATCACGGTCTGCTGGCTCAGTGCTTCAAAGATCGCATCCACCAGTGCTGAAGGGTCTTTGCGGGTGTGGTTACGCGCCCACCGCTTCACCCCTGGATTCCCCGCGGCCCGCAGCCCTGCTGGACCGTTGTAGCGGATCAGCAAATCCAGCGTGATCTGGCGGGTCAGCACACCACCTTTGAATACACGTTCCAGTGCTGGGTGGATTTGTAACAGCAAGGTGAAGCGTCCTGGGTTTAGTTCCTACCTTAGGTAAGGAAG
>NZ_KV823263.1 GCF_001815905.1 Brevibacterium sp. HMSC07C04 | reverse complement strand
CCACTACGTGTCCACGATTTGCGGGTAACCCCAACCCCCTGTTTGCCTCACACGGTGCTTACTGCTGGTGTCCGCCTACTTCCTACAATCGTATGTACGGTGTTGCAGCGCACAGCGATAGTTCCTGTCTTCTCGTAATTGCGTAGGAGGTATAGCACCCACAACCCAGGTTCATGTAAACCTCATCGGGAACAACCGCAGACCGCCCTCACTCACTTCTTCTGAGCTTGGAGGATTTCAGCGAAGAACGACTGCTGGTCGCTCCAGTCACCGACGTTTTCGCCGTTGACCTGCACCGTCGGAGTGCCCTTGAGCCCGTTGTTGAGGGCTTCCTTCGTCGACTGGGTGACATAGTCCTCAAACTGGATGTTGTTCACGCAGTCCGTGACGGTCACATCATCCTCAGCGGTGTTGATCTTCTTGTCGACGTCGACTCCGGCTTCCTTGGCCAGGTCGAGCATCTTCTGATCATCAAGACCCGTTGCGCCCTCTTCGGGCTGCTGGGAGAACAGGCCGAGCGACAGTTCCTGGAACTTATCGGCCTGGCCGGAGTCGACAACACACATCATGAGGTTGGCCGACCGGGTCGAGTACTTTGTGCCGCCGGACCGGTTGTCCAGCAGCGCCACCGGCTGGAAGGTCAGCGAAATATCGCCGTCATCGGCGAGCTTTCCAAGCCCCTTGCCGTTGAGGGCTTCGAACTGCCCGCACGCAGGGCACTGGTAGTCGAGGAACACCTTGACATTTGGCGCGCTGTCCTTTGCGTCCTTGCTGTCTTTGCTCGGGTCCCCCGTCAGCGCCACACCGTCGCCGTCTTTGACGAACGTCACCGAGCCGTCGCTGTAGCCCTGCGGCTGGTCAGCCGGCCGTGTGGACTGGTAGATGAGAACACTCACCACGACTATCACCAGGACCACCACGAGTGCGATTCCGATGAAGAGCACACGCTTGGCTGTCTTCTGCTTGCGGGCCTGCGCTTCGGCAATCTGCCGCGCCTTTTCACGCGCGGCCGAACGGCGGTCAATGTTCGACGGTTTCTTCGCCATGTTTCTCTGCTGTTCCTCCGGTTGAAGATCTCACCGACAATCCTACTTGCGCCTAAGACCGCAGGCGCACATCCTCCCTGGGAAAAGCACCGGGATCAGCTATGTCAGCTGCGGAATGGAGTCCACGGCCTCCGGCGCCAGCGGCCACGGGTCGAAGCTGTCGCCGGCCAGCACTCCAGACAGGAGAAATGCGGCGGCGATCAGCAGAACCACGCCGATGATCAGCCCGGCCAACCTCGATGACCCCGTACACCGGTCGAAGGCAAGCCGTGTTCCCAAACGCAGCATCTGCGAACCCGGTCCCCTCCACAGGACGAACGTGTACACAACCGAGGCGAGGAACAGTTCGAATGTAACCGACATGGGGCCGTCACCCAGCTCAACGAGGTTCAGGTGAGCCAAAATGAACGTCGCCAGGCCAGCCATAAGGGGCAGAATCGTCGCGAAGACACTGAGGAAGACGGAACTGAAGAACGCACCCGGCGCGTGAGACACGAAATCCCACTTCCCGCTGCCGGGCCCTTCGTAGAGGCGGCGCCTGCGCGCAATGATGTGCGCCTTGCCGAACGTGCGCGCCAACACCTGCCACAGGTAGGAGACCACCACCAGAATCAGGGGCGCGAACACCGCCGCCGCCATGCCCAGCATGACAGCGCCGAAAGTCGGGAAACGACCGCGGACCGGCTTGTCCGGCACCGGCTGCCCGAAGCCCGCATTCGGATAGGGCTGCTGCTGCGCGATTGGGCTAACGCCCTGGTGCGGCACGACGGGTGCCGGCGAATGCGGCTGATAGGGAGCAACGGCAGTCTGATGTGCAGCGCCCGGCTGGGGCGAATAGGGCCGGTGGGCAGGCTCCAGCGAACCGTGCACCGGAGGCTTCCACTGAGGTGCCGCCGGCTGCTGGCGCGGGAAAACCTCCGTGCGGGCCACCGCCTCCGGCTGCACCCTTGTCTGGTCTTCTGAACCCGGACCGGGGTCTGGCTTCTCTTCTGAGCCCCGACCGAAGTCTGGCATCCGCCCCTCTTCGACGTCGATGAGGGCGCCGAGCAGCTCGTCCCCCGTGGGACGGTCTTCCGGTTTGGGCTGCAGCGCAGCTCGGATGATGGGATCAAAGCGCTCCGGGCAGTCTTCGAGATCAGCCCGTCCAGTCGCCACCCGGGCAATGACCGCATCAATGCCGCCTCCGCCGAAGGGATTGCGGCCCGTGGCGGCAAAGGCCATCGTCGCTCCCCAACCCCACCAGTCAGTCGACGGTGACGAGTCTCCCCCTTCGACCACCTCGGGAGACAGGTATCCGGGAGTTCCCATGACCAGACCGGTCACCGTGACGGTGACCTCGTCAACAGCCTGTGCAATCCCGAAGTCGATGACCACGGGCTCACCATCGGAGATCATGACGTTGGCCGGTTTGAGATCACGGTGGACAACACCGGCGGCGTGCACGGCTTCGAGCGCATCCAGCAGCGCGTGTCCGAAGTGCACCAGCTCGGGCTCGGTGAACGGACCGCCTGAGCGGACGTCTTCAAGCAAAGTTGCGCCGGACACGAACTCCGTGACGATATACGGGCGCTGAGCATCAAGATCAGCATCGAGGACGGCAGCAATCCGCGGATGCGATATCCGCTGCAGTGTGCGAACCTCACGGGCTAGCCGCAAGCGCGAAGGTTCGTCGTCCGCGATGCTGGGATGGAGGACTTTTACGGCAACGGGCCGGTCGTGCTCGTCATAGCCCTTGTACACAACGCCCATACCGCCTGAGCCGAGCTTTTCGCCCAGGCGGTAGCCGCCAACTGTCTGCAGATTCATCAACAACAGGGTAGACGAATTCAGTAGGATGGTCTGCAAGTCCCGGATCTCCGCACAGGATTCGCACCGCGCACGCAGGGTCTGCCCGTCGCCGCACCGCCGAACTCTGCGGTCGAGTAAGGAGCACAGTGAAACGCCTGCACGCCGCCGACCAGCTGCCCACCATCGACCCACCCGCGCAGGGCCCGGAATTCCTCGTAGTGGCCAACCGGCTGCCCATCGACCGGGACGATTCCGGTGACGAACCCGGCTGGAAGACCGCTCCCGGCGGTCTCGTAACGGGACTTGCACCCGTTGTGCGCCGAGCCAGCGGAGCGTGGATCGGCTGGCCGGGAATCACCGACACCGACGTTGACCCCTTCGAACACGACGGAATGCACCTGGTGCCGGTGCGCCTGAGCTCTGACGACTTTCGGATGTACTACGAGGGCTTCTCCAACGGCACCCTGTGGCCGCTGTTCCACGACGTCATCGCACCGCCTGCATTCCACCGCACGTGGTGGGACAAATACCTCGACGTCAACACCCGCTTTGCCATCCGCACGGCCGAAACCGCCGGCAGAAACGCAACCGTGTGGGTGCACGACTACCAGCTGTTCCTGGTCCCCCAGCTGCTGCGCTCCATGCGCCCGGACGTCAGCATCGGCTTCTTCCTCCACATTCCATTCCCGCCGGTGGAGCTGTACAGCCAGCTGCCGTGGCGCTCTGAGATCCTGCGCGGAGTCCAGGGTGCGGACCTCATCGGCTTCCAACGGCCCACGGATGCAGCGAACTTCCGCCGCTGCGTGCGCAAACACTCCGGCTTCATCACCAAGGGCGACGACATCACCGTCACCGCCGACCCGGACCTCGGAACCGAGGAACACACCGCACGCGCTGCCCACTACCCCATTTCGGTCGACACGGAAGCCCTCATAGAACTGGCCGGCGACCCTGCAATTCAGGCTCGTGCACAGGACATCCGCCGCGAACTGGGAAATCCGGACATCGTCATCCTCGGCACCGACCGCATGGACTACACCAAGGGTCTGCGCCACCGCCTCAAAGCCGTTCACGAACTCCTCCGCGAGGGCCGCCTGAACAAGGACAAGGTCACGTTCGTGCAGATCGCCACCCCCAGCCGCGAAAGGCTCGACCACTACAAGCAGATCCGCACGGAGGTCGAACTGGCCGTCGGCCACACCAACGGTGAATTCTCCGGCCTGCACAACCAGGTCATCCACTACTTCCACCACTCTTTTCCCCGCGACGAAATGACGGCCTTCTACCTGGCGGCAGACGTCATGCTCGTCACCCCGCTGCGCGACGGCATGAACCTCGTGGCCAAGGAGTACGCGGCCTGCCGCACTGATGATTCCGGTGCGCTCGTGCTCTCGGAGTTCGCTGGGGCTGCCGATCAGCTGACCCAGGCCGTGCTCATCAACCCCCACGACATTACGGAACTCAAAGACGGCATCATGCGCGCCGTGGGCATGGAAGTGCGCGAACAGCGCCGCCGGATGCGGCCCATGCGCAGGCGCCTGAAAGACGAAACCGTACACACGTGGGCAGGCAGCTTCCTGTCGGACCTGGCCAGCATTGCCGGCACGGAGCCCGTTCCGCTGGAAACTGCGGCCATCAGCTTGGATGCGGTGCGCGAGGGACTGGGCTCAGATGAGGTTTCGGGTGAGCACAGCGACGGAAGCGCACGATGAGCCGGCTGAAAGACGCGCTTTCGCAGGCGGCCCAAGCGAATCTGCTGCTGGTCGCACTGGACTTCGACGGTGTGATGGCTCCGCTGGTGGACAACCCGTACGAATCCCGCGCCCTGCCGGAATCACTCAACGCGGTAGACCTGCTGGATCGGCTGCCGCGCACGTGGACGGCATTCGTCACCGGCCGCAACCTCGACAATCTGCGCTCGGTTGTCACTCCCCCAGACAACACTCTGCTGTTCGGGGCCCACGGGGCCGAGGTGTCGGTCCCCGATGCGGCCGCGGTTGAAAAAGCTGCCGTACCCGGCAGCGGAGAGGATCTCTCCACGCGCGAAATGCGGGTCCTCGACGTCATCGACACCGCCCACGAAGAACTCGATTCGCGCCTGAACCACACCGGGATCTCCGGCATGTGGCTTGAGCGCAAACCGCTGGGCCGGGCGTTCCACACGCGCGAAGTCGAACCCAAGGGCGCCGAAATCGTTCGCAGAACCCTCGACGAACTGTCAGCCGAACTTGACGATGTGCGGATTGTCCACGGTCACGACATCGTCGAATTCAGTGTGCGCAGCACAACAAAGGGTGACGCGATCGACCAGCTGATGCGGGCCACACGGGCCGACGCGGCCATCTACATGGGCGATGACACAACTGACGAAGACGCCTTCCGCCACCTCAACCGCTACCCCGGCGGGCTGACCGTCAAAGTGGGCCAGGGTGCGACGGAAGCCCGGCTGCGGGCAGAAGACCCGCGCGAGGTGTCCCGCGCGCTCGCCCATTTAGCCAGCGCCCGAGAACGGGAAGTGTCACGGGAGGCCTGACGGCACCTCGGCAGTGGGCAGGTTCCGGTCAGCGGCGGGCCAGCTGAGTCAGCGACGGGCCAGCGGCGCATCCGAACTGCGCAGAACGAGCTCGGGTTCGACCCAGTAGGCCGGCAGCGGATCGACCGGCCCGGCCATGAGCCGCTCGATTTCGCGCACGCCCGTGCTGGCCAGCTGCTCCCAGTCGAACGTGACCTGAGAGACCGGCGGATTGAACACATCGGCATCCGGGACATCGCCGACGGCCAGAAACGACAGATCGTCAGGCACCCGCAGGCGCTGCCGCTGGGCCGCTTGGAGGAAGCCGACCGTCAGATCCGGCGACGCGCTGATGACGGCAGTGCACTTGGTGTCCAGTAGCTGCTGCGCAGCCTGCGCACCGGCGAGCACACCGGGGTCGGAGACAACAACCGGAGCCTGTTCCCGGGTACCGGTGATGAACAGCAGGTCAGCCATCGTGGTTCGAAAAGCACTCACGCGGGAATTCTTCGCGGAGTCCTCCGGCACAGCCAAGCCGATCCTCGTGTGCCCCAGCTGCACAAGGTGGCGCACAGCGGTCTCAATGCCGACCGATGAGTCCATGATGATCTGCGCGAAACCGGTGTGCCGGGCGTGGGAAATGCGCAGCATGGGAAGTTCGGTGCTCGCCAGCTTCTCCGCTTCACCCGAAGCGGGCCCGCCGCCGACGACGATCACCCCGTGGACCCCAACGGCTGAGAGCAGTTCGTAGGTGGGAGGAAGACCGGGGTCGGTGACCGCTTGAACGGCAACGTGGCCGACGGCGAAAATGCGCTTGGTCAGCTCTTCTATGAGGGTGGTGAACGGCTCGATGTCCGGCCCGATGGGCGCTGCCGTGACCACGGCGATCCGCTTGACATCGGGGTCAGCCGGCACCTTCACGCCCAGGGTGCGCAGGGCGATGTCGACAGCCCTGCGGGTTTTCGGCGCAACTGACGCCGAACCGCGCAGCGCCCGTGAAGCAGTGGCCTGAGATATTCCCGCCGCCGTGGCGATCTGCTGCAGGGACACACCGGAAAGTTCGTACTGGGTCACGCTCACCTCCTGACTGCCGCGGTCGAGGCGCGGGCCAGCAGCCGAGGCCGGAAATTCGGGGGAACCGCCATCGGCGGCGAACCGTCCAGAATGTGCAGGGCCGCCCTGGCAAGTGCCTCCGCCAGACTGTCGGTGTCATAGGACAGGACGGTTGCCGGCGGGTTCGTAAACCGCATTGTCGACGAATCGCCGATGCCGATGACCGACAGGTCGCGCGGCACGCTGAGACGACGACGGCGCATGGATTCAAAGACTCCGTACATCTGCAGGGCACTCTGCGTAATGACTGCCGTGCAGGCGGCATCGCGCAGAACCAATGCGGCCTCGACACCGCCGGCGAAGGTCTTTGGGACTGCCGCAATCCAATCGTCGAGGTTGGGGGCGATCGCCGCAGCCGGGTGGAGAGCTTCGAAGTTCTCCTTGAGGATCTCCGCGAGCTCTCCGACGTCCTTGCACACCAGCCCAATACGGCGGTGCCCCAGATCGTACAGGTGGTCGAAAGCCAGCTGCATGCCCGCGCGCACATCGATATCAGCCGCAATATCGTCGCGGCCGACCATTCTTCCGTCGGTGCGCACAGCACTGCTGCGCCGCCCGGGCTGGGAGAACCGCACCACAGGCACATCGACATCGAGTTCGGTGAAGGTGGGTGTGACGATGACAGCCGCTCCGGCGTTCAGGCACGCACTCAGCTCGCGGCCTTCAGCATCGAGATACGGCGTCATGACGGCATGGCCGGCACGCTGCAGGTGGGCGATCGCAGCCCGCGCGACGTCCGTCTGCCAGTGTTCGGGATTCTCCGGCAGGCTCACCGCAGCAAACTGACCCGCGGCAGCGCCGAGCAGAGTGGAGCGCTGATAGCCGACGTCGTGAACCGCACGCATCACCTTGGCGCGCGTTGCCTCTGCAACAGTGTCCCGACCGCCGAGCACGCGCGAGACAGTCGAAACCGACACTCCCGCCCGCTCAGCAACGTCTTTCAGCCGAACACCCATACGGCGAGTCTACGGCAGGGCGCAGGGAGATCAGCTCCCCTTGCGGTAGTGTTGTCCCTGGTGGCAGCCGCCCACCGCGGCTTTGCGCCACGCTGCTCAATGACGAAAGGCACCAATGGCACGGGTCGTCCTCACAGGTCTCACGCACCGCTATCCGTCGACTGTGACAACGACAATCGACGACCTCAACCTCGATGTTCCCAACGGTGAACTGCTCGTGATCCTCGGCGGGACCGGTTCGGGCAAAACCACCCTGCTGCGGCTGATCAGCGGGATGGAAACGCCGACTGCCGGGACCATCGCATTTGACGGAGAAGACGTCACCAAGCTCAATGCCCCTCAGCGTCACGTTGTCATGGCCTTTGAGAACTACGCCCTGTACCCCCACATGACGGTCGCCGAAAACATGGCCTTCGCGCTGCTGCTGTACGGCGAAACCCACGAGGGCGCTATGGAGCGCGTCCGCGCGGTGGCCAGCCGCATGGGACTGCAAGACCTGCTCGACGCCACCCCGGACGAACTGACCGGAACACAGCGCCACACCGTCGCAATGGCACGCGCGGCGGTACGCCGACCGGCGGTGTTCCTCCTGGACGAACCGATGGGCCGACTGCCCCACGACACCCGCGAAGAGACGACCGCAGCCCTTGCAGACCTGCAGCGCACAATCGGCATCACGGCAATCGTCGCCACTCGCGACACACAGCTTGCACTCGACATCGCCGACCGAATCGCCGTGCTCGAAAACGGCAGGATCACGCGGCTCGGAACGCCAGACGAGCTGCGCGACTTCCTGTGACAGGCGTGCGGGGTGCGCGGGGCGTGCACATCGCTGCTGTTGACGATGACATCCGCGAGCGCCTTGCGACCCTGCCGTGGGACAGACCCCTGGCCCAATGGGACGGTGTGCAGTTCGGTTCGCTTGGCCTGTCGCGCCACACCGTCCGTGCAGTGGAGTGCGGGCAGGCTGAGGCGCTGGCTGAAACGCTGATCATAAAGGAAACAGACGAGGGCAGAGCCGGTGACGAATACCGACTGCTGTGCTCCCTGCGGGACGCGGGCCAGCCGGCGGTCCGCCCACTGGGGGTCGTCACCGGCCGCACCACCCCGACTGCGGGAGCACTCATCACCCAGCGGCTGACACCGGCCGCCCGCTATGACGAAATCCTGCGCGACGGGCCCCGTTCAACCGCCGCGCACAGCGTGGTCGACGCCTTTGCCGGGCTCCTGGCCCGCCTTCACCAGGCCGGGTTCTTCTGGGGCGATGCCGCTCTGTCAAACACGCTGTTCTCACCTGGGCAGGCCGGGTACACCGCGTGGCTTGTCGATGCAGAAACCGGTGAGCTTCACCCTCGCCTGTCCGATGGCCAAACAGCGCACGATCTTCAGCTGGCGCGCCTCAATATGGCGGGTGAGCTCTACGCCAGCACAAGCACCGCTGCCGAGGCGGATGCCGCCGCGGTGCGCGCACTCGACTCCCGCTTGGCGGAGACGTACCGGTCCCTGGTTGGGCAGGGCTGACTCTCAGGCGCCGGGTTCGGCAGGAGCGCTGCGCAGACCGCGGGTGCGTGCGATTTCGTACAGCGACACCGCCGCTGCGACACCGGCGTTGAGCGACTCTGTTGCCCCGGCCATGGGGATGGACACGATCTGGTCGCAGGTTTCGCGGATGAGCCGCGACAGGCCCTTACCCTCTGAGCCGACCACCAGGCAGACGGGTTCGGTGCCCAGCTGCAGTTCCGGCAGGTCGACTTCACCGTCCATGTCGAGGCCGAGCACGAACACGCCCTGCTTTTTGAGTTCGGCGAGCTCGCGAGCCAGGTTGACCACCTGGGCCACTCGGATGCGGGCGGCGGCCCCGGCCGATGTCTTCCAGGCGCCGGCGTTCATTGCGGCAGAGCGGCGTTCGGGGATGATCACCCCGTGTCCGCCGAAAGCGGCGGCTGACCGGATGATCGCTCCGAGGTTGCGGGCGTCGGTGATGCCGTCGAGCGCCACGAGAAGCGGTTTCTGGACTTCTGCGGCTGCTGCGTCCAGCAGGTCCTTCGGCGTCGCGTACTCATACGGCGGCAGGACCAGGGCGAGCCCCTGGTGGACTGCCCTGTCGGTCATCCGGTCGAGTTCATCGCGGCTTGCCTCCAACAGCGGCACTCCGCGGTCAGCGGCAATTGCGATCGCATCGCGCACACGGTCGTCGGAATCTGCTCCGCGCACAATGTAGAGCGCTTTGGCCGGCACGCCCTCTCGGAGTGCTTCGAGCACCGAGTTGCGCCCGGCAACCGTGTCAGCACCCTGTTCGCCTTTGAAGCGGCGGGAGTTCTGTTTTCCCTGCTGACGGCGCTGCCGTTCGAGCTTGGCTTTGTGCGCTTTGTGGTACACGCGGTCTTCGGCCTTTGGGGTGGGGCCTTTGCCCTCCAGCCGACGCCGCCCGTGACCGCCCGTTCCCTTGCGCGGACCCTTTGCCTTTGCCATATTCAGTCCTTTATCTGGTAGCGGTAGCCGTCAGCGGTGTCTTCGACGACTATGCCGGCTGCCGCCAGCTGATCGCGGATCGCATCAGCCACTGCCCAGTTTTTGTTCGCGCGCGCCTCAGCGCGGGTGCGCACGAGCTCATCGACCAGCTGGTCAAGAGCCTGCGCGGTTGACGAGGATTCTCCACCCTCAGCCCAGGTGGACGAACTCGGGTTGATGCCGAGGATGTCGAGCATGAGCTCCACCGAGGTGAGCACCCGGGCGAGTTCGCTTCGGTCTCCGCCGTCGAGCAGGCGGAAGCCTGCACCCACCTGGTCGAACACAACGGCCAGGGCCTTCGGAATGCCGAGGTCGGCGTCCATTGCCTGCGCGAAGGCTTCCGGCACAGCCGTCGAGGTGTCGCGGAAGGTCGGCACTGCCGGAGCCTGGTCACCGAGCTCCTGACGAGCGCGGGCAATGAAGTTGCGGATCCGCTCCAGGGCCGGGGCCTGCCCCTCGACCAGTTCTTCTGAGAACTCCAGCACGGACCGGTAGTGCGCGGTCGACAGGAAGTAGCGCACCAGCAGCGCCGAATGACCGTCGAAGAGGTCGTGGGCGAAGATCGAATTGCCCAGCGATTTCGACATCTTGTCCCCGCCGACGTTGAGCAGACCGGAGTGCATCCAAATGCGGGCAAAGCCATCGCCTGCCGCAGTTGACTGGGCGAGCTCGTTTTCGTGGTGAGGAAAGCGCAGGTCCAGCCCACCGCCGTGGATGTCGAATTCGGCGCCCAGGTATTTGGTCGACATTGCCGAGCACTCGATGTGCCAGCCCGGCCTGCCGCGACCCCACGGGGTCGGCCAGCTGGCTGTGATGGGATCGCCGTCCTTGTGGCCTTTCCACAGTGCGAAGTCGCGCGGGTCGCGCTTGCCGCGGACCTCGGCATCGGTTTCGGCCATGTCGTCCAGGCTCTGGTGCGTCAGCGCACCGTACTGGGGCCAGGAGCGAGCATCGAAGTACACGTCCCCGCTGCCGTCTTCGGCCGCATAGGCGTGGCCTGCGTCAATCAGCCTGCCGATCAGTTCGATCATTTCGGTGATGTGGCCGGTGGCCCGAGGTTCATAGGACGGGTGCAGAACGCCGATCCTGTCGTATGCGGCAGTGAACACCTGCTCGTACTTGTAGGCGTGGGCAAACCAGGGGCGGCCCTCTTCTGCAGACTTCTGCAGGATTTTGTCGTCGATGTCGGTGACATTGCGAACCAGCAGAACATCGAGTCCGCGGTAGGTCAGCCAGCGCCGAAGCTGGTCGAACACGACAGCCGAGCGCATGTGGCCAATATGGGGCGCACCCTGAACGGTCGCACCGCACACGTAGATCCCCACCCGTCCGTCGCAGACCGGTACGAGGGGTTCAAGGGAGCGGGACTTGGTGTTGTACAGCTGAATTGTCACGGCTGACAGTCTAGCCGCCATGCGCCGCCAGCGCGGGGATGGCGTCACCGCAAGCGGTGAACACAACAGGCCTTCGCACCCATCCCGCAGTCGTTGTCAGCGACAGTCTGAGAATCACAAACTGGCAACAGTCTGAAAGCAGCCTGGACGAACTATGATATTCGTCACTCATTCGTTTAAAGTTTTCCCATCATCGCAACAAACAAAGGTGTTTCTATGTCAACTCAAGCACCCCCTCAGGGTGAAAAGCGGCAGGTTTTCGTCAGCCGCAGCGCTTTCATCTTCGCTGCAGTCGGCTCCGCGGTCGGTCTGGGCAACATCTGGCGCTTTCCCTATGTCACCTACGAAAACGGCGGCGGAGCGTTCATCCTCCCCTACCTCGTCGCACTCATCACGGCAGGTATTCCGCTGCTCTTCCTGGACTACGCAATAGGCCACCGATTCCGGTCGTCCGCACCCCTGGCCTTCCGGTCCATGAATCGCGCAGCCGAACCCATCGGCTGGATTCAGGTGGGCATTGCCACCGTCATCGCCATCTACTATTCAGCGATCATCGCCTGGGCGGCCAGCTACGCATGGTTCTCCCTGTCAAAGGCGTGGGGCGATGACCCCGAAGGCTTCCTCTTCGGTTCGTACCTGCAGCTGGACGAAGGCGGCCTGCCGACAGCAGACATCGTGCCGGGCGTGCTCGGACCGCTCATCGGCGTGTGGGCAATCACGCTCATCATCCTTCTGCTTGGAGTGCAGGACGGCATTGCCCGCTTCTCCAAGGTCTTCATTCCGCTGCTCATCGTCCTGTTCGTGGCACTCGTCATCCGCGCGCTCACCCTAGAGGGCGCTATCACCGGCCTTGACGCCCTGTTCAAACCGGACTTCTCCCAGATTGCGCAGCCGAGCGTGTGGATCGCCGCATACGGTCAGATCTTCTTCTCGCTGTCCGTGGCCTTCGGCATTATGCTGACCTACGCTTCGTACTTGAAGAAGCGCACCAACCTCACCGGCTCCGGCCTTGTTGTCGGCCTGTCGAACTCCGCGTTCGAAATCCTCGCGGGCATCGGCGTGTTCGCCGCGCTCGGCTTCATGGCCCACGCCGCTGGAAGCGATGTGAGCGAAGTCGCCGCCGGCGGTGTCGGCCTGGCATTCGTCGTGTTCCCGCAGATCATCTCCGAAATGCCCTTCGGTGAGATCTTCGGCGTGCTGTTCTTCGTCAGCCTGATCTTTGCGGGTCTGTCCTCGCTGATCTCGCTGGTGCAGGTGCCGATCGCGGCAGTTTCGGACAAGCTCGGCATTTCACAGCGCAAATCCACCGGCTTCATAGGCGGCGGCATGGCGCTGGCAGCAGTCGTCGGCTTCGCCACCACCTCGGGCCTCATCACGCTGGACACGATCGACTACTTCGTCAACAACATCGGAATCGTCGGCATCGCCATCATCGCGATCATCACGGTCGCCTGGATTCTGCGCCGCCTGCCGTTCCTGCGCGACCACCTCAACGCCGTGTCGTCGTTCAAGCTCGGCAAAGTGTGGATGGTCTTCGTGGGCATCATCACCCCGGTTGTCCTGGTCGTCATGCTCATCCAGGTCATCCAGACGACGATCAAAGAAGGCTACGAAGGCTATCCGCAGCTGACCCTCAACCTGCTCGGCTGGGGCGTCCTCGGACTCATCGTCGTGGTGTCGCTCGTCCTGTCGATCACCCCGTGGCCGCGCAAGAGCCTCGAAAAAGTCGAACGAGCACAGGCCGAGTTCGAACAGCAGCTGAACGAGCCAGCCGCAGCTGCAGAAACCCAGGCTGCCGCACCGAACAACGAGAACGGAGTTACCCCATGAGCGCATCCGCAGTCATCATGATGCTCATCGCCATCATCACCGTCTGGGGCGGTCTCGGAGCCGCAATCCTGCATCTGAAGGCCCACCCTGACGAAGCGGCCGGCGACATCGACTGACCTGTCGCCGCACGCTGACTGAAACAGGGCCGGGCTTGGCACACAGCGAAGCCCGGCCTTTATCTGTGCGCAGTTTTCGGTAGCGTGGGACTTGACACATCAACGACTGCTTATAGGAGTCAGCATGTCCCAGACCGTGAAGGGCATTGTCGCTTTCGCAAAAGAAGAACCCGCACAGCTTGTCGACATCGTCATCCCCGACCCCGGTCCGGGCGAAGTCGTCGTCGACGTTAAATCGTGCGGCGTGTGCCACACCGACTACCTCTATCGCCAGGGTGGAGTCAGTGACGACTTCCCCTTCCTGCTGGGCCACGAGTCCGCCGGTGTTGTCAGCGCCGTCGGCGAAGGCGTCGTCCACGTTGAGGTCGGCGATTTCGTCATCCTCAACTGGCGTGCCACCTGTGGTGAATGCCGCGCCTGCAAGCGCAATGAGCAGCAGTACTGCTTTGCCACCCACAACGCCAAGCAGAAGATGACGCTGACCGACGGCACGGAACTCGAAGCCGCTCTGGGCATTGGGTCCTTTGCCGAGAAGACCCTCGTTGCCGAACGCCAGTGCACCAAGGTCAACGAAGGCGATCCGGCGGTGCTCGGCCTTCTGGGCTGCGGCGTCATGGCGGGAATCGGCGCTGCTATGAACACCGGTGAGGTCACACACGGCGATTCCGTGGCGGTCATCGGCTGCGGCGGTGTGGGCTGTGCCGCCATTGCCGGTGCGAAACTGGCGGGTGCCTCCACCATCATCGCAATCGACTTCGACGACAAGAAGCTCGCCGCGGCCGAAGACCTCGGAGCCACGCACAGCTTCTCGTCGAAGGGCATGAGCGAAGACGAAGTCGTTGAAAAGGTCCAGAGTCTCACCGGCGGGTTCGGTGCAGATGTCGTCATCGACGCCGTGGGCCGACCTGAAACCTGGCGCCAGGCGTTCTACGCGCGCGACCTCGCCGGAACGGTTGTGCTGGTGGGCGTACCGACCCCGGACATGGAGCTGACCGTTCCCTTCATCGACATGTTCGCCCGAGGCGGCAAACTCAAATCCTCCTGGTACGGCGACTGCCTGCCAGAGCGCGACTTCCCCATGCTCACCGAGCTTTACCGGCAGGGTCGCCTGCCGCTGGAGAAGTTCGTCACCGAGCGGATCGGCATCGAGCAGGTCGAAGACGCCTTTGAGAAGATGGCACAAGGAGAAGTCCTTCGATCGGTTGTGGAGTTCACATGACAGACAGCACCGTCCGCATTGAGCGGCTCATCACCTCGGGAACCTTTTCGCTCGACGGCGAAACCTTCGACGTCGACAACAACGTGTGGATTGTCGGCGACGATTCGACCGTCGTCGTCATCGACCCGGCGCACAGCCCGGATGCCATTGCCGAAGCCGTCGGCGAGCGCGAAGTCAGCGCTATCCTCCTGACCCACGGCCACGACGACCACATTCGGTACGTCTTCGACGCTCAGGCCAAGCTCGGCGACCCGCCGATCCTGCTCAACCCCGCCGATTCCGTGCTGTGGGACCAAGTGTTCGAGGACCGTCAGCCCACCGGACGGATCGATGACGGCGACACCTTCACGGTGGCCGGTCTGCGCCTGAGCGCGATGCACACACCGGGCCACTCCCCCGGCTCCACGTGCTTCTACATTGCCGAAGGCCTCACGGGTGCCGGACTGCCCGAAGACGTTCGGGGAACCACTCCCGCAAACGCCGAGGTGCCGGTCCTCCTTTCCGGTGACACTCTGTTCAACGGGGGCCCGGGAGCGACAGGACGGTCGCATTCGAGTTTCGACACGATCATCGACTCGATCCGGCAGCGGCTTTTCGCCCTGCCTGAAGACACGATTGTGCTGACCGGACACGGTGATTCCACCAGCATCGGCGCGGAAAAGCCGCATCTGCAGGAATGGATTGAACGCGGTCACTGAGCCGCTGCGACACATCACCGCGGGGCCGGGCGCTTTAAGCGCCCG
>NZ_KV823262.1:39632-45807 GCF_001815905.1 Brevibacterium sp. HMSC07C04 | reverse complement strand
GGCCCAGCTCGCCGCGGCGGCGGACGGCCCGGCTCGCGACGACGTGCCGCCGCTGCCCGGCGATGCCGAGTCCGCGGGCCTGGTGCGCCTGCTCATCGTGGGCATCACCGCATGCCGTCAGACCTTCGACCGTCCCGGTGCGGTGCTCAGGGCACAGCCGGTGACCGATGAGTCCCGGGGGCACCGTGGGTGCCGGGGTGGCCGGACGGGGTGGCCCTGTGGGCGCTGCCCAACCCCAGCGGGCTCAACGTCCATGAGACCGCCGCAACGGTGGCGCAGAAGTGGCGGGAGGCGTGGGCGGCCAGGAGCGCCTCGCGCTTGGCGATGTCCGGGGGGAGTTCGGTGAGGATGTCCTCGATCTCCTCGAGCGCCTGGAAGGCGCGGCTGGGATCGTTGGCCGCGGGCGAGAGCGCCTTGAGCGCGATGTCGACCATGGCGCGGATCGCGCCGAAGGGCCCGCTGGCGGGCGAGAGCACGTCGCCGAACGCCAGCGCCGATTCGAGCGCGCGGCGCTGGGCCCGGCCCACCGGCGCCGAGGTCCGGAAGAGGATCCCGCCGCTCGGCACGGGGGTGCCCAGGCTGGGCACGAGCTCGATGCGCATGCCCCACGCACCCTCGCAATCGAGCAGGCGCGGGATGTTAACGGCGAGCACAAAGTCCCCGTTACCTTTTAGGTGTCACTGCTTTCCGTCAGGATAGGTAGTGCTGGGAACCGGCTGACCCCGGCATGATGTCTGCCCCCAGTTGTTCATGATCCGGGGGTGTTGTCACTGGGATCAGTCTGGTTCGTTCGGATCGCTAATAGAAGCACGCTCTGAATACTGTGGGGCTGCGTAACGTGGATGTGAGCGAACGAACCATCGGTGACCTAGTTTGTGCTTAAGAGACCGAAGAAGGTAACCGATGCAACCACAAGTATTTCTTGGCATCGATGTCGGCAAGACAGAACATCATGCCACCGCTGTTGACCATGATGGCCAGGTAGTGCATGACAAGCCATTGCCGCAATCCGAACCGAAGATCCAAGAACTGTTAACAGCTCTTGCCGCCAAGCATGAACAACTGCTGGTCGTGGTGGACCAGCCTAAAACCATAGGCGCGTGAGTTTTCGCGGTAGCCCAACAACTGGGGATTGCCGTTGCCTACCTGCCGGGGCTGACCATGCGCCGTGTCGCTGATCTTCATCCAGGCCAGGCGAAGACCGATGCCAGGGATGCATACATCATCGCTGATACAGCCCGCACCATCCCCCACACACTGCGCGGGATCACTATCGCGGACGAACACATCGCCGAATTGTCAATGCTGTGTGGCTTCGATGACGATCTGACCGCCCAGCTGACCGGGGTACGCAATCGGCTGCGCGGCCTGCTCACACAGATACATCCTGCCCTTGAACGGGTAGTGGGACCGCGCCTGGCCCATCCAGCAGTAGTAGATATGCTCAGCCGCTATCCCACTCCCGCAGCACTGCACGAGGCAGGACGCAGCCGCGTGAGAACACGATTGAAGAAACTCGCACCCCGCATGGCGGCCCGCCTGGCTGACGAGATCTTTGCAGCTTTGGCCGAACAAACCACCATCGTGGCCGGAACAAACACTGCCGGGCACATCATCAGCCGACTCGCCGCTCAGCTTGCACAGCTGACCGAGCAGCGCGCCGATATTGAAGCTGAGATCTTAACGGTGGTCGATGCTCACCCTCGAACCTGCGTCCTGACCTCTATGCCCGGCATCGGGGTCAGGACAGCCGCGCGTATCCTCACAGAGGTCGTCGGCAAGAACTTCAAATCCGTCGCACACCTAGCCTCATACGCCGGTATCGCACCAGTAACCCGCCGATCCGGAACTTCCATTCGCGGTGAAGCACCCTCCAGACGCGGAAAGACAACCCTCAAACGCGCACTATTCCTATCAGCCTTCGCATCTATCAAAGCCGACCCATTCTCACGTGCGTACTACGACAGAAAACGTGCCGAGGGCAAACGCCACAACCAAGCCATCATCGCCCTGGCCAGACGCAGAACCGACGTCCTATACGCCATGCTTCGCGATGGCACCCTTTACGAACCCCGCCCCACGCAACAAGCTCCAGCAGCTTGACGAAAACTATAGAAGCACCCCCCGTACTACACGTTAAACCGGAACTCCACCACGTCACCGTCGGCCATAACGTAGTCTTTGCCTTCCATGCGGACCTTGCCGGCGGCTTTCGCCTCGTTCATCGAGCCCAGGTCATCGAGGTCTTCAAAGGACACGATCTCAGCCTTGATGAAGCCCTTCTGGAAGTCGGTGTGGATGACGCCGGCAGCCTCGGGAGCGGTCCAGCCCTTGCGGATGGTCCACGCACGTGCCTCCTTCGGCCCGGCAGTCAGGTAGGTCTGCAGACCAAGAGTGTCGAAGCCAACGCGAGCCAGCTTGTCCAGACCAGGCTCGTCCTGACCGGTAGATTCGAGCATTTCGGCGGCTTCTTCAGGATCCAGCTCAATGAGTTCAGCTTCGAACTTCGCATCGAGGAAAATCGCCTCAGCCGGAGCCACGAGCTCGCGCAGCTGCTTCTGCATGTCCTCATCAGCCAGGCCCTCTTCATCAGTGTTGAACACGTAGATGAAGGGCTTTGCCGTCATGAGCTGCAGTTCGCTCAGCAGCGAAACATCAATCCCGGCTTTCTCCGCACCCTGGAACAGGGTGGTGCCGTCTTCAAGAAGAGCCGCGGCTTTATCCATCGCTTCAAGCACCGCACCGTCAATGAGCTTGCGCTTGACATCCTTTTCAATGCGCGGACGAGCGTTCTCCAGCGTCTGCAGGTCAGCCAGAATCAGCTCGGTCGAAATCGTGTCGAGGTCACCCGCCGGGGTCTCTGAACCTTCAACCCGGGTGACATCCGGGTCGGAGAAAGCGCGCGTCACCTGGCAGATGGCATCGGCTTCGCGAATATTGGCCAGGAACTTATTCCCCAGGCCCTCACCTTCCGAGGCGCCCTTGACGATGCCCGCAATGTCCACAAAGCTCACGGTCGCCGGCAGGATCTTCTCGGAACCGAAGATCTCAGACAGGCGGTCCAGCCGCGGGTCAGGCAGCGGCACAACGCCCACGTTCGGGTCAATCGTTGCGAACGGGTAGTTCGCCGCGAGAACTTCAGCACGGGTCAAAGCGTTAAACAGGGTCGACTTGCCCACATTGGGCAGTCCCACAATTCCAATAGTCAAAGCCACGCGGACATTTTAGCCCGCGCCCGGCACACGCTCACCGACGGGCGTGCCTCGGGAGAAGGCGCGTCCGTCCCACGACCGTCCGCCCGCGCTTTCAGCTTTCTGTGCGGACTTGTTCAGCCGATGTCCTCCTGCACGCCGCTTTGAATCCATAAGCTGAGCAGATCAGCTCGCTGTGACGAGCTGTGTTCAGACCCGCCGACACCGCACGGAAGGAATCCCGTGGCACCAGCCGAGCACACCGGCCCCGCTGATCCTCAGCAGCCTAACCGCAAGCCCACCCCCGAAGAATGGGCTCAGGCTTTCCGCCCCTCCCGGGGGCGGCCGCCGACGGTCGAGGAGTACCGGGCAGCTCTTGACCGCGGCGAGATCCACAATGATCAGCACCAGTCCTTCGACCAGTTCGGCGAGCAGCTCAGCTCCGGCTTCCGCAACTTCACTGCCAGCGCGAAGGACGCCTACACCACCCATGTTGCGCCGACGGTTGAACGCTCCAGCGCAGAAGCGCAGGACTTCCTCAACAAGCACGGCGCACAGGGCAGCGGCAAGATCGGCACCTTTGCACGCTGGGCATCCTTTGGTCTGCCCGCCGCAGCGCTCCTGGCAATCATCAGCCTTTTTCTGCCGTTCGCCATGGTCGACATACTGGGCGACCACGGCACCCTGAACTTCTTCTCGTTCTCGGTCATGGTGAGCGGTCGAGCCTTCGCCGGCATCCTCATCATGTTGCTGTGCCTGGGCGCAATCGGCACTGCAATCGCTGCGATCATCACGAAGAAGCCCATCCTCAAACTGATTGCCGGCGGTGCGGGTGCGCTGGCGGGCCTGCTGGGCATCTTCAACGTTTTGGCCCGCCTTCCCTATGTCTTCTCCGGCATGTTCCCGCACGTGGGTCTTGGCCTCTTGGTCCTGATGTCGCTGGTTTTGATTGCCGGAGGTGGCCTGCTCGTGGTTGAGTTCTTCACCCAGCGCGGCACCAAGCCGCCTGCTGCTGGGCAGCGGCCTTCGGGCCCCGCTGACGAGGCGCCGCCACAGTCACCCCACTCCCCCGCCTAAGTGCCGGGCGGGCTGGCTACCCCGGCGGGTTTCTCCCAGATCAACTGATGGGATACCCCTCCGTGGGGCCCTGCCAGGCCGGCTGCCAGCCGAGTTCAGGCGCAACGTGTGTGGCGAAAACTTCCAAAATGTGGAGGTTGTAATCAACACCGAGCTGGCTGGGAATGGTGAGCATGACGCTGTCAGCGTCCATGAGCGCGGTGTCCTGCTTGAGCTGTTCGACCAGCTGGTCTGGCTCCGCCGCGTAGGTCTTGCCGAACGTAGAGCGGAAACCGTCAATGACGCCGATCTGGTCGTTCGCACCCTGGCCGCGAGCGCCGAAATACATGGCATCGAGCTCGTTGACGATCGGGAAAATGCTGCGTGAAACGGACACGCGCGGCGTCCAATCATGGCCGGCCTTTTTCCATGCATCGCGAAACAGTGCGATCTGCTCCGATTGCAGCTGTGCGAAGGAATCACCCGTGGCCTCTGTCAGGAGGGTCGAGGACATGAGGTTGACACCCTGCTGTGCGGCCCACACTGCTGTTTCGCGGCTGCCAGCGCCCCACCAGATGCGGCGGTCAAGACCTGGCGAGTGCGGTTCAATGCGCAGACGCCCGTGTTCATCAGCCGGTGAGGGCGGGAAGCCGGATTGCTGACTGGCAGGTTCGACCATGCCTTCACCGCGGATTGCCGCCATGAACTGTGGGAACTTTTCGCGCGCGATATCGGCTCCGCGCGGGTCGGTGGAACCTGCGTAGCCAAAGGCTTCCCAGCCGCGCTCAGCCGGTTCTGGTGAGCAGCGCGAGATTCCCAGCGCCACCCGTCCATCGGACAAGAGGTCGAGTGCGGCGGCTTCCTCTGCCAGGTACAGGGGATTTTCGTAGCGCATGTCGGGCTTGTGGCGTTGGTGCGACCGGCTCTGCCGTTTACAGGTATCGGCAGACCTGGTCCGCGCTGCACGAGTCGGGGTCGGGCTGCGCGGCGTCGCGTCTGAGCTCGGTGATGGTGTCGCGCAGCGCTGTGAGCTGGGCGATCTGCTGCTTGATCTCGGCGAGGCGTGCGTCGAGGAGGTCGCGCACGTGCTCGCAGGGAGCAGCGCCGCCGTCGCGGATGTCGAGGATCTGGCGGATCTGGGCGAGGGTGAGGCCCGCGGCCTGGCCGCGGTGGACGAAGTCGATCCGAGCGACCATCTCGGGCGCGTAGTCGCGGTATCCGGACGGCGTGCGCTCGGCCGGGGGCAGCAGGCCCTGCTCCTCGTAGAACCGCAGCGTCTTCGCCGTCGTTCCCGCCCGCTCGGCGAGTTCCCCGATGCGCATCGCAGGCCCCCTGTTCTTTCGGCAGAAGTCCTCTTGACCTTCCCCTGCACTGGAAGGTCCAGTATGGCTGAGATAGACCGGAAGTCCAAGTATTGACAGGAGCTGCGATGCCCACGAAGTACGACCTCGCCATCATCGGATCGGGCGGCGGTGCGTTCGCCGCCGCGATCCGCGCGACCACGCTCGGCAAGTCGGTGGTGATGATCGAGCGCAGGACGCTCGGCGGCACCTGCGTGAACACCGGCTGCGTGCCGTCGAAGGCCCTGATCGCCGCGGCCGACGCATGGCACTCCGCGGCCGACGCCGCCGACCGGTTCCCGGGGATCGAGACGACGGCGGGGCCGGTGGACATGCCCGCCCTGATCGCCGGGAAGCAAGCGCTGGTCGAGTCGCTGCGGGGCGAGAAGTACGCCGACGTCGCCGACTCCTACGGGTGGGCCGTCCGCCGCGGCGACGCCGCGTTCGCCGGCACCCCCGACGCTCCGGTCCTCCAGGTCGCCGGGGACGACGGCAGCACCGAGACGATCGAGGCCGCGCACTACCTGGTCGCGACCGGCTCTCGGCCGTGGGCCCCGCCGATCGACGGCCTGGAGGAGACCGGGTACC
>NZ_KV823262.1:38217-39498 GCF_001815905.1 Brevibacterium sp. HMSC07C04 | reverse complement strand
TGGAGGAGACCGGGTACCTGACCTCGACCACGGCGATGGAGCTGACCGAACTCCCTGAGTCCCTGCTCGTGCTCGGCGGCGGCTACGTCGCCCTGGAGCAGGCGCAGCTGTTCGCCCGGCTCGGCTCCCAGGTCACCGTGCTGGCCCGGTCCCGGCTCGCGTCGAAGGAGGAGCCGGAGGTGTCCAGGACGCTGCAGGAGGTGTTCGCCGACGAGGGCATCCGGGTGGTCCGCCGCGCGCTGCCGACGCGGGTGTCCCGCGACGCCGCGACCGGGCAGGCCGTCGTCACCGCGGACGTCGCCGGCGGCCGGGAGGAGTTCCGCGCCGACCAGGTGCTCCTCGCCCTCGGACGACGACCGGTCACCGACGGCCTGAACCTCGATGCGGTCGGGGTGAATACCGGAGACTCCGGCGAGGTGGTCGTCTCCGACCGGCTGCGGTCCTCGAACCCGCGGATCTGGGCCGCGGGCGACGTGACCGGGCACCCCGAGTTCGTCTACGTCGCCGCCCACCACGGCACCCTCGTCGCCGAGAACGCGTTCGCCGACGCCGATCGTGCCGTCGACTATTCCCGCCTGCCGCGGGTGACGTTCACCGGGCCCGCGATCGGAGCGGTCGGGATGACCGAGAAGGAAGTGCTTGCTGCGGGGATCCGCTGCGATTGCCGCGTCCTGCCGCTGCACCACGTGCCCCGCGCGCTGGTCAACCGCGACACCCGCGGGTTCATCAAGATCGTCGTGAACGCCGACACGAACGAGATCCTCGGCCTGACCGCCGTCGCCAAGGACGCCGGAGAGCTCGCCGCCGCCGGTGTCCACGTGCTCGGCAAGACCGTCGCCGAGATCGCCGACGCCTGGGCTCCCTACCTGACGATGGCCGAGGGCATCCGGATCGCCGCGAAGGCCTTCACCACCGACCCGTCGCTGCTGTCGTGCTGCGCATGAACGGCAACGCAGGCAATCGGGGAGATCTCATCCTGAAGCAGACGATGAGCGCCGATCAGGACCGCGACGAACGGCGCGCCGGTCCCGTCGTCGCTGCAGGGACCGGACTGCTCTTGCTGGCATGCTGCGCGCTTCCGTTGCTGCTCTGTTGCGGCCTGCCGCTCATCGCGGCGGGCGGAGCACTCGCGGGCGTCGGTGGGCTCCTCGGTAACCCCTGGATCATCGGTGCCGGGATCGCCGTCGTGATGGCCGTCACGGCGGGGATGCTCGTCAGGTTAGGGCGGCGGCACCGAGGCCGCAGGACCGGCTGCTGCGAAAATCCTTCGACCGCTGATCG
>NZ_KV823262.1:37637-38207 GCF_001815905.1 Brevibacterium sp. HMSC07C04 | reverse complement strand
CGAAAATCCTTCGACCGCTGATCGGAACCGGTAGCTCGAGCGGATCCAGCCATCATCGCCACCTCGGCCACTTCGGCACCCCGCGACCCTTCCACGTCTCCACGAGACCGGCGGCCGAGCGGACGGACGCGAAGAGCCCGTAGCCGGCCCCGGCGAGACCCACGGAGACCACGAGCCAGCGCCCGATGCCGAGCCAGATGCGCCCGTCCACGGCGAGCGCCCACTGAGCGCCCGTGATGAGACCGGCGATGCCCATCCAGAGCCCAGCGACGACCACGACCACCGGCAGCAGGGCGAGGCACATCGCAGCGGCGGCCGACCAGAGCTGACGAGCCTCTAGCTTCGCCGTCGCCGCCATCATCCGCTCGGCACGCTCGTTCGAGGCGTCGAGGTTCGCGGTCATCGTGGCCGAGGCCTCCCCGGCGACCTGCTCGACGGCCTTCTCGACCCGCTCCTAAGTACGCTTCTCGATCCGCTGCACCGCGCCGCCGACCTGGCTCACAAGCTTCTGGTTCGCTGCGGCCTGCACCTTCAGACCCTCAATCGCCGAGGCCGTAGCCGCGCGATTCT
>NZ_KV823262.1:34303-37627 GCF_001815905.1 Brevibacterium sp. HMSC07C04 | reverse complement strand
AGCCGCGCGATTCTTCTGCGCCTCCGCGACCAAGGTTCGCGACGCGGCAGAGAAGGCGTTCTTCGATCTCGCTGAGTACCTGCCGCATGAGTCGCGGGGGAAGAACGCCATCCCGGGCATCCACCAGTCGGATCGGCATTACCTCGTGGACAAGACGCAGGAGGGCATGCCTGGCAAATATCAGTACGGCCGTGGGCGGATCGTCGCGAACTTCGATTTCGGGCGGGAACTGGACGCGCACATGGCGATGCGCCGCAACGCCGCGGAGGGTGGCGGGGGTGCGAAGCTCAGCAAGCTCTTCCAGGCCGTGGGCAAGGGCTCGCTGACGTTGAAGCAGGTTCGCGATCAGGAGCCCGCGATCTACTTCGCGAAGGGAAACCTGGCGCATTTCCAGAAGTTGCGGGGCGACTTCCTCGCGTATCAGGACGCGCCTGAGTCGGTCATGAACTTCTACGTGTTCGGCGAAGGCGGCACGGGCAAGGATCTGCTTGCGAAGGCGCTCGCTCGCGCTCTGGCCCCGGACGCGGATAAGCCGTACTTCAAGGTGGGCGGCGAGAACGTCTCTTGGGAGGGGTACGACGGCGAGCCGGTCGTGATCTGGGAGGACATGCGGGTTGGCGACATGATCCGCACGGCAAAGAGCCGCGGAATGCTCTTCCGCATCCTCGGCCCGTGGCGTGAGCCGGACGAGAAGCCGATCGTGAACATCAAGGGGTCGAAGACCCAGCTGCTCAACCGGGTGAACATCGTGACGGGTCCGGAGGGCTACGAGGAGTTCCTCCGGGGCCTGGCTGGCGAGTACGAGTCGATGCAGGGAGGCGTGCGGGTCAAGCACCAGGCGGAGAACCTCGGGCAGGGGTTCCGTCGCTTCCCGGTGATCATTCCGGTCGCCGAGCGGGAGTTCTCGATCTTTGTGAATTCCGGCGTGCTCAACGGCACCCGCGAGTACCGGAGCTACGAACGGTACGAGCACATGCGCCAGGACCTCGAACTGCTGGCGCGCAGGTGCAAGGCGATCAGGGACACCGCGGAGCGGGAGCGCGTGCGCTGTGAGATCGAGGCGCGCACGGTCGCGCCGATCGTCAAGCAGCACGATCGGATCGCCCGCCCCGAGCTGGACGCGATCGACGGGCACGATCTGTTCGCGGAGTTCGCCGGGGTCGGCCAGCCGATCCAGCCGAGCGCTGAGGAAATCGCCGTGGCGGAGGAGGCGGCGAAGCGTGACCGCGAGATCGTCGAGGAACAGCAGCGCAAGCGTCTCGCCGAGCTGGAGGAGCACAACCGTGAGTTGAAGCTGTGCACCTGTTCGACGCCGCAGTCGGGCACCTATGCGCGTCATGGCGACGACTGTCCCGCGCTCTCCGAGGAGGAGCGCAAGCGTCGTGCCGACGCCAAGCGGAAGGCCCTCGAAGCGAAGGTCGAGCGCCTCCGCGCGAACGGTGGGCTGCTGGTCGCGGGAGGTGTGCGATGAGCACCAAACGCGATGCGCTCTTCCAGGGGGTCGAGGGGGCCGGAGGCCCCTCGCAAGCAGCCGGGGAGGACATGAGCGTCAGCGAAATGTCCGACGCGGCTACTGCTTGCCACTCTGGCGTACAGGTGGAGCAGCAGGCCGACTCCCAGGTGAACATCGGTCGGTTTGCTGTGGAAGCTGTGCGGCAGAGTCACGGTGGCGCGAAGCGTCGTCGTGGGGGCCGCGCGAAGCTCGATACCGACTTCGGCGAGGAGACGCTCGCGGCGTTGCGCACTCGTGCGAAGCGGCTCGGGCTGGCTCCGAGCGCGTGGGTGCGGGCCGTGGTGCGCGACGCGCTCCACGCCTCTCGGAGCGAGGAGCTGGACGCTGCCGTGGCCGCGCACCTGCTCTGGGGCGAGGCGCGCGTGCAGGCGTCGGCGGACGCTCGCGAGCTTGCCGCGCAGGTGCGCCCGCTGGCGATCAACGTGAACGATCTGGACCGCCGCGCGCGGGCCGGTGAGTCGGTGGCGCTGTCGGCGGAGGTGCCCGAGCTGATCGAGCTGCTGCGCGAGGTTCGCGCCCTGCTCGGGGATCGGACGGCCTCATGAGCACGACGCACTACAGCCCGAGCGCCAGTGCCGCCGACACGGAGCGCTATATCCGTGGCAAGGAGGACGCGCGGGGCGTAGCGATCACGTGCGATGTGCCGGGAGGCCTCGGCGCGTTCTCGGCGCGCGCTCGGGCGCTGACGCAGAACACGACGCGCGAGGTCGAGGCGCTGCATTACCGCCAGTCGTTCAGCGACGAAGAGTTCGATCCGAAGAATCCGGAGGACGTGCAGAGGGTGAACGATCTGGGCTACCAGCTCGCGAAGAAGATGCACCCGGATTCGGACTGCCTCGTCGTCAGTCATGTGGATGGGCGGGGAAAGAAGCCGCACAACCATATTTTGGTTCTCAATCACAACAACCGCACGGGAAAGGCGCTCTCGGACTATCGCACGTTCCACGACCGCAAGGCCGGGAACCAGAAGGGCGTGCAGTCGGCAAACGACGAGCTGATGCGCGATCACGGGCTCTCGGTCGTGAAGCGGCTGGAGCACGCGCCGAAGGACTGGGAGCTGCGCCGAGAGGACTTCGCCGAGGGATCGCTCGACCGCGAGATGGGTGACCGGATGAGCGCGGCGCTGGCCGACCCCCGCGCGGTGGACAAGGCCGGTCTCGAAGCGGTGATCGAGGAGCAGAACCAGCAGCTCGGCGATGACGGGGAGCGGGTGCCGCGGATGCGGCTGCACAGCCCCGTCAGCAAGAAGGGCAGGCGCGCCGGGCAGGAGACCTGGACGCTCTACATCGAGGACCGCCGCGGCGAGTCCGGGCGCGCCGAGCGCCGCAAGCGCGCGAGTGCACTCTCGGCGGACTTCACCCCGGAGGGCGCGCAGGCGTTCTTCGACTACCACCAGCAGCAGAAGGAGCAGGACTATGAGCGCAGCACTCGACAGGCTGAAGCAGCAGAACGGGCCCGTACAGTCGCAGCAGCAGCTCGGCAGTCCGGAGATGATGGAGTTGTTGACCTCGATCCTCGCCGCCGTCGAGGCGCAGAATGCGAGGATCGCCACGCTGACCGAGCAGCAGAAGAAGCTCGCGGGGTTCGTGAAGGTCATGGACGAGGAGACGACGAGGCGGCTGGAGCGGATCACGGCCCCGGCGTCGACCTCCTCGCCCTCCAGCGACGTGTCCGCGAGGATCGCGAGCATCGAGAGCAGGCAGAACGAGATCGCGAGCACGCTCGGCGAGTTCGCGCAGAGTCTCAACGGCGAGAGCTTGAACGCCGCGTCGCGGAGCTTGGTCGCGGAGGCGCAGAAGAATCGCGCGGCT
>NZ_KV823262.1:0-34293 GCF_001815905.1 Brevibacterium sp. HMSC07C04 | reverse complement strand
AGAATCGCGCGGCTACGGCCTCGGCGATTGAGGGGCTGAAGACGCAGGCCGCAGCGAACCATAAGCTCGTGAGCCAGGTCGGCGGCGCGGTCCAGCGGATCGAGAAGCGGACCGAGGAGCGGGTCGAGAAGGCCGTCGAGCAGGTCGCCGGGGAGGCCTCCGCCACGATGACCGCGAACCTCGACGCGTCGAACGAGCGTGCCGAGCGGATCCTGGCGGCGACGGCGAAGCTAGAGGCTCGTCAGCTCTGGTCGGCTGCCGCCGCGATGTGCCTCGCTTTCCTGCCAGTGGTCGTGGTCGTCGCTGGGCTCTGGATGGCGATCGCCGGGCTCATCACAGGCGCTCAGTGGGCGCTCGACGTGGACGGGAGCCTGTGGCTCGGCATCGGGCGCTGGCTCGTGGTCACCGTGGGCTTCGCCGGGGCCGGCTACGGGCTCTTCGCATCCGTCCGCTGGGTTGCCGGCCTGGAAGGGCCGCGGGTTGCCGAAGTGGCCTCGCTGGCACAGATAGCGCATCGTGTGTCTGCTTCGACTCAGTCCGAGGAGTGCGCGGCGAGCAGGCCGATGAACTCGTCAGCGGCGTCAAGCTGCTTGGCAAGCTTCGCGCGGCGTTCATCCGCGTCGGTGCGGAAATCGTTCAGCGCCCGCCGGGCGCTCTCGGCGGCAGCACCGACGCCATCCGCGCCGTCGAGCGCCCGGAGCAGGTCGCCCATCTGATCGAGCGAGTATCCCAGTGGCTTCATGCGCCGGATCAGCAGGAGTCTGCCGAGATCGCCCTCAGTGTAGAGCCGGAACCCGCCCTCGGAGCGTCCGGAGGGCGTCAAGAGTCCGATCTCGTCGTAGTGGCGGATCGTGCGCTGCGACAGAGCTGTCCGCTCAGCCAGCTCTCCGATGTGCATCATTCCCGCTTCGGGCACGGAGGCCTCCTCATCTCATCGTCTCAGTTCGACACAACTCTCACGTTACGTTAGTGTTGACTCTCGTGTCCACATGAGCTGGACATGCCTCCGCCGTGGCGATCTATCACCAGGCGAAGCCGCGCGTTGTCGCGCACCACCAGACATTCTCCGCTCTCGGCCTGAGAGCGCCGCCCTGAACAGATGGAGGTACCGCATGGCCGTGCCCACTGCGACCAAAGAAGACAAGGGTCGGTACCGGCCCGAACCGTCGGTGCTCACCGCACTGAAGACCCCGCGCATCCTCACCCGCGAAGTTCTCGCAGGCCTGGTCGTGGCGCTGGCGCTCATTCCTGAGGCGATCTCGTTCTCGATCATCGCGGGCGTCGATCCACGTGTGGGCTTGTTCTCCTCATTCGTGATGGCAGTGTCCATCGCGTTCCTCGGTGGCAGACCCGCCATGATCACCGCGGCGACGGGCGCTATCGCTCTCGTTATCGCCCCCGTCGCCCGCGACTACGGCTTGGACTACTTCATCGCGACGGTGCTTCTGGCTGGGGTCTTCCAGATCCTCCTCGCCGTCTTCGGAGTCGCCAGGCTCATGCGATTCATCCCGCGCAGCGTCATGGTCGGCTTTGTCAACGCGCTGGCGATCCTCATCTTCATGGCACAGGTGCCCGAACTCATCGGCGTGCCCTGGATGGTCTACCCCCTCGTCGCGGTCGGGCTGCTGATCATGGTCTTCATGCCGAAGATCACCAAGGTCATACCGGCCCCACTGGTCTCGATCGCTCTGGTGACCGCCGCCGTGGTCGTCTTCGCGATCAACGTACCCGCAGTCGGCGACAAGGGTGAGCTGCCGCGCAGCCTTCCCGAGCTGTTCATACCGAATGTGCCGCTGACATGGGAGACTTTCACGATCATCGCGCCGTTTGCCCTCGCGATGGCGCTGGTAGGCCTGATGGAATCGATCATGACGGCGAAGCTCGTGGACGATGTGACCGACACCCACTCAAACAAGACCCGGGAGAGCTGGGGGCAGGGCGTCGCGAACCTGCTCTCCGGCCTGTTCGGCGGCATGGGCGGCTGCGCGATGATCGGGCAGACCATGATCAACGTGAAGGTGTCCGGGGCCCGCACCCGCATCTCGACGTTCCTCGCAGGTGTGTTCCTCTTGGTCCTCATCGTCGTCCTCGGCGACATCGTTGCGATCATCCCCATGGCGGCGCTGGTCGCGGTGATGATCATGGTCTCCGTAGGTACCTTCGACTGGCACTCCATCAAGCCCTCCACCCTGCGCCGGATGCCTAAGAGCGAGACGACCGTCATGGTCATCACCGTCGCCGTCGTCGTCGCCACCCACAACCTCGCCGTCGGTGTCGTCGTCGGCGTGTTCGTCGCCTCTGTGATGTTCGTGCGCCGCGTCGCCCACCTCATCGACGTAAAGCGTGAGATCACTGAACATGATGGCGCTCGGATCGCGCATTACACAGTCGAGGGTCAGCTCCTGTTCGCCTCCAGCAACGACCTCACCACCATGTTCGAGTACGCCGACGACCCTGACCGAGTCATCATCGACCTCACGAGATCCCACATCTGGGATGCCTCCACCGTCGCGGCGCTCGACGCAATCGAGACCAAATACGAACAGCACGGCAAGGCGGTCGAGTTCGTCGGGATGAACGAGTTCACGACTGCGTTCCACGCCCGACTCACGGGAGGACTCGGCAACGGTCACTGACAGGGGCTCGGGTGGGCCAGTCGGTCACGTTGGGGGGCAACCGCGGCGCAGCCGCGGGCGGCAGCCGCTATCCAACGTCACAACCATGAGATGCGCTAACGCAGGTCGATGACACCGGTGCCGACTTCGATATTGCACGTCTTGGCCGCAACCGTCGCCAGCAGCGGCATGGGCGAACCCGACTGCGGCGCAAAGTGGTGAACACGGAAATAGGCGCCGTTGACACCGAGTTCGTCAGCACCCTGCGCAATATCAACCGCGTCAGTGAGCATCTGTTTGGCATCAAGGTCACTGCCCGGCGCGTAATGCCCGAAGCTGAGGAATCCAAAAGACTTCATACCCGCCAAACAAAGTTGAACCTTTGACTATTCCCTTGGATTGAATCCGATCCGAAAACAGCTGCCCTGGTTATGTCAGTGCCTCAGTGCACACTGAGGGCATGACTACAGCAGCACTCATCACCGCCGTCGCCGCAGCGATCGTCTTCCTCGCGCTCGGTGCTGTTATCGGCTTCCTGTTCGGATCAGCACGCACCCGCTCGGAAATGTCCACGAGGCTCGCTCAAGCAGAAACAGCCCGGCAGCTTCTGACTGACCGTTCCGAAGCGCTGGAGGCTGATGCGCGCCTTGCCGGCGAACTCACCGGCGCTGTCGGCCCGCTAGCCGCCGGGGTGCGCCGCCTGCAGGAAGACCTCACGGAAACAGAGCGCCAGCGCATCGAGCAGATGACCAGGCTAAGCGAACAGCTCACTCACCTAAGCCAGCAGAACCGAGACCTACGCGAATCCACTGGACGACTGGGCCAGGTGCTTAACGCGACCTCGTCCCGCGGTGCGTGGGGTGAAGTTCAACTGCGCAGGATCGTCGAATACGCGGGCATGCTCCCACACGTCGACTTCGACACTCAGGTCAACGTCACCACAGCAGATTCCGCCCTCCGCCCCGACATGGTCATCAACCTGCCCCACGGCGGCACCATCGTCGTCGATGCAAAAGCACCACTGTCAGCACGCCTGCGTGCAGAAGACACCGGAAAGTCAGCCGCAGACGAACACGCACGCGCTTTTCTGCGGCACGTCGACTCACTGGCGTCAAAGGAGTACTGGAAGCAGTTCGCCGCTTCCCCAGACTTCGTCGTCTGCTTTGTGCCCAGCGATTCTCTCCTGTCCGAGGCAGCTGCCGCCTACCCGCAGCTCATCGAACAGGCAATGTCGCGCAATGTCGTCATCGCCTCCCCTTCGACCCTCCTTGTGCTGCTGAAGACCGCTGCCATGGGCTGGCGGCACGAAGCCATCAGCAGCTCCGCAGAAGAAGTCCTGCAGTTGGGTCGGGAACTCTACGACCGCGTGGGAACCCTTGCCGGTCACGCAGCCCGGGTCGGCACCGCACTGCAGCGGGCGGTGGGCGACTACAACACGTTCATCGGGTCCTTTGAAAGCCGGTTCCTGGTGACCGCACGGAAGTTCACCCACACTGGCCTGAGTACCGAGGACATCGATGCTCTCCCCGGTCTCGACGCCGCCGTGCGCAAACCCAGCGCAGACGAACTCAGCCGGCCAGATCACTGATCTGGTCGGCTGAGCGGCAGGCTGTGTGAGGGTTAAGAAAGGTCAGCGCAGGTCGTGTTCGCGGTCCGCGCCGTCCTTCTTGTTCGACGTCTTGTGGCCAGCGGCCTTGAGGTCCTTGCGCAGTTCGCGCGGCAGCGAAAACATCAGATCCTCAGTGGCGGTCTGCACTTCTTCAACATCCGTGTAGCCGTACTCGGCCAGCAGCTTGAGCACACCCTGCACCAGAATCTCCGGGACAGAAGCACCGCTTGTCACACCGACGGTGGCGACACCGTGGAACCACTCTTCGTCGACCTCACGGGCGAAGTCCACCCGGTGTGCGGCCTTCGCTCCGGCTTCCAGCGCAACTTCGACAAGACGCACTGAATTCGACGAATTCGCCGAACCCACAACAATCACCAAATCCGCCTGGGGTGCGATCTTCTTCACCGCAACCTGACGGTTCTGCGTGGCATAGCAGATGTCGTCACTCGGCGGGTCCTGCAACTGCGGGTAGCGCTCGCGCAGAATATCGACCGTTTCCATTGTTTCGTCGACCGACAGAGTGGTCTGCGAAATCCAAATGAGCTTCTCGGGATCACCCAGATCGACCGCGCGGGCTTCATCTGGGTTCTGCACGAGAACAATATCGTCGGGCGCTTCCCCCATCGTGCCCTCGACCTCTTCGTGGCCTTCGTGGCCCACAAGCACGATCAGGTACCCCTCTTTGGCAAAGCGAATGGCTTCGCGGTGCACCTTGGTCACCAGAGGGCAGGTGGCGTCAATCGTTTCCAGATTGCGCGCAGCCGCCTTGGCGTGCACCTCCGGAGAAACACCGTGGGCAGAGAACACCACGCGCTTGCCTTCGGGAACATCATTGGCGGAATCAACGAAGATCGCGCCGCGCTCGGTGAGAGTCTCAACAACATGGCGGTTGTGGACGATCTCCTTACGAACATAAACGGGCTCACCGTAGTGTTCAAGGGCACGTTCAACGGCGATCACAGCACGATCAACGCCCGCACAATAACCGCGGGGAGCCGCCAGCAGAACCTGCTTAGCGCCCTCGGGCTGTCGAATTTCACTCGGCTCTTTGCGCACACGAGGCATGGCCGGCATAGGAACGCTCACAGTACTCACACCACCATTGTAAGAAAGCGCCTATGAGAATTCGGTGTCAGCACCGGACGCTAGACTTCCCGACAACCCCAAGCGACGACAACAGAAGCGGAGACGGCGTGGCACAGCGCATCAGCGGAACCCCGGGAACTCTCGGCGCAGACACCCCGCGTCCGCTGCCCGAAATGGCAGGCGACACCACCGCGGACAACCCGTGGCCCCTTGCTCTTCTGTCACGCAAAATGAAGGAATACATCGACCGCATGTCCACCGTGTGGGTCGAAGGGCAGGTCATCCAGTTCAACCGGCGCGGCCGCGTCAGCTACTTCACGCTGCGCGACCTCAACGAAGAAATGTCGCTGCCCGTGCAGGTCTTCAACGACGTCCTCGAAAGGCTCGAATCTCCCATCGAAGAAGGCTCCCATATTGTCGTGCAGCTCAAAGCCGACTTCTGGGGCAAAGCCGGACGCCTGTCCATGCGCGCTCGCGACATCCGTCCGGTGGGTCTTGGTGAACTTCTCGCCCGGTTGGAACGCCTGCGCCGTCAACTGGCAGCGGAAGGCCTTTTCGACCCGGCCGCCAAAAAGCCGCTGCCGTTCCTGCCCGGCAGAATCGGGCTCATCACCGGACGGAACTCAGATGCAGAAAAGGACGTCCTGCGCAACGCCACCCTGCGCTGGCCGGCCGTGCAGTTCGAAGTGCGCAACACAGCGGTGCAGGGAACAACCGCGGTCGGCCAGATCATCAGCGCACTGCGCGAACTCGACAGCGACCCCACTATCGACGTCATCGTCATCGCCCGCGGCGGCGGAAGCATGGAAGACCTCCTGCCGTTTTCCAACGAAACGCTCATCCGCGCGGTCTCTGATGCCACCACCCCCGTGGTGTCAGCCATCGGGCACGAAGCCGACAACCCCATCCTCGATGAAGTCGCGGACCTGCGCGCATCCACGCCGACCGACGCTGCCAAGAGAATCGTGCCGGACGTCCACGAAGAAAACATGAAGATCCTCCAGGCGCGCGCCCAGCTGGACGGAGCACTGGAAAGGTTCATCGCTCAGGAACTCACAGCACTGGAATCCGTGCGCTCAAGGCCCGTGCTCGCTGAACCGCAGCAGATGATCACCTCACGCCAACAGGATGTCGAAAACTGGCGCGAACGCGCCTGGCAGCTGGGCAATGCAGCAGTGCAGTCCGGCTTGGCGGAAGTCCAGCACCTGCGCACCCAGGTTCGCTCGCTGTCGCCGCTGAACACTCTGGCTCGCGGCTACGCCGTGGTGCAGAGCGCTGACGGAACCGCCGTGCGCTCTGCGGAAACACTTGCACCCGGCGATCACCTGACCATCACAGTCGAGCGCGGTGTCTTCACCGCCGACGTCACTGAAATCACCAACACCGACGGCCCCGGACGCCCCACGGAAGGAACAGATTCACATGACTGAGAACACCATGCCCGAGAGCACCGCTGCACCGTCGGATGCGCAGAACATGAGCTACGAACAGGCGCGCGACGAACTCGTCACTGTCGTGCGCACACTCGAAGGCGGCAACCTGCCGCTGGAAGAATCACTGCGCCTGTGGCAGCGCGGAGAAGAACTCGCCGACCGGTGCCAAGCATGGCTCGACGGTGCCCGCGAAACCCTCAACGAGGCTCAGGCCAAGCGCGAAAACAAGACGGAGTCCGCTGAATAAGGGCTGCAGCTTCAGCGGCGGTTTCCGACCGCTCAACGGCGTTCAGCAGCCGCGCTGGAGCAGAGCCAGTGAAAGAAGCACTCAGCCGTTCAGCTGTTCGACGGCCTGCTTCGCGTATTCGTGGTAGCTCTCCCACCGGGCTGAGCCCTTGAACACGACCGTTGTTCCGGCAATCTTGCCCACCAGCGCCTGCTGGGTGAGGTCCTTCGATTCGTATTCGGTGAACGTCACCCCATCGATGTCCGACTTTCCGCGTTCGACAGCGCCGTCAACAACGGAGGCGAGCCAATCATCGTCGCCCTCAGACTGGCGAACAGAAACCCACTGGTCCTGGGGGCCGACCATCGACACGTACCACGTGTCCGCCTCGGGGTGGCCCATCTTGGTGAAGTGGGCGTCATTGGCGTTCCAGTCCTCAAGCAGCTGCGGTGTGTAGAGATCGAAGCCCGCGTGATCCTCGGCAGCCTGGCCGATCGAGGCAACATCAACGCTGCGCGTGGGATCGCCCTTCGGCTGCGGAACGAGCATAAAAACAACGAACACCACGCCGAAGCAGACGAGCAGGGCAATGATCATATTGACCCAGTTCGACGTCAGGCGGATCTGGCGCATTTCTTCCCGCGAACCGGGAACGGGCTTCTTCTCAGACACGCCCCCTATTGTCTCTGAGCGCAAACGCAAACGCACACCCACCCCTTGGCCCATCTGAGTTCGCTGTGTCACAGCCGGGTGGCACAATAAGGACTATGAGCACCAGCGAAACACCGGCAGAAAACCCGACTGTCAAAGGCCACCACAACGGCGGACGGGCTTCTGCCCAGCCCCAGGCCGTCACCGATGAATGGACGCAGCGTCTGCGCACGCATGCCGGCGAACCCGACCGCAACCTCGCCCTCGAACTCGTCCGCGTTACAGAAGCCGCCGCAATAGCCGCCGCTCCCTGGGTGGGCCGCGGCGACAAACTGGCCGCCGACGGCGCCGCAGTTGCCGCCATGCGCAATGTCATCTCGACCGTCACCATGAACGGCACCGTGGTGATCGGCGAAGGCGAAAAAGACGAAGCCCCCATGCTGTACAACGGCGAAGCAGTCGGCAACGGCGACGGTGCTCTGTGCGATGTCGCAGTCGACCCCATCGACGGCACCACGCTGACCGCCAAGGGCATGCCCAACGCCATTTCCGTCATGGCGGTCTCTGAAGACGGCTCCATGTACGACCCTTCGGCTGTCTTCTACATGGAAAAGCTCGTCGTCGGCCCCCAGGCGGCGGACTACGTTGACCTTCGCCTGCCCGTGGACGAAAACATCCGCCGCGTCGCCAAGGCCAAGGGCAACCCCGGCAACCCGTCCTCCGTCACGGTCGTCGTCCTCGACCGTCCCCGCCACAAAGACCTCATCCAGCAGGTCCGCGACGCCGGCGCGCGCGTCAAGCTCATCTCCGACGGCGACGTCGCGGGCTCTATCGCTGCCTGCCGCCCCGGCACCGGAATCGACATGCTCATGGGCATCGGCGGAACCCCCGAAGGCATCATCTCGGCCTGCGCTATCAAGGCCCTCGGCGGCGTCATCCAGGGTCGCCTGTGGCCACAGGACGACGCGGAACGCCAGGGTGCGATCGACGCGGGTCTCGACGTCGACGCGGTGCTCAGCACTGACGACCTCGTGACCGGAGACAACACATACTTCGTCGCCACGGGCATCACCGGCGGCGACCTCCTGGGCGGACTGCGCTACGAAGGCAAGCGCGTCGTCACCGAATCACTCGTCATGCGCTCGAAGTCCGGCACGGTCCGCACCGTCATGGCCGAGCACCTTCTGGAGAAGACCCACTCCTACGAAGAAGCGGCAAAGGAAGCTGCTGCGCGAGGTCTGGTCTGATGCCGGCACGCAATCTGACGCCGCAGCAGGCGCTCAACCACCTGATGGAGGGCAACAAGCGATTTGTTGCCGACACCCCGTCACATCCCAACCAGAACTCCAAGCACCGCAGCACGCTGACCGACCACCAGCACCCCTACGCAACACTGTTCGGCTGTGCCGATTCGCGCGTTGCCGCGGAAATGATCTTCGACGTCGGTCTTGGCGAAATGTTCGTCGTCCGCACCGCCGGCCAGGTCACGGACGCGGTCACCATCGGCAGCCTTGAATACGGTGCGTCCAACCTCGGCACGCCGCTGCTGATCGTGCTGGGCCACGACAGCTGCGGTGCTGTGACCGCCGCAGTCGAATCCCTCGAAACCGGTGAAACGCCCAACGGATTCGTCTACGACGTCGTCTCACGACTCCTGCCGACCGTCATCCACGCTCGTCGCGACGGCTTTGATGACATCGGCGGCGCTGTACACCAGAATACCGTCGACACGGTGCACCTGCTGTACGAACGCTCTCAGATCCTCAAAGAGCTGGTCGACTCCGGCCAGCTCATGATCGTCGGCATGACCTACAAGCTCAAAGACGGCCGCGCCAAGATCGTCGCCCAGATCGGCGGCGAAGCGGCCACGGAAAAGGAACTCACGGAGGCAGCACAGTGACAGAATTCCGCATCGAACACGACACCATGGGCGAAGTCAAAGTCCCCAAGGACGCCCTTTACGCCGCGCAGACCCAGCGCGCCGTCGAGAACTTCCCCATTTCGGGCAAGACCCTCGAAAATGCACACATCGCCGCTCTTGGCCAGGTGAAGAAGGCTGCAGCGCGCGCCAACCGGGAACTCGGCGTTCTCGACGCCGACCGCGCTGAAGCCATCGCCCAGGCGGCGGACCAAGTCATCGCCGGCAAGCACAACGGCGAATACCCCATCGACGTGTTCCAGACCGGTTCAGGCACCTCGTCGAACATGAACACAAACGAGGTCCTGGCAACCATCGCCACCGGAATCCTCAAGGACAAGGGCATCGAGGTCCATCCCAACGACCACGTGAACGCCTCCCAGTCCTCCAACGACGTCTTCCCCACCTCGGTACACGTGGCCGTCACCGGCGCACTGGTCAACGACCTCATCCCGGCTATGCGCACACTGGCTGAATCCCTGGAAAAGAAGGCCGAAGCCTGGAAGGACGTCGTCAAGGCCGGCCGCACCCACCTGATGGACGCAACCCCTGTCACGCTCGGCCAGGAATTCTCCGGCTATGCAGCACAAGTGCGCATCGGCATTGAGCGCATCGAAGCCTCGCTCCCCCGTGTAGCCGAAGTCCCGCAGGGCGGCACCGCCACCGGCACCGGCATCAACACACCCGATGGCTTCTCCAAGCGCGTCATCGAACTGCTGGCAGAACAGACCGACCTGCCGATTACGGAAGCCCGCAACCACTTCGAAGCACAGGCCAACCGCGACGGCCTCGTGGAAGTCTCCGGCCAGCTGCGCACCATCGCCTACAGCTACATGAAGATCAACAACGACCTGCGCTGGATGGGTTCGGGCCCCAACACGGGCCTGGGCGAAATCCACATTCCGGACCTCCAGCCCGGTTCGTCGATCATGCCCGGCAAGGTCAACCCGGTCATCTGCGAAGCAGCAATCATGGTTTCGGCTCAGGTCATCGGCAACGACACCACCATTTCGCTGTCCTCGACCAACGGCGCCTTCGAACTCAACGTCGGCATCCCGGTCATGGCTGCGAACCTGCTGGAATCCATTCGCCTGATGGCCAACACCTCGACCGTCATGGCCGAAAAGATGATCGACGGTCTCACGGTCAACGAAGAGCGCGCCCGCTTCCTCGCCGAAGCATCGCCTTCGATCGTAACCCCGCTGAACAAGGTCATCGGCTACGAAGCAGCTGCGGCAATCGCCAAGCACGCTGTGGCCGAAAAGATGACGGTCAAGGAAGCAACCATCGACCTGGGCTACGTCGAGAACGGCACCATCACGGAAGAAGAGCTCGACAAGGCTCTTGACGTGATGACCATGGTCGGCAACTACAACCGCTGACCCACTTCTGGGCAAGCCGATCTCGGCAAACTCAGACCTGACAGCAGAACAGGCGCCCACCGGCTTTGCGTGAAGCCGGTGGGCGCCTGTCTCGTGCAAGCTGGGCTGTCCTGACTCCAGGGGATCTTGGGCGCTGTCAGGGGTCGACGCTGGGTGAACAGTCTGGGTGTCCCCGTCAGCGACCAAAGCGCCGCGAACGGTTCGAAAAATCGCGCACCGCACGCAGAAAGTCGGTTTTGCGAAAAGCCGGCCAGTAGGCTTCGCAGAAGTAGAACTCCGAATAGGCGCTCTGCCACATCAGAAAACCAGACAGCCGCTGTTCGCCCGAAGACCGGATGATGAGGTCCGGGTCCGGCTGCCCCTTGGTGTACAGGTGCTCTGACAGCTTTTCTTCGGACACATCGTCAATTGCGCTGCTGAGATCACGGCCGGATTCAAGTTCGGCTTTGAGATAGGAACGCACAGCGTCGATGATTTCAGCGCGCCCGCCATAGCCGACGGCGATGTTGACCGCGACCCTCGACGCTGTTTCAGACGCTCCGCAGGATCGTTCCTGCGCCGCCTGCAGTTTGCTGCGCAGGGCACAGGGAAGAAGCTCGAGGTTTCCCACAAGGTTGACGGAGTACCACTCGGTATCGGCGATTTCGTCAACGAGATCGGCGATGATCTCGGTCAGCGCCGCAACTTCTTCTTCCGCCCGGGCCAGATTCTCCTTGGACAGGACGTAGAGAGTCACCATCTCTACACCGACTTCATCGCACCAGCCCAAGAACTCAATGATCTTCTGCGCACCGGCCCGGTGACCCTGTTCAGTCGTTGCGCCGAATTCGCGCGCCCAGCGGCGGTTGCCGTCGGTGATGACGCCGATGTGCCGTGGAACCGCGGTATCGGGCCGCAGCGCATTGACCATGAGCCGGTTGTACAGCCAGTGCAGCAGGCCCGTAGATGAACCAGCACGCGGTGTTTTCGGTGCTTTCATCGTTCGGCCTTTCTCCCTTGCGGACGGTTCATGCTCATCGTCTTCCACTCGTGGCATCCGCGGTGTGTTTTTGGGTGCGTTCTTAATCTAATAGATAGCAGGCATCGCTTTGCGGGATCCCCACCCTTCTGTCAGTCCTGAAACCTAGGCTTCTTCCATGAAGCATTCGACCGCCGCCTCCGCCGTTGTCCCGGACGATCTTGCCCACGGAGAAACACTGGCCTCCAGTCGGCGAGAGTCTGTCTCGCGCAGCCGCATTGTGCGCCGTCGGCGAGCTTTCCTGCGCACCGAACTGGGCCGGTTGGCCGGACAGAAGAAAACGTCGTGGCGCGGGTGGATTCACGTCGGAGCTTTTCCACTGGCTGTCATCGGCGGGCTTGCCGCAGTCATTTTGGGTCCCACAGTTCCAGTCCGCCTGGGTGCGGCCGTCTTCGCCCTGACGGGCATGCTCTTGTTCGGCACTTCGGCGGTGTATCACCGCGGGCCGTGGCGTATGCGCATCCGCCTGCTCCTGCGCCGGTTCGACCACGCCAATATCTTCCTCATCATTGCCGGAACCTACACCCCGCTGGCGCTGCTCCTGCTGCCAAGTGACAAGGCGCTGATCCTGCTGACCGTCATGTGGGTCGGCGCGGCCGCTGGTGTTGCCTTCAGACTCATCTGGACGTCAGCGCCGCGAGCGCTTTTCGTGCCGGTCTATGTGGGCATCGGCGTCGCCGGTGTGGGCTATGTGCCCCACATGTGGATTGAGAACCTCGCCGCGGGGATCCTCGTGGTGATCGGCGGTGCGTTCTACATTGCCGGTGCTGTCATCTACGGGCTCAAGCGCCCCAACCCTGTGCCGGGTGCTTTCGGCTTCCACGAAATCTTCCACGCCTGCACCGTGGTGGGCTATGGCTGTCATCTGGCGGCTATGCTGACCGCCTCCGTCATGGCCATGTGAAAGGTCTGGGGGGCCGCTGCAGTCGCAACGGCCCCGGACGTTTTCGGCCGATAGCTGACGAGGCGCCTGCCGGCTTTCAGTCCTGTGTTCGGGAATCTTCTTCGGGTTCGGGTTCCTCGCTGGCGTCATCCTGCTGGTCTTCCGGTCCTTTCCAGTCGGGACGGGCCGCCTGCTGTCCTTCGAGGTCGCCGTCTTTGCGCAGCGGAATGGTGTATTCGACCCGTGCGCCGTCACGTGCGCGGATGCGGCGGATGCGGCGAACTGCGTCGCGCATGAGGAAGATCGTCGCGACCACGACTAGGGCGGTGGCGACAAAGCCTATTGTGCCGGGTGTGACGAGCACGGGGTCTGGCAGTTTCGGCGGCTGGTTTTCTGCCGCGGCGAAGACGATGAGGTTCGGCATCATTCTCCTTGGGGTTTGTGGGCGGGTTCGACGATCTCAATTCCAGCCTCACGCATGGCGGCAGCCAGGTCTCCCGGCTGCACAGTGGTGCCGTTATCGAGCGTGATTCCCTCAAACAGGTCGTGTTCGGAGAAGTCGCCGAAGTCGCCTTCCCTGCCGGTGTTGTCGACAGCGAGTTCGAACTCTTCTGTTGGCCAGTACTGCTGGGCCAGCATCTGCACTTCAGAAAAGAATCCGCTGTTGGGATCGATCTGGGTGGCGTGCGCGCGCAGGGCTTCGGCCGCAGTTTCCAAAAAGGCGCCGGCGGGAATCGAGGCGGTCAGCCGGTAGTCGCGCTTGTCTGCCGATGTGCGGATCCGCTCCTGCCGTTCTTCGCTCAGCGGTGATTCAACGCCGAGAGCGGTCATAACGCTGTGGATGCGCATCCACTTGGCCGGGGTGAGGTCCATGTTGTAGTAGACCTTCGGCACCTGCCATGCGCCACCCAGCTCTGGGTTGCAGTCAGCGTCGGCAGCCATCCGAACTGCCAGCATTGTGGCTTCGTGGGTGCGGATGTGGTCCGGGTGAGGGTATCCGCCGAGTTCGTCATAGGTGGTCACCACGTGGGGGCGCAGTTGGCGGATGAGGTGGACCAGGGGTCGGGCCGACACTTCGGTTGGGGCCGTCCAGAACGTTCCGTGATCGATATCGTCAAAACCGCCTTCTGGCAGGCCCGAATCGACAAAGCCGATCCACTTGTGCTGGGCACCCAGACGCTGTGCGGCGCGAGCCATTTCATCGCGGCGCAGACCCGCGATGTCGCGGATGGCGGCAGGACTTCCGTCCAGAGCGGGATTGAGAATCGACCCCGCTTCTCCACCGGTCATCGTAGCGATTGTGACGTCCGCTCCAAGTGTTGTGTAGAGCGCCGTCGTCGCACCTCCCTTGGACGATTCATCATCAGGGTGAGCGTGCACGGCAAGCATGCGCAGCTGCGAATACGGCGCGGTTGATTTCACGTAGACCTCCATGAGGGCGCGGGCTCGCTCCCGGCGGAAATGACTCCTCTAGACTAGTACGTCGAACATGAACGCTTGGCAGAAAGGTCGGCTGTGAGCGAAAGGTACGGGGGGCGTGCACCCGGCTATCGAGGTGCACAGCTGAACAGACGCACGCTGCTCATCATTGCCGGCATCATTGCTGTCCTGATCACAGCCGGAGCTGCCTTTTTCGCCTTTCGACCGGCGGGCGCACCGACTACGGCATCCGATGTCGCCTTTGAAGCCGTCGATTCCAATCGGGCGATCGTGGAATTCAACATCCGGCCCGACCGCAGCCGCGATTCTGTGTGCTCTGTGGTTGCGAAGAACGACTTCGAGGCCGTGGTGGGATACCGCGAGGTGACGATCCCCGCAGCACCTGACACCGCCTCGTCAGACCTGTTTCATCAGGAAGTCAGTGTCAACACAACCCAGCTTGCAGTGCAGGGGCACTTAGAAACCTGCTGGTTTGTCAGCTAAAATGACGTGATAACCATCCCGGGTCCTCTGCGGACCCGGGATTTCACTTAGACATGCGCTGCACGGTGCAGCGCCTAAGGAGGAAACATCATGGCTGAAGAAAACGTCGGCGACAAGACGTGGCTGACCAAAGAGGCCTACGAGCGCCTGACAAAGGAACTCGAACACCTCCAGGGCCCCGGCCGAGCAGAAATCGCGGAGCGCATTGACGCTGCGCGCGAAGAAGGCGACCTCAAGGAAAACGGCGGCTACCACGCTGCGCGCGACGAGCAGGGTCAGATGGAGGCCCGCATCCGCCAGCTCGAAGAGCTGCTGCGCAACGCCGAAGTCGGCGAAGCGGACGCGGACGACAAAACCGCAGGACCCGGCAAGCTGATCGTCGTTGAGATGAACGGCCGAAAGATGGAGTTCCTGTTGGGTTCGCGCGAAATCATCTCGGAAGAAGACAAAGTCGAAGTGTTCTCCGAACAGTCGCCTCTGGGCCAGGCGGTCAACGGGGCGAAGGTCGGCGACGACGTCGAATACGAAGCCCCCAACGGCAGGAAGATCACTGTCACCGTGAAATCGGCGAAGGCGTACTGATCACCTGACACGCCGGAAGGCTCAACCTTTCTGAAGACGAAGACGGCGGGAGCAGACACTGTGTCTGCTCCCGCCGTCTTCGTCTTCAGCCCGACTCACCCGGAGGCTTCACTCTGTTTGAAATCGGAGATGATGACAGTGCGCCTCTGACTATCGGGGGTTCTGGCCGCAACACCCGGTGAGGTTTCGCCCGGCAGGTTCGGCCCCTCCCCGGACGCGATCACGCCTTCGCGCCGAGCATCGGCGAGCATCTGCTGGGAGGACAGTTCGGCCAGGTATCCAATAGCCGCAGACACGGAGGCGACAAGCGGCACAGCGAACAGTGCGCCGACAATGCCGAACTGATAGGAGCCGACGGTCACAGCAAGGACAACGGCAAGCGGGTGGACCGACACGGCCTTGCCCATGAGGAACGGCTGCAGCACGTTGCTCTCAACCTGCTGCACCAGCAGAACGATGCCGAGCATGACGATCGCGTGCACGAAGCCCTTGGCCACGAGAGCCAAGAGGACCGCGATGATGCCCGTGGCGACAGCACCGACAAACGGGATGAATGACGCCAGGAAGATCAGCACAGTCAGCGGGATGACAAGCGGCACACCCAGAATGAGCGCACCGATGCCGATGCCCAGAGCATCGACCGCCGCAACGATCACCTGGATCCGGGCGTACTGGCCCAGTGCCATCCAACCTCGGAAGGCGGCACCCAGTGCCGGTTCCCGTGCCGGAACCGGCAGCAGGCGGGTGATCCAGCGGGTGATCCGGCTGCCTTCGAGCAGGAAGAAGAAGGTGGCGAACAGCGAAATCAGCAAACCGGCGAAGAACGTGCCGACACTCGAAGCGGCGCCGAGAACACCCGTTGCGATCTTGCCCTTCTGAGCACTGAGAAATTCATTGACCTGCTGTGTTGCATCGGCAACAGTCTGCGCGATCACCGTCGAATCCAAGCCCAGCGGGTTCGACTGAATCCAAACGGCAATAGCGTCGACACCCTTCATGGTGGTCGACGTCAAGTCGATGATTCCGGCGACAAGCTGCTGGCCGACGAGCGCGAGCAGACCCGCTACCACCAGGATGAAGCTCAGAAGCACCGTCGCGGCGGCGGCCGTCCGGGGCCACTTGTGCCGAGCCAAGAAGTTCACCAGCGGCGTCAACAGGGCTGAAATCAGCAGAGCGACAAGCAGCGGAATGAGAACGTATGTGATCTTCGACAAAAGCCACAGCAGAACGGCCACCGCCGCCAATACAACCAGCGAGCGCCAGCTCCAGGCCGCAGCCAAGCGCAAACCGCGTGACACAAAGGGAACATAGCTTCGCGACTGCAGCCGGTACGCATCTGCCAGCGCGGGATCCGTCAGCTGCTCGGCAGCTGCCCCCGGCTGGTCTTTGGGGCTCTTCTTCGTCATGGGACCAGGCTATATCCTGTGCGCCCTTCAGCGCTCACGCCCGGCCGAACCGACGGCACTTACCGCAAACACGCTTTCGCGCGGAAACAGACCCTTCGTCGAGGGCAGATAGAGTGGGATCGTGAAGAACAGCTGGAAAGCGATACTCGCAGTCGGAACCACAGCCGGTGCCGCTGCAGGAGCCGGAACGGGAATCCTGCGGGCTCAGTCCAAACGAGTCCGCCGTGCATTCCGCGCTGATGCGCAGCGGCGCAAATATCCCCACGCTGCCGTTGTGTGCGACGACGGGACCCGAGGCCCTCTCAGCACCGAGGACAGCGAACTGCCAGCAGTTGCCGTCATTGGGGATTCGTGGCTGTCGGGAATCGGCCTGGAGACCGCTGATGACCACCCCGCAGTGCGCATTGCCCGCGGTTTTTCGGCCTTGACGCAGTCACCGGTCCGCCTGCGCAGCCTCGCTGTTCCCGCTGTCGGAGCGACTGCGATCGCCGCACAGGTCTCAGAGCTCTTGGCCGATCCGACCATGGAGCGCACACCCGGAGGCCCCCAGCTTCGCCTTGCTGTGATCTCAATGGGCACCGCCGATGTCGTCCACCCGGTCAAGGGCACCATCGGCCTGCCGATTCTCACCAACGCCATCAACCGCCTGCAGGTCGAAGGCAACTACAGGGTGTTCGTTCTGACCACTCCCAATCTCGGCGGCCTGCCGGGACTGCGCAATCCTGTGCGCACGGTCCTGCGCCGCTCATCGCGTGTTCTTGCCGGGTCCCAGACCGTTGCGGCCCTGTCGACGAACGCGGTGCCCATCAGCCTCACCCACCTGCTCTCCGGGACATCGCGTATGAGCCTCCTGGCCCCAGAGGGTCGCTATCCGTCGCGCTTCGGCAGCGCCCAGATCGCCTCGGCAATTGTCACAACAGCTGCCCGGGTCATGGATTTTCCCACTGCGATCGCACAGCAGTCCCAGCCGTCGTCCACTCCCCCGGCACCCACATCTGCCTTGCAGAGGCAGGCCGCCCGGGCGCCTAGGAGCTGTGCATCTGCAGAAGAACAGGACAGCGCCGAATGACCGCTGTGATCCTCGCGTCCGGGTCGCCTTCCCGACTGTCGATTCTGCGTGCCGCCGGCATAGAGCCGACCGTGATTGTCTCCGGTGTTGACGAAGATGCGGCGCTGAGCCTCGCTGCGCAGAAAGCGGGCCGCGAACTCACCACCGCCGAGCAGACAGCCGTTCTGGCATCTGCCAAAGGCCGTGCGGTCATCAGCGAACTCACTGCTGAAAATCTGCCGGGCAAAGCGGGAGAACCCGTTGTTCTCATCGCCTCTGATTCCATGCTTGAGCTCGACGGGCAGGCCGTCGGCAAGCCCCACACCCCGCAGCGCGCCCGCGCACTGTGGCGGACAATGGGCGGACGCACAGCTCACCTGCACAGCGGAATATTCATGGCCCGCCTGGAATGTCCGACCGGCGGAAGCGCACCGAGAGTCGAAGACTTCACGGAGGCCGTGGGATCGACGCTCATCACAACCGCTGAACTCACAGATGCCGAAATCGAGGCCTACGTGGGAACCCAAGAGCCTCTCGAGGTGGCTGGCGGGCTGACAATCGACGGCTATGGAGCCGCTTTCGTCACCCGAATCGAAGGCGATCACACCAACGTTCTGGGCATGTCCGTACCCCTGCTGCGCGATATGTGCCGACAGATGGGCGTCGAATGGCACTCCCTGTGGAACCGGGCCTCCGGTGCGAGCGTCTGATCGCGGCTGAAGGCGGGTGTCACTGCCCGGGCCGAGTAGGCCAGCCCACAGCAGACACGCACACCCAATGCTTGCGCCAAAAGCTTTTCCATTCCTTTTGTCACCAGCACACAAACCATTAGTGCTCATCACTAGATTTGCTGTGTCTATCCCCGACCCTCTCAGGAGAGCGAATGTCGCCGACCTTTTCCGCAACGGTGAAAACCAAGCCGTTCACGCGGGTGCTCATCGCCAATCGCGGTGAAATCGCCCTGCGGGTTGTCCGGGCGTGCCACGATCTCGGTCTGACCGCGATCGCCGCCTACACAACACCCGATTCGGACGCCGACTTCGTCCGCTACGCCGACGATGCCTGGCTCATGCCCGGCAGCGGTGCGGCTGAAACCTACCTCGACATCGACTCCATCCTCACAATCGCCGAACGCTCCGGCGCTGAAGCCGTCCACCCCGGCTACGGGTACCTGGCAGAAAGCCCCGAATTCGCCCAGGCGGTCATCGACGCGGGCCTCGTGTGGGTCGGACCTCCCCCGGCAGCCATCGCAGGCCTTGCAGACAAAGCCAACGCCCGCGCTGTGGCGCGTGAAGTCGGCGCACCCACCACGCGCGGATCCAACGGACCGGTGGAGAGCGTCGACGACGCCCTCGCCGTAGCCGACGAGATCGGCTACCCCGTTGTCATCAAAGCCGTGCACGGCGGCGGCGGGCGCGGCTTCCGCACGGCGGCCAGCCGGGCCGAACTGCCCCACGCATACGAATCCGCCGGCCGCGAAGCCAAAGCCGCTTTCGGCCGCGACGACGTGCTGGTCGAACAGCAGATCCTTCGTCCCCGCCACATCGAAGTCCAGGCGATCGCCGATGCCGCCGGGCGTGTCCTCATCGGGTCGACGCGCGACTGCACTCTGCAGCGCCGCAACCAGAAGATCATCGAAGAAGCCCCTGCACCGTTCCTCAGCGACGAACAGGTTGCCACTCTTGAAGAGGCAACCACGAGCATTCTGCATGCCGTGGGCTATGTGGGCGCTGCCACCTGTGAGTTCCTCATGGGCGACAACGGCATGCTGTCGTTTATGGAAACCAACGCCCGTATCCAGGTCGAGCACACCATCACGGAAGAGGTCGCGGGCATTGACCTTGTCGCATGGCAGCTGAAGATCGCCCAGGGCGAATCTCTGCCCGAATCCTTCCCCGCACCCCGCGGCCACGCCATCCAGTTCCGCATCAACGCAGAAGACCCCGCCCAGAACTTCTTCCCCGCAACCGGCAAGATCACCGCTCTGCGCGAGCCTGCCGGACCCGGCGTGCGCATGGACTCCGGCGTGGAAGTCGGCCGTTTCGTCACCTCGGACTTCGACCCCATGCTCGCCAAGCTCATTGTGACCGGCGAAGACCGCCAGCATGCACTCGCCCGCGCCCGCCGCGCACTGAGCGAATACGTACTCGAAGGGGTCGCAACGCTTCTGCCGCTGCACCGGGCCTTGGTGAACGAGCCGGCTTTCGCAGACGACTTCTCTGTGTCGACCGAATGGCTGCAGACCGAGTACGTCCCGAACTTCGACATCCCCGCTTCAACGCAGGCCGACCAGGGTGCCGAAAGCAGCTCGGTCGATGTTGTCGTCGAAGTCGACGGGCACCGCCTGACCGTCAAAGTTCCCAAGGAGCTGGCGGCGGCCGGCAACACAGCCGCTGCGACCGAACGCCCCGCCCGTCGCCTGCGCCGCAAGGGCTCACGGCGGGCAAGCGAATCGGCTGAGCTGGCAGCACCCATGCAGGGCACCATCGTGTCCGTCGAGGTGGCTGCCGGCGATTCAGTGTCCGAAGGTCAGACGCTGGCTGTCATCGAGGCCATGAAGATGGAGCAGCCCCTCAAAGCCGCCCGCGAAGGCGTTGTGAGCGACGTTCTCGTGGAGGCTGGCGCTTCCGTTAAGTCTGGAACAACACTCATCACCTTCGCTTCCTAAGCTCTGCCCGCTGAGTCTGCGCCCGAGGTCGGCAAGGCACCTGATGCCGCAGGCAGCAGTTGAATCGCAGGGCCACAGACAGCAGCAGAGCCGCACTTTGTGTGCGGCTCTGCTGCTGTCTGCTGTAACCGCCGCTGCGGTACGGCTTTGCGGCTGAAACTCAGAAGTCCAAACCTGCCGAGTGGTGCAGGCGGCGGGCGGCTTCTGTAATCGACCCGGACAGCGACGGGTACACGGCAAAGGAAGCTGAGAGCTGATCGACGGTGAGGCGGTTCTCAACAGCAACCGTGATCGGCATGATCAGTTCGGATGCCTTCGGGCCGACGACAACGCCGCCGAGTACGGAACCTGATCCGCGGCGGGCGTAGATCTTCACGAAGCCGTCCTTGATGCCCTGCATTTTTGCCCGCGCGTTGGTCGGCAGCGGCTGCAGCAGCTCTTCGACATCGTGGCCGGCTTCGGCCATCTCCGCCTGAGTGAAGCCGACCGTTGCGATTTCCGGTGCCGTGAAGACGTTGGAGGCCACATTGCGCAGCTTCAGCGGCATAACGGCGTCGCCGAAAGCGTGCCACATGGCAATGCGGCCCTGCATGGCGGCAACCGAAGCAAGCGGCAGCACGGGTGTGCAGTCACCCGCAGCGTAGATGCCCGGAACTGTTGTGCGCGAAACCCGGTCAACCACAATGTGACCGGAGTCTTCGAGTGCGATTCCGACGTTGTCCAAGCCGAGGTCATCGGTGTTGGGGATGGAGCCGACCGCCATGAGGCAGTGTGAGCACTTGACCTTGCGGCCATCTGCCAGTTCCACCGTCACACTGTCGCCGTCGCGGGTGACTGACGCCGCCCGCGAACGGCTGAGCACGTTCATGCCGCGGCCGCGCAGAGCGTTTTCGAGCACTTCGGCGGCGTCCTGGTCTTTGCCCGGCAGCACCTGGTCTCGGGAGGACACGAGGGTGACTTCGCACCCGAGCGCCTGATAGGCCGAGGCGAACTCGGCACCCGTCACACCGGAGCCGACAACCACGAGGTGCTCGGGCAGTTCATCGAGATCGTACAGCTGCTTCCAGGTGAGGATCCGCTCGCCGTCCGGCTTGGCGGAATCGAGTTCGCGCGGGTGCGCGCCGACGCTGAGCAGAATAGTGTCGGCTTTGAGCTGGTATTCGGTGCCGTCGGTTTCGGTCACGTCGACAAGATCGGGCCCGGCCAGCCGTCCGCGGCCCTTGATGACTTTGACACCGGCTTCGTGCAGTCCGTGCTTGATGTCAGTCGCCTGAGCGTCTGCAAGCCGTTTGATTCGCGCATTGATTCTGGCGAGGTCGGCACCCAGGACGGAGTCGTCTGAGTCTCCGGACTGAACGAGGCCCAGGTGCGAAGCCGATTCCATCTCAACCATGAGCTCGGCAGTTGCGATCAGCGATTTCGAGGGAACAACGTCGGTCAGAACTGCCGAACCGCCGGTGCGGTTGCTTTCGACCAGCATGACTTCACCGCCCATCTGAGCGGCGACGAGAGCGGCTTCGTATCCGCCGGGACCACCGCCGATGATGACTACACGGTTCTGCGAGGGATCAAGCACATTCTTCACAGGTGCATTATGGCAAACGCCCGGGGTGGCCTAACTGACCGGTCCGCGCGTTCCCGGCAAACAGCTCCGACCATCACTCTGCGGCCAACCTGAGTTGTCATGGAGTTCACACAAGAAACCCCTTGTGCACGAGTGCGCCATATGTGACCCTTGAAACAGGCTGTGAGCTACAGGCCATTCGAAGCACCCTCGCTCCCTTATTCAACACCTGGAACAGGTGCGCTTCGTCGCCCTCACCAGCCGCCTGCCTAACGGCAACCGTACGAAAGGACACCATGGACTGGCGCCATCGCGCAGCGTGCCTCAATGAGGACCCGGAACTCTTCTTCCCCATCGGAAACACAGGGCCGGCCCTGCTCCAGATCGAAGAGGCCAAAAGTGTATGCCGTCGTTGCGAAGTTGCTGAAACCTGCCTGCAGTGGGCCCTTGACTCCGGTCAGGACGCCGGTGTGTGGGGCGGTATGAGCGAAGACGAACGCCGTGCCCTCAAACGCCGTGCAGCCCGCGCACGCAGAGCACGCTGACAACAGACAAAGCGAGCGGGGACTGAGGTTTCAGTCCCCGCTTCTGCATTTGCACGCAGCTGCTCTCAGAGTTCCTTCGCTGCTCATCGTGATCCTCTGATGCTCTCAGAGTTCTTCCGCCCCGCGCAGGTGTCGCTACGAACCTTCGCGCAGCGGGACGTCAATGACTGCTTCTGTTCCCCCGCCGGGGCGCGGCCGCCACTCAATGGTCCCATCCAGGTTGGTTGTGATGAGCGTGCGGACAATCTGCGTTCCAAGGCCGGAGCCCGGTCCGCGCTCATCTGAGATCCCCACCCCGGTGTCAGCGACGATCACTTCGAGGCGGTCGTCGTAGCGGCGGGGTGTAACAGTCACCGACCCCTCAACCGTCTCTTCGTCGTCAAAGCCTCCGAAGCCGTGTTCAACCGCGTTGGTGACCAGTTCTGTCAGCGCCAGTGCAAGCGAAGTCGAATCAGCCGAGCTGATCGGCCCAAAGCTGCCGCGTCTGCTGACGGCCACCCGGATGTTCGGCGAAGCCAGCTCGGGGGTCAGGCGCAGACCCTTGTCGACGATCTCATCGAAATTGACTTCCGTTTCTATTCCCTGCGACAGCACGTCGTGGACAACCGCGATCATCTCAACCCGGCGCATAGCCTCCGACAGCGATTCTTTGGCATGCGGAGATTCTGCCCTCCTCTGCTGCAGGCGCAGGAGAGCCGACACTGTCTGCAGGTTGTTCTTCACCCGGTGGTGCACTTCGCGAATCATGGCGTCACGACTGAGCAGATCGCGTTCGCGCCTGCGGATCTCCGAAACATCGCGCAGCAGAACCAGCGCACCCGTTCGCACATCGCCGCGAGAAAGGGGAATAGACCGAAGCGACACTGCTACCCGGCCGGCTTCGACCTCCGTTCGCCACGCGGCCCGACCGGTGAGTACCAACGGCAGCGCCTCGTCGACAGGCCGCTGCTGTTTGATCAGGCCCGATACGATCTCAGCCAGGTAGCGGCCCTCGATATCACCTTCGTGCCCCAACCGGTGCAGCACCGAAATCCCATTGGGCGAAACATACCGAACCCTGCCCTCGCGGGCGAGAACAGCCAAACCGTCGCCCACCCGAGGTTCACCTCGGCGAGCAGCCGAGGGCGCCTCGGTTCCAGGGAAAGAGCCTTCGGCAACCATCGCCATGAGAGTCGATCCGCACAGGCGATAGTTCCGCTCCAGACGGCTCACGCCCCCGCGCCGCACGCCCTGAGTGTGGCGGGTCATCAGCGCAATCGTGCGCCCGTCGCGCCTGACCGGCACAGCTTCGACCTCCGCCAGATCGCACTCGTCTTCGTGGGAGGCCACAATCCGGTTCTGCGCGTAGGCGCGGGACAGCAGATCGTGCACCCCGGGCTCAGCGCGTTCGCCCACCTGGTCGCGGTGAAACACAGTCGCCCCGGTGGTGGGCCGACAGTGCGCGATGATGCGGAAGCTCTCGTCGCCGTCGACGCTTTCGGGAACCCACAGCACGAGGTCGGCAAACGACAGGTCGGCTATGAGCTGCCAATCCCCCACCAGCAGGTGGATCCACTCAATGTCTTCCTCACCGCGAATCGACGGGGCAGCCTGCAGCTCCTTTGAGAAGGTCATCGGACTTCAGACTGGAACTCGGTGGAGCGGACGACCGAGCGCAGCATGCGCAGCAGAACCGAAATCGGCGCCTGGCCCGGGTCGTCAATCCTGCTGATCTCCTCAATGAGCCCCACCACCTGCTCCATGCTCGTGCGGTTGGTGTACTCCCACTGCTCCATGCGCTCCACTGCGCGGTCTTCCAGCGTGGGCGCGGTGGTGTGTGAGACATCGAAAACAGACACCACGATGCCGTGCAGGGCCTGGTAGAACTCATCGCGCGTTGCAGCGCGTGCCAGTGCTTTCCACCGGCTGCTGCGGTCGAGCCTGCCGATCATCTTCAGAAGCGAAGCCGCTTCGAAGCGGGCCGACATGCCGTAGTAGACGGCCGCCACGTCAAGGGCCGGGCGGTCCACGCGGCTGGCGATCTGCACGATGTCCAGAAGTGAGAACTCATCGAGCAGCCCGGCAGCCCGAGCCGCGACGTCCTCCGGAACACCCTCATCGACGTAGGCCTGCTTGTTCGCTTGGTAGTCGGACAGGTCCTTGCCCTGCAGCACCGACGGCATGAGCTCACGCAGCTGAGCGACGGTCGCCTGGTAATACTCGAGGGCCCTGAGCACATCGAATTCGCCGGGAGCCTGCTGAATGAGCCAGCGCGAAGCGCGGTCCAGCAGTCTGACGGCGTTGTACTGCAGGCGCTTCTGCACATCAACGGACACCCGGTTGTCGAGTGTGCGGATGTCATCCAGGTGCGCCTCAAGGCTGAACAGCTCATTGACGACGGTGTAGACGCGCGCCGCGTGCGCGATTGTCGTTCCGGTTTCCTCCAGCAGGCGGTAGAGGTAGCTGATGCCGCCGAAGTCCACGATCCTGTTGACGAGGTTCGACACCGCGATCTCGCGGGCCAGCGGATGAGATTCGATGATGTCGGAGAAGCGCTCAGCCGCTGATGGTGGGAAGTAGCTTGCGAGGTACCGGCGCATAAACGCCTCATCCGGCACAGCGGAATTGAAGATCTGGCTGCCGGCATCCATTTTGACGTAGGCCAGCAGAACGGCGGTTTCCGGCGTTGTGATGCTTCCGCCTGCGTCGTGGCGCTGGGTCAGTTCGGCGTCTGTGGGCAGCGCTTCGACTTCGCGGTCGAGCCCGGCGTGCTCTTCGAGGTAGGCCATGAGCCGTTCGTGTGTCTGCGTCATAGACCGGGCGTTCCACGCGGCATCGCCGAGCGCGGCGTTCTGCGCGTAGTTGTGTTCGAGCACCGACCGAGCGACGTCGTCCTGCAGCGAGCGCAGCAGCCCGCTGCGGTCTTCGCGGGCCAGTGAGCCTGCCGCAATGGCCTGTTCCAGCAGCAGTTTGATGTTGACCTCGTGGTCGGATGCGTCGACGCCGCCGGAATTGTCGATCGCGTCGGTGTTGATGCGCACCCCGCTGCGGGCGGCTTCGACGCGGCCGCGCTGAGTGCAGGCGAGGTTTCCGCCCTCCACCACGACGCGCGCCTGCACGTCGGAACCGTTGATGCGGATGGCGTCGTTTGCCTTGTCGCCCACGTCGAGGTCGGTTTCTTCCGACGCTTTGAGGTAGGTGCCGATGCCGCCGAAGTACACGAGGTCGACCGGAGCGCGCAGGACTGCGCGGATGAGGTCATCCGGCGAGGTGGAGCCCGGCTCAATCCCAAGGGCCTCGGCTGCCTCCGCACTGACCGTGATGGCCTTCGCACTGCGGGAGAACACGCCGCCGCCGGCGGAGATGAGCTCTTGCGAGTAGTCCTTCCACGATGAGCCGGGAAGATCGTACAGCCGCTTGCGCTCCTGGAAAGAAGCGGCAGCGTCTGGGTTCGGGTCGATGAAGATGTCGCGGTGGTCAAACGCAGCAACCAGGCGGGTGTGGGGTGTGCGCAGCATTCCGTTGCCGAAGACGTCCCCGCTCATATCGCCGACACCGACGACGGTGAAGTCATCTTCATCCGTGTTGACCCCGAGCTCACGGAAGTGGCGTTCCGTGGACTTCCAGGCACCTCGTGATGTGATGCCCATTTCTTTGTGGTCGTAGCCGTTGGACCCGCCGGAGGCGAAGGCGTCGCCCAGCCAGAAGCCGCGGGCTGTTGAGATCGCGTTGGCGACATCGGAGAAGCGGGCGGTGCCCTTGTCGGCGGCGACGACGAGGTAGGCGTCTTCGCTGTCGTATACAACAGTGCGCTCGGGGCTGACAGCCGTGCCGCTGCCGTCGAGGTTGTCGGTGATGTCCAGCAGTGCGCCTATGAACTCTTCGTAGGCGGCCTGACCGGCGGCTGCGCGGGCTTCGGGGTCGCCCACCGGCAGCCCCTTGGGGTAAAAGCCGCCCTTCGCACCGGCGGGAACGATGAGAGCGTTCTTGACCATCTGGGTTTTGGCCAGGCCGAGAGCTTCCGTGCGGAAGTCATCGCGCCGGTCCGACCAGCGCAGGCCGCCGCGAGCCACAGCGCCGAAGCGCAGGTGCACGCCTTCAACCCGCGGCGAATATACCCACGTTTCGATCTGCGGGCGCGGCAGCGGCAGGAAGCCGAGCTCTTCGGGCAGCAGTTTGAACGCGAGCGCCGTGGGCAGGGCGCCGTCGGCCGGGTGGTAGAAGTTGGTGCGCACCGCGGCCCGAATAAAGGCCAGCATGGAGCGTACGATGCGGTCCTCATCGAGGGTTGCCAGACCGCGCAGGCCTGCCTCCACCCGGTTATCGTGCTCACTGACCGCAGTTTCGCGATCACCGGAGAACTCGGGGTCGAACTTTGCGGAGAACAGGTCGACCAGGCCGCGGGCCAAGTCGGTGTTCGCTGCCAGCACGCGGGCAATGTAGCTGTCGGAATAGGCCACCGAGGCCTGCCGCAGATAGCGGACGATCGAGCGCAGAAGTTCGACTTCGCGCCAGTTCAGGCCCGCCAGCAGCAGACGGTCGAGGTTGCCGTACTCGCGCTCTTCCATCCACCCTGCCAGGTAGGCATCTTCCAGCCGGCCGAAGTCGGCCTGCGTGATGGGTGTGGGGAACTCGATGCCGAAGTCGTACAGGTAGCGCTGCGTGCCGTCGCCGAGTGACAGGCGGTACGGACGTTCGTCGATGATGTCCCCGCCCATGGACGACAGCAGCGGCAGCATGGTCGACAGCGATGCGGGCTTGCGCTTGTAGAACAGCATGCGCACCCGGGTCAGTTCGGCGTCTTCCGGCAGTGTTTCCGGGTCGATGCCGCTTTCGCGCAGATGCTCGGAGTCCGGTTCGAACCGCATGAGTGCGCTGCCGAGCCGTTCGCACTCTTCAAAGCGGGCAATGTCAGTCAGGGCATCGTGCGGCGTGTAGGACTCTTCGTAGGCTCCTGGGAAAGCATTGCCCCACAGGGCGACTCGGGCTTGGTCGCTGTGGGATACGCGCGTGCCGGAAGGGGCGAGGAATTCCTGCACGTCTTCGCTCCAGGACCGCACGGCCCCGCGGATCCGGGCGGCGACTTCTGCGGAGTCGACCGCGGGCAGCGGCTCACTGCGGGCAACCCGGGCGGTGAAGTGCAGACGAGCCAGCGCCGAAGAGCTCAGCTGGACGTCGAAGTCCACGCTCTCAGCCCGATAGCGCTGACGCAGAACTCGCTCTACACGTTTGCGGGAGGCCGTGTCGTAGAGGTCGCGCGGAACATACACGAGCACGGAGACGAAGCGTTCGTAGTCGTCACGGCGGATGAACACGCTGGCTTCGCGCTTCTCCTGCAGATTGACCACCGGCAGGACGACCTTTTCGATGTCCTCGACTGACGACTGCAGGATTTCATCACGCGGGTAGCTTTCAAGCACCGACAGCAGTTCGTCGCCCGAATGCGATTCGCGCGACATTCCGGAACGTTCGATGATCTCTCGGGCTTTGCGGCGGATGACGGGAATGTCGAGGACTGACGAGGTGTACATCGACGAGGTGTACAGGCCGACAAAGCGCTTTTCGCCCACGATCTGCCCGTTCTCGTCAAAGGTTTTCACCCCCAGGTAGTCCATGTAGTCGGGGCGGATGATGTGGGAGCGTGAGTTCGCCTTTGTCAGGACGAGAACGTGACGGTCCTCTGCATGTGCCGCAACGGCTTCTGACAGAGGTGAGGTGGTGGCGCTGCGCATAGCGGAAATGCCCAGCGCGGTGGCTTCAATGGGTTCGAGAACCGACTGGCCGTCGATGTTCTTCAGCCGGTACTCGCGGTAGCCCATGAAAGCGAACCGGCCGTCAAGCCACTCCAGGAGTGCCGCGGCTTCGCTCGCTTCGTCTTCGAGGTCGTCTGCCGGCGGGTTTTCGCGCAGCCGCTGAGCGATTTCCCGAGCTCGGTCCCGCATGGCCGGATAATCGCCGGTGGCGGCGCTGAGCATGCTGACAACACTGGCGAGAGTCTCCTGCAGCTGGGCGAACTCTGCTTCTGGAATCCGGTCGATTTCAATGTGGATCCACGATTCGACGTTCGTCTGCCCGCCGTCGCCTAGTTCAGCCGAGATGATCGGCAGGGCCGATGTATCGGTTGTGGTCTGCTGCAGCTGTGCCGGGTCGATGACCTCAAGCGTGCCACCGGTGCGCACGGTCCGCAGGATGGGGTGGTGCACAGCCCGGATGGCGTAGCCGAGGCTGGAGACCTTATTGACAATCGAGGACAGGAGGAACCGCTTGTCGCCGACGACGATGTCGATGATGGTGCGATTGCCCGTGTAGTCAGGATCGTCAGCGTCAGGGTTGTGAATGTCAATCTGCGGTGCTTCGCCGTCGAAGCGCCCGGCAACACCGAAGTGGTAGTCGAGGGTGGCCGCGAGCACTTCCGGACCGTACACCTCGAAATCGCTTTCGGTGACATTCGGATAATACGCGCTGACAAGGGCTGCTGATCCGGGATTGCCGGACAGCTGCTGCCAGCTCTGTGCGATTTCGGCGGTGTAGGCCTGCGTCACGCTCATCACCTCATGAGTGGTCTAAAGCTTTCGGTACCACTCTAGGTCGTCAACGACGATCGGTATATTTGCCGAATGAAGAAAATCCGAGTGAGTGAACGACTCCGGGCCGAAACCACCTCAGTGCGCTCGATCCTGGCTTCCCCGCACAGCTGGCAGACAGCAGAGGGCTCCACCGCGACGGCCGAAGCCGGTGATGCTGGAACGATCGTGCGGGCCCGTGCTTCACTGGCCTCTTTTGACCTTCCCGATGCGGCAGCCGCCTTTGTGAGCAAAGCCGCCAACCTGGAGCAGACGATCACAGTGCCCGACGCATTCCCGGATGAGCCGGCCGCCTACGCGGCTGAGATCCCGGGTGTGCCGCTGCGGATCACCGCCGATGTCACGGCTGAGGGACTGGGCGATGGGCATTCGCTCATCACGGTCGACGCCGAGGCGGAATCGTCAGTCCCGCTGCTGGGCGGCATGATCGAAGAAGCCGCGGCAGCCGCCGTCGAACGGGTTTTCCGCGACCGGCTGGCCTCAATCGCCAAAGCCGGCTGAGGTTCTGGCCGACGGGCGGCTTCTCAACCGGCGAGCGGAAGTCTGAGGCCGACTGATTGAGACCGGCGGTCAGGCGCGGAAGTCTGCAAGCAGGTGGTCGATCTCAGACGGCGCATACCACAGCAGGTCCTGCTCGATCAGCTCATCTTCCGTGCTGCTGTGCCGTAAGTGCTCATCAACATGAAAGCTCACAACGGCGGCCGCGGGAAGACTCGCTGTGCTCACCGCGATCTGATCATCCACGTTCGAAGCTCCGCCCACCTCAACATCGGCAGCCGCCACAATCCTGGCGGTGCCGCTGGAAGCCGCAGAAGCGGCTGCCGCTGTCGCCGCGGCTGTCATCGCGCGCCACTCGGCATAGTCAAGGTCATCCCCGCGCAGGGCCGCGGCAGAATCTGTCAGGAAGAACACGGTTCGCTCCCCCAGGTTCGGCCAGGCGGCAGCGAATTCTTCGAAGTCACAGGCTGTGTACACGCGCTTCTTCATACGCCTATTGTCCAATGGCGCTGGGCTCAACAGCACCGGCCCCGGTATCGCGGAGTGATGAGCGCAGCAGATCGGCAAGCCCCCGCCGGCGGTTCCGTCCCGTTCGCCTGCGGGCAGCCGGTGCCAGTCCCAAGGTCCTGGCGAAGTCCCACAGGGCGATGCTCAGAGCACTCTTCGGCGAGGCCTCGATGATTGTGGTGCCGGAGAGGACAGCACGGTCGAGCGCATCGCGCGCATCCGGCAGAAGAACCGGAGATTCACAGCCGACAAAGCGCATCAGCGTCTGCTTGATCCGCTGCTCGGGATCGGCCCCGACAGCGCTTTCGCGCACACGATTGACCACGGTGTGCAGTTTCTTTGCCCGTCGAGCCCGCTCACTTCCGAGGACATTCATCAGTCGCACAAGCGCCGGCGGTTCCGCCGCGCCGACCACGATGAGGTCATCAGCGGAATCAAGGACCGCCCGGGTTGCCGCATGCCGGTCGTAGAAGGGATCCGCGAGAGGATCATCCGGGTCGATGCGGGCCGCAACATCGACAATGACAGCCGAATAGCGTTTGGCAAGCTCCTCCAGAACAGCTGTCAGCGCTGCGGCCCGCACCTCCGGCCACCGGTCAGCGCGACTGAGCCCGGTCACAACGTCAAAGCCCGGCCGGACACGCGCAGTGCAGCGCGAGATGACGGCCTCGTCAAGAGATTCTGCACTGCGGCACAGCGCAGCAATCTTCGACGCGTCGTCCAGCAGCCCCAACATCACCGCCTGAGAGGCGTGCACCGTGTCAGCGTCCACCAGAATCGTCGAAGCCGCCCGCGAACTGATATCGGCAAGTGCTGCCGCAAGCGTGGACCGTCCAGGCGCACCGTCAGCGCCCCACACCGCGACGATCCGCCCCGGACTTCCGCTGTATACCGGGGCAGCCGTCGGCGGTTCGGGAATATCAGCCGGTTCGGCAAGCGCGCAGGCGCGCACCGCATCACACAGGGCTTCTGCCGGACAGCCGGCCTCCACCTCGGCAGCCACGCCCCAGTCGGACACCAGCCCCGAACCGTAGCCCAGAATCCGAACGCCCAAACGCCGAGCCCTGTCCCGAAATTCGGCGTCCACGCCCGGAAAATAGCGGCTGACCACATAGACTTCGGCCGCACCGGCCGACATCGCGGCAGCCAGTTCGACCGCATCGGCAGGACGGGAGCGGACCGCAATGTCGCCTGCGGCAGAAAGCGCCGCCGCCGCGGAGCTTTCAAACTCGACATCGACCGCGACAACAACTGAAATCATGGGCTGTCCTTCGGAATCGACACCACCGACAGGTGATCTTCTGCCGCAATCGCCTGCAGAACCTTCTGCAGGCTGTCATTGGGCACAAAGACCTCGACACTCACCCCGGAGTTGACCGCAAAGCCCCCGCCCTCACGCTGAACAGAAAGAACTGCGGCATTGCGCAGAACAGCCTGGGGCTCTCCCCTGTCCTTGCGCATGTCGACTGCCCACACATCAACCCGGGAACCGGCCTTCACATCTGCCGGCAGGGACTGCTGGAGCAGCAGGGAAACCCGACGACCGCCCAGGCTGTCACCGGAACCGACCTGAGAGGTCGGCACGAGGTCCCCGGCAGCGATAGGGCTGAGAACAGTCTGGCCGATGAGGTCGTCATCAGCAGCGCGCTTGTAGCCGCCGCTGTCTTCTGGCAGACGAACCTCAACCGGACGGATGTTCTCGCGAGTGATGACAGTTCCCGGTGCCAGCGGTTCCGCAGCCGCCCACACCGTCGTGGTTTTCGCAACGCTCGTCACGACAAACCACGTGGCGACAACAGATGCGACAAGTATGAGAACAGCTACGAGAACGCGCGGATCGCGAAGCTTGGGAGCGCGAAAGCGAGGTGCAGTGTGCATCAGATCTCCATTGATCGATTTTTCTGCCGTTACATGTATTTTGCTACCATTTGATGCAGTTTGCGGGATATTCTTCTTTGAATATACACGGACGCACCATCCGTGCCCACCCCCTGCGCTTCACCACCAGTCAAAGGAGCTCAGAATGGTCGTCGAAACCCGTTTCCTCCCACTCACCGACGTTGCAGAGATGCTCAGCATTTCGACCGCCGGAGCGCGCAACCTCGTCCGCTCCGGCGAACTGCGGGCCATCAAGGTCGGCGGCCGAGGCCAGTGGCGCGTGGAGAAGTCAGAAATCGAAAACTACATTCAGCGCATGTACGCCCAAACCCAGCAGGAGATCGAAGCCGGCACCGACATGTGATCGCCGCTAGCGCAGAACCCTGACCACAGAGATCCGGCGCAGAGGCACCAGCTCAAAGACTCCCCGCCTGCGCAGCTGCAGGTAGTCTCGGGCCACAGCGTGCAGCAACCCTTCAAGGCTCGCCCCGGCGGTTTCAACGCGCACCTGTGCCCGCTGCGCACACCACTGCCCCAGTATCGACCGCGCCGAACGCCAGCGTCCCTGCGCCGCGTGTTCGCGCGGTCTCAGAGCAGCCCCTTCAACCGCTGCAAGCATCACGAGAACTTCGCCCTCAAGACAGCAGCACCCCTCGCCGACAGACACCAGTGTGCCTGAAACAGCGCCGGAGGCAGTGCGCAGATGAACGTGCTGACCGACGGCACCGGCCAAGCGCTCAACAAAGGTGACCTCGTAGAAGCTTTCAGCAACAAGGTCACCGTATTCACCCTCGCGTTCGCGGGCTGCCTCAGCGGCAGCCTGGCCCTCGAGATCGGCAAAAAGCTCATCAAAGCGGTCCATGAATACATTGTGCCGCGAGTCACAGAATCCAGCCATTGAGCAAAAACTTTAATCGAAGTTATTCGAACATCGTTGCACTTTAGTTCCTGTGATGTATTTTAATATCAGCTGATCACAAAGGAGTGACTATGAAGCCAACCGAACTTCACCTGGGAGCGTCCGCCCTGCACCTGCTCATCTGCATCGCGCTGCTGACAGCAGGGCCCTCTCTGGCAGACCGAGCCCTGAACGCAGACATCGGCGCAGCAGCAGTCGTGACAACCCTGTGCGCGGCCGCACTCGCCGGACTTCGCCTGCAGCTGTCCCTGGCACTCATCGCGGCCGCTCGCGCCTTTGACCTCATCGGCCTGCCGGGTGCGGCAGCGCTTGCGGCCGGAGCACGCAGAGTCGCCCCCGCCGCATTGAAAGCATCGGCAGCTTCCATGACGGCAGTCGTTCTCGCAACGAGCACAGCCCACGCCGCACCAAGCCAATCCGCACCTGCGCAGAGCTCATCAACAGCACCCCAGACTGTCGGCGCACACAGCACAACACCACCTCCCCACTGGCCGACAACACCGCCGGGAGACACCCCCTATCTCGACACTCGCACCGACGCTCCGGCAGACCCCAGCTGGCCGACACAGCCGCCTGAGTCGAGTTCGCCGGGCTCACAAGCGCCAGATTCACAAGCGCCGGAAACACCGACGCGCAGTTCACAGCCAAAGGAGAGTCCACGTGAAACTCGCGAAACGGCAGAGGCGAAGACCTCGCACAAAGCCGGCGCGCCCCATCGCGTAACAGTCGCAGAGGGCGACAGCATCTGGAAGATCGCACTCGCTCACCCAAAGCCCGGACAGTCAACAGCTGAGCGCGTCAATGCCATCAGTCGCGCCAACGCAGACGTGCTGAACGGCAACCCCGACCTCATCTATCCCAACACCGAACTGGAGCTGCCATGACCGCCGAACCGCTCACCCTGACCCGACCCGCCGGAACCCGCGTTCGCGCACCGAAGAAACCTCTTCCAACGCCGAAAGAGCAGACAGCTGCTGAAAAACAGCGCGAAGCGGAAGCCGCAGCCGCCTTTGTCCGCTCAATCGTCACCGCTTTGACCGAAGTCGAATACGGCGTGCGGACCCTGCAGTCCATTGAACGGTGGCTCGCCCCGGAAGTCCGCAGCGCCATCGTATCCTCACTGCGAGTGCGCCGGACCCTGCGCGCCGAACAGCCTGTGGACTACATCCGGGGAATCGGCCGCCCGCGCCTGAGCAGTCCCGCACCGAACGTCATAGAGGCCGCTGTCTCCATCGCACTGAGGCCCCGGACGAAAGCGTGTGCGCTGCGGTTGGAAAAGAACCGCGGGCGATGGATTGTCCGCGAATATCTGACAGGCTGACACAACAGGGAAGGCCTGCTCATAAACCGAGCCTCGCGCTGCAGCGC
>NZ_KV823261.1 GCF_001815905.1 Brevibacterium sp. HMSC07C04 | reverse complement strand
CGGTGAGAAATTTCTCACCGGCCCCGCTGTTCTGTGTCTGCCCGATCTGTGCTCTTAACGTACACGGCAGCGGGCGGTTGGACTCCTAGCGGTAGGTCAGCAGTCTGCCGGTGCAGTGGGCCGTTTGGTTGAAGCTCACGAGGTTCACGCCCTGTCTGCCGGCAGCGAGGGTCGTCACACCGGTGTTGGCGGCAACCCGGCACAGCTTCACCCACGTTTCGACTGTGCCGTCGATGAGCGCGGTCGCCAGCTGCGAGATCACTCCGGCGGAACTGAAGACAACGCTCGTGCCCGGCACAGCCGCAAGCTCAGTCAGCGCCTCGTCGGCTGCGCGAGCGAACTCACGGTAGGCGCTGCGATGCTGCGCTTCGGTGGCCCACAGGCGCATGCCGACTTCGATTCTCTTCTGGAACTCTGTCGCCGAAATGATGTCGTCTGAGTAGCCCGCCAGGCTCAGCAGACAGTCGCTGTCGTATTCATTCCAGCGTGCATCTGCTGTCACATCGGCCGTCCAGCCGGCGGCCGATTTCGCCAGTTGCGCGGTGTGCGTCTGCCTTTCGAGGCTGCCGGTGATGATCCGCGCTGGTTCAGCCGGAAGATGCTCACGTAAGTAGGCGCCGAGCGCCGTGGCCTGTGCGCGGCCGACTTCGGAGAGCCGATCGTACACCGGCTCTCCGAAGCTCGCCTGTCCGTGACGGACCAAGAGGATGGTCGGCATCAGATTCTGTTGAGGTCGATGCCCTTGGTCTCGGGCATGATGAGCACAGCGATGAGCGTGGAAACACACAGTGCAACGATGTACGCGCTTGAGAGCCACGCCATGTTGATGTCGATTGCCAAAGCGTTGAGGTACGGTGCCGAACCGACGAAGACTGCGACAGAAACGGAGTAGGCGAAGCCCAGCGCCTGTGTGCGGTACTTGGTGGGGAAGGCCTCGGACATGACGGAGGCCAGAAGCGCGCCGGACATGGCGACGACCACCAGCGACACCGTCGAAGCAACCAGCAGAGTCCACGGTTCCGAGCTGATGAGCATCATCATCGGGAACTGGAGGACCATCATGCCGATCGCGAAGCCGAACAGCACCGGCTTGCGGCCGACTTTATCGGAAAGCAGACCCCACAGCGGCAGAGCTGCCAGCGCAATGGTCTGCGATACGCACACCACGAGGTATGCCTGGGCCGGTTCCATTCCGTGCTGAGTGATCGCATAGGTCGAAACATAGGAGCTCCAGGTGTAGTGCGCAGCCGTAATGCCTGACACGAAGGCGATGATGAGGATGACCGTCTTCCACACCGCGTGCGTTGTGACGGGATGCGGTGCATCTGCGGGTGTTTCGGCTGCTGCGGATCTGACGGTGTCAGCGGCAGGGTGTGCGAGATCAGCCGCGTCGGCCGGGACGTCGTCATCGGAACTTTCGAAAACCTCGGATTCGAGCATTTCGCGGCGCATCCAGAGCACAACGAGAGCGAGCACACCGCCTGCGAGGAACGGCAGACGCCAGCCCCATGCCGAAACTGCTTCATCCGAAAGCACCGTGGTGAGAACCGTTCCGACGATATAGGCGAGGACCGATCCGGCGAAAATGGCGATGAAGGGAATTGATCCCCACATGCCGCGGCGTGCGGCGGGTGCGATCTCAGCGACGTAGGTGTTCGCCGCGGCCGACTCACCGCCGTGGGCAAAGCCCTGGACAATGCGGATCGCCAGGAGAAGAGCCGAAGCGCCGATGCCGATTGCGGCGTAGGTGGGCATGATTCCAATTGCGAATGATCCCGCGGCCATGGTCAGCATTGTGACCAGCAGAACGAACTTGCGGCCCTTCTTGTCTGCCAAGCGGCCGAAGACGAAACCGCCCAGAGGCCTAGCCAAGAACCCGACTGCGAATACCGCGAAGGTCGCCAGCAGGGCTGACACGGGGTCGGTCTGGTCGAACATCACCTTGGCGATGAACGGGGCGAAGACCGCATAGGACGACCACTCGTACCATTCGAGGATGTTGCCGACGGTTGAGGCCCGCACCGATTTTCTTGTAGCCCGATCAGCTTTGACACGGGAGGTCGGCAGCGACTGGGGGTACTGGCGAGGTGGTGTGTGAGCCTGCGACGTTGGAGGCTGGGACATGGTTACTCCTCTATGAGCTGTTGCGCTTGATCAAGCAGCGTCAAGACGCCGGTGTCGAGATTCGCCGCGAAGGGATCGTCCGGACGCTCGCCGTTGAGCCACCGGGTGTAGATTGCTTCGGAGAAGATTGCGGCCTTCCACAGTGCCAGCGACATGTACCATTTCAGCGGCGAGACATCGAGGCCCGTGCGATCGGCGTAGCGGCTGATGACCTCGTCGCGGGTGGGAAATGCCGACCCGCGGGTCACGGGTGTCAGCTCCATAATCGTCGGCTCCGCTGATGGGTCGGCATAGGTTGCCACCAGGTAGCCGAGGTCTGCCAGGGGATCTCCGAGTGTTGCCATCTCCCAGTCGAGGATCGCCTGAATCCGAGGCGGAGCTGACTTTTCATACATCACGTTGCCCATGCGGAAGTCGCCGTGGACGACACTGTGACGCTGGGTTGTCGGCAGTGCTGACGCCAGCCTGCGCGCGATCGCATCGACCTGGGGGACTTCACGCTTCGATGTCTGTCCCCACAGGCCGCTGAAACGCTGCACTTGGCGTTCAAGGTACCCCTCGGGCCTGCCGAGAGCGGATACCGGTTCGCAAGACACATCGACGGAGTGCAAGGCAGCGAGTGAATCGACCATCGCCTCGACAGCGATGCGCGGCCCCTCCGGTCCGGCAAAGCAGTCGGGCACCCGGTCGGTGACGACCTCACCGTCGAGGAACTCCATGATGTAGAACGGAACACCGAGGACCGCTTCGTCTTCGCACAGGGCGAGGATGCTGGGAACGGCTATGCCTTCGGGTGCGAGTGCGGACTGGATGCGCGCTTCGCGCTTCATGTCGTGCGTCGACTTCGGCAGCGGAGGGCGCGGTCCGCGGCGCAGAACAAACTGGGTGTCGCCGCGGCGCAGGAGGTAGGTGATATTCGACTGGCCCTCGCCGATTCGCTGCCACGCAACCGGCCCTGAGCCCAGCCGCTGCTCGTCAAGATATTCGGTCAGGGATTCCAGAACGAGCAGCGGGGGAGAGCTCAACTCCTGCGCTTCGGTGCGCGTGGCGACAACCTCGATTCCATCAGGCTGTGTCAGCATCGGGAATCATCCCCATCGCAGGGGCGGAGGGCAGCTGTGCCCTGATCGGGTGCTCCTGCCTGCACTTCTTTTCTGCGGCGGGACGAAGCGCGCCGGGCTATGGCGAACTTGTGGGTCTCAGTCGAGCCGTCGTAGATCCTGAACGGGCGAACCTCGTTGAGGTACTGAATCAGCGGCAGACCGTCGGATACGCCGTCGCCGCCGCAGATCTGCACACAGCGGTCGATGACCCGGTAGACAGCTTCGGAAACATACACTTTCGCAATTGACGACAGGCTGCGGCCGGCTGCTTCGTCCTCCTCCAGCTTCCGTGCTGTCTTCTCAATGAGCGCTGCAGATGTTTCGATGTCGATCTCACACTGCGCGATGAGCTCCTGTGCAAGTCCCAGACGGTAGAGCTTGTCGCCGAAGATCTCCCGCTTCTCCGCCCGATCCAGCGCAATGTCAAGAGAACGGCGGGCCAGGCCCAGCCAGCGCATGCAGTGTGTGAGGCGAGCCGGTCCCAGACGAACCTGGGCATATTCAAACCCCCGCCCCACCGCACCGATGACTGCTGAAGAATCGACCTTGCAGTCGTCGAAGTACACGTGGGGGTGGCCACCGGCAATTGTGGTGTCAACCGTGTGGATGGGCTCACCCACACGCACTCCGGGATTGTCCGCATCGACGAAGAACATGGTGGCGCCCTCGGGGGAATCACCGTGTGCGGGAGTGCGCATCATCGCGATGAAGAACGATGCTTCGTATGCCCCGGAAATGAAGCGCTTGTGTCCGTTGAGCACCCACTGGCCGTCTGAGAACTCAGCACTCGAAGTCAGCGAGTTCGGGTCGGAGCCGGCGCCGGGATGCGGTTCGGTCATAGCGAATGACGAACGCACCTGACCTGCTGCCAGCGGACGAAGATAGCGCTCTTTCTGCTCTTCGTTCGCTACCAGGCTGAGCATGTGCATATTGCCCTCGTCTGGGGCCATGATGTTGAGAACTGCCGGTCCGATGGGGGAGTGCCCGGCCTCTTGGAACAGCACAGGCCAATCGCGCAGCGGAACACCGGCACCGCCGTGCTCTTCGGAGACGTGCACGCTGAGCAGTCCCTCACCGGCTGCGGCATCTTTGAGGCGCTGCAGCTCTTCTGGTTGGAGGGTCTCACCGGGGCGAGGTTCGGCGGGAATGATCTGCTCTCGCACGAAGCTGCGGATTCTTCGGCGCAGCTGTTCGACATTGGGGGTGTGCGTGCTGTGTGCGTTCATGTCAGGCCCTTCCTCCGTTTGAGAGCAGTCCACCGTCGAGGGTGATGACTTGTGAAGTGATCCACGACGAAGAATCGGATACCAAGAACACTACGGTATGTGCGATGTCTTCGGGTGTGCCCAGGCGTTTGAGCGGATACTGCTGGGCGACCTTGTCTTCGCCTTCGGCATAGAGCGCTTCGGAGAACTGAGTTTTCACGACGGCCGGGGCGATCGCGTTGACTCGCACTTCCGGTCCGAGTTCTGCGCCGAGAGTCGTGGTCAGGTGGTTGACCGCGGCCTTGGAAACGCCGTACAGGCCGAGGTTCGGTGACGGTGTTGCGCCTGCGACCGAAGACAGGTTGACGACCCTGCCGCGGTTTTCGCGGAACTTCAGTCCTTCGTGGTGGTAGGCCGCTTGGGTCCAGGCCAGGGTTGAGAGCAGGTTGACTGACAGCACCTTCTCAACGGCTGCCATTTCGAGGTCCACGAGCTTGCCGTAGACGGGGTTGATTCCTGCGTTGTTGATGAGGATGTCGAGTCTGCCGAAGCGCTCGGCAATAGTGTCCAGTACCTGTCTGCGGTGTTCGGGGTCATCTGCTTTGCCCGCAATGCCGATGGCTTTGCCGTCCGTCAGGCTGTTGACTGCCTGCTGCAGCGCGTCGTCCTTGCGGGCTGTCATAACCACCGTCACGCCGCTGCGGGTGAGCTCTTCGGCTATTGCAAGCCGATTCCGCGCGATGCGCCGGTCACAAGGGCTGTCTGCCCTTCGAGTTCGGTGTACACGGTCATGGTGTTCTCCTCGGGAGTGCTTCACCGCAGTGCGCGGCGTTGAATCTTTCCGGTTTCTGTCTTGGGCAGTTCATCGACGATTGTGATTTCTGTCGGGCGTTTAAAGGCCGCTAGGCGTTCACTGCAGAAGTCTCTGAGCTCGCTTGGTTCGGCAGGGGTGTTCGGGTGCAGCGACACGAAGGCGACAACTGTTTCACCGCGGTATTCGTCTGGTTTGCCGATCACTGCGGCTTCGTAGACGGCAGGGTGTTCGTACAGGACGTCTTCGACTTCGCGCGGCCAGACTTTGAAGCCGGATGCGTTGATCTGGTCTTTGAGCCGGTCGACCAGGTAGATCCAGCCGTCTTCGTCCATGATTGCGGAATCCCCGGTGCGCAGCATTCCGTCGACAATCGTTTTCTCTGTGGCTTCCGGGTTGTTCCAGTAGCCCGAGATCACCTGCGGTCCGGCAACTGCAAGTTCGCCTTCTTCGCCCGGCGGCAGTTCGCTTCCGTCAAGTCCGATGACGGCGGCGTCGACATTGGGCAGCGGCACCCCCACCGACAGGGTGCCGCTTGCGCTGTGCACTGGTGCCCTGTGGCCTGGCGGACTGGCAATGATGGCCGAGGTGGTCTCCGTCATTCCGTAGGCCCCGCCGATTACGATGCCGAATTTCTCTGCGAATGCCTCGACGGTGGCCGGGGGAGTGGGCGCTCCGCCGGAGAGCAGCGCTTTTGCAGATGCGAAGTGTTCGCGCTTGACCTCATCTGACTGCAGCAGGGCGTTGTAGACGGTGATCGACGACAGCATGTGGTGGGCGCCGTGCTCGCGGAACGCATCCGCCAGGACATCGGGCTTGGGCCTGTTGGCGAACACGAGCGCACCGCCGTGCAGCAGGGCAGTCGTATTGACGGCGCCGACACCCGTGATGTGGAACAGCGGTGCGGCAGCAAACGTGACGTCTTCGGGCGTCATGGACAGCCACGCGCTGTTCGTCGCAGCAATGTGCAGGAGATTTCCGTGTGTATTCGGTGCGCCCTTGGCCGGTCCGGTTGTTCCCGACGTGTAGACCATGACGGCCACGTCGTTGTGGTTCAGCTGGAGAGGGGGCGGTGCGCTGCCGTCGAACTGTTCGATGAGTGCGCAGACATCGCCGTCGGAAGCAACGTCAAGGCGCTCGGTGCTGGCGAAGACACGGGGGTCGTTGCGGGTCTGGTAGTCCAGGCTCGACGTGGTGAGGATCCACTCAACGTCAGAGCCCTTGCAGAAGGTCCGCGTCTCTTCAAACAGCGTGTCTTCAACGATGACGCCCTTGGCGCCGGAATCGTCTACCAGCCTGCGGAACTCTCGCTGGCGGTACATCGGATTGATGAGCAGAGCGGAAGCCCCGAGTTTCCACAAGGCGAGCAGAGCAAGGGGGAACTGGGGAATGTTCTGCAGCTTCAAACCGACGCAGTCGCCTTTGCCGATTCCCCGCTGCGCTAAGGCCGCAGCAAGAGCATCGGACTTTCTGTCAACCTCCGCGGCGGAGAATACTCGATCGAAGTAGACGAGGGCCGTGTTGTCTGGGTCTCGGGCAACGCGTGCTTTCCACCCTTCCGGTAGATTTGCGTGTTCGACCTCGACGCTTTCCGGGATGTGTTCAGGGTAGAGATGTGTCCATCGCTTGGTGTGCCCCATGACATGCTCCTTCGAATGTCCCGACCGAGCGATCGCTCGGTGTATGAACCCTCACACGGCGAGCCGCGCAATGTCAAGAGTCATTCGCGTGTAAGAGTGTGGGGGATGCCGAATTGCAGAAAGAGGAAGCACGATGGAGGATTTCCAGCCGTCGATAGAAGACGGAAACTGGCGCGCTTTTTACGACACTGTGATGCCGCCGATTCTCCGCGCTGCCCTCAGCTGTTTCGCCGACAAGGGCTTCCACGGCACAAGCATCCGCCAGATAGCCGATCGCGCAGGTCTTTCGGTGCCTGGGCTCTACCACCATTGGAAATCGAAATACGACCTTCTGCTGGCTGTCATTCGCTACGCGATGACTGACCTCGCGGCCCGTTCTGACCTTGCAGAAGAGCAGGCTGGTGCAAGCAGTGCTGAGCAGCTCGACGCATACGTCGAATGCATGGTGCTGTTCCATGCAAAGAACCAGCAGCTCGCCTTTGTGGCAGCCTCAGAGCTTCGCTCGATTCACCCTGATGACAGGCCCGACTACGTTGCTTTGCGCGATGCGCAGCACGCCAGGCTCAGCAGAATAGTCCAACGCGGTGCCGCCGATGGCGAATTCAGCGTGCCCTATCCGCGCGAAGCCGTGACCGCTGTGATCAGCATGTGCACGGGAATCTCCCAGTGGTATCGCGCGGACGGGCCGCTGCGTCCGGAACAGCTGGCCGGACGTTTTCGGCACATAGCACGCGGTGCTGTCGGTGCTGTGCGCTCTGGGTCGGCTGAGCCCTGAGAGCTACTCTTCGCCAAAACCCGCCGCGTGCAGTGACGCGTAGAGGCCGCCGGCGGCAATGAGATCGTCATGCGCGCCCTGCTCGACAATGCTGCCCTTGTCCATGACGACGATGACATCCGCATTGCGGATGGTCGACAGCCGGTGGGCTATGACAATGCTCGTCCGCCCCGCCCGCAGCCTGTTCATTGCCTCCTGCACCAGCACTTCTGTGCGAGTATCGACGTTCGAGGTGGCCTCGTCGAGAATCAGGATCGTCGGCTCGGACACAAAAGCGCGGGCAATTGTGATGAGCTGACGCTGCCCCGCGGAGATGTTGTCTGCGGTTTCGGTGATCATGGAATCCAGACCGTCAGGCAGCTGCGACGTAAAGCGGTCCACGTAGGCGGCCTGGGCGGCCGCTTCGATTGCGCTGGAATCGGCACGATCATTGCCGTAGGCGATGTTGTCCCGTATGGAGCCCTCAAACAGCCACGTGTCCTGCAGAACCATGCCGATAGGGCGGCGCAGATCGGCTCGACTCATGTTGCGAACATCTCGTCCGTCGATCCGTATGCTGCCGGAATCCGCGTCGTAGAAGCGCATGAGCAGGTTGACGATCGTGGTTTTGCCAGCACCCGTGGGTCCCACAACGGCAATTGTCTGACCCGGCTGGGCAGTGAGCGTCAAATCGGAGATGAGCTCCTCATCGGGGCTGTAGGAGAAGCCGACCGCAGAGAACTCGATTTTCCCGTGCGAGGGGGCAAAGGGCTCGACGTCCGTCTGCGGTGTTTCCTCCGGAGCGTCGAGAAGTTCGTAGACGCGCTCGGCACTTGCAGCAGCCGACTGCAGGCGCGATGCCATGCCGCCCAGCTGGCCGAAGGTCTGAGAGAACTGGCGTGAGTACCACACAAAGGCCTGCACAATGCCCAGAGTGATGGCTCCGCCGGCCACGAGAGCCGCCCCCACAATCGCTATTGCGACGAACACGAGGTTCGACACGAATGTCATCGACGGCATGATCGAACCGGACAGAATCTGCGCCCGGAGGCTGGCGGCATAGACTTCGCGATTCGATTTTTCGAACTCTGTGCGTGCCGCCGGAAGCCCGCCGTGTACGCGCAGCAGCGCAATCCCGGTGATTGACTCTTCGACGTGCGCATTGAGTTCGCCGGTTGCGGCCCATTGCCTGCTGAACTGCCGTTGGCTGGGCACGCCGATGAGCGCGAAGATCACACCCGTAATCGGAATTGAGGCAACCGCAATGAGCGCCAGCTGCCACGACAGGGTGAACATCACCGCGAGTACTCCGAAGAAGCTGATGAGTCCCGTAATAATCTGCTGGAGGTTTTCATTGGCAACCTGGGTGACATTGTCGAGGTCGTTGTTCAGCCGGGACAGAACATCGCCCTTGCGCTGCCTATCGGCGTAGGACAGCGGCACCCGGTGCAGCTTTGCCTCAACACGAGCGCGCATATCGCTCATGACGATGTTGACAACCCGGATGCTCACGCGGCCGCCGATGAAGGTGAACAGCGAAGACAGGACGTACACCGCAACACCGACGAGAACGAGTTTGCCGATGAGCCCGAAGTCCAACCCCGCTCCGGGCACGACATCCATCGTGTCGATGATGGGTCCCAGCGATGACTGCTGATCGCGCGCCTGTGCAGCTTCTTCGGCATGCTGCCCAGCCGCGGTCGTCATCGACAGATAGCCTGCAAACACGGCGTCTGTCGCCAGTCCGAAAACATAGGGTGCCGCAATTGTGAGCACTGTGCCGACGAACAGGGTGATGACGGTGATGACCATCGGGGTGCGATGCGGTCTGAATTCGCCGACGAACCGTTTGACCGTGGCCCAGAAGTGAGCGGACTTTTCGTTTGGCGGGGTTTCTTCACTCATGGGCCGCTCCCGTCTGCGATGAGTAGATCTCCCGGTAGACGTCCGAGGATTCCAAAAGCTCGGTGTGCGTGCCGACTGCAACGGCTCGACCTTCATCGAGCACGACGATCTGATCGGCCCGGGCTGCACTTGAGCAGCGTTGGGTGACGACGATCTGGGTGCGCGGACCCATCTGGGCAATTCCGTCCCGCACTCGCGCTTCTGTCTGCGTGTCGAGGGCCGAAAAGGAATCGTCGAAGATCAGGATGGGACTTGGGCGAACCAGCGCCATGGCGATTGCCAGCCGCTGACGCTGACCGCCGGAGAGGTTAGTGCCGTTCTGGTTGACCCGGTACTGGGTCTGGCCTTCTAGCCCCTGCACGTACTCCCACGCCTGGGATGTGCGCAGGGCGCTCTGCACTTGAGCATCAGTGGCACCGGGGTTGCCCTTGCGCAGATTTCCCTCGATCGTGTCGCCGAAAACCTGCGGTTTCTGCGGCACATAGCCGAACTGTTCGCTGCGTGCTTCTGCCGTGAGCTCTTCGGCGGGCACCCCGCCGATGACGACAGAGCCGCTCGTGGGGTCAAGCAAGCCCACGATGAGCTGCATGAGAACGGTCTTGCCGGAGCCCGTGGCGCCGATGATCGCAGTCGTGGTGCCCGGTCGGCAGGTGAACGTGACCGAATCCAGAACGGGCGCCTCGGCACCGGGGAAGCAGAAAGTGACATCGGAGACTTCCAGCAGACCGGGGTGGGAAACGGACTCGGCGGAACCTAAGCGCGTCTGTGCCGGCTCGGTTTCCAGCACTTCCCGGATGCGGCCGGCGGCGACTTCGGCACGGGGCATCATCATGGCCAGGAACGAGGCCATGAGAACGCCCATGAGGATCAGCATGAGGTACTGCGTGAACGCCATAATCGAACCGACATTGCTGGTGCCGGCTTCCACACCGAGCGCCCCGAACCACACAATGGCCATCTCGCCAAGGCCGACAACGAGCATGACCAGCGGAAACAGGGTCACGAAATACTTTCCGACAGTCATGTAGGCGTCCGTCATCTGATCATTGACCCGTTCGTAGCGCTTCTTCTCAGCGTCTTCTTTGACGAAGGCACGGATGACCCGCAGGCCTGAGAGCTGCTGTGACAGAACCGACCCCATAGCGTCAAGGCGCTCCTGCATGATGCGGAAGCTCGGCACCATCCCGCGAATTGCCCACACCATGATCGCCATCAGCAGGACGACAGTAGCCACAATCGTCCACGAAAGCGCAAGGTCCAGAGTCAGCGCCATGATGAGCCCGCCGACGGCCATAAACGGAGCCATGATCGCGATCGACATCGCCATTGTCAGGAACTGCTGGACCTGGCGGACGTCGTTGGTTGAGCGGGTCACCAAACTCGATGTGCCGAACTGGGCGATCTCCTGAAACCCGAACGACGACACCTTGGCAAAGAACGCCGTGCGCATGTGCTGCGCCGCTTTGAGGGAGGCGTAGGCGCCGCAGGCAACCGCGAGGATATTGGTCACCAGCTGTCCGAAAGTCAGAGCCAGCATGGCTGCGCCCAAACGCCACACCACGGCAGTGTCCCCGACGGCAATCCCGTCGTCGATCACGCGCGCATTGAGGGTCGGCAGAGCCAGCGATCCTGCAATCTGCAGGGCTTCAAAGACCAACAGACCGAGAAGCGCAGGCCACAGCGGAAGCGCGAACTTGCGAAAAAGACGCAGAAGCATGTGTCAGGGCCTGCTGTCTGTAGGTTCGAAAATGTCATCTGCCGGGTGAGCAGGTGCATCCTTCCACGAGTAGTTCGACATGATGGCGAACACCGCGGCCATGATCACAAGCGTCAGACCGAACATGTGGACCAAGACAATGCCGATCGGCAGACCGGTGAAGTACTGGACGTAGCCGATCAGACCCTGAACGACCGTGACGGCCAAGAGAAAGTCGATTGCGCGGGCTTGGGGGACAGCGCCTTCTTTTGCTGCGATGACGCGAGCCCACACCGCGGTCAGGACCATCAGCCAGACGGGAAACGCGTGGAAGCGGGCCATCCACACGGTCGGCAGGCCGTTGCGAGCCGATTCGCGGTCGCCCGCGTGCGGCCCAGCCCCGGTGGTGAGGACGCCGAACACGAGGACGACCACGAGCAGTGCCGCGATGATCCACATGAGCGTCCGCAGCTTTGCCGGTCCGACCGCTCTGCGCGGTCCCGGTCCGGAATACACGCGGACAATCAGATACGCGGCAACCGCGACTGATGCGGCAGATGGAATGAAGTGGCTGGCGACAACCCACGGGTTGAGCTTTGTCAGCACCGACATGCCTCCGATGACAGCCTGGACGGGCACAACCATGAGAAGTGCAAAGGCCGACCACGCGAGTTCGGGCCGTTCGCGCCGCCACGGCCAGACCACGATGAGCGCGGCGAGGCAGATGAGACCGAGGACAACGCCCAGGACCCGGTTGCCGAACTCGATGAAGCCGTGAATGCCCATCTCCGGGGTGTTCGTCAGCGATCCGGGCTCGCACATGGGCCAGTCGGAACAGCCCAAACCGGATCCTGTCAGGCGCACGGCCGTTGAGGTGACGATAATGCTCACCTGGGCTAAGAGGACAACCCACGCAGCCACGCGAACTCGGCGGGGAAGCTTTTCACTTCTGTGCGGGGCTGCCGCGGGAGAAACAGAGGCGGAGGTCGACATGGCCCCTATTGTCTCATTTGTCGTCGTAGGAGAACCATCGGCGAGCCGCACCCGCTGCGATGACCGCCCACACTGCCAAAACGAGCAGGCTCATCCAGTCGAAGCGACCGTCGACCACAGCGCTGCGCAGCGCCGATCCCAAAGCTCCAGAGGGCAGAAAGCCTACGACGGAACCCCACGTGCCGCCGTGGTCGATGAGCAGTCCACCGCCGCCGGCCATGGCAGCCCACAGGAGATTGGCGAAGGCGAGCACCGCCTCGGGCCTCATGGTTCCGGCCATGAGAAGAGCCAGGCCGACAAAAGCGGCGGTGCCTAAAACTGCGCTTAAAACAACCGCTGAAATGCTGATATTCGCCTCTAGGCCCAGAAAGGCCGCGCAGGCGAAGGCGAGAGCGTACTGGACGACGGTCACGGCGAGCACGGCTGCGATTTTGCCTGCTACGAGGCCGCTGACGCCCAGAGGCGTTGTTGCGGTGTGGCGCAGAACCCCGTAGCGGCGCTCGAAAGCGGTTGCGATCGCCTGGCCGGTGAAAGCGTTGGAGGCAATGGACACCCCGAGTACGCCCGCCAGTGCAACGGCCGTGTGATTGCTGCCCGTATAGCCGAAGACTTCGAGAATGTCTGTCAGGGACAGGGTGAACAGGATCGCCAGCGGCAGCACCAGTGACAAAATCAGCTGCTCGCCGTTGCCGAGAATCGCCCTGGTCTCAAACGCTGCGCGCGCGGTAACGCGGCCAACGGCAGGTGCGGGCCGCTGCCGGAATGAGCCGGGCTCTTCGGCATTCGTGCGCGCTGTCATCGCAGGCTCCTTCCCGTCAGCTGGAGGAAGACATCGCCAAGGTCGCCAGAGCTCATCGTCAAGCCCGTCAGTTCTGCTCCGCTGGCTGCTATTTCCGCTGTGATCTGGCTGAGGTCCTCAGCCGTGTAGGCGCCGGTTGAGGTCATAGCCGTTGCCGAAGCGCAGCTGAGGTCCCAGCGAGAGTGCAGTTTGTCGCTGAGCTTGTGTGGGGGAGCCTCGGCAAAGGTCAGGCGCAGTACCGAGGCGCGGCCCGCGGTGAGCTCTGACGGCGTTCCCTGGGCAATGATCTGCCCGTGGTCGACAATGTGGACGTTGTCGGCAAGCTCTTGTGCATCTGCCATGTTGTGGGTTGTCAGCACGACGGCCGTTCCCCTGTCGGCGAGGCTGCTGACAATGTCTTTGACAGCCAGGGATGCCTGCGGGTCCAGCCCGGCGGTCGGTTCGTCGAGGAACACGAGGCTGGGCTTGCCGATAAGCGCTGCGGCCAAGCCCACGCGCTGCTTCTGACCGCCGGAGAGCCGGCGGATAGACCGTCCGGCAAAGGATCGGATGCCCAGCTGGTCCATGAGTTCGTTCGGGTCTGCCGGGTCTGCGTACATTCGCGCCAGGTGTTTGAGAATGGCCGGCGGCTTTGCGGCCATGGGCAGACCGCCGTCTTGCAGCATGACGCCGATGAGAGCCCTGGTCTGTGTTTCCAGGGGGCTGCGGCCGAAGATCTCGACCGAACCGGACTGTGGGCGCAGCAGACCGGTGCACAGCGAGATGAGAGTGGATTTTCCCGCTCCGTTGGGGCCGAGAACCGCGGTGGTCATACCCGGTTCAACAGAAAGTGAGATTCCGTCGACGGCGGTTCTGCGGCCGTAGGCGAACCGGACGTCGCGGACTTGAAGTGCTGTCACAGGTGCCCACTGTAGCCGTCTGGCCCGCCGGACGTGCGGAGGACGCCCAGGCCCGGTGCTTGTGGAACAATTTAGGCCACATTAATGTTATTGAATGAAAATGAGGCAGAACGTCTCATAAGTCTATGCAGCAAGGCAGGTTATGTCTCAGCAGAGTTCGCAGGCTGTGCTGCGCACCCGGGCGCGGGTGCTGCAGGCGGTATTGGATCACGGTCCCATCACCGCTGCCAGCATCGCCCGCCAGCTCGACCTGACCGCCGCGGCCATAAGACGGCACCTGGACGCACTGACAGATGAGGGCGCGATCGAGGTGCGGGAACTGGCCGGTGCGAAGACCGGCCGGGGGCGCCCGGCACGCCACTACGTGGTCTCGACCGCTGGCCACAGCCGAATCAGCCACTCCTATGACGAACTGACCGTTGAGGCACTCGAGTTCCTCGAAGATAAACTCGGGGAGAGTGCAGTAGAGGAGTTCGCCAGGCAGCGGATCGGCGAACTCATGGATCGTGTCGAAGCGAGTGTCGGCCGCAGGTCCGCCACCGTGGCAGGCCGCTCCCGCGACCTCGCCGCGGCACTCGATGCCGAGGGGTACGCCACATCGGCAACCCCCGTGGCGGTGGGAACACCGCTGGAGGCCATGCAGCTGTGCCAGGGGCACTGTCCAATACACAAAGCTGCCGCAAGGTATCCGCAGTTCTGCGAAGCAGAGCTCGATGCCTTCTCTGATTTTCTGGGCGTGGACATCAGGCGCCTGTCGACGCTCGCAGCCGGCGGTCATGTGTGCACAACGCACGTGCCGACTTCAGACGTCAACAGACCGCTGATCGATGCGCCGGAACAAAACCAAGGAGGAGCAAGGTGACTGACACCACTGAATCCAACTGGATTCTGGAAGCCAATCCCGAACTGAAGGACATCGGGAACGCCTATGAATACGGCTGGCATGATTCTGATGAAGCAGGCGCCAATGCTCAGCGCGGCCTGAATGAGGATGTCGTCCGCAACATCTCGAAGCTGAAGGACGAGCCCGAATGGATGCTGCAGCGCAGGCTGCGCGCACTCGAGCTCTTTGAGAAGAAGCCGCTGCCGCAGTGGGGCCCAGACCTGGGCGGCATTGACTTCGACAACATCAAGTACTTTGTGCGCTCGACCGAGCAGCAGGCGCAGACGTGGGATGACCTCCCGGAGGACATCAAGAACACCTACGACCGCCTGGGCATCCCGGAAGCTGAACAGCAGCGCCTGGTCGCCGGTGTCGCTGCGCAGTATGAATCCGAGGTCGTCTACCACAAGATCAACGAAGAGCTTGAGCGCCAGGGTGTCATATTCGTTGACACGGACACCGGCCTGCGCGACTACCCGGAGATCTTCGAAGAGTACTTCGGCACCGTCATCCCCTCCGGCGACAACAAGTTCTCCGCGCTCAACACCGCTGTGTGGTCCGGCGGTTCGTTCGTCTACGTCCCCAAGGGCGTTCACGTCGAAATTCCCCTCCAGGCCTACTTCCGCATCAACACCGAGAACATGGGCCAGTTCGAGCGCACACTCATCATCGCCGACGAAGGTTCGTCGGTGCACTACGTCGAGGGCTGCACCGCTCCGATCTACAAGTCCGACTCCCTGCACTCGGCAGTCGTTGAGATCATCGCCAAGAAGGGCGCAAAGGTTCGCTACACGACCGTGCAGAACTGGTCGAACAACGTGTACAACCTCGTGACCAAACGCGCGATCGCCGAAGAGGGCGCCACCATGGAGTGGATCGACGGCAACATCGGCTCGAAGGTCACCATGAAGTACCCGGCCATCTGGATGACCGGCGAACACGCTCGCGGTGAAACCCTGTCTGTTGCCTTCGCAGGCTCCGGCCAGGACCAGGACACCGGTTCGAAGATGGTGCACGCAGCTCCGAACACGTCCTCGAACATCGTCGCGAAGTCCGTTGCCCGCGGCGGCGGTCGCTCCGCCTACCGCGGACTCGTGCACGTGTACCCGAACGCATCCGGTTCGGCTAACAACGTGCTGTGTGACGCTCTGCTGGTGGACAATCATTCGCGTTCGGACACGTACCCGTACATCGACATTCGCAATGACGATGTGACCCTCGGGCACGAGGCCACCGTGTCGAAGGTGTCGGCAGACCAGCTGTTCTACCTCATGAGCCGCGGCCTGGACGAAACTGAGGCCTACGCCATGATCGTCCGCGGCTTTGTCGAACCGATTGCACGCGAATTGCCGATGGAATACGCACTCGAACTCAACCGCCTTATCGAACTTCAGATGGAAGGCGCGGTCGGCTGACCAGTCCAGCCGCGATCACGCCGACTGTCAAAGGAGAATAATGACCCAGACCTCGAGCAGCACCGCGCCCAAGCAGGTGCCTGCCACCACTCGTTCGCAGCGCACGCGCAGCTTCGACATTGCTGACTTCCCGGCAGTGACCGGCCGGGAAGAAGAATGGCGCTTCAGCCCGGTCAAGAAGCTCGACGCGCTGCTTCAGAACCAGACCGGAAACGGAACGCTCGGCCGCGAAGAGACCCTGCCCGAAGGCGTCGCCGTAGAAACGATCACGCTGGAACGGGCTCGCGAACTCGGAGCGGTAGCACCGGAAGACCTTCCGGCTGTCATCGCCGCCGATCAGGCGGCGACCGTCACCCACTATTCGGTGGAAGCCGGTGCCGAGATCAGCGAACCCGTCCGCATCGACCTCACGGGCGCAGGGGGCCTCGTTCACGGCCACACCCTCGTGACGGTCGGTGAGAACGCCCACGTTGACTTCATCGTCACCCACAGGGGAACCGTTGACTACAGCGAGCTGATCACGACGGTTGTGGGAGACGGCGCCAACGTCGACTTCATCGAACTGCAGCTGTGGGACGACACCGCCCTGCACGCCGCGCAGCACGATGCCGTCGTCGGCAAGGACGCGTACTTCAAGCACGTGCAGATTACGCTCGGCGGAAAGATCGTGCGGCTGAACACCAACGTCCGCTACTCCGCGCCCGGCGGAGAAGCCGAAATGTTCGGGCTGTACTTCGCCGATGCTGGACAGCACTTCGAACACCGCACCTACGTGGACCACAACACGCCGAAGGCCGTGTCGAACGTGCTGTACAAGGGCGCCCTCTACGGCAAGGACGCGCGCACCGTCTGGATCGGCGATGTCCTGATCCGCCCCGAGGCCCTCGGCATCGACACCTACGAAATGAACCGCAACCTGCTGTTGAGCAAGGGTGCCCGTGCTGACTCGGTTCCCAACCTGGAAATCGAAACGGGCGAAATCGAAGGCGCCGGCCACGCATCGTCGACCGGCCAGTTCGACGAAGAGCACCTGTTCTACCTCATGAGCCGCGGCATTCCCGAAGACGAAGCGCGCCGCCTGGTGGTTCGCGGTTTCTTCAACGAAATCATCCAGAAGATCGAAAACGAGGAAGTCGAAGACCTCCTCAGCCAGAAAATCGAAGAAGAACTCGCTCGGAGCATGGCCGAATGAGCAGCAAGCCAGCACTGAAATCGGACGAACTCGCCATCGGCACCGCCGTGCGGGTGGTCATCGACGACGTCGAAGTGTGTGTTGCGCGCACGGAAGACGGCGCGGTCCACGCCGTTAACGACGTCTGCACGCACGGCGAAGTTTCGCTGGCTGAAGGCGAAGTTTCGGGCTGTTCGATCGAATGCTGGCTGCACGGTTCGGCCTTCGACTTAAGAACGGGTGAGCCCGAATCACCCCCGGCCTTCGAGCCCGTAGCCGTCTACGCCGCCGAAGAGCGCGACGGCACGATCTTCGTAGACATCAACTCGACGCACTGAAAGCAGGAAACATGTCCACTCTCTCTATCCGCGACCTCCACGTCAGCGTAGAAACCGACGAAGGCCCGAAGGAGATCCTCAAGGGCCTGTCACTCGACATCAACTCGAAGAAGACCCACACCGTCATGGGCCCCAACGGCTCGGGCAAGTCGACGCTGGCCTACGCCCTGGCCGGCCACCCCGCCTACACCATCACCTCGGGCACGATTGAGCTCGACGGCGAAGACATCACCGAAATGGAAGCAGACGAACGCGCCAAGGCCGGTCTGTTCCTCGCTATGCAGTACCCGGTGGAAGTTCCCGGCGTGACCGTCACGAACTTCCTGCGCACCGCCAAAACCGCCATCGACGGCGAAGCTCCCAAGCTGCGCACCTGGTCGAAAGAACTGGGCGAAGCCATGGAGAAGCTGCGCGTTGACCCGGCATTTGCCACCCGCAACGTCAACGAAGGGTTCTCCGGCGGTGAGAAGAAGCGCCACGAAATCCTGCAGATGGAGCTGCTCAAGCCGCGCTTTGCGATCCTCGACGAAACCGACTCCGGTCTTGACGTCGACGCCCTGCGCATTGTGTCCGAGGGCGTCAACCGCGCCAAAGACAACACCGACGTGGGCATTCTGCTCATCACCCACTACACGCGCATCCTGCAGTACATCAAGCCGGACTTCGTGCACGTGATCGTCGACGGCAAGATCGTCGAAGAGGGCGGACCGGAACTGGCCGAGCGTCTGGAAAACGAAGGCTACGACCGCTTCTTCCAGACCGCCTGACACATCAGAGGAGGAAAGTGTGACCGAAGTCATCGATTCGCCGAGCAACGCCTCTGCAGAAGAAGTCACAGAAGCGCTCCTGGACGTCGTTGACCCAGAACTCGGCGTCAACGTCGTCGACCTCGGGCTCGTCTACGGGGTTGTTGTCGAAGAAGACGGCACTGCTGTCATCGACATCACCCTGACCTCGGCGGCGTGCCCGCTGAGCGACGTCATCGAAGACCAGATCGCCCAGGCGCTCGACGGCATCGTCCCGGCATTCCGCCTCAACTGGATCTGGATGCCGCCGTGGGGCCCGGAGAAGATCACAGAAGACGGCCGCATGCAGATGCGTGCACTGGGCTTCAACATCTGATCAGCTGATCCTTGGGGGCGGGTAGAATCTACCCGCCCCCAAAGTCTTCTCTAGGAGTTCTGTGACGATCATCGCAGCCGTTGACGGTTCGGCTCTCGGCAATCCCGGCCCCGCCGGCTGGGCCTGGTACATCAGCGACGACCAGTGGGCTTGTGGCGGGTGGCCCAAGGCGACGAACAACCGCGGAGAGCTGCAGGCCGTCATCGAGCTCCTCCGCGCAGTCGAGGATTCTGGCGCTGACGTGCACGTTCTGTGTGATTCGCAGTACGCCATCAATTCGATCACCAAGTGGATGACCGGCTGGAAGAAGCGCGGATGGAAGAAAGCCAACGGATCGCCCGTGCTCAACGACGACCTCATGAAGCAGCTCGATGAACTCATGTCTGCTGCCAAGTCTGCGGGCCGCTCCATCACATACGAGTGGGTGAAGGGGCACGCAAACCACAGGATGAACGAAAGGGCCGATGATCTCGCCCGAGCTGCGGCAGGCGCCTATCAGAAAGGCGCGAAGCCCGACAGTGGTCCCGGGTACAGCGGAGAAGCTGCGAACGAACCCGACACCGCAGGCAGTGGCACAGCCGAGTCCTCATCCTCCGGCACCTCGTCTTCCGAGGACCGCTCAACCGCGGCCTCGACCACAGATACGGTGCGCATCTGGGCAGATGTTCCGCGTGACCTCGCGGGGGCCATCGCCGAGCGCGCACGTGAAGACGGCGTCCGCCCGCAGCAGTACCTGCGCACACTCATTGAGAAGGCGGTTGCGGAATGATTGCCGCATCCGGCCTCGAAATCACGGTGGGCGCCCGCGTGCTCATGTCCGATGTCACCTTCCGCGTCGAGAAGGGTGACCGGGTTGGTCTGGTGGGTCGCAACGGCGCGGGCAAGACCACCTTGACAAAGGCCCTCATGGACGAGGTGCCGCCGAGCGCCGGGCAGGTGTTCCGCTCCGGTTCGGTCGGCTATCTGCCGCAGGATCCGCGGACGGGCAATCTCCGCATGACGGGCAAAGAGAGGATCCTAGCCGGGCGGGAGCTCGACGTTTTGGCCAAGCGTCTGCGCCGCACGGAGGAGCAGATGTCTTCGCCTGATCCGGACACCGCGTCGAAGGCCATCGACAAGTACCCGCGCATTGAAGACGAATTCATAGCCGCCGGCGGCTATGCTGCTGAATCTGAAGCGCTTGCGATTGCAGCCAATCTGGGGCTGGATGCGGAGCTTCTCAAACAAGAGCTGCAGACTCTTTCCGGCGGTCAGCGGCGCAGGGTCGAACTGGCCCGAATTCTGTTTGAAGCACCGAAGACCATGATTCTCGATGAGCCGACCAACCACCTCGATGCCGAAAGCGTTCTGTGGTTGCGGGACTATCTGGCCAAGTATCCCGGTGGGCTCATCATCATCTCGCATGACCTCGACCTGATCGACGAAGTCGTCAACAAGGTGTTCTTCCTCGACGCCACGCGCCAGTGCATTGACATCTATTCGATGGGCTATCGGCAGTACCTCAAACAGCGTGAAGACGACGAACGTCGCAGGCGCCGTGAACGCGCCAACGCCGAAAAGAAGGCTGCAGCCCTGCACGCCCAGGCCGACAAGATGCGCGCGAAAGCCACGAAGACGGTTGCCGCGCAGAACATGGCCAAGAGGGCGGACCGGCTTCTGGCCAGCACACAGGGGGAGAGGCAGCGCGAAAAGGTCGCTGACCTCCGGTTCCCCGAACCTGCCAAGTGCGGTCGGGTACCGCTTGAGGCGCGCGGCCTGTCCAAAGCGTACGGTTCGACGGAGGTGTTCACCGGTGTCGACCTCGCTGTTGACCGGGGCACGCGCGTTGTGATTCTCGGGTTCAACGGGGCCGGAAAGACAACCCTGCTGAAGCTTCTGGCCGGTGTCGAAGAACCAGACAGCGGCGAAGTCGTTGCCGGGCACGGCCTCAAACTGGGCTATTTCGCGCAGGAACACGACACACTCGATCTTGAGCGGACGGTTCTGGAGAACATGCAGTCGGCCGCACCGGATGCTTTTGACGACACGAAGGTGCGCACTGTGCTCGGTTCATTCCTGTTCTCCGGCGAAGACGTCGACAAGCCCGCGGGCGTTCTCTCCGGCGGCGAGAAGACCCGCCTGGCGTTGGCCTGCCTCGTGGTGTCTTCAGCCAATGTGCTTCTTCTAGATGAGCCGACAAACAACCTCGACCCACAGTCGAGGGTGGAGATCCTGTCGGCCATTGAACGCTATGAGGGTGCGATCCTGCTGGTGACGCACGATGCCGGTGCTGTTGAGGCTCTTAACCCCGACCGGGTGCTGCTGCTGCCGGATGCTGACGAGGACCTGTGGAGCGAGGACTACCTGGACCTGGTTGAACTGGCCTGATGCGAGTGAGCTGGGGCTCTGGTCTCGCAGTCTCAGCCCCAGCCCTGGGAGTCCAGAAGCGCGTCTTCGTCTGCCTCTGCCGAACGGTCACGACGGCCTGATCTGACCCTGCGCCCATCGTCGCCGTAGCGGCTGCCGGAGGTGCGCACTCCGTGTGCGATCGCAGCCTTTTCCACGACGACGTAGTCGGCCTGCTGCTGGTCCTTGCCCGCCGCGATTGCCCTGCGTTCTCGCACGGCTGCGACGATGATCGCACCGAGTGCCATAGCGCCGAACAGAATCCATTGCAGGGTGTAGGACAGGTGAGAGCCGGGATCGACCGATGGCTTCGGCAGGCCCGTGAGGGCTTCGTCTGCCTGCGGGTCTTCGCTGCCGGCTTGGAGATACAGGCCGGTGTATCCGTCGTCGATTCCCATCACCTTCGGATCGAGCTGTTTGACCGTGCCGACAGTGTTGTCATCGGGCTTGCCGTCTTCCGCGGGGCGAATCCAGCCGTCGACTGTGACGGTGCCGTGCGGGGGAGCGGGCACGCTGCTCGGATCGGGGCTGCTTGAGCTCGGTGTCCACCCGCGCACGACTGCCACGGGACCGTTGTCGGTCTGCAGCGGTGTGACGACGAAATATCCGGGCTGCCCGCCCAGAGGCCTGTTGCGCGCAAGGACCGTATGGTCTGCGGCGTAGGTCCCGGTGACGGTCACGTGTTTCCAATCGGCCTCATCCGGCAGCTGGTCTGATGCGGACGGCACCGCCTTGTGCAGCTGCTGCGGGGCAGCGCTGTAGTTCGCTTCGATGCGCTCGATTTCGGCGTTGCGGGCTTCACGGCGGCTGTTCTGCCAGTTGGCCAAAAGCGCACACGCGATGGCGAAGATGATTGCAATGGCGATGTAGCGCAGCCATTTTGCGGAGAAGAGGAATCCGTAGCGCACTTATCCAGCTCCTGGGGGAATACGGTCTGCGGGCACAGTTTCACGCAGAAATGACCGGAGTGTGAGGAATTCTTCGAGGGTTTCTCGGTGCAGACTGCAGGCCAGCCACACTTTGCGGCGTTCATCGGAGTGGAGTTTCGGGTTGTTCCACAGAAGAGCCCACGACGCCAGTGCTGGGCAGCCCTTTGCCGAGCACTGCAGGTCAGTCATCGTCGTCCTCCACGATTTCGCCGTCGATGATGATCGGGTCGTCCGGTGCGGCCGGGCTGCTCTGTTTTGGCTGGCCCAGCGGGGCTGCGGTGGGCGCGGGCTGTTCGGCATCGATCGGGCTGTAACGGCGGACGACGGCATTGGCAATGAGAACGGCAATCCACGGAAGGACGACGGCGCCGGCGACAAGTGCCCAGCGAAACCAGCCGTGTGCGAATACAGCCCCGACAAAGCAGACCATGCGAATGGCCATGAGTATCAGGTACTTGCGGGTGCGCGCGTTGAGATCGGCTTCGTGAGATTCGCTGGCCGAGGTGATGTTGACCGCGGGCCTGCTGTTCACGTCTCCCCACCTTTCAAACGGACTACAAAAGCATATCGCTCCTTTGTTGTTCAACCACGCCCGACTGGGCTTTAGGCTAGGTTGGGAGAGATTGACTCCAGATTGAAAGGACCAGCGTGGCTGAACCCCGTGTTGTTCTTGTAACCGGCGGAAACCGCGGCATCGGTCGCACGATCGCCGAACGTTTCCTGGCCCAGGGCGATAAGGTCGCTGTCACCTCGCGCAACGGCGATGCTCCCGAAGGAGCATTCGCGGTCGCCGCGGATGTCACGGACCTCGCGTCGTTGGAAGCGGCTTATGAAGCGATCGAAAATGAGCTCGGCACCGTTGAAGTCGTAGTGGCGAATGCAGGCATCACGCGGGACAACCTGCTGATGCGGATGTCAGAAGATGAATTCGAACAGGTCATCGACACCAACCTCACGGGTGTGTTCCGCACCGTCAAACCGGGGATCACCAACATGGTCCGCTCGCGGTTCGGCCGCATCATCTTCATTTCCTCTGTTTCGGGCCTCTACGGCGTGCCCGGTCAGTTCAACTACTCGGCAGCCAAGGCTGGGCTCGTGGGCATGGCGCGTTCGCTCACTCGCGAGCTCGGTGCCCGCGGCATCACGGCAAATGTTGTTGCCCCGGGCTTCATCAAGACGGACATGACTGATGAACTGCCCGAAAAGCAGCAGAAGGAATACCTCGACACCATCCCCGCTAAGCGGTTCGCCCTCCCGGAAGAGGTCGCAGGGGTCGTCGCCTGGTTGGCCTCGGATGACGCCGCCTATATCTCCGGTGCCGTCATTCCGGTTGACGGCGGCCTCGGCATGGGTCACTGACAGCAGAATCTTGTAGAAAGGAACATCATGGGAATTCTCGAAGGCAAGCGCATCCTCGTCACGGGTGTGCTCACTGAATCGTCCATCGCCTTTTCGGCAGCCCGCCTGGCTCAGGAACAGGGCGCCGAGGTCATCCTGTCGTCCTTCGGACGCCAGATGAAGATCACGTCGATCATCGCCGAACGCCTGCCGAAGCCGGCTGAGGTCATCGAGCTCGACGCGACGAACGAAGACGACCTCGCCGCACTTCCCGAGCGTTTGGGCGGCAACATCGACGGCATTGTCCACGCGATCGCCTTCGCACCAAAGGACGCACTCGGCGGTGTGTTCCTCGACACGCCGTGGGAATCCGTATCCAATGCCCTTCACGTTTCGGCATATTCGCTCAAGGCCATCGCTGTCGCTGCTCAGCCGGTGCTCAACAAGGGAGCCTCAATCGTCGGCCTGACGTTTGACGCGACGGTCGCCTGGCCCGCATACGACTGGATGGGCGTATCGAAGGCCGCACTCGAGTCCACAAGCCGCTACCTGGCCCGCTACCTCGGTGAACACGACATCCGCGTCAACCTCATCTCGGCAGGTCCTCTCAAGACCACCGCAGCGAAGTCCATTCCGGGCTTTGACGCGTTCGAAGACGTATGGGGCGACCGCGCGCCGCTGGGTTGGGACCAAAGCGACACGGAACCCGCCGGTCGCGGAATCGTCGCCCTGCTGTCGGACTGGTTCCCCAAGACAACCGGTTCGATGATCCACGTTGACGGCGGCCTGCACTCAACCGGATCCTGAGGCAGCGGATAATGCCCACTCTGATCTTCGCCCGTCACGCCCACGCGTCGAACGAAGCCGGACCTGACTACGACCGTCCGCTCACGCCCGAAGGACGCGAAGAAGCGCGACGAGCTGGCGAACACCTCGCGGATCTTCCGATCGACTTCGCAATAGCTTCGAGTGCGCGGCGAACGACGGAAACCGCGCAGCTCATCATCGAGCAGCTGAACAGCAGCCCCCAGGTGCGTTTGGACGACGCGCTGTACCAGGCGCAGGTTCTTGACTGGCGTGAAGCTGTTGCGACCATTCCGCCGGACTCGCAGGCGGCGATCATCGTGGGCCACAATCCCACCGTCGCCCAAGCGGTGTCCGAATTCTCGGGCGTCCCGGTTGAGAAATTCCGCCCCAGTTCTATCGCGGTTTTCACGATCGACAGCTGGGAAGACGCGGCGGGAGTCCTCCCACAGCCGCAGATTCTCGACTTCACAGAACGGGTTTGAGACCGCTGCCGTGAACATCTGGGCCCAAAAACAGGCCTAAAAACCGGTTCTGCGGCACCTTCAAATACACAGCAGAGGCGGTGGGTCCCCAAGTGGGGCCCACCGCCTCTTCTGTGCCCGGATGGTTCGCCGGAGCTTTCGCCTGCCCGCGGGGGATTGCCGGGTGGTTTTGGCCTACAGGCTCATACCCGTCAGTCCGGGATAGACCGCATCGAGCCGCCGGGTGCGCAGTTGAGCATCGGCCCGTTCGATAAGCGCGGGCTTGGCGCAGAAGGCAATGCCGAAGCCCGCGGCTTCAATCATGTCGATGTCATTGGCTCCATCGCCGATGGCCACGGTGCGCGCTGTGTCGAGCCCTTCGGCTTCGACGATCTCCAGCAGCCGGTTGGCCTTTGCCTGCCTGTCGACAATCGGACCGCTGACCTTCCCAGTGAGAACGCCCTCGGCGATCTCAAGCCCGTTGGCAGTGACATCGTCAATTCCGAGGGAACCGGCGATCTGCTGGACCACTGCGGTGAAGCCGCCTGAAACCAGCGCGATACGGCAGTCGGCCGCGTGCAGGTTCGCCACAAGGGTTTCAACACCGGGGGTCAACGTGACGGCGGCAGCAACTTCGTCCAGCGCCGAGGCCGGTACGCCCGCCAGCTGTTCGACACGGTGGATCAGCGATTCGGCGAAGTCGAGCTCACCTGCCATGGCGCGTTCGGTTACGGCGCGCACTTGTGCTTCGCGTCCAGCGTGTGCCGCGAGTTTTTCAATGACCTCTTCGTTGATGAAGGTCGAATCGACATCCATCACAACCAGCTCAGGTCCAAGCAGGCCCAGGGGCAGGGGGACGGTCCACAGGTCACCGTCGGGGTGCTGTTCACGCAGCTCGCGGGCGACAATGTGCTGCTCGTCTTCGTCAAAGAGGTCGGAGCGGACGAAAAGACCGTCGTCGTCGGTGATGATGCTCAGTCGATCCATGCCGCGATTGTATGTGAGCGAATGCGGCTCACCGGGCTCGGGTAACAGACCACACAACTGCGGCTGCCGCGGCGTGAAGGCGGGCGAGCAGAGCGCCGAACTCCGGCGGCTGCAGCGTTTGGGGAGCCAAAATCGGTGCCAGGAGCGAATGGATTTCACACGCTGTGACCAGACTTGCCGCCCACCTCGGCTCCGGCAGAAGAAACCCGATGTTCTCTGCCAGGCGGCCCAGCGCCATGTCCGCCTGCCAGTCACGCCACGGGGCCTGACGCAGATCTTCCGGCAGCTCGTCGCCCAGCCGCTCAACAAGAGCCAGCCCTTCCATCGTGCATTCGCGCAGAGCCCGCACCGCCTCGGAAGCAGACACAGTGCCCAGAGGTGTGGAAGGCACAGCGGCCGTGGGAATCACCCGAGCCGTGCCTTCGGCATTGAGCACGACGAGGGCGCGTGAAACGCCCTGCGCTTCAAGAACTGTGACATTTGACACGCGAGATAATAGGCCCCGGTGCTCACGGTCGGTGCGGGGCACCCGGTGTGGAAGCGTGGGGTGGACGAGGACGGTGTATGCCGAGTCGATGCCTGCGCGGCGCAGCTGTGCCGCCCACAGCAGAAGGCCCTCGGGCAGGTCGGCGGAGAAGACCGGATCATCTACAATCAGTGGGACCGCAGACCCAGCCGAGGTGTATGAGTCAACCACCGCATCCGGCGGCCTGGTCTGGGAAAGGAGGCACTGGAGCGAAGCGACGAAGAACACGGCCGACGTGTCAGGAGAGGGGGGAATCATCGGTCCGAGTATAGGTTAGAGTTCGTCGTATGAGCATTGTCCTGCAGCTAGACGACGTCGGTGTCCGCCGAGGAGCCAATCAGCTCCTCTCAGATTTTTCTCTCAAGATTGAAGAAGGCCAACATTGGGCTGTTCTCGGTCCAAACGGCGCTGGAAAGACGACGCTCCTTGAGCTTGCGGCCGGACGCATGCACCCGACAGAAGGCACGATCGACATCCTCGGAGAGCGCCTGGGGCGGGTTGACGTTTTCGAGCTGCGGCCGCGGATCGGCTATTCGTCCTCGCAGCTTGCCAAACGGATTCCCGGCAGCGAAAAAGTGCGCGATGTCGTTCTCACCGCCGCCTACGGAGTGCTCGGCCGCTGGGTGGAGGACTACGAGGACGTCGACCTCACCCGCGCTGATGACCTCTTGGCGGCCTTCGGAATCGAGGGCTTCGGCTCTCGTCGATTCGGCACGCTGTCCGACGGCGAAAAGAAGCGCGTGCAGATTGCCCGCTCGCTCATGACCGATCCCGAACTGCTCCTGCTGGACGAACCGGCAACGGGCCTTGACTTGGGCGGACGCGAAGAGCTCGTGCGGGCGCTGACCGAGATCGTCGGCTCAAAATACGCGCCGACCACCCTCATGGTGACCCACCACGTCGAAGAGATTCCGCAGTCGATGACGCACGCCCTGCTCATTCGCGACGGCGGCGTAGTCGCAGCCGGTGAAATCAAGGAAGCCATCACAGAAGAAAACCTGTCGGAGACTTTCGATCTGCCCATCAAGCTCACCGTCACCGAAGGGCGCTTCCACGCGCAGGCGCGCTTGAACTGATGGGATCATTCAGCCTCGTCGAGGCTCTGCTCATCTTCGCCGCGGGCCTTGGCGCCGGCGCAATCAACGCGGCCGTCGGGTCTGGAACGCTCATCACGTTCCCGGCTCTGGTCGCTTTTGGGGTTCCGCCGCAGACTGCGACGATGAGCAATGCGCTGGGTCTCATCCCCGGCAATGTGGCAAGCTCCCTGGGCTACCGAAAGCAGATGGCCGGCTACGGCAAACAGGTTGCCGTGTGGCTGCCCGCGTCGATTCTCGGCTCTGTTGTAGGCGCGCTGCTTCTGGTGATTCTGCCCTCGACGACATTTGAGGCCGTAGTGCCGGTGCTCATTGTTCTAGCGGTCGTTCTCGTGATCGGGCAGCCGTTCCTCAAACGGGCCCTGACTGCTCGGGCAGTAAGGACGGGGCACACGGCACCGGCCAAGCCGGAAGACGCCTCAACTGCCATGAAGGCGGCAGCTCTGGCCGCAATCTTCTTCACCGCAATCTACGGCGGCTACTTCGCCGCCGCGCAGGGTGTTCTGCTCGTAGGCCTCCTGGGTGTTCTCACGGCCTATTCGCTGCAGCAGATCAACGGCTTCAAAAATGTTCTCGTTCTCGGCGTCAACACGGTTGCAGCCGTTGTCTACATGATCGTCGGGTTCGACAAGATCAACTGGACGGCCGTGCTGCTTGTCGCCATCGGATCGCTCATCGGCGGTTACGCAGGAGCCAAGTTCGCCCAGAAGCTGCCCGACCCGCTGCTGCGCGGCATTATCGTCATTCTCAGCATCATCGCCTTCTTCCGCATCATCCAGCTGTGAACACCCCGGCCAAGCGCGATATTGACGACGCGCAGATTCAGCAGATTCTCCGCACTCACGGCATCGACGAAGCTCGGGTCATCCGGTCTTCTCAGGCGTCCGGGACTCTGCTTGCGGACTACACGGATCTGACGGATGTTCAGCTGCGCAGCAAACGAGAACCCGCCGAGGGGCTGTTCATTGCAGAGTCATCCAAGATCGTGACACGGGCGCTTGCCGCCGGATACAGCGCGCGCTCGTTCCTGCTGCGGCCCAACTGGCTGGCTGATCTCGCACCACAGCTGGCCAGCTCAGACGCCCCCATCATCTTGGGAACACCGGCTGAACTTGAAAACATCGTCGGCTTTCACCTGCACAGGGGAGCCCTGGCGGCCATGGAGCGCAAACCGCAGCCAACACTCGAAACGATTCTCGATCGGGCCAGGACGGTCGTAGTGCTGGAGGACATCGTCGATCATACGAATGTCGGTGCGATCTTCCGCTCTGCGGCAGCACTTGGCGCTGACGCCGTTCTCATCAGTCCACGATGCGCCGACCCGCTGTACCGGCGCTCCATCCGGGTGTCGATGGGCACAGTCTTCTCCGTGCCGTGGGTGCGGATCGAACCGTGGCCCGGCGGCATTGACCTGCTGCGTGAGCACGGCTTCACAACTGCGGCTCTGGCTCTGCGCGATGACGCGATGAGCGTTCGCGAGTTCGCCCGGGCAGGGCACCGCAAGACCGCGTTGGTTATGGGCACTGAAGGCGCCGGGCTCAGTCGCCGGACAATCGAATCCGCCGATGCCAGAGTCATCATCCCCATGTCCCACGGAATCGATTCACTCAATGTGGCTGCGGCAGCGGCTGTGGCAGTGTTTGCACTTCAGGAGGACGCCGATGGCTGAAATCACCCGCGATGCCGCCGCCCGATCGCTGATTGAAGGCGGGGTGACCGGCGAGGTTGCAACACCGAGGGAGAACAACCTGTCGCACATCCACAGGTTCTTGGCCCAGGAGCGCAATTTCGACTTCGGCGTGCCCCTGACGCGCGATTGGGATTATGACTCCGTCTTCGACGTCATGGTTGCCCGCTGCGGCATTCGACCGCAGCGGGACTACACGGAAGGCGCTGACACGATCTCCACTGAGCTGTGCATGGACGGTCTGGACCGTCTGCGGGCGGCAGTATCTGACGCGGCTGGGCGCGGTGAGCGCATCCTCTTTGCCACCGGCCACCCTTCGGGGCTTCTGCCGGTGCACGAAGCCACTGCCGCCTGGGCTGAGCGGCTGGGTGCTGCACTCGTGCGGCTTGACCAGTTCATTCCGCTGCAGTCAGAAGGCGGGGACGTCCGCCAGATCGGCCGTGTGTGGCACTGGCACATTCACGGCGGCCTGCCGCACACGCACCTGGCCGAGCCCATGCACGCGCTGCTCGACGCGCTGGATGAAGCCGGCCAGCCCATGCCCGACCTCGTGGTTGCCGACCACGGATGGGCGGGGGCCGCGGCCAGCAGGGGACTGCGCACAGTGGGCTACGCCGACTGCAATGACCCGGCCCTCTTCGTCGCGCAAGCCCAGGGCCAGGTGGAGGTCTGCGTACCACTGGACGACAACATTCCGCCGTACAACTACGCCGGGCTCATCCGGTGGCTGACGCGCTGACTCCCTGAATCAGTTCGCTTTGCAGGTGCTGATCCGGTATAGTCTCATAGGTTGACGCCTCAGCGTCGGCACATCCGAATTTGAGCAGCTGGCAGGCGACTCGGTCGCACCAGGGGCTCTGACGAATTCAAAGGAAAGACTTATGCAGAAGGACATTCACCCCGAATACCAGGCGGTTGTCTTCAACGACCTCGCTTCGGGCAAGAAGCTCTTGACCCGTTCGACGGTCAAGAGCGACAAGACCATCGAGTGGGAAGACGGCAACACCTACCCGCTCGTCGACGTTGAAATCTCGTCGGCATCGCACCCGTTCTACACCGGCAAGCAGCGCATCCTCGACTCCGCTGGCCGTGTTGAGAAGTTCAAGGACCGCTACAAGTCCTTCGGCAAGCGCAAGTAATCTGCGCCGAAGAAGCCGCCGGATCCCTGCGTGGGACCGGCGGCTTTATGCTTTCCGGGTGAGGTTCCAAAACGCTGGGGCTTCAGAATGTGACCTGCGAGGCGGAGCTCACCGGACGGGGCTGTTTCAGCTGACGGTGACGGACACGTCGGGGTGCGGCCAGACGCGGGCGGCCGGGTGGAACATCGAGTTGACGTTCATTGCGTTGGGCATGGAGCGGGCAATTCCGTGCGCCACCTTCACCTTTGCGCTGACAACCGCGTCGAGCGGCTTGTGTCCCAGGGCGAGGCCGGCGGCAATCGAGGATGCGAAAGAGCACCCGGCGCCGTTGACGAGTTCGTCATTGACCTTGCGCGAGCGCAGTACGTGGGCCGTCGAACCGTCGTAGAAGACGTCGACGGCGTCCGGGCCGGGGAAGCGGGCACCGCCCTTGACGACGACGCTTGCCGCACCGAGGGCGTGCAGCTGTTTGGCCGCGGCGATCATGTCTTCAGCAGAGTCAAGGGAGTCCGCGCCGATCAGCTTTGCCGCTTCGTCCAGATTGGGTGTCATGACCGAAGCTGCAGGCACATAGGTCTCCAGCATCATCTGGGAGAGATCGATGACGCCTTTGCCGCTGCCCTTGTAGGTCAGCACGGGGTCGAATACGTAAGGGGCGTCGATATCGCGCAGGCGCTGGGCGAGCATGGGTGCGGTGTCAACGCTTCCGAGCATCCCGGATTTGACCGCGTGGAAGCGGTGGGCCCCGAGAGTGGAGTCGAACTGCCGTATCACGCTTTCGGGCGTGGTGAAGTCGATCGTGTGGTCAAAGCCCTCCGCCGGGTCAAAGGTGACGATGCAGGTGATGACGGATGCGCCGAAGACCCCGTATTCGTTGAACATTTTGAGGTCTGCGGCAAGGCCTGCGCCGCCGGAAACATCGGAGCCGGCAACTGTCAGCGCGCGTCGATGCGTCATGGTCTGTCTCCTTCTGGCGTTCAGCAGCCGCCGGGGTAGCCCAGCTGGCGCCAGGCTTCGTAGGCGGCAATGGATGCGGAGTTGGCAAGATTGAGGGAGCGGCGGCTGGGCAGCATGGGGATGCGCACGCGCTCTTCGATCCGCGGATCGTCGACAACGCTCTGCGGCAGTCCCGTGGATTCTCGGCCGAAGAGCAGAACGTCGTCTTCGCGGTACTCAAGGTGGCCGAAGTGCTTGTCGGTGTGCGTTGTGAACGCGATGATGCGACGGCCGACCAGCTGTGTGAAGACGTCGTCGATGTTCGGGTGGACCGTAACGTGCGCGAGGTCGTGGTAGTCCAGTCCCGCGCGGCGAAGCTTTGCGTCAGACAAATCGAAACCCAGCGGCTCCACCAGGTGAAGGTGAGCCCCCGTCACAGCGGCCAGGCGGATGGCGTTGCCCGTATTGCCGGGAATTTCGGGGGTGTGGAAGACAAGGCTGAGCTTCATAGGTCCACTAGTCTATTCGAAGATCCATTTGCACTATTAGAACACCCGTTCGATACTGGGTGTATGTCCGTTCATGCCGTGTCCGCAGCGCTTGCGCAGCTGCGCCGCCTGCCGGGTGTGAGCACTGCTCGCGACCTGGCGGAGGCAAAGCCCGCCTTCCCCGTGGTCTCCGGGCTGCGCTCAGTGTTTCCCACTGGTCTGCCGCGCGGTGAAATAACTGAGATCGTCGGGCCGCAGGCTCTGTCGCTCGCACTGGCGTCCGTGGCGCGCCTGAGCACAGAAGACTGCTGGACGGCCGCTGTTGGGGTGGGGGAGCCCGCGGTTCAGGCAATTGCCGACTACGGAGTTTCCCTCAGCCGCTTTGCCAGCATTGAAGTCGACACCCGCGATTGGCTGCGTGCCGTGTCGATTCTCGTGGAGTCCTTTTCCGCTGTCATTGTCCGCCCGGGCTTCTCGCTCACACCCGCCGAACAGGCGCGCCTGCGGGCAAAAGTGCGCGAAAGGAACATGAGTCTGCTCGTGGTGGGGCGCAGCCGACAGCCAAAGGGGATCGCCGGCAGCACAGTGTCTGTCACTTCGCCACGGTGGACGGGCCTGGCACAGGGCGCGGGAGCGCTCAGCGAATGCACTGTTACGGTCCACCGCGGCCGCGATCGTGTCCAGCTGCTCCTGCCCGGCCCATCTGGGTGCGCTGAGGAAAGGGGCTTTCGCCTTGTCTGATTCTCGCCGCGCCAGCACTGCGCGCACAGCTGCCCAGCGTCGGCCGGCTGAGCCCGGAGGCACTCTGCGCACGCTCGTGCTCCACGTTCCCGATTTCACCGCCGTCGCTCATGCTGAAGCTGCCGACATTCCGCCGAGCACACCGGCTGTCGTTCTGCACGCCGGGCGTGTCATCAGCGCCGACGCGCAGGCCAGGACAGCAGGCATTGCCGTGGGCCTGGGCCGCCGAGCCGTCGGTCACCGCTGCCCGCAGGCGGCTGTTCTCGACTACAGCGAAGACATCGAACAGCGGCTCTTTGCCCGCAGCGTGGGAATCCTCGAAGATCGCATGGCTCGCTTCACTCTGCTGCGGCCGGGCACCGTCGGCGTTCCCGTCAGCTCCTTTTCCCACACCCACACTGAAGACGCCGCGGCAGAAGAACTGCTGACGGTGCTGACCGATGCCACCGGGTGGGAAGTGCTGGCGGGCATTGCCGACTCGCCTTTTGCGGCGGTGCTCGCAGCGCATCGTTCACATCGCGTTGAGGCAGGCAGAACCGCAGAATTCCTCGCGCCGCTGCCGGTCAGCACTCTGGCAGAAGCCCACCCGGAGCGCTACGCGGACTTCGTCCAGCAGCTGAGCCACCTGGGGCTTAGAACCCTGGGTGATCTCGCGGCGCTGTCAGCTGACAGCGTCTACACGCGCTTCGGCTCTGTCGGCCGGAGAGCCCGACTGTTGGCGGCGGGGCTGACCGAATCTCTTCCGACCACCCATCTCCGGGCGGTCGATGTGACTGTCTCCTGTCCCATAGAACCGCCCACCGGCCGATCCGACGCACTGTCCTTCTATGCGCGCAGCGCAGCGGCAGAGCTGTTCCGTCGCGTCCGCTCCACCGGACTGGTGTGCACGCAGGTGACAGTCGTCCTGCACAGCCGCGGGACAGAACCCGAACAGCGCACGTGGCGACTGCCGGACATGGACGAATCGCACATTGCCGACCGCGTCCGCTGGCAGGCTGATGGCTGGATGGCCACACGCGGCAACACTCCAGTCTCAGCATCGCAGGCCCCAGACGCCGGCTCCCCGGAACCCGACAGCGACGGCGTCAGCCTCATCGAACTCACAGCGGCCGAACTCGTCCGCCCGCTGGAAAGCACCGCGGATCTTTTCAGTTCCCGGTCAGGAGACGTCAGCCGCACACTCGAACGCCTACAGGGGCTCTTCGGCCCCGACGCCGTGCGCGTACCGCACGTACAGGGCGGCCGCGAACCCAGCGAAACGAACCTGTGGACCCCGTGGCAGCAGTCGCCTCGGCCGCTCAGAGACAGTCAGGCGCCCTGGCCCGGCGCACTTCCGGCACCCCGACCTACCCTCGTTGAGACAGCCGATATCGACCTCTTTGACACACGCGGCAACACGGTCGTGGCCAGACCGTCAGGGCTGGACAGTCCACCGGACAGGATCGTGTGGTCAGGAGGGGAACACAGCCGCGTGATCGCCTACTCTTCCGCCTGGCCCGTCGAAGCCGAATGGTGGGACCCACCGGGACAGTACCGGGTTCGCCTGCAGGTGCTGACAGACGACGATCGTGCCTTTCTGCTGAAAAAAGAAGACGGGCAGTGGTCGATTGTCGGCAGGTACGAATGAGCGGCTTCAACCCCCGCACACCGTGGTCGGAACTCGAACGGCGCCTGTCAGCCACGCAGCCGGGCCCTGCAACTGGCAGCCCGGTAGGAGCGGGCTGGCCCGCCGCCGCAAAAGCAGGCCCCTCGTCACCATCGGCACCACCCGTGCCTGCCGTGCGCACGGCCCCAGGTGCCATCCGCTACGCCGAACTGCACGCTCACTCGGTCTACAGCTTCCTCGACGGGGCCTCACAGCCGAACGAACTGATAGAGGAGGCAGCCCTGACGGGACTGAGTGCGATGGCGCTGACAGACCACAACAGCCTCGGCGGGGCAGTGCAGTTTGCCCAGGCTGCCCGTGAACACAAGATCCCCACGGTGTTCGGCGCGGAGCTGTCACTCGGACTTCAGAAGAAGATCCCCGGCCAGGTTGACCCTGAAGCTCATCACCTGCTGGTGCTGGCCGCCGGGGTTGAAGGCTATCGGCAGCTGTCAGCGGCAATCACCCGAGCCAGTATGCGCGGCGAAAAGAACAGGCCGGTGTTCGAGCTCGAAGAACTCGCAGCACTCGAAGCCGACTGGAAGATCCTCACCGGCTGCCGCAAAGGGCACCTGGGCCGGGCACTCGGTGATCCCGATGGGGGCGCAGGCGCACTGCGGCGGCTTGTCGACCTGTTCGGCCGCGAACGGGTTGTCGTCGAACTCACCCGCTTCGGCCTTCCCGGCGACGATGCGCGCATAGCCCACCTCGAAGATCTCGCAGCCCGGTTCCGTCTGCCCGCCGCAGCCACAAACGCGGTGCACTACGCTGACCGCTCAGGATTCCACGATGCGCAGGTGCGGGCTTCCGTTCGCTCCCGCCTTCCGCTGTCCGAACTGGCCGGGTGGCTGCCGCCGACAGCTTCCGCCAGGATCCACACACCAGCCGAAATGCTGGCGCGATTCGGCCGCGGTCCGGTCCTTACCGCCGCTGCCATCGGAGACGAATGTGCATTCGAGCTGCGCGCAGCACGCGCCGGGCTGCCGAGTCCGCCCGTGCCGGACGGAAGAACAGACAGCGAGCACCTGCGCGATCTGGTGACCCAAGGCACCTGGAAACGATACGGCGGCCCGGAAGCGGCACCTCGGGCGTGGGAGCAGGTCCACAGCGAACTCGACGTCATCGACTCCATGGGGCTTGCCGGCTACTTCCTCATAGTCGAAGACATTGCGCGCTTCTGCCGCGACAACAACATCTTCTGCCAGGGGCGAGGATCAGCGGCAAACTCGGCGGTGTGCTTTGTGCTCGGCGTGACAGCCGTCGACGCCGTCCAGTTCCAGCTGCTGTTTGACCGTTTCCTCAGCCCCGAGCGCGCAGGCTACCCGGATATCGACCTCGACATCGAATCCGACAGGCGCGAAGAAGTCATCCAGTACACCTACCGAACCTACGGGCGCGACCGCGCAGCGCAGGTGGCCAACTACATCACCTATCGGCCCCGATCGGCCATACGGGATGCCGCGCACGCACTGGGCTACAGCCCCGGCCAACAAGACGCGTTCACCAAGGGCATCAGCCGCTGGCGCTCTCTTCCTCCGGCCGATGAATCCCCGGCCCCGCCCCAGGTGCTTCAGCTGGCAGAAGGTCTGCTGGGCACACCGCGGCACCTGGGCATCCACTCCGGCGGCATGGTTCTTGCCGACCGTCCCCTGGGTGAAGTGGTTCCCATCGAACAGGCCTCCATGCCCGGCCGCACGGTGCTCCAGTGGGACAAGGATGACTGTGCGGCGATGGACCTGGTCAAATTCGATCTTCTGGGCCTCGGCATGCTCGGGGCGCTGCACGAAATGGTCGACCTCGTTGACCGCCACACCGGAACGCGCATCGACCGGGCGCAGATACCCCAGGAGGACGGGGTCTACGACATGCTGTGCCGCGCCGATGCACTGGGCGTGTTTCAGGTGGAATCGCGCGCTCAGCTGGCCACACTGCCCAGACTCAGACCGCGCAGCTTCTACGACCTCGCGGTGCAGGTTGCGCTCATCCGACCCGGACCCATTCAAGGTGGGTCCGTGCACCCGTATATTCGCCGTAAGCAGGGCTTGGAGGATGTCGACTACATTCACCCCAGCACACGACAGGCACTGGAGAAGACACTCGGGGTTCCGCTGTTTCAAGAGCAGCTCATGCAGCTGGCCATTGACGTCGCCGGGTTCTCCGGGACAGACGCCGATGAGCTGCGCCGCGCCATGGGAGCTTCCCGCAGCCAGCGGAAGATGCGCGAACTTCAACAGCGCTTCCACGCCGGATGCGCCCAGCGCGGAATTGACGAACAGACAGCGCAGGTCATCTTCGACAAGATCGCGGCATTTGCCAACTACGGCTTCCCGGAGTCTCACGCACTGTCCTTTGCGGGCTTGGTCTATGAATCCGCGTGGTTCAAATACCGCCACCACGCGGCCTTCACAGCGGGGCTTCTGCGCAGCCAGCCCATGGGCTTCTACTCTTCGCAGTCGCTCATCTCCGATGCCAGGCGCCACGGGATTGACATTCGCCCCGTGCACATCAACTCTTCTGGCGCGCGCACGGATCTCGAGGCGGATGCCGAGTCTTCCGGCGGGTTCGCCATCCGCTTGGGGCTGAGTGAAGTCAAGGGGGTTGCCGATGCCGCCTGTGCCATAGAACAGGAACGGCAGAGAGGGGAGTACACGTCAATCGTCGATGTTGCCGAACGCACCGGGGTGGGCGTGAGGGTGCTTGAAGCCCTTGCCACCGCCGGAGCCTTTGACTGCTTTGGCGTTGACCGCCGCCAGGCGCTGTGGACGGCCGGTGCTTTGGGCCGGGCGGGGCCGCAGACGCTCCCGGGAACCGCGCCTGCAGCACAGTCGCCCACGCTGCCGACTATGGACGACTTCGATGTCACGCTCGCACAGCTGTTCTCCACCGGAATCACTGTTGAGGGGTATCCAACGGAGCACCTGCGCGCTCAGCTTGCGGCACGCGGCTGCTGGTCGACGGCAGATGTGCGGCGCGCCGCTCAGGGACAGCGTGTGACTGTCGCCGGGATTGTGACGCACCGACAGCGGCCGAGCACGTCGCAGGGCATCACGTTCATCAACCTGGAAGACGAGTTCGGCATGCTCAACATCGTGTGCACCCGCGGGTTCATCCGCCGGTTCTCACCACATGCGCTCACGAGCAGTGCAATAGCGGTCACGGGCCTCATTCAGCGCGCAGGGACTGTCATCAGCCTCTACGCCCACAGCCTCGTGCCGCTGGAAGTCGAATTGCCCGTCCGCTCCCGCGACTTCCAGTAGCACTGTGACGGCGGGTGTCGCGACTGCCGACTTCAAGGCTGTCTGAACTGCCGTTCATATCTGCTTCATGACGCGAACCGACGAGTGTGTGACCGAATATGACAAGCCGTGACACAGACATGACGAGACCGCGGCAGCAGGGGCGCACACGAACCTAGCGTGAGCTTTGACAGCCCAGACACGACCAGACCGAACCCAACTGGGACACACGATTTCGCTGAGGAGAACCCCATGGCCGAACAGGCTTTTGAAACCCGCCAGATCCACGCCGGCCAGGTAGTGGACAGCCAGACCGGCGCACGCGCCCTGCCCATCTACCAGTCCACCTCGTTCGTCTTCGACTCGACGAAGACCGCGGCCGACCGCTTCGCCCTCGCGGAACTGGGCCCCATCTACAGCCGCCTGACCAACCCGACGGTTGAAGCAGTCGAAAACCGGATCGCCAGCCTCGAAGGCGGCGTCCACGCGGTTCTCGTTTCCTCGGGTCAGTCGGCAGAGTTTCTTTCGCTCATCAACATCGTCGAAGCCGGCGACCACATCGTGTCCAGCCCCAGCCTCTACGGCGGCACCTACAACCTGCTCAACGTGACTCTGCGCAAGCTCGGCATCGAAACGACCTTCGTTGACGACCCCAGCGACATCGAAGCGTGGAAGCGCGCCGTGAAGCCCAACACCAAGGCGTTCTTCGGCGAAACCATTTCGAACCCCCGTTCGGACGTGCTCGACATCCGCGCTGTTTCCGACGTCGCACACGAAGCCGGGGTGCCGCTCATCGTCGACAACACCCTGGCAACCCCGTACCTGCTGCGTCCCATCGAGCACGGTGCTGATGTCGTCGTGCACTCGGCCACCAAGTTCCTCGGCGGGCACGGCACTTCGATCGCCGGTGTCATCGTCGACTCCGGCAACTTCGACTACGGCAAGAACCCGGAGAAGTTCCCCGGCTTCAACGAACCGGATGACTCCTACAACGGCCTGGTCTTCGCCCGTGACCTCGGCGCTGACTCGCCGTTCGGCGCGAATGTGTCCTACGGACTGAAGATCCGCGTGCAGCTGTTGCGCGACCTCGGCAATTCGGCATCGCCGTTCAACGCGTTCCTCCTGCAGCAGGGAATCGAAACCCTGTCGCTGCGCATGGAGCGCCACGTTGAAAACGCCACCCGGGTCGCCGAATGGCTCGAAGCTCGCGACGACGTCGAATCGGTGGCCTACGCGGGACTGGAGTCCTCCCCGTGGTACGAAACGGGAAAGAAGTACCTGCCCAAGGGCGTCGGATCGGTTCTCGGCTTCAACATCGCAGGCGGCTACGACGCAGCGGTGAAGTTCGTCGAAGCACTCGAACTGCACAGCCACGTGGCCAATATCGGCGATGTCCGTTCGCTCGTCATCCACCCGGCTTCGACAACTCACGCCCAACTGAGCGAAGAAGAGCAGCTTGCAGCCGGAGTCAATCCCGCGTTTGTCCGCCTGTCGGTGGGCATTGAGGGCATCGACGACATCCTCTCCGACCTCGAGAAGGGCTTCGCCGCGGCCCGCGGCTGATCCACTATGACAGTCACCAGTGTGAACAGAGTATTCGAGATCGACGACTTCACCCTTGAGTCGGGAACTCTCGAGCACGTCAGCGTCGCATATGAAACATTCGGCACGCTCAACGCCGAGAAGACGAATGCGGTGATTGTCGAACACGCCCTCACCGGTGACTCTCACGTGACGTCCGGCCGCATGGATGCCCATGCGGCCGGCGCCGCGCCCGGGTGGTGGGAAGAGCTTGTCGGTCCGGGTCGACCGATTGACACCAACCGCTTCTTCGTCATCTGCACCAATGCTCTGGGAGGCTGCACCGGCACTACCGGACCGCTGTCGACCGCACCGGACGGTCTGCCCTACGGTGGGCGCTTTCCACGGGTCACCATCCGCGATATGGCTCGTCTGGAGCTGCTCCTGCTGGACCATTTGGGCATTGAGAGCCTGTATGCGGCGATTGGCGGTTCGATGGGCGGGGCGAGGGCTTTGGAATTGGCTCTTGAAGCGCCTGAGCGTGTGCAGCGGCTGACGGTTCTGGCCGCCCCCGCGTATTCCGAGGCGGACCAGATTGCCTGGGCGCACGCGCAGGTTGCCGCCATCACGATGGACCCTGACTACGCGGGCGGTGACTATGCCGCACTGGGTGCTGTACCCGAAAAGGGCTTGGGTCTGGCCCGCCAGATTGCGCACTTGACGTATCGCAGCGATGCCGAGCTCAATTCGCGCTTCGGCCGCAGTCTGCAGCACAGGGCTGACGAACCCTATTACGCTGTGCAGTCCTATCTGGACTACCACGGGGACAAACTCGTGGGCCGCTTTGACGCGCAGGCGTATATTCTCCTGACTGAAGCCCTGCGCGATCACGACGTGCGTCGCGGACGCGCGGACACTCTTGACCAGGCGCTGTCGCGCTATACGGGATCGGCGCTGATTCTGTCGCTGTCGACAGACAGACTCTACCCGCCGCAGCAGGTGAAGCTCATTGCCGACAACCTGCCGGGCGAGGTCGAGTACGCCGAGATTCCCACGGAAGTCGGTCACGACGGCTTCCTCACGGAAGCCCGCGCAGTGGGCGCCTACGTGTCGCGCTTCCTCGACTGACGAGGTGCAGGCAGCGCAGCCGCGTTTTCGCAGGCGCCGCTGCGGTTCAGATCAGCTGTCCGCGGCTTTGGCTCTCAGCTGGGCTTCTCTCTGCTGCCTGCGGCGGTAGATGTCCTTTTCATCCCGCGGCATGTTCCCGCTGCGCTTGAGCTCGGCGTAGTAGTCGTGCGCTTCCTGCTGGCGGTGTTCTTCTGCGCCGTCGGCTATCGGGCAGCGGCGGTGTTCGGGGCCGTAGCCGAACGCCGCTGCTGCCTCGGCGGCGTTGGCGGCGAGTTTGCGCACCAGACGGTTGATGGTCGGCTCAACCTGCCGGGCGCGTGTCATGGACAGGCGCCCGTTGGCGATGTGCCATCCGGCGTGCGCATTGATGAGTTCGAGACCGTAGAGGTCACGCAGGCGCCGCAGGAACTTCGCTTCTGCTGGATTGTCTTCGGTGTCGACGGAGTGCATGAGGTCGTTGAGTGCACGCCACTTGTACAGCTCGATGTAGGCCCGCGCCGTTTCAATGAGGTCGTTCTGGTGATCGTTGAACAGCTCCGCGGCATCGGCTGAGCTCATCTTCTTCGCCGGTCGGAGATTGGCGGCGAGCTCAGTCAGCGTGACTTCTGCCCGCGAGGCCAGCAGGGCTTCCTGCAGGCGGCCGGAGCGGATGCGCTTTTCGTTCATTGCGGGAGTGAAGATGTCGCCAATGGTTGAGCTGACACTGGCAATGCCGGAGCGGAACAGTGTTCGCTCCGCGGCGTAGCTGCCGAGATAGCGGGCAATGCCGCCGACGTCGAGGTCGCGCATTTCGCTCGCGTAGTCGGTCAGCAGGCGTTTGCCCACCAGCTGCAGGAGGACAGTGTTGTCGCCTTCGAACGTGGCGTACACGTCGAGGTCGTGGCGCAGTCCCACCAGCCGGTTTTCGGCCATGAAGCCTGCACCGCCGCACGCTTCGCGCGCTTCCTGGATGATGTCAAGGGCTTCCCAGGTGGTTGTGGCCTTCAGTCCCGCGGCCAGGGTTTCGAGTTCTGCCCGGGCTTCTTCGGTGTCTTCTCGGCCGGAGAACACAGCGTCGAAACGGTCCAGAAGCCGGTCGTATGCAGCTTGATTGGCCCAGATCTTCGCAAGCATCGGCATGAGTCGGTGCTGGTGGCGACGGTAGGACAGCAGCGTAGATTCTTCTGCGGCACCCGGTGCTTGGAACTGGCGCCTGGCCAGTGCGTAGCGCACGGCGATGTCGGCGGCCAGTTTTGCCGCCGCGTTGGAAGCGCCCACAAGCGATACGCGGCCCTGCACAAGAGTGCCGAGCATAGTGAAGAAGCGCCTGCCGGGTGATTCGATGGGGGAGCTGTACTCGCCGTCTTCGGAGACGGCCCCGTAGCGGTCGAGCAGGTTGGTGCGGGGAACTCGTACGTTATCGAAGGCAAAGCGGCCGTTGTCGACACCGGCCAGGCCGCCCTTGTGCCCGTCGTCTTCGATTATGACGCCGGGCAGGGGATTGCCGGATTCATCGCGGACGGGAACGAACAGTGCGTGCACGCCGTGATCAACACCGGCGGTGATGAGGCGGACGAACACGACCGCTGCACGCGCGTGACAGGCCGCGTTGCCGATGTACTCCTTGTACGCCGCGCGGAACGGCGTGTTGATCACGAACTCGCGTGTCTGCGGATCGTACTCGGCAGTTGTGGCGACAGCGGCAACATCAGAGCCGTGGCCGATTTCCGTCATAGCGAAAGAGCCCAGAAGGCGCCCTTCGATCGCGTCGAGCAGCCACGCATCGTGCTGTTGCTCGTTGCCCAGGTGATGAATGGCGCCCGCGAACAGGCCGATCTGCACACCGGCTTTGATCTGCAGTGACGGGCTGACGGTGACAATCTCTTCGAACATCGTGATGTGCTGGTCGTGTCGGTTGTCCCCGCCAAGCCGCTTCGGCAGGGGAGAGCGCGCAATTCCCGTATCGATGAGCTTCTGCAGGCTCTCGCGGGTTGCCTCGCGCTTCTGTGACAGCGTCCAGCTGTCATCGAGCAGGAGGCCGTCGCCTCCGGCGAATTCACGACCGGCAGCGCGGGATTCTGCGCGGGTGCCGTCAAGCAGGGAGGACAGGACGTCGACGTCGAGCGTCAGATGGTCTTTGCGGCTCATGATTCTCCTGGGAGGGTGGCGGCTGATGCGTACAGCCAGTCGGTCAGGGTGGCGGCAAGATGTTCATGGGAGGGAATGTCGTCAGCGGGGCGATCATCAACCGGTGTTTGGGCCAGCCAGTGCTGTGCAGCAGAGTGGATGAATCCCAGTGCTCCGTATGACCACGCCAATCCGTCAGGTCCCTTCAAGCGCAGGCGCGCGGCGATGAGTTCGGCAATGCCCTTCATGAACGGGCTGTCTGGACTGACTGCGATTTCACAGAATCGGTAGACATTCGGCGATCCTGCGGCAAATTGTGCGAAGGCGAAGATCATGTCTCGCAGTTCATCTTTGGGTGCGCCCTGCCCGCCGGTGTCGAGGCTGCGCTCGATGCGCTTGAGCGCCCATTCGCCCATAGCCCGGCGCAGACCCGTGCGGTCACCGAAGTAGCGGTAGACGACGGTCTTGGAAGTGCCGATTTCGGCGGCGATTTCATCCATTGACAGATCGCCGTGCGCGTCGACGGCCTTGCGCACCGAGCGCAGCAGGTCAGCGCGCCTGCGAGCGCGGTGGGCGTCCCATCGTGCTGCGCGACCATCGCGTCTTTGCGGTTCCATACGGCCACAGTATCAAGTACTGTTCGTATCAGATAACTCTTCAGGAGGTTCCCGTGTCACAGACTCCAGCCGCCATTCTCGGCGGCAACCGCATACCTTTTGCCCGCGCCAACCGTGAATACGCCGAAGCTTCCGTGCAGGACATGCTCACCGCGGCTCTCGACGGGCTTACCGCACGATTCAGCCTTGCCGGCACCACGCTCGGCGCTGTCGCCGGCGGTGCTGTTCTCCGCCACTCCCGCGATCTCAACATCACGCGCGAAGCTGTTCTCGGTTCGGCTCTCGCACCGCAGACTCCGGCTTTCGACCTCGGGCAGGCCTGCGCAACAGGACTCGAATCCGTCGTCTCGATTGCGCAGAAGATCAAAGTCGGCCAGATCGAAGCCGGCATCGCGTCAGGAGTCGACTCCGCCTCGGACGCCCCCATTGCAGTCAGTGAAGGCCTTCGACGGGCGCTGCTGGAGGCTTCCCGCGCCCGCACTCTGCCAGCGCGCCTCAAAGCTCTGGCGGGCATTCGGCCAGCCGACCTCGCACCGTCACCGCCGAGCAACAGCGAACCGCGCACCGGCCTGTCGATGGGTGAACACCAGGCCCGCACCACCGCTGATTGGGCCATCAGCCGTGAGGATCAGGACGCGCTTGCCGCGGCCTCACACCGGAATCTTGCAGCCGCGTGGGACCGCGGATTCTTTGACGACCTGGTCACCCCGTACCTTGGCTTGACTGTCGACGGCAACCTTCGACCCGATTCAACCCCGGAAGCCCTTGCACGCCTCGGCACGGTTTTCGGTCACGGGCTCGATGCGCCTGCAACCATGACCGCGGGCAATTCGACACCGCTGACCGACGGCGCTTCTTCAGTCCTGCTGTCCAGCCCGGATTGGGCTCAGCAGCACGGTTTCGAGCCGCTTGCTTACCTGAAGGACGCCGAGGTTGCGGCTGTTGACTTCGTCACCGGCGATGAGGGCATGCTCATGGCTCCCGCCTACGCGGTGCCGCGCCTGCTGGCTCGCAATGGCCTCACCTTCGCTGACTTCGACTTCTTTGAAATCCACGAGGCGTTCGCATCGACCGTTCTGTGTCACCTCGCGGCGTGGGAATCGGAAGAGTTCTGCCGTGAGCGCCTGGGCTTGGACGCCCCTCTCGGTGCGATCGAGCGCAGCAAGATCAACCCGAATGGATCATCGCTGGCCGCCGGTCACCCCTTCGCGGCAACGGGCGGGCGGATCGTCGCCTCGGCAGCCAAGCACCTTAAGGAAACCGGCGGCAAACGCGCTCTCATTTCCATCTGCGCGGCCGGTGGTCAGGGACTCACAGCAATTGTGGAGGCATGACATGGCTGATAAGTACATCAACATTGCAAACGGCCCGCTGGCAGGCATCATCAAGAAACTCGGACTGCCGGCACCGGTGAAGCTGCGGCGCTTTGCAAGCGGTTCGGCTTATCTGAAAGAGCCGATTCTGGTGGTCGGCACGGGCAGTGCAGCAGACCAGCTGGCTGACATGCTCAAGGAGAACAGCTTCAGCGTGCACCGCAGCTTTGACCCCGCCTACCGCTACGGCGGAATCATTGCCGACTACACCCAGATCAAAGCGCCCGCGGACCTCGCAGAGATCTCCCTGGGGCTTGGTGCGGCGTTGAAGCGCATGAGCGCCTGTGCCCGGATCGTCACAATTGACCACGCACCGGACAGCAGTGTGTCTGCCGAACTCAATTCGGCACGCAAAGCCGTTGAAGGCATCACGCGCTCACTGGCACATGAAATGCTGCGCGGTTCAACGACAAACGGCATTCAGCTCGACGGCGTAGACCTCGACGCACCGAGCGTCCGGGGCGCCCTGTGGTTCCTCCTGTCCTCGAAGTCGGCCTATGTGTCCGGCCAGTTCCTACGCGTGAACTCGACAGCAGGCACGCCGATTGGCGCTGAACAGTTCGCAGCGACTGGGGACGACGGCCCCCTGGCAGGGAAGACTGCTGTCGTTACGGGCGCCGCCCGCGGTATCGGCGCAGCGATTGCGAAGACCCTCGCCCGCGACGGAGCACACGTAGTCGGCGTTGACGTCCCGCCAGCTGGCGATGCTCTCGCGAAAACCATGAACTCGATCGGCGGACGCGCGTGCGCTCTCGACGTCACTGCAGAAGACGCAGGCGCCCGTCTTGCCGAGGATGTGGGCGCTGCCGTCGATATCCTCGTGCACAACGCCGGCATCACCCGCGACAAGCTGCTGGCCAATATGAACCAGCAGCAGTGGGAGGCGGTGCTTGCGGTGAACCTCGAATCACAGCTGCGCATCAACTCCCAGCTGGCCGATGCGTGGGGGAACGAACCGCACGTGGTGAGCCTCGCCTCGACATCGGGTATTGCGGGCAACCGCGGCCAGACGAACTACTCTGCCTCCAAGGCCGGTGTCATCGGAATGGCAGCTGCCTGTGCTGACGAGTTTGCTGCTCGCGGCGGCAGCATCAACGCGGTGGCACCCGGCTTCATTGAAACCGATATGACCGCGGCTATGCCGTTCCTGACCCGCCAGGTTGCCAGGCGCCTGTCCAGCCTCCAGCAGGGCGGTCTGACAGTCGATGTCGCAGAGGCCATCGCGTTCCTTGCAAGCCCCGCGGCCGGCGGCATCAATGGGCAGACCCTGCGGGTGTGCGGGCAGAATATGGTGGGTGCGTGATGAGCGCTTCCATCTATGTGAAAGCGGCTCTTACAGCACTGCGCCGCGGACCGAGGGCAGCATCCGCGCCCGCAAGATCCGTGACGCAAACGCACCGTATTGATCCGTCGGCGTGGGCGCGCTTCCAGCGCGTCACCTCGGGAACTGTGGGCAACCGCGTCAGTCCCGCCTATCTGCACACGCTGGGCTTCCTGCCTTCGCTCGAGCTCATGGCCGACAAGGCGTTCCCGCTGCCGGTGCTCGGCATGGTCCACGTCTACAACCGCTTTGAACTGCTGACACCCGTATGGGTGGATGACGAACTCGAGGTAGAAACGTCTGTTTCAACTCCTCGCCTACACACCAAGGGTGCTGTGGTCGATATTCACGTGATCGGTCGCCGAGGTGGAGCCCTGGTTTTCGAAGAAACCTCGGTCTACCTGGCTAAGGGTGTGGAGCTTATCGGCGCGGAAGAAGGCGAAGCGGTTCCGCGGATCGAATGGCACGCGGTAGGACGGCCAACAGCACAGTGGAAGCTCGCCCCTGCAGTCGGCGGCAGCTACGCCGCTGTGTCCGGCGACCGCAATCCGATTCATTTGAGCGCAGTAGCAGCAAAGGCCTTCGGGTTTCCGCGGCGCATTGCCCACGGAATGTACACGGCTTCGCGGGCGCTCAATTCGACAGATGTCGAGCGTGAGTCCTGTGTGTGGGAGATCCAGTTCGCCAAGCCGGTCCTGCTGCCGAGCACTGTGGAATTCAGCCTGGCACAGACCGGTGACGGCATTACGACGGCTGTCACCCGCAAGTCCGACGGAGCGCCCCACGTCATTTCCCGGATCAGTCCGCTCGGCGTGTAGGAGCCTCGCAGAACGGGTGGTGCACAGATGATTTTGCAATCGCCTGACCAGCGTGTAAAGTATCAGCTGTTGCCCAGCGCGGGTGGCGGAATTGGTAGACGCGCTAGCTTGAGGTGCTAGTGGCCACTTATACGGTCGTGGGGGTTCAAGTCCCCCTCCGCGCACAGTGTGAAGTCCCGGGACATCGTTCACTCGATGTTCCGGGACTTTTTGTGTGTGGGGCGACTGATGTGTCGGGTCATCGTTCCCCGCTGTAGGTCCTGCACACCCCAAGTTGGAGCATGTGCCCTTATCTGCAGAACCCACTGAAGCCTGCGGGCTGTCTCTTGCCAGCGTGGCTGCTGGATGGCTGACTATTCCGCGTCCCCACACCCGTTAACACCACATCCACGCTTGAGCCGCACGGAGCTTCCCTTGAGCAGCAGAAACTCCCGTTAGAAGCTGTTGCTAAGGCGCCGAACCCGGCTAAAGGGTGTCGGCAGTCTGAATGTAGACGTGAACGATGACACGACACATCACTGGAACGATGTCATGAGACATCCGCAGCCCGATTCCCAGCGGCGGGGGGAACGATGTCCTGAAACCACGCGGTTCGCCGGGGCCACCAACCATCTGGCACATCTGTGCACAGACGCCAGATAGGAGTGAACGATGCCATAACGAAACAGCTCACAGCGCACAAAGACAAACGTGGCCCGGAACCGAAGTTCCGGGCCTTGCGCTCTATCTGGGATCAAACGCACCGCAGACAGGGCTATAGGTCAACATGCCGGCGCATTTGCGTTGTTTGGCAGTTCATCCTACTTCACAGCCCACCGGATATCGGTGGCATTTCTGTTCTCGTCCTTGGGGCGGTAGTAGCGAATTTCTGTGACGTCAGTCTTGTCGTTCGTTTCCAGGAGCGCCCAACCTCGGACACAGTCACCCCAACTAGCCGGAGTCTCCGGATCGAGCACGGGTGATACGTCCTTGTTCTCCGACCATTCACCCGGGTGCTGGTAACGACGATTCTCCTTGTCGACCGCAGACCAATAATCAGTCGTGACATGCCCTTCCGCGTCTTCAACCCCAGCGGGCACGTCCGGCCCAAGGCAGACTTCAATGTCAACAGCGCCGACTTTCTTGCCCAAAGTGTCGGTCGTCACGCGGTACCCGTGCGCGGTGATCGAACCACCCTCCTCATCGTCCACAGTGTCGCCAATAGAAACCTTGATCGGTCCTTTGGGAGCTTTCGCGGCCTCCGTTTCAGTCACAGTTCCTGCTTGGCCATCTGGTCCGGATCCGCAACCGGAAACCAGTAGAAAAGCAGCAACGGCTGCCAGCATGAATGTACGTCGCATATTTCATCCTTATCTTGCGGCGCTGTTCGCTTATGCGTCCAGAATATAGCAAGGGGCAACAGAAACAGTTTTCTTCAGATGAGATTACGGTAGGTGAGACAGTTCGGTGATGATCACAGATTGTTATGCTCAGTACAGATTCAAAGGCCCGCAAATTTGCCCGTGATTTGCAACCAATATCGGTGTTTGTGAAACCTCAGCACAGAAACGCCCAATACAGCGATACCTGTCAATAGCCGGTGGATTCATACCAGCCACATAAGTGGGTTGGACCAGACAGCTTCAGCACTTCCTTCCAACGCGCCACGCTGCTGACACCGCGTACCAAACCCTGTAGGAAGAACGCGCGCTGCTCTTGCTCCTCGCGGTACGCTTGGCCTTATATCAGCTGAAAGAGCGCTGGGATGAACGGAGAACGCATGGCAGAAGCGCATCTCGAATCAGAGCTGACAACGGCAGCGGTATTGGCGACATACGGCCGCATCCACAAACTGCCTGTCGACCACGGCGCCCGTATTCTCAGCCCAGAGATCCGCCGTGTGCTCCTCGAGCGCTTCGCCCAGCAGGGCACACCCTCAGAGAAGATCAGCGAGATTGAAGGGCTCATCGCCGCAGCCCAACAGCACATAGGCTCTGATGCGGCCAAACCGCTCAGTGCTGTTGCCTACGACAAATCGCGTCGCCAGTTTGTTTCGCGTCTTGTCCGCGCCGGCAGTGCAGGCGTTCGTCTGTGGCCGCCCACCAGCCAAACCGTGCGCGCTCAGCTCGGCGGCCAACAGTGGAACACTGCCATGCGCAGCCTCGGCATTCCCATTTCCACCCGGGGCAAAGCTCCTGGGCCCACCCGGTTCAGCCGAGAAGAGTACGTGCAGTCTGTGACGGACTTTATTGCAGATTCTCAGTCCGACCAGTCCTTCCGCGCGTACGGTGAGTGGGTGGCTCACCAGAACGCCCTGGGAGCACACCGGCCTTCTGGACCGGCGCTGCGCAAGTTCTTCGGCAGCTGGTCCGCCGCGAAAGAAGCACAGGCTACTGAAAGACAGGAGTGACCCTTGAACATCGACTTCTCTGCCGCTCAGTCCGAAGTTGTTCAGATCTGCTCAGAGCTTATCCGGATTGACACTCAGAACTGGGGTGAAGGCAAGGCCAACCCCGAAAGGCCTGCCGCTGACTACATCGCCCAGAAGTTCAGAGAAGTCGGGCTTGACTCTGAGATCTACGAATCGGCACCCGGGCGAGCCAACCTGGTTGCCCGCATCAAGGGCAAGAACCCGGACAGGCCTGCACTTGTCATGCACGGCCACACCGACGTCGTTCCAGCAGATGCATCCGAATGGAGCGTCGATCCTTTCGGCGGCGAGGTCAAAGACGGACTGCTGTGGGGCCGCGGTGCTGTGGACATGAAGAACGGCTGCGCCATGATCGTTGCCGTCGTGCGCCAGATGATGCGCGAGAACATTGTTCCTGACCGCGACATCCTCGTGGTGTTCTTTGCCGATGAGGAAGCAGGCGGAAAGTTCGGCTCCGGCTGGATGGTCGACAATCACCCCGACGTGTTCGCCGGGGCGAGCGAAGCTGTGTCGGAAGTCGGCGGCTACTCCGTCGATGTGCGCGGTGAGCGGGTCTACTTGGTCCAGACAGCGGAAAAGGGCCTGCAGTGGCTCAAGCTGGTAGCCAAGGGAACCGCAGGCCACGGCTCGCAGCGCAATGACGACAACCCCATCGTGAAGCTGGCCGAAGCTGTCTCTCGCATAGGCAGGTACGAATGGCCCGTAGAGATTCCTCAGGCAACCCGTGAACTGCTCAAGGGTGTGGCGGAACTCACCGGAATCGAATACACGGAGGAGAACTTCCCAGCTCTGCTCGCCGAACTCGGCTCAGTGGAGAAGTTCGTCGGACCGACATTTGCCACAAGCGCAAACCCGACTGCACTTGCCGGGGGCTACAAGCACAATGTCATTCCCGGTTCAGCAGAAGCCCTCGTCGACTGCCGACCGATTCCCGGACGCACAGAAGACGCTCTGCTGAAGCTGAAAGAACTCGCTGGTCCAGACGTCGACATCGTCCCGGTGGTTCAGCACGTTTCACTCGAAACGCCTTTCGAAGGCGACCTCGTCGAGCAGATGAAGAACAGCGTCCACGCCTACGACCCGGACGCCCACGTCCTGCCCTACGCGCTGTCAGCAGGCACCGACAACAAAGCTCTGAGCTTCTTGGGGATCACCGGCTACGGGTTCATCCCGCTTCGCCTGCCGAAGGATCTCGACTTTCCCGCAATGTTCCACGGCGTCGACGAACGCGTCCCGACCGACACCCTGGAATTCGGCACGCAGATCCTGGGAGATTTCCTCATCAACGCCTAACCGGCGCGACTGGCATCCGCTGCACAATCAGCTGCCGACGTCGATGTGTGACCGCACTGCCCGGCGGCCCCCAATAACGGGTTTCCCGGGCAGAGTGGCAATCACAACCCCGAGCACCACCAGCCCAATTGACACCAGCGAAGCAGGAGTGAATGCCTGTTCGCTTCCCGCCACCGCGTCAATGATGAGCGAACCGCCCATATTGCCCACCAGCGTTGACAGGCTCAGAATGAGCACGCCCAGCCGAGGAACAATGAGCGCGGACACCAAGATGAAGGCAACGCCGAACAGACCGCCGGAATACAGCAGCGGTTCAGACGGAAACCTCAGCGGGGGAGTGCCTGCGGCAAACACAACGGCGCAGGCAACAGCCAAGGCAGCAAGGCCGACCACGAAGTTCATCGTCGTCGCGGCAAGCGCAGAACCAGAGGCGGCTGACAGCCTCCCGTTGAAAGCGTGCTGCAGCCCTGTGAGCGCACCGGACGCAAAGGGAATCAGAGGAATCCACCACTGCAGGCCGGACGTGAATGCTCCGGCGCTCACAATCGCCACACCCACCAGAACGACGGCAACACCGACGAGCCGGCCGAGGGTAATCGGCTTCGGCCCGCCGGCGGGCAGCCGTGTGCTGTCTACGATCAGCGCACCGAGCAGCTGGCCAGATGTGAAGCTCATAGTGAAAACGGCTACGCCGAAAGCCGGAACCGTGATGCCTTGGGCTATGACGATCGTGGTGCCGCCGAGCCCGCCCAGACACATCCACCAGGGAAGGGCCTTTGAGCGCAGAAGCCCGACAGTGGTTGCAATGGCTCGCCGCCCGGCGGGGAGTATCGCAGTGACAATGGAGATGAGGACGAGCCCGCCGCCGAAAGACACGGCCGCACTGTAGATCCAGTGGCCGATTTCGACGGTCAGTTCACCGTTGTACTTCCCCTGCAGGGAAACCGCGAGTCCGGTCGCAATGGCCGGAAAAATGTAGAGGAGATTGGGGCCTGACCTCATGCGGTGCGCACGACCGTCATAACGCGGCGACGCAGCCAGACGGTCTTCTGGCCGCCCATTCCGACTACTGTCCGGGCCAGCTCCCAGCGGCCCGTATCAGCCGCTTCGGTCAGTGCCCGCAGCGATTCGCTGCGCGAAATCTTCGGGTGGAAAGTCACCTGGCGCACTTCGTATTCGATTTCTCGCTTCACCTGGGCTTCGCTCCTTCCCTGGGGTGGCCGTCACTGTATCATCGCGTTAGCCTGATTCTATGGTGAAGATCATCTTCGCGCGCCACGGACAATCGGAGGCGAACCTAGCAGGCATCCTCGCCGGTCGCCGAGGTGCCAATCCGCTGACGGCGACAGGCCGCCAGCAGGCGCGCGACGCGGCTGGTCTGCTGCCTTCCGGCGTCGCTCTGTGGCGTGTCTCTGACATAGCACGATGCGCCGAAACGGCTGATCTTCTGATGTCCGCCTACGCCGAAAAACACGGCTCGGCTGCTCCGACTGCCGCCGTGATGGAAGAGTTCTCTGAAGTCGACTACGGCGACTGGTCTGGCCGTCGACTTGAAGAGCTGCGCACTCTGCCCGCGTGGGACCGCGTGCAGAACAATCCGCAGGACATGGTTTTCCCAGGCGGTGAAGCACAGCACGACGCCTGGCTTCGAACACGCCGCGGAGTCAGGCTTGTCCTCAGTGAGCTCAGCGTTCTCGAAAGCGGCGCCACGGCAGTTGTAGTAACCCACGGTGACATCATCAAAATGGCTGTCGCCGATGCCCTGGGCATGCCGCTGCAGCACTTTCAGCGAACCGCCGCAGCCCCCGGATCCCTGACCACAGTCGACTACTCGGGTCCAGTTCCCGTGCTTACCGCCATGTCCGTGTCGTCCGAGGGGCAGACAGGACAGGCGCGAACACTTGGGGGAGGGGCCTGAACAAGCCCGGCGGCGCCTGGTAATCAGGCGGCGGTGAGGACTCCCGTGCCCAGCAGCACGTACAGAAGCAGGCCCAGGGCAATCCGGTACCACACGAAAACAGCGAACGACTTCGTCTGCACGAACTTCAGAAAGCCGACGATAACGACATAGCCCACTACGAACGACACGAAGGTGGCCAGAAGAGTCGGCCCCCAGCCGATCGTCATGGACGCCGTTCCTTCAATCTGATCCTTTGCCGCCTTGAACAGGCTGTAGGCGCCCGAGGCCATAACAGCGGGGATAGCCAGCAGGAATGAGTAGCGTGCCGCGGCGGGCCGGGTGAAGCCCATAAAACGACCGGCCATGATCGTTCCGCCCGAACGTGAAACACCGGGCACAAGGGCCAGCGCCTGCGCAAATCCGAATGCGAGTCCCTGGCCCCAGTGCATGGTTTCCAGAGTGTTCACCCGCTTGCCGACCGCGTCAGCCACGCCGATGAGAATCGCAAACACAATGAGCATCGTCGCAACGATCCACAGCGACCGGAATGTCGAGGTGATCTGTTCTTCGAACAGAAGTCCCAAAACTCCGATCGGAATAGAGCCGATGATGATCAGCCAGCCCAGGCGGACTTCGGGATCGCGCCGATCGTGTTTGCCGACAAGCGCTTTGCACCACTTGGTGATGATCGTGACGATGTCATTCCAGAAGTAGACGAGCACGGCAAGTTCTGTGCCGACCTGAATGATGGCGGTGAAGAACGCTCCCGGCTCACGGCCCGGCATGAGCAGCTCACCTACGATCCGCAAATGCGCAGACGAAGACACGGGCAGGAATTCAGTGAGTCCCTGCACAATTCCCAAAATGGTCGCCACTAGCCAGTCCATGCGATCCCTTCGAAACGACTTCCGGTCCTGCCGGTCTCAGCAGGCCCTACGGGACTCTAACGGACAAGGCTGACCAGTGTGCGGAAACTCGCCCGCAAATCGCTTAGAGCTTGCCCACAGTCGACGCCCGAGTCTCAGTCGTCGTCTTCGTCATCCTCATCGTCAGAGTCGGGGTCGTCGAAGTCATCGTCGTCATCAAAATCGTCGAAGTCGTCGTCGAAAGTGCCGTCTTCGCGGGCATCTTCTATGTCGTCGAAAAGCTCGAACGGGGTTACTTCGTCATAGGCGACGTACAGTGCGTCTTCGTAGACTTCATACGCGTCAGCAAGTGCCATGTAGGCGGCTTCGACGCGTTCGTCGGTGTCGGAGGTCCGTTTGACTGCGGCCGCGTAGTGTTCGCGGATGGCTGCGATGAAGGCTTCGAGGGCGACTTCCGGTTCTGAGCTCATAGTTCCATCGTAACCGTGTGTGAGCTGAGCGACTACCCTGTTGACTATGGCTCCCAGCGAATACTTCTTCCCCGCTCCCGACCGGTTCATCGTGGGCACCGTCGGCCTGCCGGGGGACCGCACTTTCTATCTGCAGGCAAAGGAGGCCGATCGGGTTGTCACCGTTGCGCTCGAAAAGGAACAGGTCGAGCTTCTCGGCGAGCGAATCAACGAACTGCTGGACATGGTCAGGTCTCGTTCGGCTGACGGCTACATGATCCCTGCCGGACCGGACCCGGGCGATGCTGACAACGCCAACCTCGAAATGCCGGTCGACCCGGAGTTCCGCGTGGGCACAATGAGTTTGGGGTGGGACACCCGCCGCCGTCACCTGGAAATCGAATGTTCCGCGATGAACCTTGGACCAGACGACGATGATGCTGAAGCGCCGGTCCTGCGCGTTGTTCTGTCCGCGGAATCTGCCCGTGAGTTCGCCCGTCGCGCCGACCAGGTTGTCAACGCTGGTCGCGCCGACTGCCCGTTCTGCTCCCTGCCCCTGGATCCGGGCGGTCATCTGTGCCCGCGTGCCAACGGGGTTCCCCGATGATCGAATCCGCTCTGGCGCAAGCCCAGGTGACGGTGCTCGGTCAGGTGCCCGGCGCCTCGAACGAAGTTTTTCTGTGCCTGCTGGAAGGGGATTTTGGCTCCGGGCCGACTATGCGGCGGGGCATCTACAAGCCGGTTCGGGGTGAACGGCCCCTGCGAGATTTTCCGGCCGGTTCGCTGGCGCGACGAGAAGTCGCGGCCTTCCGCTTGGCGCGTCTGCTGGGCATTGACGAGGTGCCGCCGACTGTCTTCCTTGATGACGGCCCGCTGGGCCCGGGGTCGCTGCAGGCATATGTGCTTTCCGACAGTGACTACGAGCTCCCCGTGACTGTTTGCCCGCCCTCTGAGGTCCCTGACGGCTGGCTGGTCGCTGCAGCCGGTGAAACCGAGACGGGCGAACAGGTGGTCATTGCGCACAGCCCGGATGATGGGCTGCTGCGCTTGGCCGTGTTCGACGCCGTGGCCAATAATGCTGACCGCAAAGGCAGCCACATTCTGCCCGGCACGTGGGATCCGCACGCGGCCTCTCGATTCTGCGGAATTGACAATGGGCTGTCATTCCACACGCAGCCAAAGCTGCGTACAGTCCTGTGGGGCTTTTCGGGGGTGACAGTGCCGGATTCGATGCGCTCAGCCCTGGACTCTATTGCCGGTTCGGTCCCAGATGTCCTCGCCGAATACCTGACCCCGGATGAGCGCGGGGCACTGGCGCTGCGGGCGGGAATGCTCGCTCAACATGGAACTGTGCCGTTTATGCCCCAGGACCAGATTGCGATTCCCTGGCCCCCGATATAGACGACAGGCGGCTATGCTGGGTGGCGTGAAATCTTGGTCAGCTCCCGAAGTTCCGACTCTGTCCGACTTCCCAGTGCTCCCGCCCGCCCCAGCCGACAGCACCGTCTACAGCACATCGGCCCGCGGACCTGTCAGCGGTCTGCTCAACGACGGGCAGGCCCGGCTCTACGTGTGCGGCATCACGCCCTACGACGCAACGCACCTGGGACACGCATCCACATACGTCGCATTCGACGTTCTCCTTCGCACGTGGATTGATGCGGGGGCCGATGTTGTGTACGTCCAGAACACCACGGATATCGACGATCCCCTTCTGGAGCGCGCCGATGCGACGGGAGTTGACTGGCGCGAACTCGCCGACAGTCAGATCCGGCTGTTCTTCTCTGATATGGAAGCACTCAGAGTCATACCGCCTAAGCACTACATAGGGGCGGTAGAGTCGATTCCAGACGTCGTGACAGCAGTGGAAGACCTGCTTGATCAGGGAGCGGCCTACACGCTGGACAACGGCGACGTGTACTACCGCATCGGCACACAGGTCGAACCGCCGTTCGGCTCCGAATCTCACTACAGCCGCGAGCAGATGCTGGAGATCTTCCCCGAACGCGGGGGAGACCCCGACACGCCCGGCAAAGAAGATCCCCTCGACGCTCTTCTGTGGCGTTCTGCCCGCGAAGGCGAACCGCAGTGGCCCGGCGGGAAACTGGGGCCGGGACGTCCCGGCTGGCACATTGAGTGCGCCGTCATCGCCGGGAAGTACGCGGGCTATCCGCTGACCGTGCAGGGCGGGGGATCGGACCTGATCTTCCCGCACCATGAAATGGGTGCTGCTCATGCGATCGCACTGACCGGCACGCCGTTTGCCGACGCCTACATGCACACCGGCATGGTCGCCTATGAGGGCGAAAAGATGAGCAAATCCCTGGGAAACCTGGTGCTCGTGTCGAAGCTCACCGCAGCGGGAACTGACCCCATGGCCATCCGGCTGGCCATTCTCGGCAACCACTACCGGTCTGACTGGGAGTACAGCGGCAGCGTCCTGTCTGCCGCAGAGAACCGGCTCGGCACATGGCGCGCAGCCGCCGAGTGTGCAAACTCTTCCGATCCGGCAGACGTCGTCGCCGAAATCCGCAGTGAGCTTGCAGACGATCTCGACACGCCGAACGCCCTGTCGGTGATTGACGACTGGGCTGCAGCCCGACAGACCGGATCAGTCGCTGATGAGAACACGCAAGCCGTTGTCGCTGCAGTCGATGCTCTTCTGGGCATCAAACTGTGATTCCCGCTTAACGGTCCTCTTCGCGGCGGCGCAACAGCTTCTCGAATTCGCGCGCAATGTCCTCGCCGTCGTGCGCACCGGCGAGGTCGTACTCTTCTTCCATCATCTTGATGCGCTTGGCCAGTTCGGCGTCAGCTTCTGCAATCATGTCTACCCCGTCAGACCACGCCCTGGCGGCTTCTGTCAGATCATCGGGCTCAAAGGTGGTGCCGATGACGTCTTCGAGTGCAGACAGAAGCGCCAGACCTGCCTTGGGTGAGGGCGACAGCGCAGCGTAGTCAGGCACTGCGCACGTCAGGGTGATTGCCGGAATCCCCGCCTCGACCATAGAAACGGCAAGCGCGTCCTGCAGATTCGCAATTCCCTCGTATTCCTGCTGCTGCACCCCCGGGCAGTTCACGATGCCAGGGTCCTCTGAGGTCAGCCGCACGGGCAGGCTGCGCGTGTGGGGGACCGCGGCCGGCTCTGAGGCCAAGAAGATGACGACATCGCTGTCTGGATCCAGTGAATCCAGCAGGTCTTCGATGAACTCCTCCCACATGTCGAGGGGAGTCGGACCGGACACGAGCAGCATGTTCAACGACCTGTCCGACCGCTCAACTGAGCCTTCTATTCCGATGACGTGCGGGTACACAACAACGGGCTTGCCATCGGGGCGGACGATGAAAGGCGGATGCTTCTCGCGGTCGTAGCTTTCGGCCACGCTGAGATCGACCAGGCGGCCGTCGTCTATGTGATGTTTGAGGACGTCGATCACTACGGCGGCCGCATCGTCGGGGCTGTTGGGCCCCTGCAGGCCGATGACCACAGCCTGACCGCCCTGACTGGGAAGAAATGCCATGTCGTCAGCCTAGCCGCGTTCACCGGGGCGTTGCTCTTAGACCATACGCAGCTTTTAGGGTTGAGGCATGGAATTCTCTGGAGTCCTGTGGGATATGGACGGCACAATCGTCGACACCGAACCGTACTGGATTGAAGCCGAACACCGGCTGACCGCTCAGTACGGTCTGCCGTGGTCTGAAGAAGAGGGGCTGAAGCTCGTGGGCAATGCTCTGAGCGTGTCCGCCCAGGTGTTCATCGACCTCGGCGTACCGCTTGAGCCGCTGGAGATCATCAACCGTCTAACGCAGGACGTCATTGCCCAAGTGCAGCAGCGGGTGCCGTTCCGTCCCGGTGTGCGAGAGCTGTTCGGGCAGCTTCGCCGGGTCGGCATTCCGTCGGCAATGGTCACGATGTCGTTTCGGCCCTTGGCCGACGCCGTTGTCGCCAGCCTGCCCGAAGGCACCTTCGATGCGGTCATCACCGGAGACGAGGTGGAGCACGGCAAACCGCACCCGGAGCCCTACGAGGTGGGTGCGAAGGCTCTGGGCCTGCGTGCTCAGGAATGCATAGCGATCGAGGATTCCCTCAACGGAGCCCTCTCGGCATCAAGCGCAGGGGCCCGCACTCTCGTTGTGCCGTGCCACATTGATATTCCAGACGACCCCCGCTGGTCGATTGTTCACAGCCTGGAGGGCCTGTCCCTCGAAGACTTTGCGAAGGCGGCTACCTGCCGGCAATCGAAGTGATCTCCGGCGTTTCCGGCGCCCGGCCTCCCCAGGCTGGGCATATGTCCTTGAAATGACACCACCCGCACAGGGGTGATTTTTTCGGCCGCCAGGTGTCGGTCAGGGCCGCCTGCACGATGTCGTCCCAGATGTGCAGGATTTCGTCTTCCGTCCGCTCGATGTCTGTCATCTGCGGCCGCATGGCCTTAATGGTTCCGGAGCCTAAGTACATAAGCTGCAGTGTGTGGGCCAAAGTGCCGTCCGTGCGGTGTTTGAGGACGCCGTAGAAGCGCATCTGGAACTCCGCTTCCCGGGAGTATTGGGGTTTGGGCTCTTTGCCGGTCTTGTAGTCGACAAGCCGCACTTCGCCTCCCGGGGCCACATCGATCCTGTCGATGAATCCGCGCAGCAGCAGGCCATTGTCCAGTTTGGCCTGCACAAACTGCTCTCGTCCGGCCGGCTCCAGACGGTCGGGCAGTTCGAGTGTGAAATAGCGGTCCACCAGCTCGCCTGCCTGAGCGAAGAGCTTCAGTCGGGAGGGTTCGTCAGGGAAAAGCTCAGCGAGCTCCGCGGCGTTCTTGTCTGCAAGCTCCCCGAAGCTGGGCGCTATGAGGGAGCGCGCAGCGGCGGCGGTCCTCTCCTCGGCTGGCAGATCAAAGAGCCCCTCGAGAACAGAGTGGACGAGCGTTCCTTTGAACGCCGCTTCACTCGGCGGTTCTGGCAGCTTGTCGATTGTGCGGAAGCGGAACTTCAGCGGGCACGACACGAAGTCATTGGCGCGCGAAGGTGAAAGAGCATTGAGCGAGACCATGAACACAGCCTAGTAGGCACGCGGGCGCAGGTCGCAGTGTTTCTGCGTCTGCCGGTTATGATGTCGCATATGGCACAAGCGAATGCTAGCAAGGACGGCACCGCCGGCGGCCTCGTGATCGGTCGCGCCCTCGGTGCGCCCATTGTGCTGTCATGGACGTGGTTTATTGCCGCGATTCTCATCACGGCCCTGCTGGCGCCGTTCATTCGCACCCTGTCACCCAGCATGACCATAGCAACGTCGATGTTCGTCGCGTTCCTCTATGCGATTCTGCTTTTCGCGTCGGTCTTCCTGCACGAGTTCGCTCACGGTGTTGCCGGCACGCTCGGCGGGCAGAAGGTGTCTGTCATCGAGCTCAACGTGTGGGGCGGCTTCACAAAGTTCGAACCGAAGATCGATGACGACTTCAAGCGCACCTCGATGACGAGCTTCTACGTTTCGGTCGTCGGACCCGTTGTCAACATCATTTTGGCGGCAATCGGCTGGATCGGCATGAATCACTCCGACGGGGGCAGCGTGCTGTGGCTGCTGTGCGCCGCACTGACGTTTGCCAACGTGGCACTCGGCGTGATCAATCTGCTGCCCGGCATTCCGCTCGACGGCGGTTGGGCGCTGCAGGCCCTTATCTGGCGGTTCACCGGCAGCCAGTTCCGCGGCACCGTGATCGCAAGCATGATCGGCCGGATCGTTGCGGTCGGATTCGTCCTCGGCGCCATAGCCTATCCCTATATGACAGGGGCAAAGCCGGATTTCGTCACCATCATCTGGACGACTGCCATCGCGGTGATGCTGTGGGTCTCAGCCGCCGACGCCGCCGCACACGCCAAGCGCGCCCGCCGCATGGAAACCTACGACCTCGACCAGGTCATTCAGCCTGCTATCGCAGCCGCCTATGACGCGGATGTCCAAGAAACGCTGCGCGCTGCCGATGCCGCGGGCAAGGGCAGCGACCCTGCCCTCGTCGTCATCCTTGACCGTTCCGGACTGCCCAACGGCCTGCTCAAGCGACAGCTGGCCGAAAGGTCGGCAACGACCGTCGGCGGGCCGGGAGCGGCCGTCGCCGGAGACTTCTCCAGCCCGCTGGGGGCTTGGATCGGCGTGCCCCGGGGAATTTCCGCCCCGCACCTGCTCGAATCGCTCACCCACAGGCCCAAAGCCCAGTTCTGCCTCATCATGGAAGGCTCTTCGCTCGCCGGCATCATCGACCTGCAGGAGTTCTTCCACGAACTTCTCGAAGACTGAGGCCTGACACGAGGGGCGTCTGAGGCAGAGACCACCCGGCTAGACTGGTCAATCATGAGCCACGAATCTGCACCCGCTCCGGCCGGAGCTGATGACCGTCGCGGTCTTCTCAAGGCAGGGGACAAGGTCCAGCTGACCGATTCCAAAGGCCGGATGAACACGATCGTCCTCAAACCCGGCGGGGAGTTTCACACGCATCGGGGCATCATCTCCCACGATGACATCATCGGAGGCCCCGACGGCACGACGGTGCGCAACTCCGTCGGCGTCGAGTACCAGGTGCTCAAGCCCCTGTACTCCGACTTTGTTCTGTCTATGCCGCGCGGTGCGGCCATCATCTATCCAAAAGACGCAGCCCTCATCACGGACTTCGGCGATATCTTCCCCGGAGCGCGTGTCGTTGAGGCCGGTGTGGGCTCGGGAGCTCTCACCATCGCCCTCCTGCGAGCTGTCGGCGATTCCGGCAGCGTGCACTCCTTTGAGCTGCGCGAAGAGTTCGCCCAGATTGCCGAGGGCAATATCTCGGATTTCTTTGCAGGCCCACACCCCGCGTGGAATATCACCGTGGGGGATCTCGCCGAAGAGCTCCCCAAAGCCTATGGCCCAGGCGAAGTCGACCGCGTTGTGCTTGACATGCTTGCCCCCTGGGACTGCCTGGACGCTGTGACAGAAGCCCTCGTTCCCGGCGGTGTGCTCATCGTCTACGTTGCGACCGTCACTCAGATGTCGCGCACCGTGCAGGCACTGCAGGAATCAGGCGACTACACCAAACCGCACGCTTTGGAATCAACGGTCCGCGACTGGCACCTGGACGGTTTGGCTGTGCGACCCGAGCACCGCATGATAGGCCACACGGGGTTCCTCGTCTTTGCTCGCCGCGTGGCTCAGGGGACGACTCCGCTGCGCCGGACCAAACGAGGTCAGCAGGCGCCTCCGGATCAGCGCGACCTCGATGTCTGGTTCGGTCCCGAAGTCACAGACGAATCCGTTGGGGTCAAATACCCCACAGCGAAGAAGATCCGCCGTTCCGTCCGCGAGGCGGGTTCCCGTCTCGACATTCTCAGCAGCGAAGGAGAGCTCAATGGATGATTCGACAATGCGACAAGAACTGTCGAAAGTCCGCCAGGACGCGGCAGGCCTCCGACAGCAGCTGTTTTCAGCTTCCCAGCGCAACGAACAGCTCAGCACAGCTCTGAAATCCGCACGTGCGGAACTCGACCGTCTCAAGACCGAAGCTGAGAGGATTGCAGAACCGCCCAATTCCTACGCGGTTGTGCTCGGCACCGTGCGCGATGGCGATGTTGTCTTCGCCGACGTCCACTACGCCGGCAGGCCCATGCGCCTGTCTGTGAGCACCGAGGTTCCTCTGCGAGAGCTCACACCGGGCCGCCGCGTCCGACTGACCGAGGGCCTGGTGATCGTGGAGGCTCTCGGCTTCATTGACGAAGGTTCGGTTGTGACAGTGCGCGAACTCATTGACGACACGCGAGTGCTCGCCGCAACCTCAACCGACGAAGAGCGCGTCGTCACACTCGCCCAGCCACTGCGCGACACCCGGGTTCGGGTGGGCGATTCCCTCGTCTTCGATTCCCGCAGCGGCCTCGTTGTCGAAAGACTCGAAAGGGCCGAAACAGCTTCGCTCATGCTCGAAACAGTTCCGGACATCTCCTATTCCGACATCGGCGGTCTATCCGCCCAGATCAGCGAAATCCGCGATGCCGTCGAACTTCCCTTCGAACACCCGCAGCTGTACACCGAACACGGCCTCAAACCACCCAAGGGAATCCTGCTGTACGGACCTCCCGGCAATGGAAAGACCCTCATCGCCAAAGCCGTTGCGAACTCACTGGCCCAACGCCGCGGCGGGGAGAACACCCGCTCCTACTTCCTCAACATCAAGGGCCCAGAGCTTCTGGACAAATACGTCGGCGAAACCGAACGCCAGCTGCGGACCATCTTCGCCCGCGCCCGCGAAAAGGCCACAGCGGGTTCACCCGTGGTCGTCTTCTTCGACGAAATGGAAGCACTCTTCCGCACTCGCGGAACCGGCAAGTCCTCCGATGTCGAAACCACGATCGTTCCCCAGCTGCTGACCGAGATCGACGGAGTAGAACAGCTTGACAATGTCATCGTGATCGGCGCGTCCAACCGCGAAGACCTGATCGACCCCGCGATTCTGCGCCCTGGTCGTCTCGACGTGAAGATACGCATTGAGCGCCCCGACCGGGATGGCGCCAAGGACATCTTCAGCAAATACCTGACAGAACAGCTGCCGATTGCCGAGTCCGAGATCACGACGACCAAGGCGGCCGCCGTGGACAGCCTGATCGAACGCTGTGTTGAAGAAATGTACGCACAGACCGACCGCAACCGCTTCGTCGAAGTCACCTACGCAAACGGCCGCCGCGAAATGCTCTACTTCGCCGAGTTCACCTCGGGAGCCATGATCTCCAATGTCGTCGACCGGGCGAAGAAGCGCGCCATCAAGGCCTACCTCGACCTGGGTGAGCACGGCATCACGTGGGATCACCTCTACCGGGCGATTCGCGAAGAATTCAGCGAACACGAAGACCTGCCGAACACCACAAACCCGGACGAATGGGCCCGCATCTCCGGACGCAAGGGCGAAAGGATCACCCACCTGGTCCTGGCTGCCGATGTCGCCGACCGCGAGAGCCGCACAGACACGGCTGCCGAGAGCGACACCTCGTCAGTTCAGACCGCACGCGGAGACAGCAGCCTCATCTGAGGCGATGTCTGCCGGTTAGGATCAGCCTTTGGCTGATCGCCCGCCGACAGCGCGGGCGATCACACGCCAGCCCACGAGGGTCAGGAAATTCATCGCGGAGGCAACGATGATGAACGGTCCGGCGATTCCCGCCCCGAACGAAAAGCGGGTGATCATGCCAACCAGAACAGTCGTCGACCAGATTGCGACGCCGGTGCGCATGGGCGCCAGGGGAGCAGTCCATGCGGCGCTGAGGATCCACGCGCACGCAAGGCCTACCAGGAACGGCCACGATGTCTGAACAACTCCGTCGAGCGTGAGAACCTGGGCGTGGGTGTAGAAGCCGACAGCCGCAAAGGCAACCACCAGGACGATGTCGGCTGCGAGGGCGGTCAGGATATGAGAAATACGAGAAGAACGCTTAGCCACAGACCAAAGTCTACGAAAGGCAGTGAGGCACAATGATCACCGTCCAGCGGATCATGGGCTCCGAAACCGAGTTCGGCATCGTCGCCGTAGGCGGTCGCCCGCAAGCCCCCATGCGCGACTCCGCGCGCGTCGTCGACGCCTACGCTGGGCCTCGCGGTCTGAAATCCGCCCAGAGCTTCTGGGACTTCGGCTCAGAAACGCCGCTGGCAGATGCCCGGGGCTTCCTCATGAACCTGGCCGATGCACACGAATCCCAGCTGACTCACCTGCCGCAGGAACAGCCGGAAGCGCAGTACCTTGCCAATGTGGTGCTGGAAAACGGCGCGCGCCTCTACGTTGACCACGCTCACCCCGAATATTCATCGCCCGAGGTCACAAACCCCCGCGACATCGTCACGTGGGACCGCGCAGGGGACCGGGTGGCCGAAGCGGCGGTGCATCAGCTGCTCTCAACAGGCCAGCCGGTCGACCTGTACAAGAACAACACCGACTCCAAGGGAGCGTCTTACGGCACACACGAGAACTACCTCGTCGACCGCAATGTCGAGTTCGAAAAGATCACCGAGGGCCTGCTGCCCTTCTTCGCCACCCGCCAGATTCTGTGCGGAGCCGGCAAAGTGGGCATCGGCCGGGAGGGTGAAGCGCCCGGCTTCCAGATCTCCCAGCGGGCCGACTTCTTCGAAGAGTGCGTCGGCTTGGAGACGACCCTGCGCCGACCCATAGTCAACACCCGCGATGAACCGCACTCAGATCCCGTCAAGTACCGGCGCCTGCACGTGATCATCGGCGATGCGACACTGGCCGAAGTCGCCACGTTCGTGCGCTTCGGCTCCACCAGCCTCGTGCTGGGTCTGATCGAGCAGGGACTGGCGCCCGAAATCGAACTGGCCGATCCCGTCACCGCCCTGCAGACGGTGTCCCACGACCTCAGTCTCAGCGCACCAGTGGAGTTGACCGACGGTTCGACCATGACGGCGCTGGAGATCCAGCGCGCGTTCTATGCGGCGGCCGCTAAGGCAGCAAATCCCGATGACGAGCAGACCGCTCAGGTGCTGGCCGAATGGGATCGTCTGCTCACCGGTCTTGCAGCCGATCCCATGACGCTTGCGGACTCGATTGACTGGGTGGCCAAGCTGTCGCTCATGAACGGCTATCGGCAGCGCGAAGGACTCGAGTGGGACAACCCCAAGCTGGCCCTCATCGACGTCCAGTACACCGACGTCCGCCAGGAGAAGGGACTGTTCTATCGGCTGGAACGTGCCGGACGCTTCCGCCGACTGACGACCGATGACGAGGTGCGGCGGGCCATGACGACACCACCGGATGACACGCGCGCCTACCTGCGCGGCACGGTTGTCGACAGACTGCGCGATGACCTGGTTGCAGCCAGCTGGGAGTCAATCGTCATGCGCCGCGGCGAATCCGCCGTCAGGATCCCCATGAGCGAACCGCTCAAGGGCACGCGCGCTCTGCTGGAAGACCGGCTGAGCACAGCTGTCGACACCGAATCGCTGTTGGCGGCACTCGGGGTCACTACAATCAAAGACAACAACACTGACGACTACGGGATGTGAGCACAATGGCTGGTCAGGATCAGATCCACAGGCACTCGGGCGGAGGAGAAGGCCCGGAAGAACCCGGCGACCTGGGTCTCGGCGGCGGCCAGGCCCAGATCAACACGCAGGGGCTTGACGACATCCTCGATGACATCGACTCCGTTCTGGAGACCAATGCCGAAGACTTCGTGAAGAACTTCGTGCAGAAAGGCGGACAGTGACAGGACTGTCAGCCGCCTACCTCAGCACCGCTTCGAACTCGTTCGTTGAGTTCGCACGCGAAGTCGCCCCGCACGTGCTTCCCTCTGCGCAGGCAGCGGCTGCCGAGAACATCGCCCCGCACGCTACGACTATCGTCGCGCTGACAACGGCCGACGGTGTTCTCATGGCCGGTGACCGCCGGGCGACAATCGGCTCGCTCATCGCCAGCCGGACGATGGAGAAAGTGCACAGGGCCGACGACGGTTCAGTTGTCGGCATCGCCGGCACGGCGGGCATCGCACTTGAGCTCGTCCGACTCTTCCAGCTTGAACTTGAGCACTACGAAAAGATCGAGGGCACGGTCCTCTCCCTCGACGGCAAAGCCAACCGGCTGGCCTCGATGCTGCGAGCCAACCTCGGTTCCGCGCTGCGCGGTCTGGCGGTGGTGCCGCTGTTTGCCGGGGTTGACCAAAAAGCGGACGGTGATACTCCCGGCCGGATCTTCTCGTTCGATGTCACCGGCGGCAGATACGAAGAGCAGGACTACCACTCGGTGGGCTCCGGTTCGACTTTCGCCCGCGGTTCGCTCAAAAAGAGGTGGAAGCCAGGCCTCAGTGAAGGTGCCGCAGTCGAGGTCGCGGTCGAGGCGCTCTTCGATGCCGCCGATGACGATTCCGGAACTGCCGGACCGGACCTCATCCGTCGAATCGGACCGACCATGATGGTGGTTGATTCCGAGGGAGTGCGTGAAGTCCAAGCCGACGTCATTCTGGCTGCCGCGGCCGATGTCGCCGCACGGCGAGGAGGCGGTTCCGCATGAGCATGCCCTTCTATGTTTCACCCGAACAGCTGATGAAAGACCGCGCGGAGTTCGCCCGGAAGGGCATTTCACGCGGGCGCTGCGTCCTGGTTGCCCGGTGCTCAGACGGGATCGCACTGATCGCAGAGAATCCGTCAACCACACTGCACAAGATCGCCGAAATCTACGACAGGATCGGCTTTGCCGCGGTCGGCAAGTACAACGAGTTCGAATCACTGCGCCAGGCCGGTGTTCGCTACGCGGACCTGCGCGGCTATTCCTATGACAGGGCAGATGTGACCGCCCGGGGTCTGACAAATGCCTACGCTCAGACGCTGGCATCTGTCTTCACAACGGAATCCAAACCCTTTGAAGTCGAAATCATCGTCGCCGAACTCGGTGTGGACCCCGAAGGCGACAGAATCTACCGACTGTCCTATGACGGTTCGGTTGCAGACGAAGCCAGTGCCGTGGTCATCGGGGGAGACTCCGAAGCCCACGGCCGGGCGCTTACTGACATCGACACATCGGCTATGACGAGTGCAGAGGTTCTGCGGTGGGCAGCCAGCACCCTGGGTGCCGAAGGCCCGATTCCCGCTCAGCACATCGAAGCGGCTCTGCTTGACCGCAGCGCCGAAGGACACAGGACCTTCCGCCGACTGAACACAGAAGCTGTCAAGCAGATGCTCGGGGGAGAAGCATGAAACGCATCTACGGCATTGAGACCGAATACGGTCTGACCTATTCAGCCAACGGGGGCCGCCACCTGGGTCCGGAGGAAACGGCGCGCTACCTGTTCAAACCGGTTGTCAGCCGATTCCGTTCGTCGAACGCCTTCTTGGCCAACGGCGGTCGCCTCTATCTGGATGTCGGCTCCCACCCCGAGTACGCGACGGCGGAGTGCTCTTCTGTCGATGAGCTCATCGCCCAAGAAGAAGCCGGAACCCTGCTTCTGACCCAGAACCTGGAAATCGCTCAGCGTGAACTTGCCGCCGACGGTTTGACCGGCACGGCACACATGCTGAAGAACAACCGCGACTCGGCTGGAAATTCGTTCGGCAGCCACGAAAACTTCCTCGTGCGCCGCACCATGGACTTCACGCGTCTGACAACCTCGCTTCTGCCGTTCCTCGTCGTCCGCCAGCTCATCGCCGGGGCCGGCTGCGTTATTCCCGCCCGGGCCAGCACCGATATGCCCGCCGCTGATTCCCAGAGGGCCTCACTCAGCGGCCACGCCACCAAGGTCGAGACCCTGCACGGCGATGTTGTCTACGGCCTGTCCGGCCGTTCCGATGTCATGTGGGAAGGCGTGTCCTCAGCGACAACCCGGTCCAGGCCGATCATCAACGCCCGCGACGAACCGCACGCTGATGCTGAAAAGTACCGCCGCCTGCACGTGATCGTCGGCGATTCTTCAATGTCGCAGACCACCACGGAGCTCAAAGTCGGCTCCGCCGGCCTGGTGCTCGACCTACTCGAATCCGGTGTGCCGCTTGCCGACCACACTCTGCGCAATCCCATTCGGGACATTCGCACCGTGGCCCGCGACCTCACCGGAACAGCCCAGCTGGAACTGCGTTCGGGCGAAACGACAACCCCGCTTGGGCTGCTGAGCTTCTACTGGGAGCACGCAGCGAAACTTGCAGACAGGGGCGACCACAGCCTCGGCTCCGACGACACAGCCCGGCGAGTGCTCGATCGCTGGAAGCGAGTGCTCGAAGCCGTTGAGAGCGGAGATTTCAGCTCGGTCGACACGGAAATCGACTGGGTCATCAAAAAAAAGCTCTTCGACCGCTACGTCGAACGTGAAGGCCTGAGCCTGAAAGATCCGAAGATCACCCGGCTCGACTACGCCTACCACGATGTCACCCCCGGCATCGGCCTGTTCCCAAAACTGGAACAAGCCGGCTTGGCCAGGCGCGCTGTGCCGCTTGAAGCTTCCCAGCGGGCAATGGCAACACCACCACAGAGCACCAGGGCCAGACTGCGCGGCGAATTCATCGCGCAGGCCCTGGAACATCGCCGTGACTTCACCGTCGACTGGGTGCACCTGCGAGTCAATGACCAAAGCCAGAAGGCCGTGGTTCTCCGAGACCCCTTCGCGACTGAAGACGACAGGGCCCGCACCTTGACAGAGGCCTTTGCCGAACCTGTCATCTGACCTCACCACCACTCAGGCAAGCCCCAGACTGGCCCCACTAGGATTGGCCAGAGCTATCGAAAGGGATGTATCTACGTGCGCAGACAGGTGATCGGCACAGCCGCCATCGCAGCTCTTCTGCTGACCGGCTGTTCGAATGGCGACGATCAGAAAGCCGACGACACAGCCACCCAGCAGGTGCAGGATGCCAAGACTACGAGCCTCGACAAGGTCGAGGTCAACGGTGAGGACGGCAAAAAGCCGAAGGTGGAGTTTGAAGCTCCTTTCGCCGTTGCAAAGGCTGAATCCAAGGTCTACAGCGAAGGCGACGGGGACGTCATCAAGGACGGTGATCAGGTCACCGCCCACATGACGACGATTGACGGCAGCGATCCGAAAAACCTCCAAAGCACCTACGACCAGGGCAAACCGTCTGGTTTCCCCATGGACAATGACCAGGTTGCCAAAGAACTCGTCGATGCCCTCGTCGGCCAGAAGGTCGGTGCCAGGGTGGGGCTGGCCACGCCGGGCGAAAACGGCCCGAGCGTCCTGTACGTCATCGACATCGTCGAAACCGGAAAGCTCAAGACCCGCGCTGAGGGCAAGGAGCTTCCTCAGAAGAAGGACCTCCCGCAGGTCAGCCGGGACGACAAGGGCAAACCGTCCATCAGCAAGCCCAAGGGCGACCCGCCGAAGAAGCTCATCGTCGAGCCGACGATTGAAGGCGACGGCCCAAAGGTCAGCAAAGACCAGGAAGTCACCGTGCAGTACTCCGGCTGGACGTGGGATGACCCTTCAAAGACCTTCGATTCATCCTGGGATCGCGGCCAGCCTGCGACCTTCCCCCTTGACGGTGTGATCAAGGGCTGGACAGAGGGACTTGCAGGCCAGAAGGTCGGTTCGCAGGTGCTGCTCATTGCACCGCCTGACATGGCCTACGGGGAAGCCGGCAGCCCACCGAACATCGGCCCGAACAAAACGCTCGTGTTCGTCGTCGACATCCTCGACGCAAACTGATTGGAGTACCTCGTGTCCCGCACAAAACCCGAAGTCGAGTTTCCCGGCGACACCGCCCCGGAAGAACTCGAGATCATCGACGACATTGAGGGCACCGGCCGTGCTGTTCAGGCCGGAGACACCGTCAGCGTCAACTACGTCGGCGTGGGCTTTTCCACCGGCGAACAGTTTGACGCCAGCTGGGACCGCGGCCAGCCGCTCAACTTCCGCGTGGGCGTCGGCATGGTCATCCCCGGCTGGGACCAGGGCCTGCTCGGCATGAAGGTCGGCGGACGCCGCACCCTGCGGATTCCCTCCCACCTGGCCTATGGCAGCCAGGGCGTCCCCGGTGTCATTGCGCCGGGCGAAGCACTCATCTTCGTCTGCGATCTTGAGAACATCGCCTGACAATGGCCGACCTCGACCGTCCGAAGACCGGCCGCGCGCGTCGACAGACTGAACGCCTGCTCAACCTGCTCATCGCGCTGCGGTCGGTTTCCGGTTGGATCGACCGCGACGTACTTCGCCAAACCATCGAGGACTATCGCGATAAGGACGACGCTGCCTTTGACCGGATGTTCAACCGGGACAAAAAGGCGCTTCGGGATCTGGGCATAGAGATCAGCACGACCGACTGGTCTGACCCCTTCACCGGTGAATCCGCCTACGGATATCGGATCAGCGACGAAGACTACCTTCTGCCTCCCATTGACCTGGGCCCGGAAGACATAGCGCTTTTAGCGGCCGCTGTTGACGTTGTGCGCAGCTCGGCCGTTTCCGGCGCGGCCCTCGCTGCCGTGAACAAGCTGCGAGGACAGGCCGCACAGCCGGCTGCCAGCCTCGACACCGACGCAGCCTTTGACCTGCGCTCTGTGGATGACCGCTACGCCGAAGTGATGGAATATGTGGCTGACCGCCGACCCATGCGCTTTCAGTATCGAAAACCCGGGTCTGTCCCGCAGCGCCGCGAAGTCGTCGGCTTCTGTCTACTGACCCGCGGCGAAAAGACCTATGTTGTCGGCTATGACCTCAACCGGCGGGCACAGCGGGCGTTCCGACTCTCCCGCATTGTCGGGCGCATCACACCCCTTGGCGATTCGCTTCGCAGTGCCGTGCCGGCGGATTTCACTGTAGACCCCCGCGCGGTGGGGGAGTCCGTACACCCAGCAGAGGTTTCGCAGAAGGCCGTGCTCCGCCTCGTACCCGGCAAGGGCAGGCCACTTCGCCACCGGGGCGCAGAAACTGCAGACGGAACCTACGAGGTGCCGTTTGCTGATCTGCAGAGCTTTGCCGAGGAACTGCTGGGCTATGGCGACAGCGTCAGCGTACTCGCACCGCCGGAGCTGCGAGAGGCTCACAGGAAGCTCGCTCAGCTGACCTTGGAGAGCCTCATCGCCCTCGTGGACGGAAACCGCGCTCATGTGTGAAGCACGGCAGCGGCTGTCGCGTCTGCTGGGGTTGGTCCCCTTCATCACTGCTCATCCCGGCGCCCGGCTGGAAGAGCTGGCTTCGCATTTCAACGTCTCCGTCGAAACGATCGAAGACGACCTTCAGCTGCTGTTCGTCAGCGGTCGCCCCGGCCACATGCCGGATGATCTCATCGACGCTCGCTGGGGGCCGGACGGCGTGTACGTAGACAACGCCGCGGAGGTTGCGGCTCCGGTCCGGCTCAGCGCTGCCGAAGCCGCAAGCCTCGTTGTCGCTCTTGACTACCTGCAGGCTGCAAACCCAGACGTCGACGGCATTGAGGACCTGCGGGCAAAGCTGCAGTCGGCCGACCGTTCGACAGAACCGGTTGTCGATGTTCCGACTGTCCCGGAAGATCTTCGCCGTGCCCTGCAGAGTGCTTCTGCTTCCGGCACGCCGATCGTGATTGACTACTACGTCGCCGCTCGTGACGAACTGACTCGCCGAGTCATTCGTCCGCACGAACTGCGCCTGGCCGGCCGCTGGTATCTCGATGCCTTCTGCGAAACCTCCGGGGGAGAGCGCACATTCAGCGTCGACAACATCGAATCAGCCGCACTGGCAGAAGGCGACAGGGAGATTGTGCCCACACCACAGGAAGCGGAAGAGCCGACCGACTACCGGTTCGGCTTTGCCTCCGCTGCCGCCTGGATCCTCGACGAGTTTGCCTTCCGCGATGTTCAGTTCGACGACTCCGAAGGCTGCGCCTACGGCACCATTACCGTCTTTTCGGAAGCGTGGCTGGATCGCCAGATGCTGCGCTGGGGTCGCTGGATCCGCTCCGCAGATCCAGTGCCTGCACTGAGCAGCTCGCTTGGCACTCTTGCGCGTGTTATCGAACATGCCGGACAGGACGAGTACACTGGTGGGGCACGCTGAGAACTAAGGAGCACATGTGAGACCCGGAATCTGGCAAATCGTCATCGTCGTTCTGGTGATCGTTCTGATCTTCGGCGCTTCGCGTCTGCCCGGTGTTGCCAAGAACGTCGGCAAGTCAATGAAGATCTTTCGCGATGAAATGAAGGACTTCGGCAAGGACGAACCCACGGTCTCGGCTCCCAAGGACCCCGGTTCCATCGAATCTAAGAGCGCACAACCCGGCACTTCTGACAGTGCCGAGGACCGCGCATCTGCTTACACCGAAGCGGACGACGACAAGCGAAAGTGAGCCCGCGCAAGCGCCTGCCGCTGAAGGGCAATCCGCAGAAGCGGATGAAGCTCCTCGACCACTTTCGGGAGCTTCGCAACCGGGCGATAGCGGCCGCCGTTGCTCTGCTGATCGCCTCTGTCATCGGCTGGTTCCTCTACGACAGTGTTCTCGGAGTTCTCCAGAAGCCCCTGGATGACATTGCAGCAGCAGAAGGCAAGACCGCGATGCTCAACTTCGCTGGTGTCGTGTCGCCTTTTGACATGAAGATCAAAATATCGATCTTCATCGGCATCATCCTCTCTTCACCCGTATGGCTCTACGAGATCTGGGCGTTCATCATGCCCGGTCTGCACCGCAAGGAGAAGCTCTACACCGTGGGTTTTCTCGGCACTGCACTCCCGCTGTTCTTGGCGGGAGGGGCGCTGGCGTTCTTCGCTCTGCCCAATGCTGTTCGCACTATGGGCGGCCTGGTGCCTCAGGGAACGTCGTACATTGTGCCGGCGCAGGACTACCTGTCGTTTGTCACCGTTGTCATCATCGCCTTCGGGGCTGCGTTCGTCCTGCCCGTCCTCATGGTGGGGCTCAATATGCTCGATCTTCTGTCAGCCCGCACGATTCGGAGGTCTTGGCGGTGGCTGGTGGTGCTGGTATTCGTGTTCGCCGCAATCGCAACGCCGACCCCGGATGCCGTGTCCATGTTCTACCTGGTCGTTCCGATGCTGTTCATGTTCTTCCTGGCGTGGCTGATCTGCGCGATCATTGACCGCGGTCGCAAACGGCGCCGGATTGCCGACGGCACGTGGGTCGAACCGATCGACTGAGTAGACTGAGGGGCATGGAATCCAACCTGTCTCCGGCTGACGCATATTCACAGTTTCTGCAGCGCCAGAGCGAAGCGGGTTCACCATTGGAGGCCTTCCGCCGTTCCCTGGACTACGAACTCGACGACTTCCAGCTGCGCGCCTGCCGCAGTCTGCAGGCCGATCACTCAGTCCTCGTCGCCGCCCCCACGGGTGCGGGCAAGACGGTTGTCGCACAGTTCTCCATTGCTCTGGCGGTTGCCCGCGGTGTGCGGGTCTTCTACACCGCGCCGATCAAAGCCCTGTCAAATCAGAAGTTCAATGAGCTCGTCGACGCCTACGGCGCTGATCGCGTGGGCCTGCTGACAGGGGATACGAGCATCAACCGAGACGCGCAGATCGTCGTCATGACAACCGAGGTCCTGCGCAACATGATCTATTCGGGAACGGACCTTTCCGAACTCGGCTTCGTCGTTCTCGACGAAGTCCACTACCTGGGCGACCGGTTCCGCGGACCCGTGTGGGAAGAGGTCATCATTCACCTGCCGGCCCACGTCCTGCTGGTGAGCCTGTCGGCGACGGTGTCCAATGCCGAAGAGTTCGGAGCGTGGCTGGCCGAGGTGCGCGGCACCACTGACATCATCGTCTCCGAACACCGTCCGGTACCGCTGCACAATCACGTAGCAGTCGGGACCGACCTCATGCCCTTGTTCGCACCTAATGGCCGGGACATCAACAAAGGACTGGAAGCGGCTGTCCGGCCGTACTCAGGTTTTGGCTCCCGGCGGGACCGCCGACGAGGCGGAGCCCGACACCGGTTTATGCGGCCGGCTCGGGCGGCTGTCATTGCTGAGCTCGACAAGCTTTCGCTTCTGCCTGCCATTTTCTTCATCTTCAGCCGCAAAGGCTGCGACGAAGCTCTCGACCACTGTTTGGCGGCCGGCCTTGATCTGACGACGAAGAGCGAAAAACGCCGAATCGCGGCCGCGCTGGAAGAGCTGGAAGAGTCGTTGACTGCCGAAGACCTAGGAGTGCTGGGATTCCGGTCATTCGCGGCAGGCCTCATGTCCGGTTTCGGAGTGCACCACGCCGGACTCATCCCGCAGTTCAAAGAGCTTGTCGAGAAGCTTTTCGTCGAGGGGCTCATGCGGGTTGTCTTCGCAACTGAAACCCTTGCGCTGGGCATCAACATGCCGGCGCGTTCAGTGGTGCTCGACAAACTCAAGAAGTTCAACGGCGAATCTCACGTGCAGATCACACCGGGGGAGTACACGCAGCTGACTGGACGGGCTGGCAGGCGCAGAATCGACATTGAAGGACACGCCGTGACGGTGTGGCACCCCACGATCGAAGTCGCCGATATCGCTTCCCTTGCCTCCAAGCGGACCTACGCGCTCAACAGCCGTTTTGTTCCCACCTACAACATGGCCGCGAACCTGCTGGCGCGTATGACCCACGATGACGCGCGGAAGGTGCTGGAAACATCGTTCGCCCAGTACCAAGCTGACTCTTCTGTTGTCGGCCTTGCCAAGCGAGTGCGCAAAACCGACGAGGCGCTTGCCGGCTACACAGAGGCTGCACAGTGCGACCGCGGTGATTTCTCGGAGTATTTCGGCTATCGACTTTCGATTGCGCAGTTGGAGAAGCAGGCCGGTAAGCAGCGGTCGAAGCTCAAACAGCGCGATGTCGTCGAATCACTGTCCCAACTGCAGTTCGGCAGCGTTATTCTGCTGCCGTCCCGGCTGAAGTTCGGCGCCTGCATTGTGCTCAGTCCCATGCACAACGACCACACGGGTCTGCGTCTGCCGACAGTCCTCACAAGCGCCGGCAAAGTATGGCACCTGCGTCCACATGAAGTCACTGAGCCGGCGGTGAGCCTCGGTAAGATCAAGAGCCCCCGGAAGTTCAACCACCGCAATCCCCGTGAGCGCAGCCGCCTGCTTGACATCCTCGACCAGGCGATTGCGCAGGGACGGGTCAAAGACCCCGCCGATGTCCAAGTGCGCAGAACCAAGGGACCCAAGGTCGGCTCTGAAGATGTTGAGGCGCTGCGACAGCAGATGCGCTCTCACCCCTGCCACGACTGTCCCGAACGCGAACAGCACGCCCGGTGGGCAGAAAGGGCACACCGGCTCGAACGCGACCGGGCCAAGCTCACCAGCCAGATCACATCGCGCACGTCCTCTATCGCCGAAGTTTTCGACCGAGTCTGCTCAGTTCTGCGCACACTCGAGTTCCTGCCTGATGACACCGCAATTCTGCGGCGCATATACGGCGATCGCGACCTGCTGATCGCCATGTCTGTTCGCGCTGGACTGTGGGAGGGGCTGACCGAGCCCGAAGCCGCGGCGATGGCCTCGTGCCTGGTATACGAAAGCCGACGCGAACTGCTGACACACACTCGCATGCCCACTCAGACTCTGCGGCAGTGTGTGGGCGCTCTGGAAGACCTGTGGCGAACACTTGCCAAAACCGAAAGCGACGCCCGCACGAGCATCACCCCCGAACCCGATTCCGGTATTGCAGTGCCGATCTACCGCTGGACCGACGGCAAGAACCTCGCCGCGGCTCTGGACGGAACGGACATCTCCGCCGGTGACTTCGTCCGGTGGGCCAAACAGACACTCGACGTTCTGGGCCAGATTGAGAACGTCGTCGGGCCGGAAGCAGCCACGACGATTGCCCGAGCGGCTGACGCGGTGCGCCGCGGTGTGGTCATGGACCAGTACTGATCGCAGCGCAGCGCTGATCTCAGCGGCGAATCCGCTTCACCACGGCCTCAATGTCAGAGCCGAACGTCGATTCGGCTGCTACATAGGTCCACGTGGATGACGGCCTCTTCATTCCAATGGCAGGCAGGTCGACCCCGTCGGCAGTGAACTCGACTTTGTCCAGGACCTCTTCGGCGCTGGCCGTCACATCCGACCAGAACTGAGCGAACTGCGCCATAGATTCTTTGTTGAACGCTTCGTGGGGGCGTTCTTTTGCCAGTGTGCGCAGGTGGATCCCCTCGCGCAGATCGTTGAGGAACGCGAGGTGAGTCACCCAGCGGTCGTCGATCTGGAACAGGAGAATATCGCGCAGAGCCTGGCGCACAGCGTCATCACCGGCGGTCTTCACGTCTTCGCGATCGCTGACCTTTTCCAAAAGTTCGTCGATCCCATAGTCCTCGGTCAGCACGGCCTCGCGGCGTGCAAGCACCTGCTTGCGCTGTTTCGACATGAGGTCGTTGAACCGCCGGGTATCACGATGAACACCGGTGTTTTCGCCTTCTGCCATCCGCTGGGCGTGTTCGACCAGCTGTGCTGCTTTGCGCGACTGGATGAAGCCGGTTTCGTCGCCGTCTTCGACAAAGCGCTGGATTTCCGGAACTCGTGTGAGCAGTTCGTCTTCCAGACTCGTGAAGAACACGGATGTCCCCGGGTCGCCCTGTCTTCCAGAACGGCCCCGCAGCTGATCGTCCAGGCGCGAGGAGTCGTAGCGACCGGCACCGATCACCAGAAGACCGCCGGATTCGCGGGCTTTGTCATCTGCCAAGCGGATGTCGGTGCCCCTGCCCGCCATTTGAGTCGAGACTGTCACAGCGCCGGATTCGCCGGCTTGGGCGATGATATCGGCTTCGCGCGAATCGTCTTTTGCGTTGAGCACCCTGACGTCGATTCCACGCTGTTTGAGCCTGTGTGCGAGGCTTTCGGACTCGGCCACCGACCGGGTGCCGATCAGGATGGGCCGACCCTGGCGGTGCTCTTCGAGAACCTGGTCGACAATCGCACGTTCCTTGGACTCCTGGTAGGTGTACAGACGGTCGGGCTCATCTACGCGAATAACGTCCTCGTTGGGCTCCACAGCGCAGATCTCAAGTTCATAGAACTCCTTGAGGTCATCGCCGACTGCCAACGCAGTGCCCGTCATACCGCATACGGTGGTGTACGTCTGAATGAGCTCTTCAACTGTCATCTGGTCGAGGATCTCGCCCGTTGAAGAAGCGGTCAGCCCCTCTTTGGCTTCAACTGCCGCCTGCAGTCCGTCCGGCCACCGCTGAAGGTCAGCGACGCGACCGCGCGAATCCGAGATCAGCTTGATGCTGCCGTCGACAACGAGGTAGTCGACATCACGGTGAACGACAGCCAGGGCGTACAGCGCGAGGTTGACCGCGGCGAGCGTCTCCGCATCGTCGCCGTACAGATCAACGTCGAGGGCCTCTTCGACTGCGTCGATGCCGCTCTCTGTTAAGGACACCGCTGTGCGGTCGTGTGCCAGTTCGTAGTGTCGGCCCGCTTCAAGGCTGCCAACCAGCCGCGTGATCTCGGCATCGGCCTGTTCGACGCTCGCGGTGCCGGCCAGGACCAGCGGAACCCGCGCTTCGTCAATGAGCACAGAATCGGCCTCGTCGACAATCACAACGTCACGCTGGGCGATTCGGGGCTCCTGGCCCTGGGTGAGAAAACGGTCGCGCAGAGTGTCGAAGCCGACTTCCTGCACGGACGCGTAGACGATTTCCCGTGTGTAGGAATCCCGACGGGAGACTTCCGAGTCGGCTTCGCCAACAGATGCCGCTGTCACACCCAGCAGGTCAAACAGAGGGCGCATCCATTCGACGTCGCGAGCAGCGAGGTAGTCGTTGACGCTGACTACGTGAACTGTCCGCCCCTGCAGGGCGTATCCGGCGGCGGCCATGGCACCGACGAGGGTTTTGCCCTCGCCCGTGAGCATCTGCACGACCATGCCGTCAAGAAGGCCGATGAGGCCTTTGAGCTGTGTCGAATACGGCCGTTCGCCAAGGGCTCTGTCGGCGGCTTCGCGCACGAGCGCGGCGTAGCGGGTGAGTGATTCGCGCCGGTCTTCGAGGGTGAACAGGTCCGCCGCGGTTGTCGCCAGTTCCTCGTCTGGCAGATCCGCATACTGCTGACCGTAGCGGTCAAGGTCGTCTTGGGCTTTTGCGAACCAGCCGACGCGCTTGTCTGCCTGCGCTCCGGGCCGTCCCAGCAGTCGGTCGAAGAAGCCCATGATCGTTCCTCTCAGCTTAAGATTTCCAGCGGCCAATCGGGGTTTATCGTAGCGCGGCGGCCTTTGGAGCGCAGAAACTCTTCGAGATCAGCAGCCTGTGCGCGCTTCCATTCGATCTGCGCCGCGTGCAGCTGCGCCCCCGAGCCCTTCGCAATAGCCTCGTGCTTGTCTGCCATCGCCCACAGTATGCAGCCGGCGGCCGCAGCGTCGGCGAGAGCATCGTGGTGGTTGTCCAGTTCGACACCCCACGCGGCGCACAGATCGGAAAGCGTCCGCTTGCCCCTGCGGAATCGGTCGATCTCTCTGTCGAGCACCAGGGTGTCGAAGATCGGCGGAAGAACATCTGCCACGGCCGTCGACAGTCCCAGACGGCGCCGTTCGGCTTCGAGCACCGTGAGATCGTAGACGATGTTGTGCCCCACAACGCAGCCGCCACGGCGGCGAATGCTGTCCAGACACGCAATCACCTCGGTCACGACCGCGGTTCGGTCCGCACCGTGCTTGTGCGCATAGTCGCTGGCTATCCCGTGAACGCTGCTGGCGGCCTCCGGAATCTCGATCCCCGGGTCTGCCAGCCACGTGCGAATCTCGAGCGGCTGGATACAGCCGTCAACCCGCCCAAGCCGCACGCACGCCGCCGTAACAACGTGCACTGTCTGCGGGTCCAGTCCGGTGGTTTCAAGGTCGAAGCCCCACAGTTCGGCTGTCGTCCACGACGGCCCCGCGAACTCGGGAAGCTGGTCTCTGCGTGACTGTCGCCCAGCGGCGGGGGAGGGCTCGTCCGGTGCCGGCGGTGCCTCGTCACCCAGGGCCCGCACAAGCCGGGCCGTCGCCCGCTCAGCACCCCACCGTGCACCGAATGCGATGAGTGCTTCGCTGTTCATCCGCTGGGGCACCCCGGCTGCATCCCCCGCGGCTGGGAGCACATCAATGTCTTGAAGAACCGTCATGACTTCTTCTGCCCGGCGCACGGCGTCTTCATGTTCGATGAGTGCTGCGGCGCGCTTCGGGCTCAGACCGTGGTCTTTCGCTCCGCTGTACGCCGCGCGGAACAGCTCGTCCAGCCCGCCGTATCCGGTGAGGAGCTTTGCGGCAGTCTTCTCGCCTATGCCGGGCACACCGGCAAGCCCGTCGGAGGGGTCGCCGCGCAGGGCCGCCATCTGACGGTAGGGTTCGCCGCCTTTGACCCCGTACTCCGCGGGAACATCCGCATAGGTCAGCGGCGCCCACTGCCCCTTGGGGCGTGGCCTGTGAAGCTGAATTCTGCGGTCGGCGCGCAGAACCGAGATGAGATCGCGGTCAGGCGAAACCACGACGAGCTCGTCATCCGGCCCCATTTGGGCGGCAAAAGACCCGATGATGTCGTCAGCTTCCGTGTCGGGTATCTCAAGGACAGGTACCCCAGCTAACCTGAGCGCTTCGCGAATAAGCGGTATCTGCGGTTTGAGGTCATCGGGGGTTTCTGAGCCCGTCTCTTCGTCCTGCACGCGCTGGGCTTTGTACTCCGGCAGTATGGCTGTGCGGAAGGACGGCCGCCAGTCGCCGTCCATGGCCGCGACAATCCTAGTGGTGGCGAGATCTTCAGCAAGGCCCGCAATCGTGTCCAGCAGCCCGCGCAGAGCTCCGACCGGAGTGCCGTCTGAAGCTGTGATGCTGGACGGAAGAGCGTAGAAAGACCGGTAGTACAGGGCCGGGGTATCGAGAACGACGAGTCTGCTCACCCGGCTCAGCCTACCCGAGGCCCCATCACGCGCCCTGCGTCCGTCTGGGAGAATCGCAGTGTGGTGAATTTCGTACTTTACAACGGTGATGTCTACAGCAGCGCTGATCCTTTCGCGACGGCCGTGTCTGTCAGCGGCGACGTCGTCGACTGGGTGGGCGGTGACGAAGCCGCACAGACCTTCGGCTCGGAGCTCATTGACCTTTGCGATGACTTCGCAGCACCGGCCATGATCACGACGGTCGACCTGCGAAGCGAAGAGTCAGCCCCGCACGATTTCCTGGCCGCCGGCATTGCAGCAGTTCACGCCATCGGCACGGACAAGCAGATTGCAGACTTCGCCCAGGAGGCGGGCCCGCTGCGCGTTATCGGCTACAGCCTCAGCGGCACGGGTCAACGGCAAGCACACGTCGGTCTGCCCGAGCAGCGCCCTGAAGCGCCCGTGTTCATCGTGCTGGATGACCTTGAGGCGCTGAACGCCTACACCGAGGCGCTGCAGGACGCCGACTTCAAACGCCACGCCGCCCGCAGCGGATGGCGCGTATTCGCCAATGTGCAGATCCCCGAAGACCTCACCGGCCCGCTCGGACAGTCGCCCTTTGCTCTGACAGTCGACCCGCGCGCTTTCGCCCAGCCGGTCGGATCCCTGCTGCGCGAAGGAGCGCAGGTGAGCTTCGCGTCGTCATCCGAACCCTGGGAGGCCATGCGACAGGCGATTTTCGCCCCGGGTTCGACTGTCAGCGGACGCGCGGCGTTCAACTGCCTGACGCGTTTCGCTGAACGCGCGGTCGGCAATTTCGGCGGGGGAGTGATCGCGCCGGGAAACCGGGCTGACATCGCCCGCTGGAGGGTCGACCATCTCGTCGTACAAGCCGCCGACGAACGTGTCGCCGCGTGGAGCACCGACCCTCGTTCGGGGACTCCCGGACTGCCGGATCTGACCCCCGGAACCCCACTGCCCGAACTCGTGTCCCTGTGGAGCGCGGGAGAACTTGTAGAACTGGATTCCTGATGCGCACACTCATTGCAATCCCCACGTACAACGAGCGCCAGTCGCTGCCGAACACGCTTGCGGCGATCTTCGAATATTCCCCCGAAGTCGAAGTGCTCGTCATTGACGACGGCTCCCCAGACGGAACTGCAGACTGGGCCGAAGCTCTTGGAGACGATCGCGTTCACGTTATGCGCCGGACCGAAAAGGCCGGGCTGGGGCCGGCCTATGTCGCCGGCTTCACGTGGGCGCTGAAACAGGACTACGACGTCATCTGCCAGATGGACGCTGACGGCTCCCACCGAGGGCGCGACCTTCCGCAGCTTCTGGGCGCCGTACGAGGCGGAGCTGATCTTGCGATCGGCTCGCGCTGGGTGCGCGGGGGAGAGGTGGTCAACTGGCCGCTGAACCGGAATGTGCTTTCACGCGGGGCCAACCTGTACGCCAATATCGCCATTGGCCTGCACGTAGCCGACGCGACTGCGGGCTTCCGAGCTTACTCACGTGAACTTCTCCAGCGAATTGATCTGGCCGGCGTGCAGTCCCACGGCTACGGCTTCCAGATCGATATGACCGTCCGAGCGCGCCGCGCTGGTGCGAATATTGTCGAAGTCCCCATTGTCTTCGTCGAAAGAGAGCTCGGCACGTCGAAAATGTCCGGAGGCATCATCGGCGAGGCCTTTGTCAATGTGGCCCGCTGGGGACTGCAGCGCCGTGCGGCTCAGGTTCGCCGCCTTGTGGGCCGCTGATCGAGAAAGGCGGCGGTGTTCACGCGCTTGAACAGCCGGTGGTCTCAGGCATCGCACCAGTCGGCTCACAGGCGACTTTAATCCGCGCGTTGCCATCAGTTCACTCAGCAGTGGTGGCATTGCGGCATGTCTCGTGCCGCCTCGTCGCACCGCCCCCGCGCTTTTCTGCCCGAAGTGCAGGCACTGCGGGCAATAGCAGTTCTCGGTGTCCTCGTATGGCATTTCTATCCCCGTGCCGCTCCCGGCGGTTTCGTCGGCGTCGATATCTTCTTCGTCATCTCGGGTTTTCTCATCACCTCCAAGCTCCTGCGTGATGCTGAAGAACAAGGCCGAGTTGATCTGGGGGAGTTCTGGGCCGGTCGCATTCGCCGCATTATGCCGGCCTCGGTCGTCACAGTGCTGGCAGTGATTGCGGCAACCTTCCTGTGGTTCCCCACTGCGGCCTGGCAAGAGGTCTCCAAGCAGTCGATGGCCAGCCTGCTCAGCGTTGAGAACTGGGTTCTGGCATTCGATTCCGTCGACTATCTGGCAGCAGACAACAAGCCGACTGCACTGCAGCACTTTTGGTCGCTGGGCGTAGAAGAGCAGTTCTACCTGGTATGGCCGCTGCTCGTGGTCCTCGCAATAGTTCTGCACGGACGGATCGGCACAACAGCCCGCTCTGCGTCAGCTGTGTTCTTTGCAATCATCGTCATCGCATCATTTGTGTGGGCCGAATACTCGGTACGCTCCGGCGATCCAGCCGCGTACTTCTCAACTTTCACCCGCGTGTGGGAACTTGGCGTCGGCGGTCTGCTTGCCGCTGCTATGCCGCATATCGAGCGTCTCCGTGCCCGCTGTGCCAAAAGCGGGCCAGCCGGGATCTCGCTTGATTCGCTTCTTGCGCTTGTCGGCCTGGGCGCAATGCTGTGGGCGATCATCCTCTACACGGAGAAGACCCCGTTCCCCGGTGCCACGGCTGCGCTGCCGGTCCTCGGAGCAGCTGCCGTCATCATTGCCGGACGCACAGCCGGGGCTCTGTCGCTGAACCACCTGTTCGACTGGGCACCCGTGCAGTGGGTCGGTAAGGTCTCCTATTCGCTGTATCTGTGGCACTGGCCGGTCTTCATTGTGTTTGTCCAACTGACGGGAAAGAATCCGCGCTGGTGGCAAGCGGCTTTGCTGACACTGCTGTCACTGGCACTGGCTCATCTGTCGTGGCGGTTTGTCGAAGAACCCGCACGCCACTGGAGCCTGCCCAAGAGGACCCCGAAGTATGCGTTTCGGCTTGGCGCAGCGGCCACGATCATTTCCCTTGGCCTCGCCTTCATCCCCACAGGAGCTGCTGATGTCGTAAACGAGAATCTTCGCAAGGAAGCCGACGCGCTGCTTGCAGCAGATGGTGCACAACTGGGAGCACGCAGCTGGGACCAAGCCCTGGAAGTCGATGCTCCCGGCTACAGGGATGCCGGAGATCCCGCCAGTGCCGACGCCAGTGCTGTAGCCGATAGTGAGCTGGCCGGAGACGTTCCGCGAGCTCTGCCGGGAGGGAGGGCAATCACTCCGCTGCCGACCGATGCGATCGACGACAAGTCAACTGACGGCTCATGCTTCTCAGAGGTTGAGGCCGACTACACGCCCCGCTGCGTTGAAGGCAATGAGAACGGCAAGAAGACAGTTGCTCTCGTAGGCGATTCCCACGCCCAGATGCTGTTGGAGCCGCTGCGCTCTCTGGCTGAAGACAAGGGGTGGAAGATCATCACCTACACAAAGGCCTCCTGCCCGATGTCGCTTGTGCCGAGGACTTTGGACAAGGCCGAAGAACAGTGCATAGAGCCCAACGAACAGACGCTCAAAAGCCTTGCTGAAGACAAGCCGGACGTCATCATCACGCAGAACTTCTCACTGAGCACATACCGTTCCGATGCGGTCAAGGGCTTTGAAGAATCACTCCGTGCGCTGAAGAAGACCGGAGCGCAGGTCGTTGTCGTACGCGACACGCCCATCCTCGCCGACAATAAGGCAGACCCGCCCACGTACTGCGTCTCTGAATACTTCAACAACCCTTCGCTGTGCAGCAAACCAAGAGGAAAGGCGCTGCTGGACGATCCTTCGGTGACGGCCGCACACAGTATTGGCGGTGTGCGCGTTGTCGATTTCACCGACCGGTTCTGCAGCAAAGACACGTGCCCGGCTGTAGCCGGCAATGTGCTTATCTACCGCGACAAGAACCACGTATCGAATACCTATTTCAGAACGCTGCAGCCGGTCTTCGACGAAAGGATCTCCCGGGCGGTCGACTGACAGGGCAGACTGAGCGGCAGTCAGCTGGCACCTCGCCAGAATGAGGTTGTGCGTCTTGGCAGGGGAGAGGACCAATAAAAGGGCCCAAAGCAGAGCATCTGCTTTGGGCCCTCAGAGGCTGTGCGGGCGGATCGGATCAGACCTCGGGGGCCTTTTCGCCGCGGCGGATGGCAAGGCGCTCATCCAAGATCACCTGGAGTTCTTCCATCGAGCGGCGTTCCATGAGCATGTCCCAGTGGGTGCGAGCAGGTTTGGCGTCGTCTTCTTCGACTTCGGAAACTCCGACCCGCATGCCGATGCCGTGAGTGCCGGAATCCCAAGTGTCTGGAACGTCTGCGTCCGTCGAGAAGGGAACTTTGAAGCGGTGTCCGTCTTCGCAAACGAATTCGACAAGCTGACGGGGTGCCGGCTCAACGCCGACTTCCGATTCCAAGGACCGGGAGCCAAGCTGGGTGCCCCGCAGGCTGCGTTCGCTCATGTGACTGAACCTCTCACTCGGTGGGCAGGATCTTTCGGGCAGACAACAAGTCTACCGCCGCGGTGTATTCCCGACGTACACGGCCTATTAAGGCTCCGGTGGGACAATGGCCAATATGAACGACGCTCCGCGCACGCACCGCGAACCGATCGAACCCGACGGCGTGTGGACAAAAGAAGAACAGTCCAGCTTCAAACGTGCCCACATGACCTATCTGAAGGCACGTTCACGCGCTGAGCGGACAGCGCAGTCGGTCACGACGTTCGCACACCGGGCCAAAGCGGCGGGGGAGAAGTTCAGGGACGCCGGCTCAGCAGCGACGCGCACGGCAAAAACCGCCGCCGGCACGGCAGCCGCCGACGGGGGACTGATCGACAGGATCAGCGACGGCATTGATGCGACGGTCGACCGGTTCGGAAAGGCGAGCGGCGCCTCGACTGACACCATCAAACGAGGAATCAGCGAAGCGCGCATCCGCGCAAAGTCAGCAGCGCGACGCCTGTCCGACACAGACACGGCATAAGCGGCGCTTCGCACCTGCGTGCGCAAAGACACACCTCCAACACACCGGCGCTCGTTATCTTTCTGTTACGAAGTGGTATAACATGGCTTTATCGTTCCGAAACTTTCATCTGCGATTGGAAGAACAGTGAGCAAACACCGCGCTGAAGGCACCAAGGCCTCCGGAAATATTTTCGACGTCTTTCGCCGCTCGCCCAACCGTGGGCGCTACAGCGGCGAATCGAAGTCGGCCGCCGGAATTCTTGCGTCGGCAGGACGGCGTCCGGTGCTGGCAGCGATCGCCGTGCCGACTGCGGCAGCTGCAAGCATCGTCGCAGCAGGCTTCGCTGTAACTCCCAGCGCTGAAGACGAACAAACCGAGTTCGCTCAGAAGGCTGCACCTGCCGCCGACAGCCCGGACACCTCGGAGGCCGACAAGGCAGCCAAGGAAGGCAAGAAAAAGCAGAAGGACATTTCTTCTTCCCTCACCGTCAAGGAAGAAAAGCCCGTCGAAACGCCCAGCTCAAACAGCGTCGGAAACTCTGAGGACAGCCGCAGCAAGAGCAGCTCGGGAAGCTCCGGAAGCTCCGGCGGCACCTCGAAGAAGGGCAGCAGCAGCGGCTCCTCGGGCGACAAGGGCGCAGCCGCTTCCGACAGCGGCAAACCGAAGAACTCAAAGGCATCCGGTCAGTCGGGCTCATGCCCGGCCTCGACCTACGGCGGCGGTGACGGCTTCCACGGTAGCAAGACGGCTAATGGTGAGCGCTTCAACAAGAACGCCCTCACAGCTGCACATAAGACGCTTCCGTTCAACAGCCGCGTGAAGGTCACCAACACGAAAAACGGCAAATCGGTTACGGTCCGCATCAACGACCGCGGTCCGTACCACGGAAACCGATGCCTCGACCTTTCAACTGCCGCAATGAATCAGATCGGCGGCGATGGAGTAGCTCAGGTCAAGTGGCAGGTGCTCTGACACCAGGCATTCAGAAAGCGGCGCAGACAGTGCGCCGCTTTCTGCTTTTCAGCTGCGCTGCGCACAGCTAACGCTTTGCACACAGCACAACGTGGCGCACCGCAGAGAAGAGCCGTGATGGCGAACTTCGTCGCGCGGGCTTCCTGAAGACTTCCCACTAAGAGCCGATAATATACATTATGTTAAGTAGAGATTGAGAGGCCGCTTCCCCAATGTCGACGACCGTCATCGCCGTTCTGCTCGCGGGCTCTCTTGCGGCAGGATGGATCGATGCGGTTGTCGGCGGCGGCGGACTCATTCTCCTGCCGCTCATCATGATCATGGCGCCGGGACTGACAAATGCCCAGGCGCTCGGGACCAACAAGTTCGCGGCGGTCTTCGGAACCACAAGTGCCGCTATTACGCTGGCCCGCCGCATACCGACAGCCATGGGCGCTCTGCGCTGGGCGCCTTTGGCACTCATCGGCGCTGCGATCGGCGCTCTCATCGCAGCCAGCGTCGACCAGCACATTATGCGGCCGATCATCATCGTGGTCTTAGTCGCCGTTGGCTTCTTTGTTCTGCTGCGCCCATCGTTCGGCCGCGACACTGAGCCGCGCATTATGTCGAAACGGTCTTGGACCGCAGGTGCCGCTGTCATTCTTGCAATCGGCATCTACGACGGCGCGTTCGGTCCCGGCACGGGGCTTTTCTTCATCATGTCGCTCACAGCCCTCATGCGCGGGGATTTTATGACAAGTGCGGCTTGGGCGAAGATCCTCAACGTCGCAACCAATATCGGCGCACTCATCGTGTTTGGTCTGCGCGGTGACGTCCTGTGGCTGTTGGGCCTTGGCCTGGCCGTTACGAACATCATCGGCGCACGCATTGGTGCGCGCATGGTGCTCGGCCGCGGCGCAGGATTCGTCCGGGTCGTGATTCTCTGTGTTGTCGTCATCATGGCGGGCAAACTCGCCTACGACCAGTTCTTCGCCTGAGTCTGTCCCCCCGGTCAGCCGGCCAGCCCGGGCATTCAGAAGCGTAAGCCCGGTCTGGGCAGCCTGTGAAGCGAGGTCGACCCCGGCAATAAACACAGTCACTGCTTCTGCGCCATGTACGTCAGACACATGTAGGGAAGATCGAACGGCTCACTCACCAGATGTTCTTCAGTCAAGTAGCCTCGCAGATTGTCCTCAACACGTGCGCGGACCGTGTCATTCGACCGCAGCCAGTACGTGCGCGTTGCCGTCAGGGCCACCGTGTCGTCAATCGTCATGGGCACGCTGAATTCGTCAATCCGGGCCTGAATGGGACCGAAGTCTGTACCAAGTTGAGGACGCCAACGCGGGCGGTAGACGTCACCGGCGTGCATAATCCTCGATAGGCGCATAACCCAGTCGTGGCGCACATCCAGCTGGTTGAGAACCACGGCTGCCACTCCCCCGGGTTTGAGGACCCGCGCGAACTCAGCTGAGGCCGCCTCGGCATCGAACCAGTGCCAGGCTTGGGCCGACACGACTAAATCAAACGATGCGTCAGCAAACGGAAGCTCCTCTGCCCGGCCCACCGTCGACGGCAGCTGGTTGATCTCAAGCAGTGCCGGATCGGGATCGACTGCATGGACGTCGAGACCAAGCTCAGCAAGTGCCCTGCCGTATTTGCCCGTCCCCGAGCCCACATCGAGCACCCGCAGTTTGTCCGGAGCGAGTACCTCTCCCCCGGCCTCAACGGCGGCAGCGGACATCGCGTGGTCTGCGACTGCGCAAACCGCCGCCCGCGGGTAGCCCGGGCGAATCCGTTCGTACTCATCGGCCGAAGCACCAAAGAGCGTGCCCCGATGTTTGATGTCGCGGCCGATATTCGGGCCTGCCATCAGACTTCGGTCAGAATGAATTCCGCCCCGGCTGCCTCGACTGCGTCTCTGATCGCCTGCACCATGCCGTCAGAAATGGGAATCCCGTTGACAGACCTCGCTTCGACCGAACGGTGTTCGGGATCACCGGCAACCTGCACGGGCTCGTCAGGATCGATCGGCTCCATACCGCGCAGAGTATTGCGCAGCACACGGGCATACTCCTCGGCGTCTGCGCCGTCGCCAAAGGCTCGCGGATCGATTGCCAAGAAGAAATAGCCAATCGACTGTCGTCCTGCGACATCGCCCGGCTGGTCGGAACCAGACAGAGCAGCTGAGAGCAGCTGCACCATCGTGGCAAGCGCGTAGCCTTTGTGCCCACCGGCGCTGTTGCCGCCGACCGGGAGCAGACCGATGTCTGAAGCCTCCGAGTCCAGAAGTGCGCTGTAGACCCGCATGCCATCAGTCACGACCTCACCATGGCCGTCAGTGGCCCATTCCCCGGCGAGCGGCTCATCAGCGTAGGCGTAGACCTTGACCTTGTTTCCGGGCACAACGGTTGTGGCCATGTCGACGAAAATCGGCTCTTCGTCTTTTACGGGGTGGGCAAAGGCAATCGGGTTGGTTCCCATAAGCGCATGCTTAGCGCCGGTCGGCTTCTGCATGGCCGAGCGGGTGGAGCACGTGGCTATACCAACCATGCCTCGGCGGGCAGCTCGCAGAACGTACTGACCTGCGGCACCGAAATGGTTCGCATTGCGCACAGAGCCGATGCCCACTCCGAACTTTTCAGCTGCTTCAATCGCGGCATCCATGGCGCGCACACTCACCGGGTGGCCAAAACCGTGGTCGGCATCGAATACCGAAACGGCACCGAACTGATGGACCAGGCGCTGTTCGGCCTTTTCATTCAGCGTGCCATCGGAAATCTCCTGCCAGTACAGCGGAAGCATGGAAATGCCGTGTGAGTCCACTCCGGCCAGGTCAGTCGCGAACATGATCTCCGTGCAGACCTGCGCGGGCTCTTCTGCAAGTCCGAAGGCCTTGAGCCCGGTGAAGATCTGCTGTTTGACGGACTGCGGGGTGTAGCGGCGCATAGACAGCCTTCCGTTGCTGTGGTGGACTCATGTGGGTTATGTGCTTGCGCTTTGACACCAGCCTATCCGGTGGCTGCACTGCACCGGCAAGATCCTAAAATGAACCGAGAGTGTATTTTCCTGGGTTTCTCTTTGAGAGCCAGAAAGGCCATGATGGACGTTTCCCTTGAGCAGGCACAGGCTGACTACCGCGCGTTCGCCGCTCGCGGGCTCAATCTCGACATCACCCGCGGCAAGCCAGCGCCCGAGCAGCTTGACCTGTCAGCTGAACTGCTGACGAACGTCACGGGCGACGACTTCACCTCGCCTTCGGGAATCGACACCCGCAACTACGGCGGTCTAGATGGTCTGAAAGAACTGCGTGAGATCTTCGGTGAGCTCTACAAGGTTCCCACCGAGCAGATCTTGGCACAGGGGTCGTCGTCTCTGACACTCGAATACATGACCCTCGACTTCGCCAAGCGCTACGGCACCCCCGCAGGCGGTCCGTGGACGAACGCCAAGATCCTCTGCCCCGTTCCCGGCTACGACCGTCACTTCCAGCTGGCCAAAGCTCTCGGCTATGAGCTCATCGCCATCCGCACGGATGACGAAGGCCCAGTCATGGACGATGTCCGCCGCTATGTGGCTGACCCAGACGTCCGCGCAATGTGGCTCGTACCCATGTATTCAAACCCCACCGGCACTTCGATCAGCCAAGCGCGGGCCCTTGAGCTTGCCGAAGTGACTGCCGCAGCTGAGGACTTCACCCTTCTGTGGGACAACGCCTACGGCCTGCACCACCTGTCAGATGACAACCAGGCGCCCATGGTCAACATCCTGTCCCTGTGCGCCGAAGCCGGCCACCCAGACCGTCCCTGGATCTACGCCTCGACATCGAAGATGACCTTCGCTGGCGCCGGTGTGGCGTTCTTTGCCGGCTCCCCCGCTGTGATCGAGTGGTATCGCACCCATATGGGTGCCGCTATGATCGGGCCGGACAAAATCAACCAGCTGCGTCACCTGCGCTTCTTCCGCGACGCTGATGGTGTGCGGGAGCACATGCGCCGCCACGCCGAGATCATCCGTCCGAAATTCGACGCAGTTCTCACCGCGCTCGAAGACGGACTCAGCTCCGACATCGCCTCTTGGACCACGCCAAACGGCGGCTATTTCATCACCCTGCGTGTTCCCAACGGCACTGCTTCAAAGGTCGTGAAATACGCTGCCGAAGCCGGCGTAGCCCTGACCCCAGCCGGGTCGACTCACCCCCACGGGCTCGATCCCAACGACGCCTACATTCGGATTGCTCCGACCATGCCTAGCCTCGAAGAGGTCACGGCAGCGGCAGAAGGCCTGGTTGCCTGCGTGCGTCTGGCGGCGGCTGAACTCGGCTGATCTCTCCCCCACCCCAACAACAGACGAGGCGGAGCCCACCAAGGTGAGCTCCGCCTCGTTCTTTCTGTTCTTGGGTCAGCGGTAGTCATAGAAACCGCGGCCGGACTTCCGACCGAGCAGTCCCCCGTCGACCATGCGCGACAGAAGGACCGGCGGCTTGTCGGCGGCAGCCCCGGTTTCTTCGTAGATCGACTGGCCGACGAACAGGCAGGTATCGAGCCCGATGAGGTCAGCCAGCGTGAGCGGACCCATGGGGTGAGCGGCACCGTTCATCATGCCGTTGTCGATGTCTTCCTTCGTCGCGTGGCCCGCTTCGTACATACGGATGGCGGCGAAGAGGTACGGGATGAGCAGAGCGTTGACAATGAAGCCCGGGCGGTCATCCGAGCGGATCGGCTTCTTGTCCAGGACGTCGACCGCGAAGGCTTCAACCGTGTTGGCAACTTCTGGGTCAGTGAGCACGGAGCTGATGATTTCGACAAGCGGCTGCACCGGTGCGGGGTTGAAGAAGTGCAGGCCGAGAACCCGTTCGGGACGCGAAGTGACCTGGGCAAACCGGATGATCGGCATTGACGAGGTGTTGGACGCAAGGATCGCGTTCTTGTCCGTCACAATGTCGTCAAGCTCGGCAAAGATCGATTTCTTGATGTCTTCGTTTTCACTTGCCGCTTCGATCACCAGCTGGCGATCAGCCATAGCCTGCAGATCAGTCGTGAACGTCAGACGGCCAAGAGCAGCGTCGGCATCCTCCTGGCTGAGTTTGCCCCGTTCAACACCCTTGGCGAAGGACTTCTCGATGCGGCCGCGGCCTGCTGCGACAGCTTCGTCGCTGATGTCCCGGACGACAACGTCCAGACCCGAACGCGCGAGCACTTCGGCAATACCCGAACCCATAAGGCCGGAGCCGATGACACCGGCTTTTGTGATTTCCATTGTTCTCCTTTCGAAGACGAAAGGCGGCGACCCCTTAGAGGCCGCCGCCGTTTTCACCTGCCGAACCAGGCGGAGCTGCGAATCTGCTTCATCGCCTCTTTCCGCCTTGGCCCGGGCAGTGTCTGAACGTACACAACGCCGTTCAGGTGGTCTGTTTCGTGCTGGAGCATTTGAGCGAACACCCCATCACCGTGCAGCTCGACCGGATTTCCGGCCGCGTCGAAACCCTTCACTGCCGCATATTCCCAGCGCGGGGTGGGAAACTGCAGTCCGGGGATCGACAGACAGCCTTCATCGATGTCGCGCTTCTGGCCGCCTGTTTCGATGACTTCGGGATTGAAGATCGCCCCGGTGCGCCCGTCGAGATCATAGCCGAAAGCGCGCAGGGCAACACCGATTTGGGGCGCTGCCACGGCGGCGCGGCCGTCGGGCAGCGAAGTGTCGATGAGGTCCTGCGCCAGCGCCCGAGTGGCCGGCCCGAATTCGGTGACGGGCCGGCACTCAGTGCGCAGAACGGGATCCCCGAAGAGCCGGATGGCTCGTTCAGCCATTGATGACCACCACGAGGTCGCCGCCTTCCAGCTGCGCGACCGGCTCGATGGCCACACGCGAAACCGTGCCGTCAATGGTTGCCGTGATGGAGGCTTCCATCTTCATCGCTTCGATCGTGGCGACCGTCTGGCCTGCCTTGACCTTGTCGCCTTCGGATACCTGGAGGGTGACGACACCGGCGAACGGGCTTGCAACGTGACCCGGATTGGACTCATCTGCTCGTTCGGCTACGGCGATGTCGACGTCAACGGAGCGGTCGCGCACCGACAGCGGGCGCAGCTGGCCGTTGAGCGTCGCCATGACATTGCGCATACCTCGTTCATCGGGCGAGGAGATCGCCTGGATGCCGACGAGCAGGGCCTTGCCCTTCTCGATGACGACGGAGTGCTCGCGGCCTTCGCGCACGCCGTACAGGAATTCGTTGGTCTCCAGCACCGACAGGTCGCCGTACTGGTCGATCATGCGGCCGTACTCCTTCGTCGGCTGGGGGAACAGCAGACGGTTGAGCGTGTCCTGGCGGGTCTTGCCGGGTTCGCGCAGAAGTTCGGCTTCGTGCGGTTCGAGTTTCTCAGCGGGCTTAGTGTGCTTACGGCCTTCGAGCGCCTTGGTGCGGAACGGCTCGGGCCAACCGGCCGGCGGGTCGCCGAGGTCACCGCTGAGGAAGCCGATGACGGAATCCGGAATGTCGAAGTTCTGGGGGTTCTCCGCAAACTCTTTGGGGTCTGCGTTGACTGCCACGAGGTGGAGTGCGAGGTCGCCGACCACCTTCGAGGACGGGGTGACTTTCACCAGGTGGCCGAGAATCCTGTCCGCGGCTTCGTACATGAGCTCGACTTCTTCGAAGCGCTCGCCCAGGCCGAGTGCAACGGCCTGCTGACGGAGGTTCGAGAGCTGACCGCCGGGGATTTCGTGGCGGTAGACGCGGCCTGTGGGGCCGGGCAGGCCGGATTCGAAAGGCTTGTAGACGTTGCGCACAGCCTCCCAGTACGGTTCGAGGTCCTGCACGTTGGCCAGGTTGAGGCCGGTATCACGCTCGGTGTGTTCCAACGCGGCGACGAGAGCTGACATCGGCGGCTGGCTCGTGGTTCCCGCCATCGATGCCGAAGCTGCGTCTACAGCGTCCACGCCTGCTTCGGATGCTGCCAGCAAGGTGGCCAGCTGGCCTCCGGCGGTGTCGTGGGTGTGCAGGTGCAGCGGAAGGTCAAACTCGCTTCGCAGAGCGGTGACGAGCTTCGCAGCGGCTGCCGGGCGGAGCAGACCCGCCATGTCTTTAATGGCCAGGACGTGTGCACCGGCCTCGACGATCTGCTCTGCGAGACGCAGGTAGTAGTCGAGGGTGTAGACCTCTTCCTTCGGGTTGAGAAGGTCTGAGGTGTAGCACAGGGCGACTTCTGCGACTGCTTTGCCAGTGCCGCGCACCGATTCGATTGCCGGGCGCATCTGCTCGACGTCGTTGAGCGCGTCGAAGATGCGGAATACGTCGATGCCCGAGCGGGCGGCTTCGTCGACGAAGGCGTCAGTGACCTCAGTCGGGTACGGGGTGTAGCCGACGGTGTTGCGGCCGCGCAGGAGCATCTGCAGGTTGACGTTCGGCATGGCAGAGCGCAGCTTCTCCAGACGCTCCCACGGGTCCTCCGCAAGGAAGCGCAGCGCGACGTCGTACGTGGCTCCGCCCCATGCTTCGACCGAGAGGAGTTCGGGAAGCATCTGGCCGATGTACGGTGCGACGGCTTCAAGGTCGCGAGTGCGCACGCGGGTCGCCAGAAGCGACTGGTGAGCATCGCGGAACGAGGTGTCAGTCACCTTGAGTTCTTCAGTGTCGCGCAGAGCCTTTGCCCAGCCCTCGGGGCCGAGTTCCAGGAGGCTGTTGCGCGAAGACTTCGGTGCTTCGGCTGCAAGTTCAAGCTGCGGAAGCTTTTCGGAGGGTTTGAGATCAACCGGTGAAGGCCCGTAGGGCTGGTTGACTGTGATGTCGGCGAGGTATTCGAGAACCTTAGAGCCGCGGTCGGCGCCGACGCGGGCTTCCAGCAGGTGCGGGCGCTCTTCAATGAAGTTGGTCGACAGATCCCCGCGGATAAATGCCGGATCGTCGAGCACCGCACGCAAGAACCCGATGTTCGATGCGACACCGCGGATGCGGAACTCAGCAAGCGCGCGGCGCTGCCGGTTGACCGCAACGTCATAGGTGGCACCGCGTGCGGTGCACTTGACGAGCATAGAGTCGAAGTGAGCCGAAACCTCAGCGCCCGCGTAGACGGTTCCGCCGTCCAAGCGCACGCCTGCGCCGCCGGCAGAACGGTAGGCGGTGATGGTTCCGGTGTCGGGACGGAAGGAGTTCGCGGGGTCTTCCGTGGTGATGCGGCACTGAACGGCCGCCCCCTTGTAGCTGATCTTGTCCTGTGTGAGGCCCAGCTCTTCCAGGCTTGCCCCGGCGGCAATGCGCATCTGCGCCTGCACGAGGTCGACGTCGGTGATCTCTTCTGTGATCGTGTGTTCAACCTGGATGCGCGGGTTCATTTCGATGAAGGCGAACTTGCCCGCGCGCGGGCCGGCGGTTTCAAGCAGGAACTCAACGGTTCCGGCGTTCTGGTAGCCGATCGAACGTGCGAACTGCAGAGCCGCTTCGTGCATGGCGCCTGCGATTTCAGGATCGAGGTTCGGCGCCGGAGCGATTTCGACGACTTTCTGGTGGCGACGCTGGATCGAGCAGTCGCGCTCGAAGAGGTGAACGGCGTTGGAGTCGTTGTCGGCCAGCACCTGAACTTCGATGTGGCGGGGGCGCTGAACAGCCTGCTCGATGTAGACGGTGGGGTTGCCGAAAGCGCCCTCACCTTCGCGCATGGCGATCTTCGCGGCTTCGACGAGCTCGGTGCGGTTGTCAACTCGGCGCATACCGCGACCGCCGCCGCCTGCAACGGCTTTGACGAACAGCGGGTACTCCATGTTTTCGGCCGCCGCGAGCAGTTCGTCCAGGTCGGTGGATGCCGGTGTGGCATCGAGGGTGGGCACTCCGGCGCTGCGCGCTGCGGCAATGGCCTCGACCTTGTTTCCGGCCATCTGCAGCACATCGGCGCGCGGACCGATGAAGGTGATTCCCTCACGGTCGCAGGCGCGGGCGAGTTCAGGGTTTTCCGACAGGAACCCATAACCGGGGTAAACAGCGTCTGCTCCGGATTCCTTGGCCACGCGAATGATTTCGTCGACGTTGAGGTACGCCCGAACCGGGTGCCCTTCGTCTCCGATCATGTATGCTTCGTCAGCCTTGAGGCGGTGCTCAGAGTTGCGGTCTTCGTAGGGGAAGACGGCAACGGTGGACGCGCCGAGTTCGTAGGCTGCGCGGAACGCGCGCACCGCGATTTCACCGCGGTTGGCTACCAGGACTTTCTTGAACATCAGGCAAGCTCTATTCCGGTTGTGCCCCGTAAGGGGCGGCCTCCATTTTGTGTCTGAACCACTGTACCGAATGCGGCAGTGATCTCCGCCATGCGGCTGGCTCGGGGCAGTGTCCGTGCCAGCCTCTACGCTTGTCCCCATGAGGATCCTTCACACTTCAGACTGGCATATCGGGCGGACGTTCCACGGCTTGAACACCGTTGCGCAGTTTCTTGAGTACGCCGACTTCCTCATTGAGACCATCGAACGCCATTCGGTTGATGTGCTTCTCGTCTCCGGCGATGTATTCGACCGTGCCGTCCCGCCGCTCGATGCTCTGGAAGCCTACGAATCCACCATGGCGCGCGTTCTCAACACCGGCGCCGTCGCCGTTCTCACCAGCGGCAACCACGATTCCCACCAGCGGCTGGGGGTTGGCCGCAGACTCATGGAATCCTCCGGACTCTTCATTCGCACGTCGCTGTCCGACATCGAACGCCCAGTGCTGCTGGGCGCAGACGACGACCGGACGGCCGTCTACGGCATCCCCTACCTCGAACCGGCTCTCGTCAGCGGTCAACTGGACACGGCGCGCACCCACAGCGCCGTTCTCAGGGCCGCCATGGAGCGCATACGCGCCCACCGCGCCGCACACTGTCCCAAGCACAGGGCAATCGTCATGGCCCACGGGTTCATAGCCGGTGCCGAACCCAGCGACTCCGAAAGGTCTATTGAGATCGGCGGTGTCGGCCGGGCAGAGGCCGACCTCTTCACGTGGGCGGACTACGCCGCACTCGGCCATCTGCACCGCCCGCAGACGATCACACCGAACGTGCGCTATTCGGGTTCGCCTCTCCCCTACTCCTTTTCAGAGGCCGGCACAGACAAGATCATGTGGCTCTACGACACGCACAGCGGCATCATTGACCCCATCCAAATTCCCGAATTCCTTCCGATCTCCTCGCTCACCGGAAAAGTCGCGGATCTGCTGGCACAGGCGCCGGACCAACAAGACCGCTGGATAGAGGTGCAGCTGACAGACACTACGGTCCCCCACGGCGCATTGGACTCACTGCGCCGAGCATTCCCCCAGCTGCTCAGCGTGCGGTGGACCAACCTCGTCCAGGCCTCGTCTCACCCCCGCCGCCGCGCCGATGCGATCGACGACGCCGAACTGTTCGCGCAGTTCTGTCGGACAACAGTCGGCCGCTCCCCTTCAGAAGCTGAGAGAACCCTATTCGCAAACGCAATGCAGTGGGCACAGGAGCAGACGCAATGAAGTTTCACAAACTCTCCGTGGAAGGCTTCGGTGCCTTCAACCAGCGTCAGACAGTCGACTTCGACGCGGTTGCCAGTGACGGTCTGTTCCTCATTGCGGGGCCGACGGGGTCAGGAAAAACAACAATCCTGGATGCTGTCACCTTTGCGCTTTTCGGGCGCGTAACCGGTGCCCGCAATGATGCAGGCGAACTGCGTTCAACATACGCCGACCCCAATACCCCCACGACTGTCGTCCTCGAATTCACAGCCGACGGGCGCCGCTGGAAGATTGAACGCAGCCCCGGCTACGACCGTCCCAAACTTCGCGGCGAAGGCACAACCAAGCAGAGGCCCCAGGTGCACCTGTTTGAAAGCCGAGCTCAGCAATGGAGGCCGGTTGCTTCTCGCAACCAGCAGGTAGGGGAAGTCCTCGCACCGATCATCGGCCTGTCCGCCGAACAGTTCACCAAGATCGTCCTTCTGCCCCAGGGAGAATTCACGGCATTTCTCAGGGCTGATCCAGCTGAGCGCGAACCGCTGCTGCGCAGGCTTTTCAGCACGGAGCGGTTCAGCTTTGTCGAAGAATGGTTCAGCAAACGCTCGCAGGAGGCCGGCCGTGAGCTCGACGACATCATGAAGCACCGCCGTGACCTCATGAAGACAGCGGCCGAACTGTGCCTTGATCCTCTGCCTGTTCCAGACGACCCTCGTCCCCGGCCTGTAGACGTCGGTGCGTTTCTGTCAGCTGCGCGAACAGCTGTCACTGAGCACTTGGAGACAGCTGAGATCGCCGGTCGCGCAGCTGATGCCCGCGCAGAACGGCAGCGCGAACGCGCTGAGGAACTGCTGCGCGCTGCCGACAAAGCCGAAAAGCTCGAAGAGCACCGGCGGCTGGAGGTCGAGCACGAAAGCAAGCGGGAGGCAGTCGAAACCGCTCGGCACCAGCTCGGAAGGAAGGCAGAAGCCGACCGCATCATGCCGAGCCTGAGCGAACAGCGGAAAGCCCATGCGGCTCTTGCCAACGCGCGCAGGCAGCATGAGCGCACGCAGGAAACCCTGACGGCAGCCCTCGGGCCGGTTGAAGATCTTGCCAGCTGCGACACCATCGCAAGGAGCGCCTATGCTGCGGCCAACAGCCTGCAGACCAGTCTGCGTCGCCGAGAAGACCTCGAAGCAGAAAGCCGCCGATGCCGCAAAGCCCTCGAGACGGCGCACGCAGAACTGCAGAAAGCGCAGGCAGTTCACGCAACGGCTGTGGAAGCCGACATAGCGGCACAGAATGCTGTTGCGGAGGCGCCCGACATCGAAAAACTCGAAGCTGAGCACCAGGAAACCGCAGCTTTGGCTGACAGAGCTCTGGAGGCTTACGATCGGCGCTCCGAACTGCAGAAACTGGAGCGGGGCGCGCAGGCGATTGTGCGCGACCGCGAACATACCGAACGCGATGCCGCTGAACACTATCGAAAAGTGCGCGACCTGCGCCTTGCAACGATAGCGTCCGAACTGGCCCAGGGTCTGCGAACCGGCCATGCGTGCCCGGTGTGCGGTGCGGTAGAACACCCAGCCCCGGCGCCGACGGCGGCTGAGGAGGCCACGCGGGAAGCCGAAGAAGACGCTGAGCGGGAAGCAGAGCGCGCTCGAACCGCGGCAGCAGACGCTCGAACCAATGCTGCAGCGGTGCAGGCACAGCTGGCCGCTGCCGAAGAATCTGTCAAGAACACCAGGTTCACAGGCGCCGAAGAAGCACGAGCCGCTGTGAATCATGCAGAGGCAGCGCTGAGAGAAGCGCGCGAAGCGCAGCAGAAGGTGCTGCGCACTGCCGAACACACGCGTGACCGCCTGGCGGCCGCACAGGAACAGCTCGCCACCGCTCAGAAGCAGACCGACAGTGCCAGGGAACGCTTTGCGGCGGCCGAATCTCAGATGGCTGCGGTGACGCAGACTCAAGATTCAGTCTTCGCACCCGATATTCAAGCAGCCGGCATCGAACTTCCGCTGACCGCTGACGATGCAGCTGCTGCGGCTGCCGCTCTCAGTGACCGCATTGCGCTCATCAGCGACTTGCGCGCGGCTGAAGACAGCCAAAGGCGAGCCGAACGTGAACACGCTGAACGAACCGCACGTGTCGCCGCTGAGCTCAGCGCTTCTGAATTCGCCAGCGCAGAGGCTGCTGAGCAAGCCGCCTCGGCAGACACCGACGATCTCGAGCGTGTTCTGAAGGCGAATGACTACAGGGTGGCCAAACTGCGGGAGAACCGCGAAAGCTCTTGGTTTGCCGAAGCCCACGACCTGCTGACGGCAGAGGAATATCAACGCCGCGCAGCAGAGGCAACGACAGCCGCACACATCTGCGCCCAGCAGGCGCGCACTCTGCACGAGCGCACAGCGGTTGTAGCCGACCGCCTGAATTCACTGCAGAGCCTCATCGGCGACTTCGCCGCCGATTCCGAACATCAACACCGCGCCCTTGAAAGGCTGGCAACAGAGATTCAGCTTTCGGAGCTGGTTCGCGGAACAGCGCATCACTCCAAGCTCCCGCTGTCTTCGTTCGCCCTCCTGGGGCTGTTCGAAGCCGTCACCCGCAGTGCGTCAGAACGGCTCAGCAGCATGACCAGCGGACGCTACAGGCTGGCAGTCGACCCGCGTGGGCGGCGAAAAGAACGCAGAGTCGGCCTCAGCCTCGTCATCCATGACGCCTTTTCCGAAACCGCGCGCGATCCTCGTTCCCTATCCGGCGGAGAATCGTTTATGGCCGCTCTGGCTTTGGCCCTCGGCCTGGCCGACACTGTCGCCGAAACCGCGGGGGGCCTGCGACTGGACACCCTGTTCATTGACGAGGGGTTCGGCAGCCTCGACCCGGACTCACTTAATTCGGTGCTCACCGTACTCGACGAACTGCGCACCGGCGGGCGCTGCTTGGGTGTCATTTCGCACGTCGAATCGATGCAGCGAGCCATACCGGCGAAAATCGTCGTTGAGCCCGGTGCATCAGGTTCAACAATCAGCACTGCGGGGCTGAAACATTCCGCGGGCGCCTCCAGCATCTGAGCAGAAGAATCAGATACCGTTGAATTGTGCTTGTCCTTAGTATTTCCAGTCTCAAAGGCGGCGTCGGCAAGACGTCGGTCACGCTCGGCTTGGCTTCTGCCGCCCAAAGCCGGGGAATACCGACCCTCGTGGTCGACATGGACCCTCAGGCTGACGCTTCCACGGGCCTCGATGTACCGATTTCCACGCCGCTGGACATCGCCGATGTTCTCGCAGCGCCGAAGTCAAAGCTCGCGCGTGAAGCCATGGTGTCCAGTGGATGGACTGAAAGGGGATCCAGCCGCCTCGATGTCATTCCCGGTTCGCCGCGCGCTGCTGAGTTCGATCGCCCCAGCCTCTCCGAGCGCTACCTCAAGCGTCTGCGCGACACGCTCAACCGCGTCTCGGACGTCTACAGGCTGGTCATCATCGACTGCCCTCCGTCGCTGAACGGGCTCACCAGGACAGCATGGACCGCAAGCAACCGAGTGCTCGTCATCACCGAGCCGGGCCTCTTCTCAGTCGCAGCGGCAGACCGTGCCCTGCGGGCATCTAATGAGCTGCGAAAGAGAACCGCCAAGGACCTCCAGCCTCTCGGCATAGTGCTCAACCGCGTGCGCCCATCATCGCGCGAACACAGTTTCCGCATCAACGAACTCAAGGACATGTTCGGGCCGCTTGTCGTCAATCCGCCGCTTCCTGAGCGAACCGTCCTCCAGCAGGCGCAGGGATCAGCTCGCCCTATCCACCAGTGGCCAGGCGCGCCCGCCAGCGAACTTGCCCGCGCTTTCGACAAGATCCTCGACCGTGCGCTGCGCAGCGAGAACATTCGAGGTCGGCGACCGGTCGAAGTCGCGCCGAGCACCAACGAGATTCCAACAACCAGCCAGGACCCGCAGAAGCTGCGAGGACAAGCCGAGCGCAGTCGCGATGAAGCTCCGAGACCGAAGATCAACAGGTTCTCGGACACGCAGAGGACTGCGCCCGAGGCACAGCAGACAATGCGGATCGGCACGGTGCCCGCAGAAAATCCAGTAAGACCACAGACACGCTCTGCAGATAGGCACGGCCCGGCAAGACTGAGCGGCTTGGCAGATAAGTTCAGGTCAACCGATCAGGCCGGTCCAGCTGAAAAGCCGGGCTCCAGCACACCGACCGGGCCGCGCTCGGACGGTTCATACCCAAGCCGTCGCGATCTTCGGCGCCGCTGATACAGCATTCACAAAGACAGGCCCCGTCCGTCCAGCAGAAACGGCCAGGAGATGATCTCCTGGCCGTTTCTGCATATAAGGGCCTTCGGTCCCCCTGGGGTGCGAATCAGCTTGACTTGCGGGCCCTCCGAAGAGCGAGTTCGTCAATCGGCAGTTGAGCCTGCTCTGGCCTTTCGCTGGGAAGCTCAGACAGCGTTCCTTCGACTTCGCGCCACACCTGACCGACTGCGATGCCGAACACGCCCTGCCCTCCCTGGACAAGGTCGACGACTTCGTCAGCGGAGGTGCATTCAAAAACAGAAGCGCCGTCGCTCATCAAGGTGATGCGCGAAAGGTCGTCAATACCGTGTTCGCGCAGGTGCCCCACCGCAGTGCGAATCTGGTTGAGGGCCACACCGGTGTCAAGCAGGCGCTTAATGACCTTCAACACCAAGATGTCGCGGAAGGAGTAGAGGCGCTGCGAACCAGACCCGGTGGCAGTGCGAATAGACGGGACGACAAGATCGGTTCGCGCCCAGTAGTCGAGCTGTCGGTACGTGATGTCGACGACACGGCATACTGTCGGGCCGCGGTAGCCCGCGTCTTCGTCGAGCTCCGGAAGGTCGTCGTCAAAAAGCAGCCCTTGAGCTGCGCGGGGAATCGGCTTGGCCGATTCTTCTGTTGAGTGGCTCACGCCATCTCCTCCTTAGACCCCTGGGGGAAGTAAGGGCGCGTTGTCGAAGTCCTCTGAGTTTACCGCATAGGACAGACACGCACCCGGGGCTGTCTACATGAAGAATGTATGTGCTGCGCGGACCGGATTCAAACATCTTGGCGATAACTTTTCTGCGTGTCGTCGTTATCCTAAGAATCGAAACCCTGCTCAGCTGTCTCGTTCAGCTTTCTTCTCAGCCAGCAGTCGGGTCTTGACCGTCGATGCGTATTTGTCCTCGTACTGCTGACCGGACAGGCGCAGGATTTCGTACATGACTTCGTCAGTTATTGATCGCAGCAAAAACCTGTCGTGTTCGAGGTCCTGGTACCGACTGAAGTCCATCGGCTCGCCGAAGACCACACCCACCCGGCGCAGCCTGGGAATGACGGAGCCGGTTTTCAGCACCTTGTCGGTGCCGATGACCGCAACTGGAATGACCGGGACACCCGCCTCGAGAACCAGGCGAGCAACTCCCGTGCGACCCCGGTAGAGCTTCCCATCAGGACTGCGCGTACCCTCCGGGTAGATTCCCAAGAGAGCCCCGCTCCTGAGGACTTTCAGACCAGCCTGCAGCGATGCTTCGGAAGCCGACCCTCCGCCTCGGTCCATAGGAAGCTGGTTCGTGGCCTTGAAGAACCACTTGGTGAAGAAGCCCGTAATGCCCCGACCCATGAAGTAGTCCTTCTTAGCAAGGTAGACCACCGGGCGAGGCGCAACGAGAGGCGTGAAGATTGAATCGACAAACGAAAGGTGGTTGCCTGCAATGATGGCCCCGCCTTCAGCCGGAATGTTCTCAAGACCGCGGACCCAGGGACGGAAAAGAGCCTTGAGAAACGGACCGACGAAGATCCGCTTGAGCAGCCAGTAGAACACTCAGAGCCTTTCGGGACGCACCGCGCTTGTTTGCGCTTTCGAGTATAGGTCCTCTTGACCCTGCCGCTGTGGCATGCTGGAAACATGACCTCTCATCTGGCCCAAGAGATGACGCAACCCCTCCGCCTGCCCGGCTCTGGCGATGTCGGGATTCTCGCCGTCCACGGCTTCACGGGCTCCCCCGCCTCGATGCGCCCGCTTGCACAGGCCCTCCACACCGCTACCGGTGCGCCGGTCCGAGTGCCTCTGCTGCCGGGCCACGGCACCGACCTTGACGACATGGCTTCAAGCACGTGGGAACAATGGTGCTCAGCCGTTGACCGGACCGCTGACGAACTTCGCTCCGAGTGCAGCCAGATCGTCCTCATCGGACTGTCGATGGGCGGAGCGCTCTGCCTGCACACTGCTGCCAACCGATCAGACACCGCACACATCGGGCTTATCAACCCGGCCGTTTACGTCGACAGCCCATTCGCACCGTTCGCCGGTTCGCTGGCTGGGCTGATAGAGCGGGTCCCCGGGATTGAGAACGCAATCAACAAGCCCGGGCAGGACGAACTGGCGTATCCGCAGGTTCCGCTGCGCAGTGTGGGCGAACTCTTCCGCGGCGTCCGCGATGTGCGTTCTCTGCTGTGGCGCGTGCATGCGCCGATCACCTATTTCCTCTCCGGATCAGACGATGTGGTCAGCCCGCGTTCATGGAACTCTGTGCGCCGGGGCGTCCGCGGGCCGATGAGAACGGTGCCGCTGCCCATGAGCAATCACGTTGCGACCCTTGACTACGATTCCGACAAGATCGAACGGGTGCTGGCCGCTGCCATTCGCGGTCTGCAGGGGGCTGCCGATGGCGCGTGACGAACACAAACCGGAATGGGATCGCCTCAGCCCTGATGAGAAGGTCACGGATGAGCAATGGGACTCGGTCATGTCCGGCTACAGCGATCTCGACGCCGTCAATTCCGAAGTCTCAGCTGACGAAGCCGCAGACTACCTCGCCGAGCAGGACGGGTGGACTGCCCCGCCTGTGCCCAAGATCGGCATCCGCAGAGCACGACCCGGCTTTGTTGTGTCAGCCGCCGCACTGCTTCTCGGCATTATCGGACTGGTCATGACCGCTATGTTCTTTCGCTCAGCGCCGGGACTGCTGACGGCGTTCTTCATCGCCAGTGCCGCCGGCGGCGGGGTGGCGCTCCTGCTGTTTCTTCCCGCATCGCGCACCGAGCGATTTGATGACGGCGCACAGGTGTGACTCTTCGTGTCAGTGCCTGGTGGGACGATGGCTGAATGAAGGAATTTCCCGGCTTCGATCTCCCTGAGCCCGTGCGCTCCGGCCAGCTGAACATCGCCGATATCGGCACGGACCTCAGCGATGTCACGTTCACGGTTCTCGATTTCGAAACCACCGGGTCAGACCGTTCCGGCGGCAACGTCACGGAGATCGGCGCTGTGCGTATGCGCGGCGGCGCAGTCGACGGAGAATTCCAGACACTCGTGAATCCGGCAGGGCAAGTCGTTTCGCCCTTTGTGCAGCGCTTGACCGGGATCACCAATTCCATGGTGGCCGCGGCACCGGAAATGCGCACAGTCCTCCCCGCGTTCTTGGAATTCGCCCGGGGCACAGTGCTCGTTGCACACAATGCGCCTTTCGATATCGGCATTCTCCGGCGAGCGTGTGAAGAACACGCCTATCCGTGGCCCCAGTTTCGCGTTGTCGACACGCTGACTTTGGCCCGACGGATCCTGCCGAAGGGGGAAGTCCGCAACCACAAACTCGCAACGCTCGCTCAGCATTTCGGCACTAGGACCGATCCGGAGCATAGGGCGCTCGCAGATGCACGGGCAACGGGAGATCTCCTCAATCACCTGTTCGACCGACTGGGCGGATACGGCGTCAACACGCTCGAAGAACTGCTGTCGCTCAAACCACAAGGCCTGGGACGCAGACGCACAAAGCTGCACTTGGCAGACAATGTCCCCACAGGCCCCGGTGTCTACATGTTTCTCGACGGGGCACGCCGCGTCCTCTACATAGGCAAGTCCCGCGATATGCGCACCCGCGTCCGGTCGTACTTCACTGCGGGTGAAACTCGCGGCCGGATGACTGAAATGGTGACTGCTGCCCAGGAGGTCACCACTATTCCCTGTGCGACAGAAACAGAAGCTGCGGTGCGTGAAGTGCGGCTCATTGGGGAACTCGCTCCGCCCTACAACAGGCGATCAAAGCGGCCGGAACGCCAAACCTGGCTGAAGTTCACCGACGAAGCGTTTCCTCGCCTATCAGCCGTAAGGGCGCAGCCGCCCCACGGTCTCCTGGCGGCGGGGCCGTTTTCCTCGCACCGCAGTGCGCTCCAGGCCAAAAATGTGCTTGAACAGCTGTACCCGCTCAAAACGTGCACGCAGAACCCGCGGTCGGCAAAGTTCAGGCCCTGTGCCGCCAGCCAGGTCGACGCATGCGGTGGCCCCTGTTGCGGCATAGCAAGCGCCCGGGAGTATCAACACAGCATCCGCGGACTCGAGCAGTTCGCAGCCGGAGACACAGCCGATTTCAGTCACCGCCTGAACGAAAGGCTGAAGCTGCTTTCCCAGCAGCAGCGCTTTGAATCAGCCAGCGACGCGCTGGAAGCCGCCGTGCAGATGCTGCGCGTCCAAGCACGTGCGGAAGCAGCGCGTCTGATCAACCAGATACAGCAGATAACAGCCGCACGCCCGCAGCCGAACGGAAGCTGGGAGATCGTCCTCATCCGCTGGGGGCGGCTGGCCGCATCCGAAACCGCCGCGAAGGCCTCGGCTGTGCTCAGCACCGCTCGGGAAATGGAAGCAACAGCTGCCCATGTTGAACCCGAATACCCAACGCTTCTCGAAGAGCACGCACTCTTGTCGGCGTGGCTCTACGGCGAAGGCACTGTGCTCATCAGCTCGACGGCACCGCTGGCGCTGCCGCGCACGGGCTTCGGCTTTGCCTCTGCGCGGCTCGGCTCACGCAGACGCGGTGACTGACTCTTCCACCAGCTGGTCGAGCTTTGCAGAGGCTTTGCCAGCGTCAAGCGCTTCCTGAGCCCGCTGGAACTGACTGGCCAAGCGGTCGGCAAGCGGCCCCTCGGCATCCGCAGAGGCGGCCACAAGAGCAGCGGCAGCGTTGAGGAGTACGGCATCGCGCACCGGACCGGTTTCACCGTCGAGTGTGCGGCGAATAACGGAAGCGTTGTAAGCGGGGTCCCCACCTCGCAGATCGTCCTTCGTCACCCGAGCTATGCCAAGCGACGTCGCATCGAAGACCGAATGCTCAATCTGTCCGTCGCGGACTTCCCACACGTCATTGACCGCAGTGTTCGACAGTTCGTCCAAACCGTCCTGCGAACGGAAGACAAGTGCCGAATCTCCGCGTTCAGCGAGCACCCCGGCTATAAGAGGCGCCATAGCGGGATCCGACACGCCGATGGCAGTTGACCGGGCCCCTGCTGGATTTGCAAGAGGCCCGAGGATGTTGAAGGCGCTGGGCACCGCGATCTTCTTGCGCACGGGCGCAATGAAGCGCATAGACGGGTGGTAGACGTTGGCAAACAGAAACGCCATCCCGACTTTGTCGGCCAGTGCCGCCGTCTGCTCTGGCGTCAGGTCGAGCGCCAGACCGAGGTGTTCAAAGACGTCAGCCGACCCTGACGCCGAAGAGGTGGCCCGGTTTCCGTGTTTAGCAACCGGAACCCCGGCTCCGGCGATGACGAACGAGGCGGTTGATGAGATGTTGACTGTCTTGGCGCGGTCGCCGCCAGTGCCGACGATGTCGACATAGCCGGTGAGGCCGTCAATGGAAACGGCGTGTTCCATCATCGCCGACACAAGGCCCGTAATCTCTTCGACGGTTTCGCCCTTGCCGTGGTGAGCAACAAGGAACGCGGCCATGGTGACATCCGGAACATCGCCGGACATGATCTGATCCATCGCCCATGCCGCAGTCGCACCGTCCATGTGGCGGTGGTCCATGAGACCGACGATGAGGTCCGACCAGTCGCGTACGTCCTTCATGACGCTGCTTTCGTAAGCGGTGAAGGGAACGGTCATAGCTGAGCCTTTCTGATGGACGAGTGTGCGACACGGCAAGCCCGGCCAGTTTATCTGGGCGGCGGGGCCAGATAGCGCTCGGCCCAGACTTCGGGGCAGCGCCTCCGACCCATGCCGGAGTGAACTGTGCAGATGAAGTTGCGGGCTTTGCCCTGGGGCGAAGAATCACCTTGCGAGAAGACCCGCAGGGCGAAAGCGCAGAATAAGAAGGAAGATGACTCGGACAAGCAGAACAGTAGTCCGCATCACAGTAGTTCGACACGCAGAGCCGGCACGTCGGCACCACCGGGAAAAAATAAAAGAACCGCGCCAACTAGCCGAAACGCGGGCATTGAAGTCTCAATCAATGAGTGAATCCTGAGTGAAAGATGAAATTCACCTGCGGACTGAGTAATAATCGGGGTGTGTCAACTGCAGCTTCATCTCAAACAGCGCCGGTTCATCCCGTGATCAGCAGGCCGAACACGACGACCATCGGCTTCGTCGTGTGGCTTGCGAGCGAGCTGATGTTCTTCGCCGCGCTCTTCGCCATGTACTTCACGATCCGCTCCGTCGCCCCGGACATGTGGGCAGCGGAAACACCCAAGCTCGAAGTCCCCTTCGCGCTTGTGAACACCTCGATTCTGGTTCTGTCCTCCGTGACCTGCCAGGTCGGCGTTCATCACGCTGAGCGCTTCAAGCCCAGCCGCCCCGCGGGCAAGAGCCTGTTCGCCATCGGACAGTGGGGCATGATCGAGTGGTACTTCCTCTCGTTCCTCCTCGGCTCGGTCTTCGTCGGCGGCCAGGTCATGGAGTACGCCACGCTCGTCTCCGAAGGCGTCGCAATCAACTCGAACGCCTACGGCTCCGTCTTCTACCTGACGACCGGATTCCACGGCCTGCACGTCATCGGCGGTCTCATCGCGTTCCTGTTCGTGATCGGACGTGCCTACGGTGCCAAGCGCTTCGGACACCGCGAATCGACGTTTGCAGTATGTGTCTCCTACTACTGGCACTTCGTCGACATCGTTTGGGTTGCTCTGTTCGCAATCATCTACCTGCTCCAGTAAGCGGGCGCCCCGCACACCCCGCAGCGATAATTTAGTAAAGGACAAGACTCGTGAAGTTTCTTGCAGAACGCCGCCGGCACCCCATGGCGCTCGTTGTTCTCCTGCTGGTCGGACTCCTGTTCACCGGAGGGGCATACGCGCTGTTCACCGGCGGAAGCGATGCCAACGCAGACGAATACTCCGCTGATCAGATCGACGACGGTCAGAAGCTGTTCGTCACGAACTGCGCAACCTGCCACGGCATGAATGGCGAAGGCACCGAAAACGGACCCAGCCTCATCGGCGTGGGCGCATCCGCGGTCGACTTTCAGGTTGGCACAGGCCGCATGCCGCTCCAGATGCACGGCCCCCAGGCCCCCGTCAAGGCACCGCAGTTCAATCAGGACGAGATCGACAACATGGCTGCCTACGTCGCCTCGCTCGGTCCCGGCCCGGCAATTCCCGATGCTGAATACCTCGATGCCTCCAAGGGCGACGCTGCAGCCGGCGGCGGTCTCTTCCGCACCAATTGCGCTATGTGCCACAACGTCGTCGGCGCGGGCGGCGCTCTGACCCGAGGCAAGTACGCTCCGAACCTCAGCGAGGTTTCCGAGCGCCACCTCTACGAGGCAATGCAGACCGGCCCGCAGAACATGCCGATCTTCAACGACGCAAACCTCACCCCCGAAGACAAGCGCGACATCATCGCATACATCGAAGACACCAAGAAGCCCTCTCCCGGAGGCTTCAAGCTCGGAGCTCTCGGTCCGGTTGCTGAAGGTCTCTTCATCTGGTTCTTCGGACTGTCCGCAGTCATAGGCATCACCGTGTGGCTCACCGCCCGGTCGAAGTAAGCCAAGCCCTTATCCGTTTCGAGTACTAGACGAGGATGCACATGACCTCGAGTCACAACACCGGCACCACCGGCCAGCTTGAGCCGGTGAACGGGTTTGAAAACCCCGGCCTGCCGCAGCACAACCCCAGGATCACCGATGCCGAACCGCTGGCTGAGAAGGCAGCGGAGCGCCAGGTCGCTCTGTGGTTCCTGCTGTCGATGATCGGAACCATCTGGTTCATCGTCTCCTTCTTCCTCTTCGGCCCCAAGGGAGAAGAACCCACACACGCAGGCCTGCGTCTCCAAACGCTCATGCTTGGACTTGGCGCAGCGGCTGCACTGTTCGGCCTCGGCATCGGCATTGTCCACTGGGCACGCACGCTTCTGCCCGACGCCGAAATCGTTGAGGAGCGCCACTCGATCGCCGGTTCCGAAGAGGACCAGGCCATCGCTCTGGAGATCCTCAATCAGGCGAAGGAAGAGTCCGGCATTGCACGCCGACCGCTTCTGCGCAACATGCTCATCGCAGCTGTTGCGATCGCTCCCCTCCCCGCGGTTCTCGTCCTTCGCGACCTTGGGCCGCTGCCCGGCGACAAGCTCTTCACCACGCTGTGGAAGAAGGGTGTCCGCCTGGTCCTCGACCCCGGCGGCGTTCCCGGAGAGGGCGAAGAGCGCGCAATCAAGCTCGCTGACGTAACCATCGGCTCTGCATACCACGTTGTGCCAGAAGGCATGCACAAGTCGGAAGAGCCGCTGAACGAAAAGGCCAAGGCCGCGGTTCTGCTTATGCGCATCAGCCCTGATGAGCTCAACACCGAACCCGGTAAGGAAGACTGGGGCGTTGACGGAGTAGTTGCATACTCCAAGATCTGCACCCACGTCGGCTGCCCGGTTGCTCTGTACGAGCACCAGACGCACCACCTGCTGTGCCCCTGCCACCAGTCGACGTTCGACGTGACTCAGCACTGCAAGGTCATCTTCGGCCCTGCTAAGCGTCCGCTTCCGCAGTTGCCGATCGAAGTCGACAGCGAAGGCTACCTTGTCGCCCAGAGCGACTTCCGCGAGCCCGTTGGTCCGACCTTCTGGGAGATCAACACGAGGGAGACTGACGCCTGATGAGCAACACACTCACTGACAACAAAGCACTGATTGCCGGTGGCCGCTGGGTGGAGTCCCGCACCGGCGCTTCCAAGGCCGTCAAAGAATTCGGCCGGAAGATCTTCCCGAGCCACTGGTCGTTCATGCTCGGCGAGGTCGCACTCTACAGCTTCATCATCCTGATCCTCACAGGAACATTCTTGACGCTGTGGTTCCGCCCGGCTATGGGACACGTGATCTACGAAGGTCCGTTCGTCCCTCTTAAGGGCGTGCAGATCTCGGAGGCCTACGCTTCGACCCTCTACATTTCCTTCGAGGTCCGCGGCGGACTCTTCATTCGCCAGATGCACCACTGGGCCGCTCTGCTGTTCATGGCCGCTCTCTCGATCCACGCTATGCGCGTGTTCTTCACCGGCGCCTACCGCAAGCCCCGTGAAATCAACTGGATCATCGGTGTCGGCCTGATTGCAATGGGCATGGCTGCCGGCTTCACTGGCTACTCGCTGCCGGACGACCTCCTGTCCGGTAACGGTCTGCGAATCATCGACGGTCTGCTGAAGTCCATCCCGCTGGTTGGAACGTACATTTCGTTCTTCCTGTTCGGGGGCGAATTCCCGGGCGAAGACATCGTCTCGCGTCTGTACTCGATGCACATCATGGTTGTGCCCGCACTGCTAATCGCACTCATCGGCGCTCACCTGATGTTCGTCGTCATCCACAAGCACACCCAGTGGCCCGGAGCCGGCCACACCAACCGCAACGTTGTGGGCGAGCCCGTTCTGCCCACCTTCGCTGCGAAGGGCGGCGGCTTCTTCTTCATGATCTTCGGCCTGCTGGCCCTGATCTCCGGTGTGTTCACGATCAACGCGATCTGGAACTACGGACCGTACGACCCCTCCCCCGTTTCGGCTGGTACACAGCCCGACTGGTACATCGGTTGGCTCGACGGATTCCTCCGAATCATGCCAGGTTGGATGGAGTTCTACGTCTTCGGCTACCCTATCTCCGTCAACATCAACACCGCGCTTCTTGCCACCGGGGTTCTGTTCGTTGGAATGATTATCTGGCCGTTCTTCGAACAATGGCTGACCAAGGACACCCGCGAACACCACGTGCTCGAACGCCCGCGCAACAACCCCACGCGCACCGCGTTCGGTGTCGCAGCAGCCATCTGGTACCTGAATCTCTGGGCTGCCGCTTCGGGTGACCTCATCGCAGTGTTCTTCCACATGTCACTCAACGACATGATCTACATCTTCCGAGCACTGTTCTTCCTCGGTCCGATTGTCGGCTACATCGTGACTAAGCGAATCTGCCTGGCCCTGCAGCGCAAGGACCGCGAGATCGCTCTCCACGGTTTCGAGTCCGGTGAAATCATTCGCCTGCCGCACGGTGAGTTCCAGGAACGCCACAAGCCGCTGTCTGAAGACAAGCTGTGGAAGCTGACCGCCTTCGAAGCTCCGGGTTATGTACCCGCACAGCCGAACGAGGACGGTGTTATCACCAAGGCCGAGAAGCGCCGCGCACGTGTTGCACGGTTCTTCTACGAAGACCGAGTCGCCCCTGTTACGAAGGCTGAGCTTGACGCCGCGCACGACGACCACGAAGAGGTCAAGGCAGACGACAACAAGAAGCTGAACTGACACTAGGCGCTTGAAGCCCCGCAGCCACGTTGGCTGCGGGGCTTCTGCTTTGCCGGTGTCGATCCGTGTGCACGCGGCTCCTGCCAGACAGGTTAACCTCCGGTAGTACACCCAGTTTCCATGCTTTCAGAAGCTCATCCCGTGTCGACATAGCTAGTGAAAGCTACTCTCCCCCGCCACCTTTTAGGTATCACTGCTTTCCGTCAGGAAGGGCAGTGCTGGGAACCGGCTGGTTCCGGCGTGATGTCTGGCCCCAGTTGCTCTTGATCCGGGGGTGTTGTCACTGGGACCAGTCTGGTTCGTTCGGATGCAGCTAAGCATGATCAGCTGCTGGTCGTGGTGGACCAGCCAGCAACCATTGGCGCGTTAGTCATTGTGGTAGGCCAACAAATGGGGATTGCCGTTGCCTACCTGCCGGGGCTGACCATGCGCCGTGTCGCTGATCTTCATCCAGGCCAGGCGAAGACGGATGCCCGGGATGCTTACATCATCGCTGATGCAGCCCGCACCATGCCCCACACACTGCGTGGGATCACTGTCGCGGACGAACACATCGCCGAATTGTCAATGCTGTGTGGCTTCGATGACGATCTGGCAGCCCAGCTGACCGGGGTACGCTATCGGCTGCCAGTCCTGCTCACACAGATACATCCTGCCCTCCAGCGGGTACTGGGACCGCGCCTGCCACCCTCTTAGCGAAGTCCTGACCTCTACTATGCCAGGCATCGGGGTCAGGACAGCCGCGCGTATCGTCACAGAAGTCGTCGGCAAAGCCTCATATCCGCAAAGCCCGCTCCACGCAACAAGCCCCAGCAGCTTGACGAAAACCATAGGAGCACCCTCCCATTGCCCCTCCCGGTAGGGCCAGTTGCTTAACCTGACGCGAAGCAGCACATGTGACCACAAGACCCGGCGAGGGGGCCAGCTGCGAGGACCCTCGCCGGCGAAGGTGAAACGAGTTCCCGGACTTCAAGCTTGAACGTTCCGTTTGTGTGCTCCCCCGCCGCCGATTGCTACCCACTCGCCAGAGCTGCATCATTGGCCTTACTCGGTCCGGGACACGCCTCGTGGGCGAACATGCACACCCACCACCTGGACAATGACGCTGCTCAGCCGATTCAAGCGACCTATAGGTGCTGTGCTGCCACCTTTTGGGTTGCATATTGGCTTCAGTCGTCTCGAAGTGCCCGCGGATCAGAATTGAGACTGTCTGCGGTGTTGACGGCGTACCTATTGCAGCTGAACACAGCAAAGCGCCCCCGTGCGTATTGCACGGGGGCGCTTCAGTCAGAGTTAATCAGTGCGCGTGATCGCCGCGGTCGTACTCGTAGACAAGTCCGATCAGAGCCACCAGGCAAAGAACACCGCCGAACGGAATAATCCACCAGCCGACAGCGACTCCAAGGAAGCAGAGACCGATGCCTGCAGCAAGTGCCAGCGGCCACCAGCTCCAGGGGCTGTAGAAGCCGTATTCGTAGGCTTCGTCGCTGATCTCAGCGGAATCAATATCCTGGGGGTGCTTTCCCATCTGCTTATCCTGCAGGTACACATAGCCGCCGATCATGAGCGACATGAGACCAACAAGTGCAATGGCGGGAAAACCGACCAGTTCCTGAAAGTCCGTCAGGTAGCCGTAGACAAACGCAATGGGAATGAAGAAGAAGATTCCCGCTCCGATAATCAGACCCGAGGTTCTCACTTGGTGCTCCTTTCGGGCAGCGAGTAGGCGTCAGCCGGGTGACCTGCCAGTTCAAGCAGTTCCGGGTGGTTCGCATCAAAAGCAGGACGCTCCGAGCGGATACGCGGCAGCGATGTGAAGTTGTGACGCGGGGGCGGGCACGAGGTGGCCCACTCGAGCGAACCGCCGTAGCCCCACGGGTCGTTCACCGTCACCTTCGGTGCCTTACGAGCAGTGATCCACACGTTCCAGAACCACGGGATCATCGACAGCGCAAGAATAATCGTGCCAACGGTCGAGAGCTGGTTCTGCCACGTGATGTTGTCCTGCGGCAGGTAGTCGGCGTAACGACGCGGCATGCCTTCAACACCAAGCCAGTGCTGAATGAGGAAGGTGCCGTGGAAGCCGATGAACAGAATCCAGAAGTGGATCTTGCCGAGGGTTTCGTTGAGCATCTTGCCGGTGAACTTCGGCCACCAGAAGTAGAATCCGGCGAACATCGCGAAGACGACGGTACCGAAGATCACGTAGTGGAAGTGAGCCACAACGAAGTAGGTGTCAGACACCTGCTGGTCCATGATCGGGCTTGCCAGAACGACGCCGGTGAGACCACCGAAGACGAAGCTGACGAGGAAGCCGATCGACCACAGCATCGGAGTTTCGAAGGTGAGCGAACCGCGGAACATCGTGAAGATCCAGTTGAAGATCTTCACACCGGTCGGGACAGCGATAAGCATCGTCATGAACGCGAAGAACGGGAGCATCACAGCACCGGTCACGTACATGTGGTGTGCCCAAACGGTCACCGACAGAGCGGCAATTGCGATTGTTGCGTAGACCAGCATCTTGTAGCCGAAGATCGGCTTGCGGCTGAAGGTCGGGAAGATCTCAGACACGATGCCGAAGAACGGCAGTGCAATCACGTAGACCTCGGGGTGGCCGAAGAACCAGAACAGGTGCTGGTACAGAATCGGTCCGCCGTTCTCGGGGCTGAAGACGTGTGCGCCGAGCACGCGGTCTGCGGCAACTGCGAACAGAGCAGCAGCCAGCGGCGGGAACGCCATCAGAACGAGGATACCGGTGATCAGAACGTTCCAGGAGAACACCGACAGGCGGAACATCGTCATGCCCGGTGCGCGCATCGTGATCACGGTCGTGATGAAGTTCACGGCGCCGAGGATCGTGCCGAAGCCCTGGAAAGCAATGCCGAGAGTCCACAGGTGACCGCCCAAGCCGGGCGTATAGGTCGTGTTGCTCAGCGGCGCGTACGCCGTCCAGCCGAACGATGCGGCACCCTGCGGGGTGAGGAACCCGGAGCAGGCGATAAGCGAACCGAAGAGGAATACCCAGAACGCGAAGGCGTTGAGTCGTGGGAACGCAACGTCGGGAGCACCGATCTGCAGCGGCATGATGACGTTCGAGAAGCCTGCAAACAGAGGCGTAGCAAACATCAGCAGCATGAGCGTGCCGTGCATGGTGAACAGCTGGTTGTACTGTTCCTTCGTTTCGATGATCTGCATGCCGGGGGCGAAGAGCTCAAGACGGATGAGCACAGCCATAACACCGGCGACGCAGAAGAAGAGGAACGACGCAATCAGGTACATGTACCCGATCGTCTTGTGGTCGGTGGAGGTCAGCCAGTTGACTATGACCTTGCCCTTACTCACCGGAACCTTCGGTGCAGCACCGAGGTCGACGGGGCGATCAGCTACCGCCGTCATTTGTCAGCACCTTCTTTCTGGTATGGGTTGGAGTACCAGTGCGTACGGTCGTATTCTTCGCCGAGCACACCGGTGTTGCCCTGTTCACGAAGCTCCTTGGTGTAGGCAAGGTATTCGTCCTTGGACACAACCTTGACGTTGAAGAGCATCTCGGAGTGGAATTCGCCGCAGAGCTCTGCACACTTGCCGAGGTATTCGCCTTCTTTCAGAGCCTTGAGGTGGAGGGTCTCCACACGGCCCGGGGTCATGTCGCGCTTCTCAAGGAACGCGGGAACCCAGAAAGAGTGAATGACATCGCGCGAGCGGAGCTGGATTTCGAGATCCGTGTCCGCAGGCAGGTACAGCGTCGGCGCTTCTTCGCCGGGCTTCTCCGTACCGTCCAGGTTTGCCTGAACACCTGCGTAGTGGACGTCCTGGGATGTGTAGTTGAAGTCCCAGGCCCACTGCTTGCCGACAACTTCGATCTTTTCTTCGCCCGGCGTCTTGTCGTTCGTGGTCTGGTCGAACAGCGCCATGTTGTGGAAGAAGAAGCCCACAACGAGCATGATCGGGATGACCGTGTACATGATTTCGACGGGCATGTTGTACTGCAGCTGCACCGGCAGTCCGCGGTCGTTCTTACGACGGCGGTACGCGATGATGCAGAAGAGCATCAGGCCCCAAGTGATGGCGCCTACGGCAAGAGCAGCAATCCAGCCTCCGGTCCACAGAGCGGTGTACGCGTCTGTGTGTGACGTGGCGCCTTTAGAAGCGGCGGGCAGAAAGCCCAGCTCCGGAGCGCCGTTGGAGCAGCCGGCCAGAAGTGCGGAAGAGGCAAGCGCCCCTGCGACGCCCACTTTCTTCGCCCAGGCCTTCGGAGACCTGCGTGCTGACTGGTTCGGAGAATCCACGTGCAGCCTTTCGGATACCTAACGGATGCTTCCCAGCGGTTTGACTGCCTATTCACATCCGCAGCCCGCCACCGGGAGACACCCAACTCTGACTTTGTCTCATCTACCCTACCGCTAACGGGGGTGGAATTTCATACTCGCCTGCTCGTTGCATGAGAAAATCCTGTGTGCCGATCCTTCAAAGCCGCATTTCTAGGGCTTGCGCATACTCTGACTCGGAAATTTCCGACACGCCGAGCGTCTCCAAGTGCGGCGTCGACCATTGCGTATCGATAAGCCATTGCCCGTCCGCGCACCTGCGGTCCAGGTGCTCCACGAGGCCGACAAGCGCGGCTTTCGACGCGTCGGTCTGCCTGTGAAACATCGATTCTCCAGCAAAAACACTGCCCAGATCCAGACCGAAGAGACCCCCGATGAGCCGGCCGTCACCGTTCCAGACATCGACGGACTTCATCCAACCTGCGACTGCCAGCTCCGTATAGACGGCTTTGATTTCATCGGTGATCCACGCCCCCGGGCGCGTAGGGTCGGCACAGGCTTCCAGGACTTCACAGAAGGCGGTGTTCCACGTGATTCGCATACGGCGCATTGACTTGCGCAGGCTTTTGGAAATCTTGAGGTTTCCGGGCAGAAGAACGCCGCGCCGTTTGGGAGACCACCAGCCGAAGCCGGTCGTGCCCTCCAGTCCAAGCTCCATGGGAAAGAGCCCGGCTCGGTAGGCAGAAATGATCTGGCCGACCTCCAGCTGCGGCGAGACAGCTGCGAGGTCGGCCGGTTCCATTCCCATTGGCTGCGAAGCTTCAGTGGAAGGAGTCACCGCAGGCGCACGAGCCTGCGGCGTTGGGGTTGTCGATCGTGAAGCCCTGCTTTTCGATGGTGTCTGAAAAGTCGATGGTGGACCCGTCGAGGTAGGGAACGCTCATACGGTCGACGATGACTTCGACCCCGTCGAAACTGCGCACGGCGTCGCCGTCGAGGACGCGTTCGTCAAAGTACAGCTGATAAATCAGGCCGGAGCATCCCCCGGGCTGAACAGCAACACGCAGGCGAAGATCGTCGCGACCTTCCTGTTCGAGGAGGCTGCGCACCTTGTCTGCCGCCGCAGTGGAAAGGTCAACTCCGTGCGACGCCTGTTCTGCAACAGTCATATTCACTCCAATTAGTCGGTAGAGCCTACGGTACGTGTGAAAACGGCTGAGGCAAGCATAGTATTCCCCCGAGCCGCTGGGGCGGGAGAGTCAGACCTGTTCCCCCAGACGCCTGAGCAGAAGAGCTTCGGCCACAATGGCCCGTTTGAAATCGGGCAGATAGAGACTCTCGTTGGCGCTGTGGGCTCGCGTGTCGGGATCCTCAATCCCGGTGACGAGGATCGAGGCTTTGGGAAACACATCGAGGAGGTCAGCAATGAACGGAATCGACCCGCCCAAGCCCATCTTCACGGCATCTGTCCCAAACCCGTCGGTCAGCGCTTCCAGTGCCTTTCCGAGAATCGGATCCGATTCGTCTGCCCGCCACGGGCTGCCGTATTCAGAGGCGCCGAATTCGATCTGCGCGCCGAAGGGCGCATGAGCTTCAAGATGTTCGCGAAGCCTGTTCAAAGCGTCTTCGGGGTCCTGGCCCGGCGCCAGCCGCATGGAGACCTTTGCTCCTGCCCGGGCGTGCAGAGTGTTCGAAGAGTCTGCAACACTCGGCATGTCAATGCCGATGATCGTCAGGGCCGGCTGCGCCCACAGACGCGAAGCAAGTGGGCCCTTGCCGATGAACCGTGTGTCGGGCAGAACCCCACAGTCACGACGCAGGTCGTCCTCGTTGTAGTCAACTGCGACTTCTTCGGAAGCGACCAGCCCCTCAACGGCAGGCGAACCGTCTTCGCGGTGCAGGCTGGAGAGCAGGCGAATGAGAGCGAGCGGGGCATCCGGCGCCACTCCCCCGTACATGCCCGAGTGCACGGAGTGCTTCATTGTTCTGACCGTGAATTCCAGCGCCGCCATGCCGCGCAGGCTCGTGGTCAGCGCAGGTGTGCCTTCCGCCCAGTTGCCGGAATCGGCAACGATGATGACATCGGCAGCCAGACGGTCCCGGTAGCGCTCAATGAAGTCTCGGAAGCTTGGTGACCCCGCTTCCTCTTCTCCTTCAACAAACAGCGTCACACCGATGTTGAGTTCATCGGCCAGCAGCCTCAGCGCAGTCAGGTGAACGAGGATTCCCGCCTTGTCATCTGCTGAGCCCCGCCCGTAGGCGCGGTCGCCCTTCACGGTCAGCTCGAACGGACTCGTGTCCCAGTCCTCCCTGCTGCCTGCGGGCTGAACGTCGTGGTGGGCATAGAGCAGAACCGTGGGCTGTCCTTCCGGTGCCGCGCGGCGGGCTACTACGGCAGGGTAGCCCTCGCTGCCATCAGAGTTGGCACCGTGCAGGATTTCCACCGTGTCGAAGCCGACTTCCTCAGCAAGCTCAGCCGTGAGTGCAGCAGAATCGGCGACGTGCCGCGGATCGGCGTTCGGCCACGCAACAGACGGCACTGCAACCAGCCGGGTGAGGTCTTCGAGAACATCCGAGTAGATGGCGTCCAGACGCTCGTGCAGAGCTTCGGGTCCAGCGGATTCGCGCTGTGAAGATTCAGAAATGGTCATGCTCCGATACTATTAGCGCCGTACAGCCCTCGAAAGCACCGCACGGAGCACACGTGCGGCAAGCACTGTCAGGAGACGAACCAGGTCATGTCGGACAAGCCAGAAGCCCACGAGCAGCACAGGGACCCCGAGGCGAAGAAGAACCGCCCCCCCCCGTCCCGGCGCCAGCAGGAGCAGGCCCGCCGACGACCCCTCGTGCCGGAAGACCGCAAAGCGGCGAAAGCCGAGGCACGCGCCGAAATGCGCCGTGAGCGCAACTACATCCGCGAACGGATGATGGAGGGCGATGAACGCTACCTGCCAGCACGTGATTCAGGCCCGCAGCGCCGCTATATCCGGGATTATGTGGATGCTCGCTACTCGTTCGGAGAGCTGCTCATTCCGATTGCACTCGTCATCCTGCTGGTGAGCCTGTTCATTCAGAACGTGCAGGTGCAGGCCTATTCGACCTACATCATCTACGTCCTTCTGGGCCTTGTGGTGCTGGACGGCTTCATCATGCACTTCACATTGAAGAAGAAGATGACGGCTAAGTTCGGAGCCGAAAACCTGCAGCGCGGCAACACTTTCTATGCGGTGATGCGCAGCATTCAGCTGCGTATGCTCCGCACTCCTCGCGCACTCGTCGGCCGACGCGAGTACCCCAACTGACCGTCTTCGGGCCCCGACCGTGCTGGGCAGGGCACTCAGGCAACCGTCTTCAGCGGCCGAGGATCATCTGAGCTAGACGCGGCCCTTCGTAAATGAGCCCCGTGTACACCTGAACCAGGTCGGCGCCTGCCGCAATTCTGGCAAGATAGTCAGCCCGAGACTGCACTCCCCCGACGGAGATGACAGTCATGCCCTCGGGCACCCGCGAACGAACCAAGCGCAGAACCTCAAACGATCGCACAGCAGCGGGAGCGCCCGAGATCCCGCCGGCTTCCGATTCGGCGAATTCCAGGTCAGATCCGGTCAGAACCGTGCGGTCCAGAACCGTGTTGGTGCAGATGATCCCATCGAGACCGATATCTGAGGCGAGATCGCACACTGCCAGGACATCGTCATCGACTAGGTCAGGTGCGATCTTGACGAGGACCGGAACGTGTCCGAGCTTCGACCGCACGTCAGAAGAATCAACAGCCGCTGTTTCGTCAAGCACCGCGGTGAGGATCGGACGCAGCGCCTGAACCGTCTGCAGGTCCCGCAGGCCCGGTGTATTGGGCGAGGAGACATTGACCACGAGGTAGTCGGCATACTTCGCAAGCCGCGATGCAGACACCCGATAGTCTTCAGCGGCCTGCTCCAGGGGAACAGTTTTCGTCTTGCCGATGTTGACCCCGATGATGGGACGGCGACTTTCGGGAAGCTCCGCAATCTGTCGGCGAGCACGCTGCAGATTGCGCTGCGCCTGTTCTGATCCGTCGTTGTTGAAGCCCATGCGGTTGAGCACGCCCTCAGACTCCGTCAGACGGAACAGGCGCTTCTTCGGATTTCCCGGCTGGCCTTCCGCGGTGACGGTGCCCACCTCTATGTGGCCGAAGCCCAGACGAGACATCGCCCGAACTCCGACGCCGTTCTTGTCGAACCCGGCTGCCAACCCCAAACGGTTGGGGAAGCTCAGCCCCATCACGGTGGTCGGCTGGGGCCTGGCACCGAACAGGGATCCGATGAGGTCTCCGCCCCCGGGGAGAGAATCAAGTAGGTTTAGAAGTGAGAAGCTCGCGCTGTGCGCCAGCTCCGCATCAGAGCGGACAAGAACTGAGCGGTAGAGGGCTTTGTACATAGAGCCATCTTTACCGCCTGGCACGCGTGGGAACAAGTGACAGCAGAAGAAAGGTTTCGCATGACCCAGTCGATTCCATCCGCAGTCGGACGCGCCGCGGCCGCCCACAAGGCCAAAGCCGATGTGCTGATTGTCGGACTGACTGCCGAAGGCACGATCCTGGCAGAAGACCTCAAGCCCGCACTGGCCAAGGACCTCGAAAAGGCCGCAGTCAGCGTCGACGCCTCCGGTCGCCTCGACTCGACGGCGCGCGTACCCGCACCTGCCGGCTTCACTGCAGACTCTGTCGTGTTCGCTGGGCTCGGCTCCTTCTCCCCCGCCGACCTGACCGACTCCGCCAAGGCCGACGCTGCTCTCGATTCTTTGCGTCGTGCTGCCGGTTCGGCTCTGCGCAGCATCACGAAGGCGCGCTCTGTCGCCGTCGCCCTGCCGAGCCCGGATGCCGCAGCCGCCGAGGCGGTTGCCACGGGCGCCGTACTCGGCGCCTACCGCTACAGCGCCTACCGCTCCGAAGACAAGGCCAAGACTCTCGTTGCCGGCATCGAGGTGCTCACGGCGAAGTCCAATCTGAAGGCTGTTGAACGGGGAACAGTCATTGCCCGCGGCACCTGCGGTGCCCGTGATTTTGTCAATCAGCCTCCCCTGGACCTCTACCCCGAAACATTCGCCGCGGAGGTCGTGAAACAGGCAAAGGCCGAAAAGATCAAGGCAACCGTGTGGGACCCCGAAAAGCTTGAGGCCGAGGGCTTCGGCGGGCTCATCGGTGTCGGCCGCGGATCCAAGCGCGGCCCCCGCCTTGTCAAGCTCGAGTACGCACCGCGCCGTGCGTCGAAGCACCTCGCGCTCGTTGGGAAGGGAATCACCTTCGATTCCGGCGGCATTTCGCTCAAGCCGGCCGCGAGTATGGAAGACATGAAGTCAGACATGGGCGGAGCCGCCGCGGCAGCGCAGGCGATCATCACGATTGCGCGTCTGCAGCTGCCGGTCAAAGTCACCGGGTGGCTTGCAATGGCCGAGAACATGCCGGGCTCCCAAGCACAGCGCCCCAGTGACGTCATCACCATCTACGGCGGCAAGACCGTTGAAGTGACCAACACCGACGCGGAAGGCCGCCTGGTCCTGGCTGACGCTCTCGTAGCCGCAGGCAATGAAAACCCCGACCTCATCATCGACATCGCAACCCTCACCGGCGCACAGATCGTCGCTCTGGGCAACCGCACCTCCGGCGTCATGGGCCGGGCACACGCCCGCAACGCCGTTGTCCTGGCATCCGAGAAGACCGGCGAAGCCATGTGGCCCATGCCGTTCCCGGAAGAGCTCCTGAGCTATTTCGATTCCGAGACCGCCGACATCAAGAACGCCGGCAAGCGCCCCGGCGGGATGCTCAGCGCCGGGGTGTTCCTTCAGGAGTTCATCGCGGAAGAACAAGACTGGGCGCACATCGACATCGCAGGCCCGTCGTTCAACTCGGAATCCCCGTGGGGCTACACCCCGGCCGAAGGCACCGGAGTACCCGTGCGCACCCTGGTCCAGGTAGCTGAAAACCTCACCTGAACACAGCGGTCCCCGGTTTGACGGTGATCACACTGTCTGAGCGCTGCGGGACTTTATGAGAATTAAGTGAAAAGATAGGACCAGCCGCCACAGCGGTCCTCAACCGACCATTTTGCTAGGAGCACATTTCGTGAGCGATTCGCAAAACAACTACGACCTCATCGTTCTCGGCGGTGGCACAGCCGGCTACGCCGCGGCTCTCCGCGCGACGCAGCTTGACATGAAGGTCGCTCTCATTGAGCGCGACAAGGTCGGAGGCACCTGCCTTCACCGCGGCTGCGTCCCCACCAAGGCCCTCCTCCACGTTGCCGAAGTCGCAGACGCCACGCGCGAAGCAAGCGTGTTCGGCATCGATGCCACTCTCAACAACATCAACGTCGACGACGTTCTGAAGTTCAAGAGCGGCATCACCGACAAAAACCACAAGGGCCTTCAGGGCCTGATCAAAATGGCCGGAATCGACACCGTCATCGGCGAAGGCAAGCTGACCGGCAAGGACACGGTCACCGTCTCAACCGACGACGGCGACGTCGAACTCAAGGGCAAGAACATCGTTCTGGCCACCGGTTCGACATCGCGCACGCTTGGCATCGAAATCGGCGGAAATGTCCTCACCAGCACCGAAGCTCTCAACCTTGACCGCGTTCCCAAGTCCGCAATCGTGCTCGGCGGCGGCGTGATCGGCGTTGAGTTCGCAAGCATCTGGAACTCTTTCGGGTCCGACGTCACGATCGTCGAAGGACTTCCGAACCTCGTCGCCAACGAAGACGCCTCCGTGTCGAAGGGTCTTGAACGCGCATTCAAGAAGCGCAAGATCAAGCAGAAGCTCGGTGTCTTCTTCAAGGAGGTCGAACAGACCGCCGACGGTGTCAAGGTCTCTCTCGAAGACGGCACTGAGCTGGAAGCCGAAGTGCTTCTGGTGGCTGTTGGCCGCGGCCCCGTGACCGAAGGCTTCGGCTTTGAAGATCAGGGTGTCAAGCTCGACAGGGGCTTCGTCATCACCGACGACCGCCTGCACACCGGTGTCGGCAACATCTACGCCGCCGGCGACATCGTTCCCGGCCTGCAGCTTGCCCACCGCTCCTTTGCACACGGCATCTTCATCGCCGAAGAGATCGCCGGCAAGAGCCCAGCACCGCTGGATGAAACCGGCGTTCCGCGCATCACCTACTGCGACCCCGAAATCTTCTCTGTCGGGCTGACCGAAAAGAAGGCCGCTGAAAAGTACGGAGAAGACCAGATCGAAAAGGTCGAGTTCCCGCTTGCGGGCAACGCGAAGTCGGCCATCCTCAACACGCAGGGATTCATCAAGATCATCCGCGAAAAGGACGGCCCCATCGTCGGCGTTCACGGACTTGGCGCTCGCCTGTCCGAGCAGGCCGGCGAAGCCCAGCTCATTGTGAACTGGGAGGCCTTCCCCGAAGAGGTCGCATCACTCATCCACGGACACCCAACCCAGAACGAAGCCATCGGCGAAGCAGCGCTGGCACTCGCCGGCAAACCGCTGCACTTCCGCTGATCGAGCCATAGGGAGACTGACACAATGGCCAACACCGTAAAGATGCCCGCTCTCGGCGAATCGGTGACGGAAGGCACCGTCACCCGCTGGCTGAAGGAAGTCGGCGACACCGTCGAGGTCGACGAACCGCTTCTCGAGGTGTCGACTGACAAGGTTGACACTGAAATCCCCAGCCCGTACTCCGGCGTTCTGCAGGAGATCCTGGCTGAGGAAGACGACGATGTCGAGGTCGGCGGCGACCTCGCTGTCATCGGCGACGGAGAAGGTTCTGGCAGCAGCAACGCAGAAGATTCTGCTGACGCTGCGGATGCCGAACAAGACTCTGCCGACACCGAAGAATCCGAAGAGCCGGAAGCAGACGAAGAGCCCGAAGGCGACGCTGCCGAAGAAGATGAGGAAGCTCCTGCCGCGAAGTCGGATGACGCTCCCTCCGGAAGCTCCGGCGACTCACAGGAAGTCACCATGCCGGCTCTCGGCGAATCGGTGACGGAAGGCACCGTCACCCGCTGGCTGAAGGAAGTCGGCGACACCGTCGAGGTCGACGAACCGCTTCTCGAGGTGTCGACTGACAAGGTAGACACTGAAATCCCCAGCCCGATTGCGGGAACTGTGCTGGAGCTTCTTGCAGAAGAGGATGAAGACGTTGAAGTTGGCGCGCCCCTGGCACGCATCGGCGACGGCGACGCCCCGGCTTCTGCTGAGACGAAAGATGACTCTGAGGACGCCGACCAGGCTGCCGAAGCTGAAGCCGATGTTGAAGAAGAAGCCATCGAAGAGTCCGAAAAGGACCTTTCGAAGGAAGAGCCCAAGAAGGGTTCCGCCGTTGCAGAATCATCTTCTTCCGACGAAGAGGCTCAGGCTGCCGCAGCCAAGCAGGCCGCTGGAGAGTCCAGCAGCGCACCAAGCCGCTCGAGTGAGTCCGCTTCTTCGGCCGCACAGACTGTGACGTCGGGCCAGGCGCCCTACGTCACCCCGCTTGTGCGCAAGCTCGCACGCGAAAACGCCGTTGACCTGTCCGCCGTGCGCGGTTCGGGAGTCGGCGGCCGCATCCGCAAGCAGGACGTCCTCGCTGCGCAGAGCACCAGCAGTGCGCCTGCTCCCGCTTCGAGCGCTCCTGCCAACCGCGAGCCGTTTGTCATCGAGGTTTCCGAAGAAGCCAAGAAGCTGCGCGGAACCACGCAGAAGGCATCGCGCATCCGCCGTACGATTGCACAGCGCATGCGCGAATCGCTGCAGAACTCCGCTCAGCTCACGCAGGTGACGGAAGTCGATATGACTGCCGTGGCAGCACTCCGCAAGGCCAAGAAGGACGAATTCCAGCAGAAGCACGGCGTTAAGCTCACCTTCCTGCCGTTCTTCGCCAAGGCTGTCGCAGAAGCCCTGCAGGCATACCCGCGCGTCAATGCCACGTTCGATGTCGAAGCCGGAGAGATCTCCTACCCCGACTCAGAGAACCTCGGCATCGCGGTCGACACTGAACGAGGCCTGCTGGTTCCTGTCGTCAAGAACGCCGGTGACCTGTCGATTGCCGGTCTGGCTAAGGCTATCGACGATGTCGCGTCGAAGACTCGGGACGGCAAGATCAGCCCCGAGCTGCTGTCCGGCGGCACGTTTACGATCACGAACATCGGTTCGTTCGGTGCGCTGTTCGACACGCCGATCATCAACCACCCCGAGGTCGGCATTCTCGGCACCGGTGCCATCAAGCGCCGTCCGGAAGTCATCACGACCGAAGACGGTGCCGAGGCAGTTGCAATCCGCGACATGGTGTACCTGCCGCTGACCTACAACCACGAACTGGTTGACGGCGCAGATGCCGGTCGTTTCCTCAAGGCGATTAAGAACCGCCTTGAGCAGGGTTCGTTTGAGGCTGATCTCGACCTCTGATCGACTCTGATCAAACAGCGCCCGCGGATTCGTCCGCGGGCGCTGTTTGCTTTGGCCGTCGGCGACAAAGGGTGGAAGCTGCAGATCAGTCGAGCCCGTCCGACGCTTCTTCTGTGCGGCTGACTTTCCACTTACCATCGTGCTTTTCCAGGCTCACGCGGATGCGGGCATCGGGGACCGCGGAGCCGTCGGCTTCTGCAGTGACGACTGCGCGAACTGTTGCAGCTTCGGTGCTGCCGTGCTCAACTTCACACTCGGTGACGTTCATTGTCACCTCCATGGGCCGTGTTGGCTGCTGTGCGGATGCCGCATCTGCTTTCGCAGCCTTCGAGCCGGGAACTGTCAGGCCTGTCAGGTCGGATGGGTTTCCTGCGGCAAACGCAGCCGCCCGTGCCTGGGTCAACGCTTCGAAGCCTTCGCAAGGACCGTCTGCCTGAGCTTTGGGGATCTTCTTCGCGTTCTCTTCGTGTGCGGCTGGCTCTTCTGGTGCGTTTTCCGCAGCATTGGGACTGCGGGGTTCGTCACCTTCTGCTTTGTGCTCACCCACGGCTGTCGGCTGCGTCGTCTCAGGCTGGGAGCCGCCGACGATGAACACGATGCCGGTGCCAAGCGCCACGACTGCAGCCGCGCCGACAGCGGCAACCCGCAGTCGTCGGCTGGTCATCGTGGCAAACACAGCCATGGGTCGGTCCCTGTGTCTGCTGCCGCTCTTGCGCTTTCCCCTGTCGATTTCTCGGCCACGGCGCTCAGCACCAGCACCTCTGCTTCTTTCGCGCGTGTTCGCCTTGCTCCCACGGAGAGTCGCTATTGCACTGTCTCCGAGGGCCTGTCCAGACTTCGCCGCTTTTCCTGCTCCGGGCGGATTGTGCTGATTGTGCGCAGCTGCTGTGATGGGCCGCAGGCCAGCAGTTGGCGCGTCGTTGAGGGGAACACCCGGTTCGCCCGGATAGAAAGGCAGCCTGTCAGAGGCAGTGTGCTCATTGACCGCCGCCAGCATGTCGGCACGGGAGGGGTTTCTGGAATCGCTGTCCAACAACAGCAGATCAACGAGTTCAACAAGGTCGGCGGGAAGACCGCTTTCGCGATTCTTCAACGGCACCGCGGTCTCTTCGAATTCCGCACCCTGCGCAGCTGCGTAGAGCAGTTCGCCCAGTTCTCGCGCTTCTGATTCACCTTCGGCAATGTCGATGCCCGGCAGCACGGCTACCGTACCGTCGTCGTCAAGTGCCAGGTTCGACCTCGAGATGGGCACATTGCCCAACTGTCCGCCGGCGGCCTCGATCGCACCCCGCAGCAGACAGACCAGCTCCTCAGCCTTCAGGGGTGCCAGGCCGAGCACTGCGTCTTCGAGCATCCCGCCGCGGTATCTGGGGATCAGCAGGCCGTCAACGCTGTGCATATCCGGGCCAAGGACCGACACCGGCAGTCCGCCACCGTTGGATGTCTTTGCTGACGGAACAAACCATTTGACTTCCCGCGCATTGAACACGCGCCACAGTCCGGGACGAACTTCAGCATCGTAGATCCACTCGCAGTCCTGCATATCAGCCTCCTTAGCCAAGAATTCGACCATGTGGGCAGGCTTAGCGAAACCCCCAAATCACAATCTGTGGATAACTCTTGAAGCGCTTTTGCCGCTTCGCCCTCACTGGGCTTATGGTCATAGGATGGCTTGGAAAATCGAACACCTGGGTTTCGCACCCAACTTCGTCGACTACACCGAAGCGCTGGAAATCCAACGCCGGACTCACGCTGATGTTGTCGACGGCAAGAAGAGCTCGACTTTCCTCGTGCTGGAACACTCCCCCGTCTACACCGCGGGCAAGCGCACACAAGACCACGAACGTCCCCGCGATGGCACTGAAGTCATCGACATCGACCGAGGTGGAAAGATCACCTGGCACGGTCCCGGTCAGCTTGTCGTCTACCCCATCTACCGACTCAATGACCAGAAGGAAGTATGGCTGTTCGTCGATCAGATCGAAAGAGCCGGCATCGAACTGCTCGCAGAATACGGAATCAACGCACGGCAGGTAGAGGGGCGTTCCGGTGTGTGGATCACCGACGGTTCGGGACCGGACAGGAAGATCCTCGCCATCGGCATCCGCATCCACAACGGCGTGGCGATGCACGGGCTGGCGCTGAACTGCTCAAACGAACTTGCGGGCTTCGAAAACATCGTCCCCTGCGGCATTCCGGATGCTGCAGCCACTAGCATTTCCATCGAAACCGGCAGCCAGACGACTCCTGAGCAAGCCGCCCCGCGCCTGCTGGAGCTGCTGGATAAGCACATCACTGCCTGATCCCCACGAAAGGCCAGGACATGACAATCGCCCCGGAAGGACGCAAGCTGCTGCGAGTGGAAGCTCGCAACTCGCAGACTCCCATTGAAGACAAGCCGAAGTGGATCAAGGCGAAGGCCAAGATCGGTCCCGAATTCTCGCAGCTGAAGTCGCTCGTCCGCACTGCCGGACTGAACACCGTGTGCGAAGAAGCGGGCTGCCCCAACATCTTCGAGTGTTGGGAGGACCGCGAAGCCACGTTCCTCATCGGGGGTGAGCAGTGTACGCGCCGCTGCGACTTCTGCCAGATCGACACCGGCAAACCGGCAGATTTCGACGCCGACGAGCCGCGCCGCGTTGCCGACTCCGTTGCGACCATGGGCTTGCGCTATTCGACGATCACCGGTGTTGCGCGCGATGACCTGGATGACGGCGGTGCTTGGCTGTACGCTGAGACGGTTCGGCTCATCCACGAAATCGACCACGGTGACGGAAACGGCACCGGTGTTGAACTGCTCATCCCGGACTTCAACTCCGATGATGATCAGCTGGCGGAGGTCTTCTCATCCCGTCCGGAAGTACTTGCCCACAACATTGAGACCGTTCCGCGCATCTTCAAGCGCATTCGCCCCGGTTTCCGCTACGAACGCTCGCTGTCGGTCATCACAAAGGCCCGCGAAGCCGGTCTGGTGACGAAGTCAAACCTCATCCTGGGAATGGGCGAAACAAACGACGAGGTAGTCGAAGCCATGAAGGACCTGTACGAAGCCGGGTGTGACCTGCTGACTATCACTCAGTACCTGCGCCCCAGCGCCCTGCATCACCCCATCGACCGGTGGGTCAAGCCGCAGGACTTTGTCGAACTGCGCGATATCGGCGAAGAAATCGGCTTCGCCGGTGTGATGTCCGGGCCCCTCGTCCGTTCGTCCTACCGCGCGGGTCGCCTGTGGGCCCAGGCAATGCGTCGCCGAGGTGATGAGATCCCCGCGCATCTTGCCCACCTGGACAGCGAAGCTCCCGCCAGGCAGGAAGCACAGGCGGTGGTGGATACTTTTGGTCCAGGCGACGAGGTAAAATTCTCCTGACCCGCCATTGAGCGATCACTGACCGAAAACAAGCAGAAAAGCAGAATGTCTCAGACTGAAGAACCCCGCCGCCGCGGACTGTTCCGTCGGCGTCCCAAGGACCCCTCGAAGCCCGGCCGCATCGGCCAGATGCTTCAGGTCTTCAAACTTGCCCGCAAACACTTCCCCGCTGTGCCGTGGCTCATGCTCGCCGCGATTCTGGGGTTGGGCGGCGTTGGCTTCCTCGTGGGCTTCTTCCTGTTGCCGCCGGTGTGGCTGTGGACCATCATCGGTCTGCTGGGCGGTTTGACTCTCGCAATCTTCATTCTCGGCCGCTACGCCGAAACTGCGGCTTTTGCCGAAATGAAAGACCAGCCCGGCGCCTATGGCGCGGTGCTCAATACTGTACGACGCAGCTGGCTGGCTGACGACCAGCCGGTCGCCGGAGACCCGCGCACCAAGGACCTGGTATTCCGCGCCACCGGCCGAGGCGGAGTCGTCTTGGTGTCTGAGGGGCCGACCGGCCGTGTTGCCAAGCTGCTTGCCAAGGAGCAGAAGCGACACGAGCGCATTCTGCCTTCCGTTCCCGTCCATGTCATCCAGGGCGGCGAGGGCAAGAATCAGGTTCCCATGAACCGGCTGGTTTCGAGCGTGTACAAGCTGCCGAAGACCTTGACGAAGGCCGAAGTGCTGCAGGTGCGCAAGCGTCTGGCAGCGCTGGGCACCATGACGACGAACCAGCCGATTCCCAAGGGCATGGACCCCAACCGGGCACGGCCGAACCGCCGAGCGCTGCGGGGACGCTGATTCTGAACACATTGAAAGCGCCGACCGGAAGGTCGGCGCTTTTGTATGCCCGCACGTTTCGCAGCGGTCGCAGCCGACCGAATGCATTGCTCGTCCGAGAAGCGGACGGGTGGGCATGCGACCACGACCGGTGCAGCAGGGCTCAGTGTTTTGTGTTGGTCAGATGCGCACGACCGCTGTGTCCGCTGCAAGGTCATGCAGTCCCCGATTGTCAGGGTTGTACAGAAGACCGGGAATGATGAGCAGCTGCAGTGCGATCCGGACGAGCAGACGCAGCGGGTTCGGGCGCCGTCCTGTGCGGTTGATGATGCGCACACCGCAGATCCGCTGGCCGACCGTGTATCCCAGCAGAGACTGCAGCAGCAGCGATTCGATCACGAAGATCAAGTGCGGCGCAAACATGAAATCAGGCGCAAGCCATTGCGCGATGAGAACACACAGGGCCCAGTCGATGAGGAGACTTCCCACCCTGCGAATCAAAGATGCGGTTGATCCCGGCCCGGTTTTGGGAAGCCCGAGACGCTGGCCGGCGTATGTCCCCTCTTCGAGCTTCGGGCCCTGAAGCCAAGAACCTAAACTGTCTCTGTCGAACACGGAAACGAGTGTAGCCGCTAAAATGAAGACACCGGCGGCCAGCACCGCACCGTCGCGACGACTCAATACAGGAGAAAAGTTGTTTTCCACCGCAAGCGAGCTCGTTTCGTATATCCGCGACAACGAGATCGATTTCGTCGACATCCGATTCTGCGATCTTCCCGGCGTAGTACAGCACTTCAATCTTCCCGGCAAGGCATACACGGAAGATGTGATTGAGGAGGGTCTGCTCTTCGACGGTTCTTCTATCCGCGGCTTCCAGTCGATTCACGAATCCGACATGAAGCTCATTCCGGACGTGACGAGCGCCTACATCGATCCGTTTCGCAAAGCCAAAACCCTCGTGGTCATCCACTCGATCGTCGACCCGTTCACGAACGAGCCCTATTCGCGCGATCCCCGCCAGGTTGCTGCAAAGGCCGAGGCCTACCTGAAGTCGACGGGCATTGCCGACACGGCTTTCATTGGGGCCGAAGCAGAGTTCTACCTCTTTGACTCGATCCGATACGAAAACTCGACGCGCACCAGCTTCTACGAAATCGACTCGCTCGAAGCCGTTTGGAACACCGGAGCTAAGGAAGACGGCCACAACCTCGGCTACAAAACCCCGCACACCAGCGGCTACTTCCCCGTTCCCCCGCGCGATAAGTTCGCAGACATCCGCGACGAAATGTCGTTGACGCTGGAGCAGATCGGCTTCGAAATGGAGCGGGCTCACCACGAAACCGCGACTGCGGGTCAGCAGGAGATCAACTACAAGTTCGACACGCTGAAGAAGGCCGGGGATCAGCTGCTGGACTTCAAGTACGTCATCAAGAACGTTGCCGCGGCAAACAACAAAACCGCCACGTTCATGCCCCGTCCGCTGCTGGGCGACGCCGGTGCTGGTATGCACTGCCACCAGTCGCTGTGGAAGGACGGCAAGCCGCTGTTCTACGACGAAACCGGCTACGCTGGGCTGTCGGATCTCGCTCGCTGGTACATCGGCGGACTCATTGAGCACGCCGGCGCTGTTCTCGCGTTCACCAACCCGACCATGAACTCCTACCGCCGTCTGGTCCGCGGTTTCGAGGCGCCGATCAACCTGGTGTACTCTGCCCGCAACCGCTCTGCGGCCATCCGCATTCCGATCACCGGTTCCTCGCCGAAGGCCAAGCGCCTCGAGTTCCGAGCTCCCGACCCATCGGCGAACCCGTACCTGTCATTCTCCGCTCAGTTGATGGCAGGGCTCGACGGGATCAAGAACCGGATCGAACCGCCGGAGCCGATTGACAAGGATCTCTACGAGCTTCCTCCGGAGGAAACCGAGAACATCAAGATGGTGCCGAACTCGCTCGAAAGCGCCCTCGAAGCTCTCGCAGAAGACCACGAGTTCCTCATGGAAGGCGATGTCTTCACCCAGGACCTCATCGAGACCTGGATCGACTACAAGTATGAAAACGAAATCGAGGTTGCGCGTCTTCGTCCGACGCCGACGGAATTCGAACTCTACTTTGATCTCTGATCTTCATCGCTGAACGTCAAGGGCCCGGCAGAAACCGGGCCCTTGACGTTCTGCTGGTCGATCCGACTGCTAGTCTGCCGGATCGTCTCCGTAGAAGATGACTTCCATCGTCGAGCGCGCCCAACGCGTCACCCGCAGATAGTCATCGACGAGCTGCTGTGCGCTGCCCTGCGGATATCCCATGAGCCTGGCCGCAGCTTCGAGTTCGCGAATGTCGCTGGGCAGACTGTCGCTGGGTTTGCCGCGGTGCAGCGTGATGGCGTTGCGCACTTCCGTTGCCATAAGCCAAGCGGTTCTCAGTATTTCGTGCTCGGAAGCGCCGATGAGACCTTCATCTCGGGCAGTGCGCAGAGCCGGCAGGGTCGAAGTCGTGCGCAGTCCTGAGAACTCAGCCCCGTGCTGCAGCTGCAGGAGCTGCACGGTCCATTCGACGTCGCTCAGTCCCCCGGTTCCCAGTTTGACGTGCTGACGCCGGTCAGCTCCCCGCGGCAGTCGTTCGTCTTCCATGCGCGCTTTGAGCCGACGCACCTGCATAACAGATCGCTGCGGCAGACTCTCCGGATAGCGCAGGGGGTTGATCATGTCGACATAGTCGTTCATGAGCTCTTCGTCGCCGGCAATCGGGCGGGCTCGCAGCAGAGCCTGGGCCTCCCACGGTTCACTCCACGCACTGTAGTAGCGCCGGTAGGACTCGAGGGTTCGCACATAGGGGCCGCTGCGCCCCTCGGGCCGCAAGTCGGCATCGAGTTCGATGGCGGGGTCCTGCTGTGGGCTTTTGAGAGCGGAGGTCAGTCCGAGTGCCACCCGCCGGGCGTGCTTGGCCAGTGCCTCGCGGTCGTCATCGCCCATTGTGTTTGCCGGGCGGTAGACAAAGCACACGTCGGCATCGGAGAACACGCCGATCTCCCTGCCTCCCAGTCGACCCATTGCGATTATCGCGAAATCATAGTCGTACAGCCGGTGTTCAGTGTCGAGCTCACGCCGCACCGACAGCAGGGCAGCTTCTACAGCTGCACTCATCACATCAGACAGAGCCTGCGGAACTGAACTGCGGGGGATCACCTCGAGAATGTCCGCGAGGATGATTCTGAGCTTTTCTCGCCCGTGGACGGCGCGCACGCCCGGCACTCCCCTGCCCCGGCCGACGAGTTCCGACATCTCCTGGCGCAGCGATTCAAGCGGAGTCGGCTGAAGCATGTCCTGGTCGGCAAGCCACCGCACGGAGCCGTGGTAGTGCATGATGTGTGATGTGGCGTACTGCGACAGCGACAGCACCCGGGCAAGAGCTTCTGCGCCCTGACCGGAATCGCGCAGCAGCTTGAGGTACCACGTAGATGTGCCGAGCTGTTCTGACAGCCTGCGGTAGGCGAGCAGACCCGAATCCGGATCCACACCTTCTGACAGCCAGCTGAGCATGGCCGGCAGAACCTGCCGGTGCACGCGGGAGGCCCGGCTGACTCCGGCGGAGAGGTCGTGAATGTGGCGCATAGCCGACCGCGGATCGACAAAGCCGAAAGCGCGCAGGCGGCTTTCAGCAGCCTTCTCCGGCAGCAATCTCACGGCGCCGCTGCCAACCGCCGCATCGAGAATCGGGCGGTAGAAGACCTGTTCGTGCAGAGCCCGCACTCGTCTGGAGTAGTCGTCGCGCTCGCGTTTGAGCCGAAGCTCGGAACGGTCTCCCGTCGGGTAGACCATGCGAGCCAGTTCCCGCAGATCCTCTGGACTATCTGGAAGAACAGCGGCCCGTCGCATGCGCGGAATCTGCAGACGATGTTCAACCACCCGCATGAACGAGTACGCCTCTTCCAGCACAGCGGCGTCTTCTCCTGATAGGTAGCCGCCGCGCTCTAGGCTGCGCAGCGCTTCGAGCGTGTTCGGTTCTCGAATGTCGTGGTCTTCTGTGCCGTGCACCAACTGGAGCAGCTGGGCGGAGAATTCAACATCGCGCAGGCCGCCGGGCCCCAGCTTGAGCTGCCGGTCAGCTTCGGACCGATCAATGAGGTCGACAACTCTGCGGCGCATAGCGCGAACTTCCGGGATGAAGTCGTCGCGATGGGCAGCACTCCACACCTGCGGCAGACACGCCTCGGCCCACTGCTGGCCCAGCTGTTCCGAACCGGCGACCGGGCGGGCTTTGAACAGCGCCTGAAACTCCCAGTTTTCGGCAATTTCGCTGTAGTAGTTCTCGAACTCGTCAACGGTGCGCACAAGGGCCCCCGCTTTGCCCTCCGGGCGCAGCGCTGCGTCGACTTCCCATAGGGCCGGCTCTGCGGCGGCGGCTGATATGAGGTCAATGATCCGCAGGGCCGCTGACGAGGCGCAGCTGCGGGCGCGTTCGGCCTCTTCGCCTGCCGCTGTGGGCCCGGGGCTGAAGGCGAAGACTACGTCGACGTCGGACACGTAGTTGAGTTCACGGGCACCGCATTTGCCCATGGCGATGACGGACAGTTCAGCGCATCCGTCGGGCATTGACTCCGCCGCGGCGATGTCGTGGGCGGCTATGAGCGCTCCTTCGGCCATTTCCGTAAGCGTCCTGCTGACGGCGTCGTAGACCGCGGTCGGCTCCGGATTGCCGAGGTCAGCGGCTGTCAGCTGAATCAGTTCGTCCCGGTAGGCCCGGCGCAGCGCTGTTCTGCCGTCTTCGCCTAAGAGCAGTTGGCCATCGGCGTCATACACCGAACGGGCAATGCGTCCGCGCACCTCGCGTCGGCGCTGAGAACGCAGGAAGTCTTCGTCACGGGCCAGCAGGCGCAGCGAGTCGGGCCACCGGACAATGTGGTCAATACAGGCTTCAGAACTCCCCGCAAGGCGAACGAGCCTGTCAAGAAGGTGTTGGGACTCTCGCAGGAGCGCACCGAGATCGACCTCATTGTCAGCTGCCGCTTCGGCAACCCGCACCAAACCCAGTGAAACCGAACCGGGGTCACCCGTGAACCGGGCGAACTCCCGCACCGCGGATTCGCGCCCTTCGAGCCCGGTCAGTTCACAGAACTGGGAGAGAAAGCGCTCAAAGCGAGCGTCGAACTTTCCGCGCCGCGTGCGAGTGGGGTCCTGCCGCCTGCCCAGATCGAACCGCCGGATCATGTTCTCGTGTAGAGCTCATCGAGTTCGTAGGCCGTCACCTGAGCGCGGTACTCCGTCCATTCCCGTGCTTTGTCGCGCAGGTAGAAGTCGAACACCTCTTCGCCGAGGGTGTCGGCGACAAGTTCGCTGTTCTCCATGGTCTGGAGGGCTTCCGACAGGCTCGCCGGAAGAGGCTCAATGCCCATAGCGCTGCGTTCGCGCCCGCTGAGATCCCACACGTCGTCTTCAACTTCCGGTGGCAGCTCCATGCCCTCTTCAATGCCCTTGAGCCCCGCTGCCAACAGCACCGAATAGGCCAGATAGGGGTTGGCGCAGGAATCCATGCCGCGGTATTCGATGCGCGCAGACGATTCCTTGCCGGACTTGTACTGCGGAACCCTCACAAGGGCTGTCCCGGTTTTGCCCCAGCTGATGTAGGAGGGGGCTTCGTGCCCGGTCCACAGCCGTTTGTAGGAGTTGACGTACTGGTTGGTCACCGCCGCGATATCACGGGCGTAGTGCAGCAGGCCGGCCGCAAACTGGCGGCCGGTGGCCGACAGCTGGTATTCAGCGCCGGCTTCGAAGAATGCATTGTCTTCGCCTTCGAACAGCGACAAATGCGTGTGCATCCCATTGCCGGGCTGATCAGCCAGCGGCTTGGGCATGAACGTGGCGTGCACGCCCCGGGAGATCGCGACCTCTTTCACAACAGCCTTAAACGTCATGACGTTGTCGGCCATGGTCATCGCATCCGCGTAGCGCAGGTCGATCTCGTTCTGCCCGGGGCCGGCTTCGTGATGTGAGAACTCCACAGAAATGCCCATGGATTCGAGCATCTGCACTGCACTGCGCCGGAAGTCGTTGGCGGTGCCTCCGTTGACGTGGTCAAAATATCCGGCGCTGTCGACCGGCACGGGGGCCTTGCCGCTCAGTTCAGCCGAACGGAAGAGGTAGAACTCCATTTCGGGATGCACAACAAAGGTGAAGCCGCGCTCGCGAGCTTTCTCCAGAGTGCGGGCCAGCACATTGCGCGGATAGGAAGCAGCCGGTTCTCCGTCGGGAGTGAGCACATCACAGAACATCCGGCCCGTCGGCTCCGCTTCGCCGCGCCACGGCAGCAGCGAATAGGTTGACGGGTCGGGGCGAAGAACCATGTCGTCTTCAATGACCCGCGAAAAGCCCTCGAGTGCCGAACCGTCAAAGCCTATGCCTTCGGTGAACGCCCCCTCGAGTTCGTCGGGAACGATCGCAACGGACTTCAAACCGCCCAGAATGTCCGGAAACCACAAGCGCACAAACCGGACATCACGGTCGTCGACATCGCGAAGAACCGCTTCCTGCTGCTTTGTTAGGCCCATCAGCGCCAGGCCTCGTCGTCTTCTTCCCATTTGCGGTTGCGCTCGCTGGCAGTGGCAAGGGCGGCCTGCGCCTCGGCTTCGCTGTCATAGGGTCCCAGGCGGTTCCAAAAGGGGCTCTTGCGTCCCTTTTCAACCTGGCCGGTCTTGGTGTTGAACCAGTACTTATCTTCTTCGTACGACATAGCGCACCTCCCTGGGTACAACTCTAGCTGTCTACAATGATGTCATCATGACGAATTCTGCGCCCCTTGGAACTCTCACAAAAGGAACAGTAGCGCCCATGCGCGCCGTTCCGCCTCACATTGAACGTCCCGAATACGTTGGAAAAGCCGAACCGAACGAGGGCAACGGCAGCAACTTCTACACGGCCGAAGAAATCGAGCTCGTACGCGAATCCGGTCGCATCGCGGCCAATGCCATGGCCGAGGGCGGCAAACTCGTTGAGCCCGGACGCACAACTGACGAAATCGACGTCGTGGTTCACGAATACCTTCTGGACCACGGCGCCTACCCGTCAACTCTTGACTACAGGGGCTTCACCAAGTCGGTGTGCACCTCGATCAATGAGGTCATCTGCCACGGCATCCCCGACACCACCGTGATTCAAGACGGTGACATTGTGAACCTCGATGTCACCGCGTACAAGAACGGCATGCACGGCGACACGAATTTCACCTTTGTGGCCGGCAACGTCGACGAAGAGTCTCGCCTGTTGGTCGAAAGAACCCACGAATCGCTCATGCGCGGCATAAAAACCGTCAAACCCGGACGGTCGCTCAACATCATCGGCCGCGTCATTGAGAAATACGCCAAGCGATTCGGCTACGGAGTTGTCCGGGACTACACCGGCCACGGCGTCGGACGCGAATTCCACTCCGGGCTCATCATCCCCCACTACGACGCCGCGCCGAACTACGCGGACGAAATCCAGCCGGGCATGATCTTCACGATCGAGCCGATGCTCAACCTGGGCACCATCAATTGGGAACAGTGGGATGACGGCTGGACGATCGTGACAGCCGATCGTCGCCGCTCCGCACAGTTCGAACACACTCTCGTGGTCACCGAAGACGGCGCGGAAATCCTCACGCTCCCCGATGTCGAACTCGTGGCCGGCCGTGACTGACCGCGGCGAGCTGCACGATTCGGCTGGAGCACGCTCCTGTGCTTTGGGCATTGACATCGGCGGATCGTCCATCAAGGCCGGACTGGTCGACCTCGAACGCGGGCGAGTCATCGGCGAACGTGTCGTCGTGCCGACGCCACAGCCCGCCACCCCAGAAACCCTCACGAATGCAGTCTGCGGTGCGGCAGCCGAAGTGCTGGCAGAGAGTCCCGTCGGCGCCTCGGCAGCCGAATCTGCGGACGAGACGTCGACGACGCTCCCTGTCCCGGTCGGCATCGCGTTCCCCGGGGTAGTCAAGAGGGGTCTTGTCACGTTCGCTTTCAACCTCGACGATTCGTGGTTGGGCACGAACATCGAGCAGACCATGGGCGCTGCTCTCGGTCGGCCGTGTGTGTTTCTCAACGACGCGGACGCAGCCGGCATTGCCGAAATGACCTTCGGCGCTGGCCGAGGCTGGCACGACCGGACCGTCATGATGCTGACCCTGGGCACTGGCATTGGAACCGCGCTGTTCACGCGCGGCAGGCTGGTGCCGTTTACCGAACTGGGCCACGTTGAGATAGGCGGCGAAGATGCGGAGCTGAGCGCCTCTGCCAGTGCCAAAGTGCGGCTCGGCCTGGACTATCCCACGTGGGCGGCCAAGCTCAGCCGCTACTGCAGGGAAATCGAAAAGCTCATCAACCCGGATGCATTTGTCTTCGGCGGAGGCGTTTCGCAGGATCATGCCGACTGGCTGCACCTGCTCGATATCAGCACGCCCGCTGCCCCGGCGAAGATGCAAAATGATGCCGGAATCATCGGCGCGGCAGTGCACGGTGCTTCTGTCCCCACCGGCGCGCAGCGCTGACAGCAGGCGAAAACCGTGGTGGGGACAGGCCACCGATAAGCCGGGTTCTGTTCTCAGGCCGAAGCCTAAGCGACGGTCATCTGTCTAGGACCTGCATTGCTGCAGGCCTCAAGCAATCCACCCGACGGCACGACGAGCAGCCGTGTGGCCGTCTGCACGATCTTGCTCCCGGTGGGGTTTACCCAGCGGCCCGCGTCACCGCGGGCCCTGGTGGTCTCTTACACCACCTTTTCACCCTTACCAGCAGGCTGGCGGTTTAGCTTTCTGCGGCACTTTCCCGCGGGTTTCCCCGGGTGGCTGTTAGCCACCACCGTGCTCTGCGGAGCCCGGACTTTCCTCGGCCGGACACGCGGTCCGAACGCGACCGTCTGGTGGCCTGTCCTCGGCCAAGTGTATATGTGCGGGCTTTTAGAATGAGCATCATGTTCATTCTTCTGCCGCCGTCCGAAGGCAAAACACCGGCGCAAGACGGAGCGCCTCTCGACCTGTCGTCTCTGTCGCTGCCGGAACTCAATGAAACGAGGCGTGAGGTGCTTGCCGAGCTGCAGAAAGTCAGCGCCGCGCCGGATGCACTGGAGCAGTTGGGCGTCGGTGAACGGATTGCCGGTGAAGTCGCCCGCAATATCGACCTCGATACTGAGCCTGCCGCGCACGCGCTGACGGTCTACACCGGCGTCCTGTTCGAAGCCCTCGATGTTCCTTCTGTTCTGCAGGCTCCGCGCGAAAAGGTCGAGCGAGTGTTCATTGCGTCGGCTCTCTTCGGCATTGTCGGCGCGCTCGATCGGATCCCCGCCTACCGTCTGTCGATGAAGACCTCACTGGGCGATCTGGGTCCGCTGGCGAAACTGTGGAAGCAGGCTCTGCAGGAACCTCTCGCCGAGCACTTCGGCGATGCGCCGGTCCTCGACTGCCGTTCGGGCAACTATCGCAGGCCCTGGCCCGGCATCCCGGAGAACACGGTTGCTGTCAATGTCGTCAAGGAGACAGCCGGACAGCGCAAAATCGTGTCGCACTGGGCTAAGCACACGCGCGGCCTGGTGGCGGCGCACCTTCTGCAGCGCCGCGGCCCGCTGCCGACGTCGCCCGAAGCCATTGCGGAAGCTGTTGCAGAACGGTTCGAAGTCGAGTTTGGGCCCTCAAGCGGAAAACAGTCTGCGGTCCTCACTGTTGTTCTGCCTGACGCCTGACCGCAGCAACGGGACAGCGCACCGGCCTACCGCTGGCAGCCCGTTCGATCAGGCCTGAACGACGAGGCTCTCGCAGTCTTCGCACTGAAACGCCCAGGTGCGCTTCGCGTTGCGGACTGCATCCGCCTGCACACCGGAAAGCGCGGCCCCGCACGCTCCGCAGGCGCCCGCCGCCAGCACTCCGATGCCGGAAGAGCGGATAATCGAGGCTGCTCCGGCGGGAAGCTCAGAAAGTTTCGCCTGAATCTGTTCGACCAGCTGGGCGTGTTCACCGTCCAGGCGGGCAGCTTCTTCTTGTCGGCGCTGCCCCTCGGCTTTTCCCTCCGACGCGATTTCCTCAGCACGCCTGCGCAGCTGTTCCAGCTGGGCCTCGGCCGATTCAGCACTCTCGAGAGCTTGCAGCTCCCTGTCTTCCGCCTGACCGACAGCAGCGCGCACAGATTCGATGTCTGCCTGCAGCGCCACGAGATCCCGGCTTGTGAGTCCTACCCCGGCATTGAGTTTGCTCTCCATGCTCTCAGCCTTCGTCCGACCGTCGGCGGCTTGTGCCCCGGCCGCGCGGGCTTCCTTCTGGTGACTTTCAATTTCGGCGCGCACGTCTTTGGCTTGTGCGGCAAGGGTGCGGTGGTCCTCTGCCAGTTCCTGCAGACGTGCCACGCGCTCTTTCTGCTGCGCCGCGGCGCGATTGCGGCGAATCTGCGCGCTCAGCGACGCATACTCCAGCGCGGCCGCGTGCTGCTGTTCAGTCAGTTCCACTGCCACTCCTCTGAATCAGGGAGAACGACCGCGCTCCACGGGTCCGAACAGACATCTGACACTGTCACCGTGACGCTGTGGCCGCCAGAGCGCAGGGCTTCGTCGAGCTGTTCGGCAGCGCGTGGAATCCACGCCGACTCCGCTGAGTAGTGGGAAATGTCGATGAGGTGTTCGAGAGGGCCACCGCGAGCACCCGTATCGAGAGCTTCCGATGCGGGGTGATGACGCAGATCCGATGTGACGTAGAGCTGAGCCCTCGCCTTTCGCGCAGCGCCGAACATCGAGTCGCCGGCCCCTCCGAGAACGGCGATGCGGGTGACTTCAGCACTGGGGTCACCGCCGATGGCGATACCCCGGACAGACAGATCAACTCCCTGAGCTAAGCGCACGGCGATGTCTTCAACGCTGGTCGGCTCAACGGTCCCGACCCGGCCCAGGCCTACCCCCTCGTCGGCTTCCGGGTGCTGGACAAGCGGTTGGACATCCTGCAGCTGGAGGATGTCGGCCAGAACATCGGATACGCCGCCGAGCACGGAGTCTGCGTTCGTGTGCGCATTGAACTGTGCGATGCCAGACTGGATCAGAGTATGAACAGCCCCTCCTTTTAAGGTGTCGGCGGCAACGGAAGTCACGCCGCGAAGCAGCAGCGGATGGTGCGTGAAGAGGAAGTCCGCGCCGAGTTCAACCGCTTCTGCGATGACGTCGTCAGATGGATCCAGGGCGCAGTGAACGTGGGTCACGGCAGATTCAGGATCACCTACTGCCAGCCCAACGGAATCCCAGTCCTCGGCGAGGTTTTTCGGCCACAGCTGTTCACAGACGCCCATTACGTCGCGCACATTCGTCATGTCTTCAAACTAACGCATCAACGGGGAATATAAGACAGCGCCCGAAAATTGAATGATCGTTTGAACTGTGCCACGATTCTGCTATGACACAACTCACAGAAGAGAATCGCTCCACCATCGGAGATATCGTCAAGCGCAGCGCCGCGCGCACTCCCGGGGCCACCGCCATCGTCTTCCAGGAACGGACTTGGACCTACAGTCAGCTCGACCAGGCAGTTACCAACATCGCCCGACTGTTCACCGAACGGGGCCTGGAAAAAGCCGACCGCGTTGCCGCCTACAGCAAAAACTCTGACATTTTCGCCATTGTGTTCTTAGCCTGCGCTCGCGCAGGACTCATCCACGTGCCCGTCAACTATCAGCTGACGAAGGACGAACTCGACTACATCCTGTCAGACTCGGACCCCAAGCTGGTTTTGGCCGAAGAAGCCCTGATGCCGTTCATTGAGGAAACTGAAGCCGGCCAGAAGCGTGAGCGCATGCTCATGGAAGACCTCGTGGAACCGGCCCTCAAAGTCGACGGCCCGGCCCGCGACGGCGAATTCTCTCCCGTCGACACCGATCGTGTGCAGCTGCTCTACACCTCGGGAACCACCTCGTCGCCCAAGGGTGCCGTGATGACGCACCGCAGCCTCATGCACCAGTACCTGTCCGCACTGACGTCTCTGGATTTCACAAGCTCGGACCGCTTTGTCCACGCCCTGCCGCTGTACCACTCGGCTCAGATGCACGTGCTGCTCATTCCCGCCCTCATGCGCGGCGCATACAGCATCATCGTGCCCACCCCGGTTCCGCAGGAGCTTCTCGAACTCATCGAAAAGGAGCGCATCACCGCGTTCTTCGCTGCTCCGACCGTGTGGGTTGCGCTGACCAACAACCCGAGCTTCACCACGCGCGACCTTTCGTCGCTCAAGAAGGCGTACTACGGGGCATCCATCATGCCCGGCCCGATTGTTGAGCGCCTGCAGAAGCAGCTGCCGGAACTCGGCCTCTACAACTGCTTCGGACAGTCCGAAATGGGACCGCTGTGCACCGTGCTGCGCCCCGAAGAGCACGCAGACCGTCCGGCATCGGCCGGCCGCCCAGCGCTGTTCGTCGAAACCAGGATTGTCGACCTCGACGGCAACGACGTCGAGGTCGGACAGCGCGGAGAAATCCTCTACCGCTCCCCACAGCTGGCCGAAGGCTACTGGAACAAGCCGGAGAAGACCGCCGAAGCGTTCGTTGACGGCTGGTTCCATTCCGGAGACCTTGTGGTCGCCGACGAAGAGGGCTACATCACGGTTGTTGACCGCGTGAAGGACGTCATCAACACCGGCGGTGTTCTTGTGGCAAGCCGCGAAGTTGAAGACGCCATCTTCGCCATGGACGGTGTGGAAGAAGTCTCGGTGGTCGGCATGCCCGACGAAAAGTGGATTGAGGCCATCACCGCCTACGTCGTCCGCGCCGACGCCGGCCGCGCAAGCCTCACCGAAGACGCTGTCATCGAGCACGTCAAGGGCAAACTCGCAGGGTTCAAAGTCCCCAAGGCTGTGCACTTCGTAGACGCCCTGCCGAAGAACTCGGCGGGCAAGATCCTCAAGCGCTCACTGCGCGAAGGCTCGCAGGCCTGATCTGAGGCGACGAGCGGGGGTGCCCCTGGTTGAGGCACCCCCGCTTTTTGCTGTCTGCCGCCGCGCTTGCGGATTCCAGATCAGCGCACCGAAGACGGCAGACTACGCGTGGCGGACGCGCTCGATGAACGCGCGGACCCGGTCGCTGTCGGCATTGTCCAAGAGCGCTTCCGGCGCTCCTTTTTCAACGACGACTCCCTGGTCGAAGAACGCCAGCGTGTCGCCGACTTCTCGAGCAAAGCCGAGCTCATGCGTGACCACGACCATAGTCATGCCCTCCAGAGCGAGCCGCTGCATAGTCGAGAGCACCTCGTCGACGAGCTCTGGATCCAATGCGCTGGTCGGTTCGTCAAAAAGCATGAGCGCGGGATCCATCGCGAGGCTGCGCGCAATCGCAACCCGCTGCTGCTGCCCACCTGAGAGCTGGTGCGCCTTCTTGTGGCGGTGTTCTGCTAGTCCAACGCGTTCAAGTTCCTCAATTGCCCGCTTTTCGGCCTTCGACTTAGAAAGCCCCTTGACGTGGCGCATGCTGAGCATGACGTTTTCTTCTGCATCAAGGTGTCCGTACAGGTTGAATCGCTGAAACACCATGCCGATGTGCTGTCGGAACTGCGCGTAGCGCCTGTCGGACCAGCGCAGGTAGTCTTCGCCGCGCCGACTGAAGCCCACCTGCTCCCCCATCACTGTCAGACTGCCGGAATCAACCGACTCCAAACCGTTGAGGGTGCGCAGAAACGTCGACTTTCCAGAACCAGAAGGTCCGATGATGCAGGCGACTTCGCCCGATCGAACCTGGAAATCCACGCCCCGCAGGACTTCGTGCTCCCCGTAGGACTTCTTGACACCCTCCGCATGGACGATGACGTCTTCAGCTGGCACGGCCGGATCCTTCCGCTGTACGGCGCGCGGCCGATGATTCGGGAGTTTTCTCAGAAGAAGAGCGGCTCATCCGCCCGACAAGATTCTGCGCCCACGTAGCACCCCGGGCGCTGCGCACACGGTCCTTGCCGAACCGCTTCTCCAGCAGACTCTGGAGGAAGGTGGCTATTGCGGTCATGATCATGTACCAGATGCTCACCACAATGAGCAGTTCGATGATGAGGTTGTTCTGCTTATAGATGATCGCCGCATTTGTCATGAGGTCGTGTCCCGCGACGATCATCACCAGTGACGTGGTTTTGAGCATCGAGATGAACTCATTGGCAGTAGGTGGAATGATTATCCGCAGGGCCTGCGGCAAGACCACCAAGCGCATGGTCTGGCGGCGTGTAAGTCCGCCGGCAAGCGCTGCCTCGGTCTGGCCGACATCGACTGCCTGAATACCCGCCCGCACGGTTTCCGCGAAGTACGCCGCCATGTTGAGGCCAAGCCCGAGGATTGCGGCTTCGGTTGGGCCTATAAGCGCATTGGTTTCCCAGAATACGCCGATCGTGGTGAACGGGATCTTGACGATCAGGTACGGCAGCAGAAAAGCCAGATTGAACCAGAAGACCAGCTGCACAAGAACCGGCGTTCCGCGGAAGATCCACAGATAGACCTCGGAAATGGCCCGCAGCACCGGGTTGTGGGACAGCTTCATAATGGCCAGCAGCACGCCCAGGACGAGGCCCACCAGCGTAGCGATGACAGAAATCCAGAGCGTATTGGCAATCCCGCTGAGGATTGTCGAATAGAAGAAGTAGTGGGCAACTTCAGACCAGAGGATTCTTTCGTTGAAGACGAACAACGACAGCACCCACACCACGAACAGGATGGCCAGAGCCCCCACAGCAATCCTGCCCCACGGGACAGGCGCAATGATTCTGCGCTGTGTGCCGTCCGCGTCGACAAATGGCTCTGTGCGCATCAGTCGTCACCGCCGATCGTGTGCTCCTCCAAGTTGACTGTGACCTTGTCCACCGCCATGCGCTCGACGTCCCACGCTTTCAGGATCTCCCCGTAGGTGCCGTCTTCTATCAGCGCACTCAGCGCCCCGTAGATGGGGTCAACCAGCTCTGTGCGGGAATTGTCAATGCCGATGCCCCACACGGCTTCGTCGCCGTCGATCGGCACGACTGCCATCTTGTTCTTCTTATCGGCTGCCCGGTATGCGGCGACTGGAAAATCAGTCACCGTGGCAGTGGCCCGTCGGCTTTGAACAGCGAGGTTGGCGTTGTTGTCGTCTTCGAAGCTGAGGATCTTATAGGGCTGTTTGCCGTTGTCTTCGCACTTCTTGGAGAACTCTTTGGCCTTTTCGAACGACGATCCGTTGGCGACCAGGGCCACCGATTTGCCGCAGAGGTCATCGGGACGGGCAATCCCTTCGGGGTTTCCTTCGTAGACGAGGAAAGCGTTTCCGGCTTGGACGTAGTCGACGAAAGTTGTGGTCTTGCGGCGCTCTTCGTTGTCTGTTGTCGAACTGATCATCACGTCATAGCGCTTCGAGATCAGGCCGGGGATGAGCGATGCGAACTCCTGGTTCTCCAAAGACATCGGCACACCGAGCTTCTTTGATACTGCGTGCGCTATCGCCGGATCGACCCCGATGATTTCAGAGTTATCGGATGTCCACAGCTCCATGGGCGGATAGCCGACGGACGTAGCCCATTTCAGCCCGCGCTGGCGAACATCGTCAGGAAGCAGGGCTTTGAGCTCAGCGTCTTCTTGGATCGAATCGAGGGCGTCTTTTGCTTTTTCTTCTTCCGGCACCGATGTTTCAGAGACTGTGCCCTGCACATCTTCAAGTTCAGACAGGGGGCGGGCACCGCATGCGGTGAGCGTCAAGACAGCGGCGGCAGCGAGTACTGCGGTCCACTTCATTGTGGTTGCCTTCCTCTAAAGCAAAAGTCCTCGGATGGACCCGAGGACTCGTCGGGATAGCGGGATTTGAACCCACGACCTCCTCGTCCCGAACGAGGCGCGCTACCAAACTGCGCCATATCCCGTGAATGGCAACGGGGACAACTATAGCCCACCGCGGACTGATTGCGAAATCCGGCTTCCGACCTGCCATGATTGACTCCATGAGCCTGTCTGTTCACCGCATTGCCGATGCTGCGGTAGCCATCCTCACCGACTACGGCATGGGCGACCTTTCTATGCGCAGATTGGCTCGCGACCTGGGTGTCGGCCCATCCGCATTGTACTGGCACGTGAAGAACAAGCAGGAGATCTTCGTCCTTGTAGCCCGGCGCATCGCCACTGAAGTGGATGAGGCTATCGGACAGGGCGCAGGCATGACCGGGGCTGACATTCTGCTGCGCATGCACGATGTCCTGCTGCGCTACCGCGACGGTGCGGACATCTTTTCGCTCGCCTACGCTCATTCGGGTGACCCTGTCCTGCCCGCTGCGGTGCGCGCCCAGATTTCCGACGAGGCGGAGCGTCACTGCTCGGTGGTGCTCACCTGCGCGGCAGTCGCGTTTGAACAGAATCGAGCCCTGTTTGACTCCACTGCTGGACCAGCTGACAGCAGAGCCGCTCTTGCCAGCACGCTGAGCCGAATTGGCAGGATCGCCGACTGACTGTATTCTTATCACGGTTAGGGCCTATAGCTCAGTTGGCTAGAGCATCTCGTTTACACCGAGAGGGTCGGGGGTTCGAGTCCCTCTGGGCCCACCAAGTCCCGGGATATCGTTCACTCGATGTCCCGGGATTTTTGCGTTCGGGCTCCGGGCCGGAGAGCCCGTCCGTCATATGCTGCGAGCTCGTTCATTCCCGCTAAGGCACTCAGGCGATACACAGGAAAACATCCCCGCGACTGTCGTTTCACTCACTATCGTTATGCTGACGGTCACATAATCGGGGAAACTCCCCGGCCTAGAGGAGCTCTCGTGAACCCCTCTTCACCAAACACAGCAGAAAAGAAGCGCCAGGGATCACTGTTCGGCCCTGGACTCATCATTGCGGCCTCGTTCATCGGCCCCGGCACAATCACGACCGCTATCGTCACCGGCGCAGACTACGGCTTCACACTGGCATGGTCTGTTGTCTTCTCGATCATCGCCACTCTCGTCCTGCAGGAAATGGCGGTCAGGCTCGGCATCGGCGCGGGCCTCGGCCTCGGTGAAGCCATGCGCCGCGCGCTTGACAATCCCATTCTGCGCACGCTCATGATCATCCTCGTGGTAGCCGCGATCGGCATCGGCGGTGCGGCCTACGCCGGGGGCGACACGACGGGAACATCGTTAGCCGTATCGGCGGTCGCACCCATCGACATGAGAATCATCGTCGCGCTCATAGTCGTCGCGATCTTCAGTCTGCTCATCACCGGCAGCTACAAAACCATCGAGCGTGTGCTCATGGTCATGGTCGGCATCCTCACAATCCTGTTCGTCATCACCGCCTTCGTTGTGCAGCCTCCAGTCGGCGAGATCTTCAAAGGGATCTTCGCACCATCGCTGCCGCCGGGATCTGCGCTGACAGCAATCGCGCTGATCGGCACGACAGTGGTCCCATACAATGTCTTCCTCCACGCAAGCCTCGTGCAGGAAAACTGGGAGGGTGTGCCGAAGATGCAGGCTATGAAGGAAGCTCGTCTCGACACCGCCGCCTCGATCTCACTTGGCGGACTCATCACACTGGCGGTCATGGCGACGTCTTTCGGCGCACTTTTCCTGCACGGAATGAGCGCCGAAACTGCGGAAGACCTCTCCACATCGCTTCAACCGTTGCTGGGAGATGCCTCGACATGGGTGTTCGCACTCGGGCTGTTCGCGGCGGGCTTCACCTCCGCTCTTGCCGGCCCACTCGGCGCGGCCTATGCCATCACCGGAATACTCGGCAAAAGCACCGACATGAAGAGCCCGCTGTTTCGCGGGGTATGGATTTCAGTCCTCGCCGTCGGGGCGATTATTGCCCTGACCGGCATCGAGCCGATTCAGCTCATCGTCATAGCTCAGGCTGCCAACGGCCTGCTTCTGCCGATCATTGCGATCTTCCTGCTCGTTACGATGAACAGCAAAAAGGTAGTAGGTGATAACGCCAACGGCCTCTGGGCCAATGTCTTCGGCGGTGCCATCACTCTGGTCGTCATAGGGCTCGGCTGCTACCAATTGGCCGACCTCCTCGGTCTCCTGCCGTCATAGACAGCGTGAGGCGAAGGCGAGCCCAACATATGCCGGGCTCGCCTTCGTCACTTCTGGCATTCGGGGCACCAGTACAGTTTGCGCCCTTCCATTTCCGTCATCGCCACAGGATTTCTGCACACGCGACACGGCAGGCCCGTGCGCCCATACACAAAATGGCGGAACTCACTGTCTTCTGCTGCCCGCTGACGGCTTGCGCCCCGCAGACGCGTGCGGGTGAGCATAACTCCTGTTTCGACTCCCACGGGCAGCAGCCGCACCCAATCGCGCCACAGCGCGGAAACTTCGCCATCGGTCAACTCGGTTCCCGGTTTGAACGGACTGAGCCCGGCACGGAACAGCATTTCGGCTCTGTACACATTGCCGATGCCTGCGACAACAGACTGATCCATGAGCAGACTGCCGATCGGACGGCGCCTGCGCACATTCTCAGCAAATCTGCGACCGCCGCGAGCATTTCCGTCGACCAGCGGATCAGGACCGAGTGCCGCCAGCTGAGCTTCCACCTCGTGAGGGGTGAGGACCTCACACACCATAGGGCCGCGCAGGTCAGCGCACACGCCCTCGGTCAGCAGGCGCAGACGCACCTGCCCCACCGGTTCCGGCGGCCAAACCGATTCGAGTTCCTCTGCCTTCTCGACCTCACCGGCGCGCACCCGACGAGGCGCCCCAAGCGATCCGGCATACTCCCCCGTCTGCCCAGCGCGTTCGGGCATTCCGGCAGCGTAGAGAAAATCCCAGGCGCCGTAGATGCCCAGGTGGACCCGCACCGTGCGCTCGCCCTCGAACGGAAGGAACAGGTGCTTGCCGACGGCATAGCACTCCCCCAGCTCACTGCCGCTGATGAGCGCGGCACCGTCAGAAAAGCGCCCCTGGGGTGATGAGGCGGTCACCGCGCGCCCGGCGAAATCAGCGTTGAACCGGCGGGCAATGCGGTGAATCGAATGGCCTTCAGGCAAGCTCGGCCTTGATCTTCTCCGCAGCTGCTGCGATGTCTTCGGCCTCAGTCGATCCGCGGGTGTTTTCCAGACGGAAGTCCTCAACCGAGTTCGTGGGCCACACGTGGATATGCACGTGGGGCACTTCATATCCCTGAATCAAGACCCCAATGCGCTCACAGGAGAACGCCTTCTTCTGTGCCCGCCCGATCTTCTGAGCGACCGACATGAGATGAGCTGTGAGGTCTTCAGGCAGGTCGAGCCAGTGGTCAATCTCTTCACGCGGGATGACGAGCACGTGCCCATCGGTCAGCGGACTGATGTCCATAAAAGCTGCGCAGCGGTCGTCTTGATAGACGAACGCGCCGGGAATCTCTCCGTCGAGGATCTTAGTGAAGATGGACGCCATAACCCCTCCTTGGGAAGAACGACAGGTCACTCCCACCCTAACTGCTCACACGGCAGCGAAGGAGGCTCAGAAGCCCCCAGAGCGATTAAGGAAGCGAGTGAAGTCGCGCTTGCTTCCAGCCAAGGAGTGCTCCGTGTCGACCACAACACCCGACCCGTCCAGAAGGAAGGTCAGGCGCTGCGCAAAGCCGCGCCGCTCATCGAAAGCGCCAAAGGCCTTTGAGGCAGCACCGTGGGGCCAGAAGTCAGACAGAAGGACAAACGGCAGCCGGAGGTCCTGCGCCCACGCGGCCAGAGTGTACTTCGGATCGCATGACACCGCGGCTACCTCTGTGCCGCCGGCCAGCAGATCATCGTACAGCTGCGCAAGCTGCTCCATTTCGGCAGTGCAGACGGGTGAATACGCAAAGGGAAAGAACACCGCAAGGATCTGCTCGGCACCGGCACGCAGCCTGCATTCGCCAAAAGACAGTGCTTCACCGAAGTGGGAAGGCAGACAAAGTGAAGGTGCCGCCGCACCCACCTGGGGTCCGACGGCACCGGTTTCCAAAGTCATCAGTCGAAGTTCTTTTTGCTCATCAGGCACACGGCCGACCAATCAGCCGCCGCACGAACCGTCTTCGTCACGTGCATACCGGCAACGGGCGCGGCATCGTTGATGTCGACCGGATCAATGTGCCCGGGGCGGCCGGCCTTCGGGGTCAGAAGCCACACAACACCGCCGTCCTTCAAAGTTGTCTGAGCGTCGACGATGCCGTCGGTCAGGTCGTCGTCATCGCTGCGCCACCACATGACGATCACGTCGAAAACATCGTCGACGTCGCCGTCAATCATCTCTTCGCCGGTTACTGCCGCGATGTCATCGCGCAGCTGGAAATCGACGTCGTCGTCAAAGCCGATCTCCTGAACATACTGGCCGCTCGACAGAGACAGGGGGTTTGCCGCCTGCGCTGCCTGCGCGGAATCGAGCGTCCTTCCTGAGGGAGTTGTACTCATGGCTTTATTCTCACCAGAAAAGCCGCGTTTCGCCAATCACAGGGCCGATACTCCGGGAAATACATAGAATTTGGCCGGTTCGGACAATCAGCGGCCGACAGGGTGGACCATTTCACACCCAGTTCGGCGACACCCAGGCCCGAAGTGCAATAGCCTAGACACATATCCGAAGTCCCTTAAACGCGAGAGGAATTGCTTTGGACAACAAGAACAAGGGCCCCATCCTCAATGGTCTCCCCGCGAATGTCCCCGACATCGACCCGCAGGAGACCCAGGACTGGATCGACTCCCTTGACGCGCTGGTCGAAGAGGCCGGCACCGCCCGCGCACGCTACATCATGCTCAACCTCATCCAGCGTGCGCGCCAGCAGCGAATCGGCGTCCCCAGCCTCACAGCCACCGACTACGTCAACACCATCGGCGCTGAAGACGAACCGTGGTTCCCGGGTGACGAAGAAGTAGAACGCCGCTATCGCAGGTGGATCCGCTGGAACGCCGCCGTGCAGGTCCAGCGTGCACAGCGCGAGGGCATTGGAGTCGGCGGCCACATTTCGACCTACGCTTCGGCCGCAACTCTCTACGAGGTCGGGCTCAACCACTTCTTCCGCGGCAAGGATCACCCCGGCGGCGGCGACCACATCTTCTACCAGGGCCACGCGTCACCGGGCATGTATGCACGCGCCTTCCTCGAGGGCCGCCTCAACGCTGAACAGATGGACGGCTTCCGCCAGCAGTCCTCCCACTACGTCAACGGCAAACCCTTCGGGCTGCCCTCCTACCCGCACCCGCGCCAGATGCCCGACTTCTGGGAGCACCCGACGGTGTCCATGGGCATCGGCCCCCAGGCCGCCATCTCTCAGGCACAGTTTGACCGTTACCTGCACAACCGCGGCATCAAGGACACCAGCCAGCAGCACACCTGGGCCTTCCTCGGCGACGGTGAAATGGACGAACCGGAAGCACGCGGCATGCTCCAGTACGCCGCCTACGAAGAGCTCGACAACCTGACTTTCGTCATCAACTGCAACCTGCAGCGCCTCGACGGTCCGGTCCGCGGCAACGGCAAGATCATCCAGGAACTCGAATCCTGGTTCCGAGGTGCCGGCTGGAACGTCATCAAGGTCATCTGGGGCCGCGAGTGGGACCCGCTGCTGGCCAAAGACCGCGACGGCGCTCTCGTCAACCTGATGAACGCCACTCCCGACGGCGACTACCAGACGTACAAGGGCGAGTCCGGCGGCTTCGTCCGCGACAACTTCTTCGGACGAGACCCGCGCACGAAGGCCATGGTCGAGCACTACACCGACCAGCAGATCTGGAACCTCAAGCGCGGCGGCCACGACTACCGCAAGGTGTACGCGGCCTACAAGGCTGCACTTGAGCACACCGGTCAGCCGACCGTCATCCTCGTCAAGACCGTCAAGGGCTATTCGCTCGGGCCGCACTTCGAGGCCCGCAACGCAACCCACCAGATGAAGACGATGGCGCTGGAAGACCTCAAAGCAGCCCGCGACCACTTCTCCATCCCGATCTCCGACAAGCAGCTCGAAGAGAATCCAGAGCTCCCGCCGTACTACCACCCCGGCGACGACGCTCCGGAAATCAAATACCTGCTCGACCGACGTCATGAACTCGGCGGCTTCACTCCCGAACGCCGCTCGAAGTACGTCGACATCAAACTTCCCGACGACAAGGCCTTCGAACCGGGCATGCGCGGTTCAGGCAAGCAGGAGATCGCCACAACCATGGCGTTCGTCCGCATTCTCAAGGACCTCATGCGGGACAAGGAGTTCGGCAAGCGGGTTGTGCCCATCATCCCGGACGAAGCCCGCACCTTCGGCATGGACTCCTTCTTCCCAACGAAGAAGATCTACAACCCGCACGGCCAGAACTATATTTCTGTCGACCGTGACCTGTTCCTGTCCTACAAGGAAGCAAGCGACGGTCAGCTGCTGCACATGGGCATCAACGAGTCCGGTTCGACAACCGCGCTGACCGCTGCGGGCACCAGCTACGCCACGCACGGCGAGCCGATGATTCCGTTCTACATCTTCTACTCGATGTTCGGCTTCCAGCGTTCGGGAGACCAGTTCTGGGCGGCCAGCGACCAGATGACGCGCGGATTCATTCTGGGGGCCACGGCCGGACGCACCACCCTGACCGGCGAGGGTCTGCAGCACGGGGACGGCCACTCCCACGTTCTGTCCTCGACCTTCCCTTCGATCGTGTCCTACGACCCGGCCTACGCCTACGAAATCGCAACCATCGTTCGCGACGGCCTGCACCGGATGTACGATCCCGAAGATCCGCGCCAGGACCCGGACGTCATGTACTACATCACCATGTACAACGAGCCGATGGTCCAGCCGAAGGCACCGGAGAACCTCGACACTGACGGCATCATCAAGGGCCTCTACAAGCTCAAAGACGGCAATGAGACGGACGGCCCGAAGGTTCAGCTCATGGCCTCCGGTGTTGGTGTTCCGTGGATCCTCGAAGCCCAGGAAATCCTCGAGAAGGACTGGGGCGTCAGTGCTGATGTGTGGTCTGTCACCTCGTGGCAGGAACTGCGCCGCGACGGTCTGACCGCTGACGATGCCCGTCTGCTCGACCCGCAGGCAGAGCCCCGGGTCCCCTACGTCACGCAGAGGCTGCTGGACTCCCAGGGACCGGTCATCGCCACGAGCGACTTCACCCGGACTGTTCCGGACATGATCCGCCAGTACGTGCCGAACCACTTCACGAGCCTCGGCGCGGACGGCTACGCCATCTCCGACACTCGTCCAGCCGCTCGCCGCTACTTCCTCATCGACGCTCATTCCGTTGTCGTTCAGGCTCTCATCAGCCTGGCCGACACCGGCGAGATCGACATGTCGAAGGCGGCGGAGGCTGCGAAGAAGTACGGTCTTGACGATCCCCGGAAGGGCCTATCCGGCACTGCCGGCGGAGACGCATGACGAATACAGTCGCCCGGCGGTGATTCGGCCGCACATAGAAGGGGGTCGGGGTGCTCACCCTGGCCCCCTTTTGTTTTCCCGATACAAGGTTTTTGTTATTCAACCGCTATGGTTGGTCTCATGCCCGACCATGACAAGCCCAGCGCGAAGAACGCTGCTCGCGCTGACACCATCCGCCGCCTCGAGGCTGGTCAGCGCACACTGTCGAACCTGACCCTCAAGCGCATTGAAGGGCGCCTGCGCTGGTTCTCACAGCTGTCCTCTGCCGACAAGGGCTGGGTGGTTGTGCTGGCGAACTCGGGAATTTCGTCGTTTATCGAGTGGTACCGAAACCCCACCCGCCACCTTCGGGTGATCAACGACATCTTCAAATCTGCACCTAAGGAGCTTGTCCGTTCTGTTTCACTGCAGCAGACGCTGCAGCTTCTGCGCGTTGTCGTCGAAGTAGTCGAGGAGCGGGTGAGCGACCTTGCCCGCGCCGGCGAACAGGCTGAGCTTCGCGAGGCGGTGCTCATCTATTCACGCGAGATCGCCTTCGCTGCCGCCGATATCTATGCACGAGCAGCTGAGGCCAGGGGCAGCTGGGACGCCCGACTCGAGGCGATGGTCATCGACGCGCTTGTGCGGGGCGACTCCGTAGACGAACTTGCCAGTCGAACAGCTGCCTACGGCTGGGACTCGGAGGGCTCAATTCGCGTGATCATGGGGCGGGCACCCCGTCGCAAAGACCGCGCATCTATAGAGCAAGTGCGCTCAACAGCTAAGAAGTGGGCAGAAGACGCGCTTGTCGGCATCCACTCCGACCGCCTTCTCATTGTGCTCGGCGGAGTATCTGACGTCGAAGCAGCCGCTGAGGACCTTTCGCCGTTCTTCGGTCCGTCCGACATTGTCATCGGCCCGGAGGTCAGTTCCTTCGCACAGGCTGGGATAAGCGCTTCCGCCGCCGTGTGGGGTCTGCGCACCGCGCGCGCCCGACCCGACACCCCGCGCCCGGTCTTTGCTGACGATCTTCTTCCCGAACGGGCCATAGCCGGTGACCGCAGCGCAGTCGATGCCCTCGTGTCCTCCTACTACGAACCCCTGGCCACCGGCTCTGGTCAGCTTCTGGCCACTGCCGCCGCCTACCTCGAATACGGCGGCGCGCTGGAAACGACCGCACGCGCCCTCGACGTCCATCCGAACACCGTGCGCTATCGACTCAAGAAACTTACCGAGGCCCTTGGGATAGATCCGACCGAGGCGCGCTCAGGGTTCGTCATTCGGATCGCTTTGGTATACGGCCACCTGCACAGCGCAGGACAGTTGTACACCTACGACAATTCACGCTGAGGTTTCAGCCAAATACACTATCGTCGTTGCGCAGTCGAGAAAGTTGGAGAGCTTTGCTAGTAGTTGCCTGCCCGGGTCAGGGCGCCCAGAAGTCCGGATTCCTCACGCCTTTTATTGAGATCGACAGCTTCAAGCAGACGATCGCCAGCGCGTCCGAAGCGGTGGGCCTTGACCTCATCGCCCACGGCACCACATCGGATGACGAAACCATCAAGGACACCGCCATTGCGCAGCCTCTGCTTGTCGCGTCCGCAATCGCGTCGGCCCGAGAGGTGCTCGGCGAAACCGCCCCCAGCTACTACGCCGGCCACTCGGTGGGCGAAGTCGGGGCTGCCGCGCTCGCTGGGGTCCTCACCGACGCTGATGCCATGAACTTCGTCGGCGTTCGCTCCCGTGGCATGGCCCAGGCTTCAAAGGCCGTGCCCACCGGCATGGCCGCCGTCATCGGCGGAGTACAGGACGATGTTCTCAACGCCATTGAAGCTGCCGGCCTGCAGCCGGCCAACGTCAACGGCGGTGGGCAGATCGTCGCCGCCGGCGCTCTTGAGAACATCGGCAAGCTCAAAGACAACCCTCCGGAGCGCACGCGGGTCATCCCGCTGCAGGTGGCCGGGGCCTTCCATACGGACTTCATGGCCTCGGCACAGCCCGAACTGCAGGAACTGGCCGACTCGCTCAACCCGAGCGATCCGACCGTGTCAATTCTGTCCAACCGCGACGGACTCCCCGTTGACAACGGCCGTGACTACGTACAGTCACTGGTCAATCAGGTCACCTCGCCGGTCCGCTGGGACCTGTGTCAGTCGACTCTCGTGGAAGCCGGGGTCACCGGACTGCTCGAGCTGCTGCCCGGCGGCACGCTGGCCGGGATCGCCCGCCGCGGCATGAAGGGTGTGGAAACCTTCGCGCTCACATCGGCCGATCAGCTGGACGAAGCACGCGCTTTCGTCGCCTCCCACGCCTAAGAAAGGGATGAACGTGGCAACTCTCAAGACCGCGACCTCGCAGGGATTCTCCCGCATCGCCGGCATCGGCGCCGGGCGCTCAAACGTTGTTGTGCACAACAACGACATCGTCGGGCCCATCAATTCATCTGATGAATGGATCCAACAGCGCACTGGGATCATCACGCGACGCCGGGCAGACAAAGACACCAGCCTCATCGACATGTGCCTGGAGGCGTCCAAGGAGGCAATCGCGAACGCCGGGCTGAAGCCGGAGGAAATCGGCGCGATCATCATCGCAACAGTGACCTTCCCCTATCCGACGCCGTCAGCCGCGGCCAAACTGGCCGCCGAACTGGGCACCGGACCGATACCCGCCTGGGACATTTCGGCAGCCTGCGCCGGATACTGCTACGCCATCGCGCAGGCCGACGCTGTCGTGCGCTCGGGCATGGCCGACAATGTCCTCGTTGTCGGCGCCGAGAAGCTCTCCGACTGGATCGATCCGACAGACAGGTCGATTTCCTTCATCCTCGGAGACGGGGCGGGTGCCGCCGTCGTGCAGTCGTCCGACACGCCCGGCATTTCACAGTCTGTTATCGGGTCGAACCCCCAGAAGTGGGACACGATCAGAATGCACGCGTCGTTCTTCGACTACCGCGACAACCCCGAAGTCGGTTTCCCCACCCTGCGCCAGGACGGACCGTCGGTTTTCCGCTGGGCCGTCTACGACATGGTCGAGATCGCCAAGCAGGCGCTCGACGCAGCCGGCGTTAAGGCTTCCGACCTTGCCGCATTCGTCCCGCACCAGGCGAACATGCGGATCATCGACAACCTCGCACAGCAGCTGGGCGTTCCCGATTCCGTCGTGATCGGCCGAGACATCGCAGAAAACGGAAACACATCGGCGGCATCCATTCCGCTGGCAACCCACCGCCTGCTGAAGGAGAATCCGGAGCTGTCCGGCGGCCTATGCCTGCAGATCGGCTTCGGCGCCGGTCTGGTCTACGGCGCACAGGTCGTTCAGCTCCCCTGATTGACTTGGAGGACGCTGAGTCAGACGACACGGCTCGCCTCCTGACGTAATATCGATTCGGGCATTCGTCGAATCAATGTCACACGACTGTAAGCAGTCAAAGAGAAAGAGGAAACTATGGCTAACACCGAAGCAGAAGTCCTTGCAGGACTCGCAGAAATCGTCAACGAAGAAACCGGCCTCGCTGTCGACGCTGTTGAACCGCAGAAGTCGTTCACCGATGACCTCGACATCGACTCGATTTCGATGATGACCATCGTCGTCAACGCAGAAAAGAAGTTCGACGTCAAGATCCCCGACGACGACGTCAAGGACCTCGAAACCGTCCAGAACGCTGTTGACTACATCGTGAAGGCTCAGCAGGCCTGATCTCCCTAAGCCGCCGGGCTTACACGAGCCCGGCGGCTTACCCCAAGATTCGACGAGGTAACCACATGACTTCCACAGTTGTCGTCACCGGCATCGGCGCTGTCTCCCCGTTGGGCGGCACCGCTGAAGAAACATGGGAATCAGCTCTCGCTGGCACCTCCGGTGTCAAAGCACTCGACAACGACTGGCAGGACAAGTACGACATCCCTGTCAACTTCGCAGCTGCCGTTGACCCGGCAGTTGTCGAAGACAAACTCACACGGGTGCAGGCCAAGCGCCTCGACCCTTCCAGCCAGTTCGCACTGATCTCCGCCAAAGAGGCAATGGATGACGCCGGCTTTAGCGAAGAAGGAGCCGAAGTCGATGCTGATCGGCTCGCCGTTTCGTGGGCCACGGGCATCGGAGGCGTCTGGAGCCTGCTCAACGGCTGGGACACCCTGCGCGAAGAAGGCTCCCGCCGCGTTATGCCTTTGACCGTCCCCATGCTCATGCCCAACGGCCCCGCGGCCGCCATCGGCATGGAGTACCACGCTCACGCGGGCGTGCAGACGGTCGTATCTGCCTGTGCTTCATCTACCGAAAGCATCGGCCACGCCTTTGACGTGCTCAGGTCCGGCCGTGCGGACGTTGTGATTGCGGGCGGTTCTGAAAGCGCTATTCACCCGTTCACGATGTCTGCCTTCTCATCGATGCGCGCCCTTTCACGCCGCACCGATTCGCCCGAAACCGCTTCGCGCCCCTATGACGTCGACCGCGACGGCTTCGTCATGGGCGAAGGCGCCGGTGCTCTGGTATTGGAAACCAAAGAACACGCCGAAGCTCGGGGAGCAAAGATCTATGCAGAGCTCGGCGGCTGGGGCGTCACCAACGATGCTCACCACATCACCGCTAACGAGCCCGAAGGCAAATACGCCCTGCGCGCCATGCGCCAGGCTCTTGAATGTGCAGGACTCCAGCCCGAGGCGGTCAAGCACATCAACGCCCACGCAACGTCGACCCCGGTCGGCGATGTGCCGGAATCGCTGGCAATCAACGCTCTGCTCGGCGAACACACGCACGATGCTCTCGTGACTGGCACGAAGTCCATGACGGGACACCTGCTGGGCGGCGCGGGCGCCGTAGAAGCGATCTTCACGGTTCTCGCCCTGCACAATCGCATGGCGCCGCCGACGATCAACATCGAAAACGTCGACCCGAAGATCGACCTCAACATCGTCCGCGACACGCCGGCCAAACTTCCTGACGGGCCGATTGCCGCACTGTCAAACTCGTTCGGCTTCGGCGGCCACAACGCCGTCGTCGTGTTCAAGAGCGTCTGACTTTCAGCTGCAGAAAGCTTCGGGGTGGGTATCGCTGCGATACCCACCCCGAAGCTTTTGGCCATCAGCCCTGCTGTTGAGCTACACAGTGATGGGCCATATGAATGAGAGTCCCCCCGGCCGGACTTGAACCGGCGACCAAGGGATTATGAGTCCCCTGCTCTAACCAGCTGAGCTACAGGGGGTCAGAACATGGTCAGCATAGCAGTGCGCGCACTGTGGCGGTATTTCTCTTCTGCGCGTTTTGCACTATTATGGCTGAGAACCTCTTTGGTGTTTCGATTCGTGGGGAAGACGTTTTCGGAACGATCAAGGAGGCAAAGTGAATAACACCCAGGGCGTACTGTTCGTCCACTCCGCACCGCGTGCGCTGTGCCCTCATATTGAATGGGCTGCAGGCGGTGCGATTGGTGCCCAAGCCAAGTTCGATTGGTCGCCGCAGCCGGCGGCGCCTGGTTTGCTGCGCGCTGAGGTCTGCTGGGCTGCACCGGCAGGCTCCGGCGCGAAGATTGCGTCTGCCCTCAAGGGGTGGGCCAATGTTCGCTACGAAGTCACCGAGGAAGCATCCCCGGGCTTCGACGGCGCACGTTGGAGCCACACCCCTGATCTCGGCATTTTTCATGCCCTGACAGACGTCCACGGCAACATCGTCGTAGGCGAAGACATCATTCGCGCTGTCATGGCCCGTTCCGGAGGCGATTCCGAGCGCATGCAGGCAGAAATGTCTCTTGCGCTGGGCCAGGCGTGGGACGACGAACTCGAAGCCTTCCGGCTGGCCGGCGAAGGCGCCCCTGTGCGCTGGCTGTCGCGCGCCGTCTGAAGTCTGCGCTCACCCGAGCACTCTGCCGTCTGACTCCATCGGTTCTGCCTCTTGGCCGATGGGGTCAGGCGGCCGTGTGCTCTTCTAGCGTTTCTGCAGGCGAATGCGCGAAAGCACCGAGCGCGCAGCATCAACGCTGGCGTAGCGCTCTGTAGTGATGAACAGGTCGAATTCACGCCGACCGTCAGCACCGAGTTCATTGCGACGGTGTGCGCTGACCATACTCGACCAGTCGGGCCCGATGACGATCACCGCGTACTCGTCACGCAGAGCATCGGAATGATCCACCGGGCCGGACCGAACGGTTGGCATGGGCGCTTCATCGAAGCCACCCGACAGGACAGCGGCCAGCCCCGCTGTCCTGCCTACAGTGCGGTAGGCGCTGTCAACCTTCTCGGGCAGCTGATCCTCTTCCCCGAAGACACCCACGACGATCGCAGACGAACCCACCGCCGAAGCGCGCTCCAGCAGCTGCACCATGTGTTCGATCATGAAGTCATAGTCGACAAGCAGCGGATCAGCCTGCAGGCCCAGCGCAATCGAGTACGGGGTGCCCTGAATCTGCTTATTGCGGGTGCTGTGGACCGACATCGCATCTTCGGGCGGAATGTTCACCGGGTTCGGCCGCTCTGTGGGAGACGCATACAGCTCCCCCGTAGCGAATCGTGCACCGAGCGCATTGACCATCATGAGGTCGTCGTCTGAATCAACGCCTTCTGCCACAACAACAGCTCCGGTGCGTTCGGCGTGCGCGCGAAGGAGAACGTTGAGCTTCGCCAAGTGCTCTTTGTCTTCGATTCTGAGCACGTCTGGGTGGAGAGCGACAACAGCGGGATTGACCAGAGGCAGATACGCGGTCGTCGCCAAATCGAGGCCGACACCCGATATTCCGATTGACCAGCCCAGCTGGCGCGCAGATCGCACAGAGCGCAGCACCGTTCCGGGCTGAGCCGCAATGCTCGAAGGTCCAAGCTGCAGAATGATCCGCGCATCGCGGTCACTGCGGTCCTCAAGAGTGACGAGCGATTCGGGCTCGGAATTGACGAACAGCCGTGTGTGAGAAGCAAGCCCCGCGGTTTCTGCGTCTCGGAGAGTCTGCTCGCGAATTGAGGAATCGATGTCACCGACCATGTGCGAGGCACGAACCGCTCGGCGCAGTTCCTGGGAGCTGATCGGCTTGCCATCTGTCTGTGCGCAGTGGCTTACGCGGTACCCGGCATCGGTGCCTGTGATGACATCAACGACGGGTGAAAAGAGTGAGCGCACTCCCCCGGAGCGCACAAGCTCCTCAAGATCCGGTCGTTCGCCGGCGCTGACGTCGTTTGACACTGAGGTTACTCCCCTTTTCCTTTTGCGGGCGCTGCAAGTGTCTCATATTCACGCTGCCGCAATCAGACAAATCTTATGCGGGCGGAGTCCTCATGCAGGGTTCAGCTGGAGGGCACCGTCTGCCGACCGGGGGTCTGATTGCCGCCGTTTCGGCCAGACACGACCACGTCCCACACAGCCACTGCGGCAGCAGCACTCATGACGATTCCGATGACCGTGAAAGCAGTGATGAAGGCGGTATTCCAGCCCGAAGCTGCTTCGACCGTGAACAGTATTCCGGTGATAGCCGCAATGCCGACCGCCGTGCCCACCCGCTGACCGGTCTGCAGAACCCCGCCGGCGGCACCGGAATCCCGCACCGGCACCTCGAGCAGGGTCAGAGTCTGATTCGGGCTGACAATGCAGCCCTGTGCTGCACCCAGCACGGACAGAGGGAGCATGAGCCACCAGATGCTCAGCCCACCCGCATCGGCCAGCAGCACAACACCGATCGAACCGGCAATCGAGGCAATGGCGATCACCATGCCCCAAAGAACCAAGCTCCGGCCGTAGGCGAGAACCTTGCGGCCCGCCCAGGCGGAAGTCCAGATGGTTCCAAGCGCACCAGGCAGCCCGATGAGTCCAGCGTGGAGGGGCGAGAAGTCATGGCCGCCCTGGAGGAAGACGGCCGACACCACCCACACGCTGGTCGTCCCCATGAAGTACAGACCGATGAGCAGCGAGCCGTTGGCGAAGCTTGGGATTTTGAACAGGCTGAGATCAACCATCGGCTCGCGACCCCTGGTCTTGTATCGCTTCTCCCAGAAAGCCCACACCACGATGAGCGCGACGCCGACGACGACAAGGGAGAAGACCCACGCTCCGAGCTCCCTTTCCATGAAGGGAAGCATGACCAGCAGGATCGCCAGAGCAAAGAGGACTGTGCCGACGGGGTCCATATCGGCTCGGGACTGTCTGCGATCAGCCGCCCGCCCAGTCTCCGGGGTGCCCTTCCACGCGCTGTCCGGAAACAGCCGGAGCGCCGCAGCAGCGGCGATGAGGGCAAAGGGCACATTGATGAGGAATGAGGCCCTCCAACCCCAGCTGTCTCCGAACCCGGCCATGAACACACCGCCGAGCACAGGGCCGATCGCCACTGAAATGCCCACCGTCGAACCGAAATAGCCGAATGCGCGACCGCGCTCAGCACCGGAAAAGTACTGTTGGATAAGGCCGACGGTCTGCGGATTGAGCAGACCCGATCCGAAGCCCATAGAAATGCGGGCGATGTTGAGTACGACTTCATTGGGCGCTAAACCCGCTAGGAGCGACGCCGCACCGAAGAGAATCGCGCCGATGACGAACAGCCTGCCGCGACCGTAGACGTCACCGGCACGCCCGGCCGCAACCAGAAGCACGCCGAAAGACAGCGTGTAGCCCGACAGCACCCACTGGAGTGCCGATGACGGGGCGTTAAGATCCCGGCCGATGGCCGGCAGAACGACGTTGACGATCGATACGCTCAGCAGAGACATGAAAACCGGGATGAGCACAACTGACAGAATCTGCTTCTGCTGCTGTGTCAGCTTTCCGGGCTTCACGCTGTGTGCTGCCTTTCTATCGTCTGCTTCAAAATCAATGGTCTTCAGCCGCCGAGGTGGAACTCAGTTTCCGAGGAGACCGAAGTAGATCTCTTCAAAGCTGTCGAGGGTCGCTGAAATGTCGTGACGAGCTGCAATCGCCTGGGCCGCTTCGCTCATTCTTTGTCGCGCTTGAGCTGATGCCGTTGCAATCTCCGTGAAGGCCTGAGCGTAGCCGTCGGTATCCCGCGGAGGAATAAGCCTGCCGTTGACACCGTCCTCGCACAGGTGTGGAAGGGCCACTGCGTCGGCAAGAACGACGGGAACACCCGTCGCCAAGGCCTCCAGCGTCGCAATCGACTGCAGTTCAGCGGTTGAGGGCATACAGAAGACATCAGCCCTCTGATAAGCGGCCACAAGCTGGGCATCGCTCACTTTTCCCCGCAGAACCACGCGGTCGGCTATTCCGAGCTCATCAGACAGGTCCGCGAGAATCTTTTCCTGTTCGCCAGAACCGATGATCTCGGCGCACAGGCCGAGTTTCGGATCAGTTTTGGCGATTGCCTCGAGAATGTCCTCGATGTGCTTCTCAGCCGACAGCCGACCGACGAAGAGAACGGTCGGCGATGCGCTGCTGCCATCGTCTGCCGGCTGGCCAGGATGAAAATGAGACAAATCGATTCCGCATGAAACGGCGCGAATAGGGGCGTCAAAGCCGTGTTCGTGGAGAAGGTCCGCGGCCAGCTGAGTGGGAACCGTGATGTAGTCGGCAGACTGATACTGCTTTTTCAGATCCCACCACGCCGCTTTCTCTGCCGCGGCAACGACTGCGGAGGGAGCGGTGACATACGGCACAACGTTCTGCGGCATGAAGTGGTTGGTTCCGACAATGGGAATCCGGCGCCGGCGGGCAGCAGTGAACGCTCGCCGACCGATGACGAAATGTGCCTGAGTGTGGATGATGTCAGGCTGGATCTGATCGATGAGCCGGTCAAAAGCAGGAGCGACGTTCCACGGCATGCAGATCATCCACGTGGGGTGAAGCGGCCAGCGCCGAGATTTGATGTAGTGAACTTCCACCCCGCGTTCATCCGCCTGATGGTAGGCCATGCCGCTTGGTGAGGGGCAGATGACGTGGACGCTGTGACCGCGCCCGGCCAGCCCTTGGGCCAGCTGCTGGGCAAATGTTGCAGCACCGTTGACTTCCGGAGCGTACGTTTCGGCGGGGATGACGATTGTGAGGGGACGGTTCATGTTCACTGTGTGGTCGGGGACGGGATGTTGCCGTCGCGCGCTCGGCGCTCCAGCACATCAGGGTGGAACCGGGCTAGGACGATAACTCCCAAGCACGCTACCAGCCCCGCCGCAACCATGATCACAGGAACCCACGCAGGTGCAGCAGCGGCCTCATCGAGGACAGCAGCGCCGAGGATAACCGCAACGATCGGGTCAATCACCGTAAGCCCTGCAATGACTATTTCAGGCGGACCCGACGCATACGCTGCCTGGACGAACCATGCCCCTACTCCACCGCATGCGGCCACGCTTGCGAGGTTGACCCAGGTGATGGCAGGCAGCCCTCCGGCAAGAAACTGGGCCGCGCAGACATGCGTGTTGCTTGCCACACAGGCAAACAGCACGGCTGCGCTGACCACATTGAAAAGCTGCTGTGGTCGGCGCAGGACAAGACGACCAATCACAGTGATCACAAGAAGCGCAGCTGACACCCACGCCATCGGAAGAGCCTCCGTGCCGTACCTGACCCGAGACACTGCAAAAAGCGACGATACGCCGACAAAACCGGCAACGCCGACAAAGCAGAGGAGAACAGCGGTGTAGACCCGTCGCTTGAATATAAGGCCACGAGCAAAGCGGGCTATGAGAACGGAGACGGCGAGAGAGATCGCGCCAACCGGCTGAACGACCATCACAGGAGCAAGAGCAAGCGACAGCACCCCGGCGGTGACGGCGATCCCCATGACTGCAGTGCCCAGCAGCCACCTGGGCGATGTGAACAGCCGAAAAAAAGAGCGAACGCCGAAGCGCTCCGACTCATGCGAAGTGGTTACTCCGGAGTGCTGCACAGCCGCTCCGATCGCAAGTCCTACCGCAGATACCAGCGCAAACCCCAAGGCTGCCCAAATGTTCACTCCAGCACTGTACAGCGTCAAGCCGTTCGCCAGCACAAAGAACCGCAGGACGGCACGGAAAAGATAAGACGAGAAAGCCCCGATCAGATGATCGGGGCTGATGCGCTCCTCCGGCTGGGCTCGAACCAGCGACCCTTCGATTAACAGTCGAATGCTCTGCCAACTGAGCTACGGAGGAATAGTGCTCATCACGAGCACGAGTCATAACTCTAGAGCACCCTGTGCGCGTATGCAAATCGCTCCAGCGGGGCCAGTGCAGACCGCCCAGCCAAGCAGGGTCCACACACCCGCCAGCAGCATGTTCACAAAAAGATTACGAAGAGGTTTCACCACAAACCCCAACACGATCAAACCCGCCACGACCAGCGAAAACTTCCAGACCTTCAGCGCAGTTCAAGTCGACACGCCGACAGTTTCATAAAGTCATTGTGACAATGTTGCAGTTTTGTCATATTATGGTTTTTCGAACTGAACAGCCTAGGCTTCGACCTTCTTCCTCCTTCGAGTCGGGCCGTTAGTTTTATACGGGGAAACATGTCTCTTTTGAATAAAGTGACGGTCGCCGCAACAGCGGCCGTCATGCTATTCGGCACGGGCATCGCATCCGCTCCCGCGGTCAGCGCTGCCCCCGCTACTTCCCAGGGAGACACTGGCGAGGCCAGCAGCCTGGGTGGTACGCAGATAGAAACTGAATCAGAAGAAGCCGGACCGGCGCAGATGAGTGCCGCAGCCAAGCAGCACGCTCAGCTGCTCGGCAAGCCAACCAGCGAAGTCAAGTGCACTATCAAGCACAACGGCTGCTATCAGGCCTTTGCAAAAGGTGCACTGTTCTTCTCGCCGGTGACGGGTGCCCAGCCGGTTGTTGACGAGATGTGGAAGCAGTACCGCGCCAACGGCTTCGAGGACAGCTCCTGGGGCTACCCGGTCGACGCTCCCGTCGTTCACGAAGACGGCTCCGTCACCCAAGACTTCCAGGGCGGCCGCAAGGAGACCGCAGCGCCCGCACCGAAGCCCGCTCCCGGCGGCACCGCCGAAAGCGCGCCGGAACAGAGCTCTGAACCCTCACCGAAGCCCAGCACTTCACAGGCACCTTCGGAATCACCATCAAAGCAAGCTCCGCGGCCGACACCGTCAACACAGGCTCCCTCGCCGTCGACGCAGGCGCCCTCACCAGCACCTAAGCCCAAGACCAAGAAGAAATCGGCCCCCAAACCGAAGCCGAAGGCCAAGAAGAAGGCTCCGAAGGCCAAGAAGTCGACAAACCTTTCCGAAGCCCAACTGCGCAAGAACATCATCAAACATGCGCGCAATGGCATCGGAACCCGCTACGTGTGGGGCGGCACCAGCCCCACAAAGGGCTGGGACTGCTCAGGGTTCACCCAGCACGTGTACCGCCAGAACGGAATCAACATCCCACGCGTGTCTGGTGCTCAGCGCAGTGCGGGCAAGGTGGTCAAGGCGTCCGAAGCCAAGCCTGGCGACATCATCTGGACACCCGGCCACGTCGGCATCGTGTCTGACAAGAAGGGCAAGATGATCGACGCCGGTTCACGCCGCACCGGCACATCCGAGCGCAGCTACAACTGGATGGTCAAACGCGGAGCGAAGTTCATCCGCTACATCTGATGCGCACGCGCCAGCTCAGCTGACGACATCACAGCCACAGGTGAGGGCCGCAGACACCCAGTCTGCGGCCCTCACC
>NZ_KV823260.1 GCF_001815905.1 Brevibacterium sp. HMSC07C04 | reverse complement strand
ACCTAAGGTAGGAACTAAACCCAGGACACTTCATCTTTCCCACATCAAGACCAAACCAAACCGCATACCCAACATCCATGACAGTCCCCCTTGACCATCGAAGAAACGGCCGCGGGAATAGTCACGACACCCGATGCTGGCACCCACGTTACGACGAGACCTCAACAGTGTTGGGCCAAGCCCCTATCAGCAGTCAACGCGCGCCCTGGACTCCTGGCGACAACACCCCCCGGATCATCAATGACAGGGAAAGAAAGCCATACCAGGACCAGCGACCAGATCCCTTTCAGGACCTACAAAAAATATAGGGGCACCCCCCTGCACGAACCGCTCATACCTTGCTCATCAAGCATCTCCAGAGCATGAAAGTTCCCGACGTCGACGAGCTCACGAAGAGAATCACTCTTTTCGCTTCCCGCCCGCGACCGTATCTGCCTGATGAATCATTCGGACAACTATATGCGGGACTGCCTGAACAGGACGTCGAATGGAGCTGGATCAACCCAAACAGAGCGCTCCTCGAGGAACCTGGGACACAGTCGTTCATTCATGACGCAAGCGACCGCGCGTACTACGATCATCAATCCGAACGTGGCCGCTCCCCTGACCGCATCACCGGTATCGCAGAATTTGCTCAACGTATCGCCAATGAGCGTGGCGAAGAACGTGGTCTTCAAGAATTGCTCGGAATCGGTTCGGACGGTTCGATCATTAACGATAGATTCTTACGAATCAATGTTGACGGCTACGAATCGCCACTCGGCGACATATTCCGCATCAACGGCAACGGCAACCACCGCCTTGCCGCACTCGCCGCGCTAGAGGTCCCGTGCGTCCCGGCGGAAGTTGAGTGGCGTCGTGGACCATTCAGCACAACCCCGTGCCGAATTGATGAAGGCTGCGACGAACGAATCGCCTACCGGACACTTCTCCACGCTTTTGGAGTCGCCTCTTACATCGACCCCACCAACTTCACCGAAAACTACTCCGGAATAGTCACCAAAGACTGGCCATACCTCATCGATGACCCTGACTCTGCGGTGGAATCCCTGTCAGCGTTGGAAGCGCTCTCCGGGGAGACCTACACATCATCAATTGGCCGACTACCGCGTCACCTGTTCAATGACCCTGACAATCTCATCGCAGCTGGCAATCACCTCGTTCAAACGCTCTCCGGAGTGGAGTCAGACTTCGACTCGACGACACTCATGCAACGATCAACCAACGATTCCGGGTTCATTGGCCGCTTCTTCAAACGCCGTTGAAGTCCTCACCCGTTCGTGTCAGGGCTACGCGGCCATGCGAGTCAGCATCACCGTCGCCACTCATGAACTTCACTGCATCAGACCTGCGGTGAGCTCACCTGCCGCTGCCTAGGCCCTTGGGCGTATGGAACCTAGTCGTCGCTCGAAGGTAGTTCAAACGGGTCAATGAGGCCCAACTGGATGGAACGAACGACAATGCTCGTCCGGGAACGCGTTTGAAGCTTACGTCCAACATTGAGCAAGTACTGCTTGACTGACCCTTCAGAGACGAACATTCTCGCCCCAATCTGCTGATTCGTCAGTCCTTGCGCCACCCACACCAGCAACTCTTCCTCACGCTCTGTCAATCCAACGTCAGCTGGCTTCGCAGATAGGCCAGTACGTTCCTCGGCCACTACTTCTACCAGTTCGCGCCGGACCCTCCCCGAGAGCGGCATGTCTCCGTTCATTGCCTGTCGAATTCCAGCCAGCAGACCCGGCCCACCAACATCTTTAAGTAAATATCCGGCCGCTCCAGCTTGCAGTGCACGAACGATGTAATCGCTGGTTCCGAAAGTTGTCATCGCCAGAACGCAGGCGTCCGGCCATTTCCGGCAAATCTCCGCGGTCGCTTCGATGCCGGCGATTCCCGGCATCTGAAGATCCATGAGGGCCAGGTCAGGAGACAGACGACCGTATGCCTCGATTCCTTCAGCACCTTCGCGAGCTTCGCCAACGATGTCGAAGCCGTCTTGGTTGTCGAAGAAGGCTCTGTAGGAGGCACGGACAAGCGGGTCGTCGTCGACTACCAGTATCTCAATTGATTGCGACACATGAATAGATTCTAGCCGATGTAGTGAACCGAATTTCAGATTGGAATTTTTTTGGTTCAGGAATGGCCGAATAGCCATACGCCCCTGGCCGGTTGTCAATGGTGCAGACAGCACTCTGTCGACCAAGCTGACTACTACACAACCGAAACCTCAGAAAGTGAAGATCATGAAGCACTGCGCGGTGACTACTGTTGGAATAGTGCTGGCATTGGGAAGCATTCTCGGCCCCGTAGCAACCGAGGCGCATGCATCGGAAGTCACTTCGCTGGAACCTCAGAGTTTGTTCTGCAAAATTCTTCCGCTCTGCAGGTGACTTCCCCCTCATCAGCCGCGGCCTCAACTCGCGACACTGCCACACGTGGCCTTCCCTGCACCAAACACATCCCCTCATCATCAACGACAGAAAATAGGCCAGGAGGCCGACACATGATGGGTAGCGATGGTCGTCTCGCAATCATGAGAGAACTCCACGACACGGTGACACATTGCTTGTCGACAGTGGCCCTTCAGGTGATGGTCGCTGAGACTCAGCCCTCGGGTGCTCATAGAAATTCGGCGCCTCACCCAAGAGGCGTTGACTGCATTGGGACTCGTCGAAAAGTTGTTACGGTCAGTTGACGCTCCAGCCCCACATTTGAATACCTCGGCCCTGTGGCTGCTGACCGTCGCTGCGAGTGAGAAGAAGGTGACATTAGACCGTCATCGTACCAAGGTGCATGTGGCGGTGCCTCGTGAGGCTGACCGACTCGACATCATTTCTCGCTACGTCCTCGTGCTTACTATCAATCTGGCCTTGGACCACGTCGAGCGTCATCTGCCGATTGATGATCCGCCTCAAGTGGTTACCGACATTTCTTCGTCCATGATCCGGTTTTCATTCCAGAACGGTTCGGCGTCTACCCTGGCTCAGCTCCCGCCACCACCGCATGCGTTCATCTCCCAGCTGAAGGCCCGCGCGGATCTCGTAGGGGGGGGGGCAGGCTACATGTCGAATTGGACCCGGACGGGCAGCATTGGAGATTAATCTTGACTCTGCCTCGCAACGAGTGATCAAGCAACGTATCTTTCTGACCACGACTTTTGGTCTACGTCCGTGATCCCGTTACGGTCGAAATGGGTCGGCTAAACTTGATCCACAAGAGTAGTTAGTCGAGGAAGCCCTCGACCAACGCAAGACGGTGATGGGGCATTGCGCGACCAACTCAACGGCAAGACAGGTAGCGTGCTCTCCGGCGTCGGCAACGGAGTACGCATCGCGGCCCTCGGCGTCTGTGTACTTGAAGTCGCCGGTACCCTCGTCGGCAGCGGACTCGGTCCAGACTCCACCGGCGTCAGACTGGTCCCGTTGACATTCTTTCAGTGCATTCTCGTAGTGTCTGCGGCTGCCGCGCTCCTGTGGCGCAAACATTGGCTTGGCGGAGTACTTGTTGCTCTATCAACCGTGTTAGCCCTGACCGTTCAATCCATCGGTAGTGACCACCTGTTGTGGCTACTTGTCGGTGTCATCGCCGGGTTGCGCGGGGGTTGGATGATGCGCATCGGCTGCTTCGTCTGCGGTGCCTTAGTAGGGTTCCTCGCCGCGTGGGAGACATCAACTGCTCATCCCGGATGGGGTTTCGAAGTCGGAGTCTTCCTCATTGTTCTTGTGGCATTGGGGCTCCTCATGGGTTCCGTTGCTGAAGTCTCCTTCCGTGTGATCGAGCGGTCGCGACACCATGCTCGGGCTCTCGAGCAAGAGGCGGAACACATTCGCCGGACCGAACGGCTGCGGCTCGCTGATGACCTGCAAGCCCTCTTAGAGCTCGGGCTTAGGAAACTCCAGAAGCTGTCAGCTCAGCCCACCGACCGCCCACTCGTAGAGCTTCGCGCCATGCTCACGAGCCTTGACCAAACGAGTCGTGACCTACTCGGACAGACACGACATCTCCTCCACGCATTACGCGACACTACGAGCGTTGAGTCCCGAGCCACCAGTCTCTCCGAAGAGACGCTTAAACGACTAGCACCGGCAATGCGTATTGGCTTGGAGGTTCTCGCCATCGCGATGGGGCTACTTGGTCCCGTCATCGGCGGGTTCACTTCGGCGTCGTTGGTCCAAGTCACTGCCTGCACCGCAGTCGCGGTGACTCTTTGGCGAAAGCCTCTGGGTATTGCTCTCTGCCTCGTCTGTCTCGCAACAGCAGTCTTTATAGTCACGATAGATCAACCTGTTGGCTTCTGGAGCGCACTACCGACCGCAGTCATCTGCCTCATCGTGGCGCGGCAGCACCCCAAACTGCTCATTCCGACAATGATGGCGGTCGCGGGGCTGGTCACTTTCTTCGTCTCTTATGCTCTTGGCGGCCAGGATTCAGCAACCAACGGTGACGGCCATGGATGGTTCCACGGGTATGCCGCTATTGCCGGTGTCCTCATCGGAATCAGTTGGCGCGCCCTCACCGAAGAAGAAGCGAATGCAGAATCGTCCGTAGCGTTGGCATCGAAATCACGCGACAGTGCAATTACTCAGGAACGCCAGACCTTGGCCCGGGAACTCCACGACGTTGTTGCCCACCAGTTATCGATCACCACGATGATGATCATGGCCAGTTCTGCCTCAGACGAATGCACAGTACTCATTGGTGTGATCGAAAAGCTGCGCCGCAATATCGACTCAGCGCGCCTCGAACTTGATGCTCTCCTCCACGGGCTCCGGTCAGCGCAGGCAACCGGTCCGCTGGTGACGCCTTCGCGGATGGCACAGCAGCTGCGTGTAGAACTTGTCGACGCTGGATTTGACGTGCATTTGGACCTCGATCCGGCTGCGGATGATCTGAATCAGGCACAGATCAAGACCGCGGTGAGAACCATGCAAGAAGCTACCAGCAACATCCTCCGGTACGCCCCAATCGCAACGTCTTGCGACTTCCGCCTCCACGTCGATGAAGTTCAAGCATCCCTAAAAATAACGAGTGCACTATCACGACGGCCTCGACGAAGTGAGCTGTCCAATGGAATGGGTTTGCGTGGCATCCGTGAACGCGTCGACTTACTCAGTGGCACCTTTCACGCTGGCCCCCACCACGAACAGTGGCTGTTGTCAGTTCAACTCCCCCACAGCAAACCTGTGCCCTCCGCGCACGGCCCCGCGTTGGCCGTTGCTCAGCAAGCCGTGCTTACACAGGATTCGTCGCCGCACGAGTAGCTGACTCTTACCGAATAATTACAACTGATCACGGCCCACACGCGGCATGGAGTTCACGGTGCTACTGCTCCGTCTCGACATGATCGAGGTTTCAACGCTTTCGCGATGTTTGGCAGGTCGTCGATGCCGACCTAACTTTCGCCCACTCTTCCTCAAGATCCATTGTCGCCACCGGTGACCGCTGATAACTCTTAAATCACCCGATGTCGAAGCCTCTAACTAGGCGAACGTCGTCAACTATGGAAGAAGCAAGAGACGAATACCATGACACACGCCCCGCAACTCAATAGCACTCCCAGAACCGCCACTGGGCCTGCTATTGAAGCCCAAAGCCTGTCCAAATCGTTCACAGTCGACGGCCGCGATCTGCCCATATTGCACGAAATATCATTACAGATCGACTCCAACGAACTCGTCGCGATCATGGGCCCTTCAGGTTCAGGGAAATCAACCCTCATGTACTGCCTAGCTGGACTAGACCACCCCAGCAGTGGTCAGGTTCGGCTCAACGGCATGGATCTCGGAACCCAGTCCAGAACAGCTCTGGCGAAAATGCGCCGCGGCAACGTTGGATTCGTCTTCCAGTCCTACAACCTCATACCTACGTTGACTGCCTACGAGAACGTGGCATTGCCCTACCTGCTGGAAGGCCGCAAACCACCTCGCGAACAGCTCCTGACGGTGATGGACGAGGTTGGACTCGGACACCGAGTGGATGCTCAGCCTCCCTCGATGTCTGGTGGTGAACAGCAACGCACAGCTTTGGCCCGTGTCCTGGCGCTAGCTCCGGAGATTGTCTTCGCCGATGAGCCAACCGGTGCGCTCGACAGCAGGTCGGGAGAACTGGTACTGACGAAACTCAACGAAGTTGCTCGCAAACCGGGGCGTACCGTCCTCATCGTCACTCACGACCCGGCTGTGGCTGCACGCTGTGACCGGGTAATGTTCCTCGGGGACGGGCACCTCGTCGACGAGATTCGCCCCAACACAGCCGCCCAGGTCGCCGACACTCTTGCCCAGCTGACCAGCAAACGTCGGGAGGGATGACTCATGTGGCATCTCCAGCTCGCCGAGCTCCGGGGCTCCTGGTCGACCTGGATAGGTGTGAGCCTGGCGTTCGTTGCAACCAATTTCGCACTCGTTCTCTCGGTGCTGACAATGGTGGCGGGAATCCGGTTCATGCAAGTCCAAGACCTTGACCCACTGGACTCCGCAGCTTTCGTCATCACCCCTGCACAGAATCTACTGTTCTGCATTGCCGTGGGCATCGTTGTCATCGGTACCGCCACCAATATGGCACTCAATGCACGCAGGGGTGCCTTGGCGAGGCTCTCCCTCAACGGTGCGACTCCCCCGCAGATCGTAGGAACCGTCGTCGTTCAGCTCGTCGTTGTCAGTCTCGTCAGCTCCCTAATCGGTTCACTTCTTGCCGTGGCGGCCCTGCGGCCAGCTCTGAATTTCCTCGCTTTCGAACGTACCCAGGCCGGAACATCTATGCCGGTACCTGATCCGGTGTACTCGCTGTGGCCGATCCTTGCCACAACACTCGGCGCTATCGCAGTAGCAGTTCTCGGCGGGATTCGACACGCCATCCGCAGCAGCAAGATCGCTCCGGTGGAAGCCGTTCGAGAACACACGGCTGACGGGCTCACAATTCGTATGACGGTCGGACGCAGCATTACCACTGGTCTCGTCGCCCTTGTCCTCATCGCTGCATATTCTTCGATCGCCGCGTTCACGTCCGAACCCAACTCTGAGACCGTCAGTAACTTGATTCTGCTGAGCATGACTGTGCTCGTCATCTTCGCCGTGTTGCTGGCACTACTCGCACCAATTCTCATTGGACCTCTGACTAAAGCCTGGGTGCGCCTGCTGCCGTTGCCCTTCGCGAGTTGGCAATTGGCCCGACGCACCGTCAGCGCGCGTGCCCGCCGGTTAACACGGTCAGTGGTCCCGGTGATGATGACGATCGGCCTCCTCCTGGGAATGCTCGCAATCTGGGGGTCACTAGAGGCCACGCTCATCGCCAATGGGTACGACATTGAAATCACCGCCAGCGGGCCAGCATCTCTGCTGGTATTCCTCGGCCTTCCGCTGATGATCTCTCTGGCCGGCGGAGTGGGTTCGCTGATCATGATGTCCCGGCAACGTGACGCGGAATTGGCTCTCATCGGAATCGTGGGCGCGACACCCCGGCAACGCATCTTCGTCCCGCTTCTCGAAGCCGTCATCATTACGGTTACTGCCACTCTGCTGGGCATGGTGATGGCTGCAGGCGCCCTCGCCGTCGTGGCAGTTGGACTCCCATCAGCCGGTATGACTTACGCATTCGTTCCACCGATGGCAACCCTCACCGCGACAATCCTCGCCGTTCTCGTCATCACCATCAGCGCAACAGTGCTGCCAACGCTTCAAGCCCTGCGCAAAGTGGAACCGCTGGTGATTGCTCGACTCGTTGCAGATTGACTTGACGCCGCATAAGGCCTGGCATCACTATCCGAACAGAGCAAAGTCGCCCCCACCCTTTGCTGGAGGGGGCGACTCTATTCGTATTCAGCGATGCCATAAATATTCATGCCGAACTGCTGCTTCGGCATTGAGTTAGCTCCGAACCGAAAGTACGAACTAGGAAACGTATCGTCACTAGGGTCTGAGCCCGAAGGAAACCTCAAAGTTATACGGCCCTCGGCACTAGGCGACAAAGAGCTAGAAGCCCAGTGGAGGTGAGGGGCTGACCGCGTGACCGGAGGCCACTGAATTTCCGAATCAAGTCCCGACACACACCTCAAGATACCCGGCTGCGGCTAGTTCGCACATGCAATGCGGTGTCGCACGCGATGCGACTGCAGATGAACGAAGAATCGTGCTAGCTTGCCAGCGTCGAGAATCAGGCGAGGGCGACAGCAACACGGTCGTGTCCTTTCACGAAGGCGATGAGTTCACCACCACCTCGAGTCGGAACGAGCGCCTCGATCCTGCCGTACATTTGACCCGCAAGACGCGAGCGGCTCTCCGCAATACCCGAAATAATTGCGCATGAATGCCAAAATGATCACCTGCATTTCCGCATTCGAAACCGATTGACACACGACTCCCTTTCCGAAAACAGGTATGAGCGCGATCGTTCGGCATCGTTGAGACAGAGGCGAATGACCGCTATGAGAGGCGACAAAGAAGTCCGCAAGCTGCCAACAGAGGGGCCTGGGAGCCCGGAATTCACCGCCAAGACTCCCATTGACGTTCTGGTAACATAACTGGTAGATTGACTCGTCGGATCAACCGACCGAAACCCGAGACCGTCATGCAGGTGCGCTGCCCGCAGAAGCGATGCTTTCTGCCCGCAATCTGAGCGTGAGTTACGGCTCCCGCACAGCGCTGGACTCCTTCACCTTCACCCTCTACCGCGGGGAGATTCTGGGCGTAGTCGGAACCAACGGCGCCGGCAAGTCGACCCGATGAAGGTACTCTCAGGTGAGATCAAACCCGACTCTGGTTCGATCACATTGGCCGGAGAGATCTACGCTCCCGACAGCATCGATGAGGCACGAGCCATCGGCGTCGGCTATGTTCCGCAGCGCATCCGCATTGACGAGGACATGTCTGTGGCCGAAGCGATCTTCCGCACCTCGTTCCGGTCCACCCTTGATCTGAAGGCGAAGGAATCCGAAGCCGACCATCTGCTCACCGACTACGGGGTGGACATCAACCCCACCGATCGGCTTAACGATCTGGTTCCGGCTGAGCTGGCCACCGTGGAGATCCTGCGTCTGGCCTGCGAAGAGACGATGGTCATCCTCCTCGACGAGGTCTCTGCAAGCTTCAACGATCATGAGATTTCCCTGTTCCACGCACTGGCTTCCCGGCTCGCGAGGCAGGGACGGTCGGTCATTCACATCTCTCACCGGATCGACGAGCTTCAGTCCCTGTCTGACCGCATCGCTGTCATCCGCGACGGGGCAATGCACCGCATGCTCGTGCCCCGAGAGACCAAACGAGCGGCGCTGATTGAAGAAATCTTCGGAGAGCCGGTCGCTCGACAGCACCGTCCGAAAGAACCCAAGACCGGTGCCGAGCTGATGCGCCTCGACGGAGTCACCCGTGCGGGCTCGCTCGCCCCAACCTCGCTGTCGATCTATACCGGTGAGGTCGTCGGGATCACCGGACTGCGCTGCTCAGGCGTCACCGAGCTCGCGACGATCATCGGCGGCGCTGCCCGCCCCGACTCGGGCACGCTGACCTTCAATGGAATCCAACATGAGTTCGCCGACGTTGACGAAGCCCTCGGCGCCGGCATCGTCAACATTGCTGAAGACGACGAAGACGCGCTCCCTGAACAGGCCACACTGACGAGCTCGGTGATCGGGGATGAGGCCTCGCCGGAACAGTCCTTCGCGTCCGAGGCGCGCCGCCTCGGCGAGGTTATCCGACTGGTCAAGACCTTGGGCGTAAAGACGTCAAGCATACACGACAGGATCGGAGAACTCTCCGGGGGCGACCAGCAGAAGATCAAGCTCGCGAGCGCGCTTCGAAAGCCGGGCGTTCTCTTCGTACTCAACCAGCCAACCAAGGGCGTGGACGAGCGATCCCGACAGCAAATCTACGAACTCATCGATCAGCTCACCGAGGCGGGCAGCGGAGTCGTCCTCATCTCATCCGATATGACCGAGTTGACAAGCCGCTGCCACCGAATCGCGATCATGCGCGAAGGTTCACTTGTCGATGTCTATCCGAATGAGTCCCTGAACGAGGACAGCATCATGGTCCTCGCCCTCGGATACGACTGGTCGGATGCCGGAGACAGCGAACTGGTCGGCAAAGGCAATCACTAAGACCACCACAAGTGTCGGAAAGGACCCGCTTGCACTTAAGATTCTGGCGATCCGCACGGGGCGACGACGTCGCATCGGTTCCGACCGACGAGGCTCTCGACCACGGTCAGGACCGCCCATCCGGACACGATGCCGACACCGCACGGTTGCCAATCATCCCTGACGCACCGTTCACCACACCCGAATTCGCCGAGGCCAGCCCCGCCTTCGCAATGACCGAGCCCGACCCAGCTGAAGTCGCCCTCTCCTCGGCGGTCGCCCCCGAGGCAGAGGCTCTCCGGATCCGCGCCAACGCACCGCCACGCAGCACCCCATCCCACAGGAGGAAGGCGAACATCGCCATTCCAATGGGCGAAAAGCGCAGCGATCCCGACCTCGCTCCACCCCCGCGCCGCGAAACGTCGGATTCCCTCCCCGGAAACCTCCCGCACACCGAGGCCGGCCCGGCTCCCACCGGGCCGCACCTCATCACGCAGGCCACCCAGGCCGCAGAATCAGAAGAGAAGAAAGAAGAGACAACACACATGTCGAAGATTGAATCAGCCATCAACGATCTCCTCGCCATCGACGGCGCCAGCGGTGCCGCGATTGTCGACATCTCCTCCGGAATGGCGCTCGGAACGGGCGGCAGTCCCGGATTCGACCTCACCGTCGCCGCCGCCGGCAACTCGAACGTCATCCGCGCGAAGCTCGCCACGATGACCGATATTGGCATCAACGAGCGCATCGAGGACATTATGATCACGCTCGAGAACCAATACCACCTCATCAACGTGCTCAACACCACCGACACCGACGGGCTCTTCATCTACCTCGTGCTCGATAGGAAAAAGGCCAACCTGGCCCTCGCCCGCCACAAACTCAACCGGATCTCTTCCGCCGTCTCAGTCTGACCCGACGACTTCGCTCTTATCTGAAGCGCCCCCCTCCTGAGTATGACGGCAGCCGATGTGCTCGGCATCTCCGCCGTTCAAGTGGTCTTGCGCGCCCACGTGAGCGAGCCCGAAGACTGAGGCGGGTGGCGCCGGGATACGCCGAGACGCTGCAGACGTCTCGTTACATTCGTCGTGAAGGAGCAGCTGGGGTCTTCGCCTCGTAGCGGGCCCCAGCTTGGACCATCGCCAACAGCACGTTGTGCCGGCGACGAGCCGGACACATCACTGCAGCAATGTGGAGTTTGCCCTCATATCGTTCTCTGTCTCAATAGGCCTTTTGGAAAGCGTTGCGATTTGAGGCCACGCAGGCCGAGGGGAACAACGCGTTCTTCAACCGATTGTTGCCTGCTCGCGAAGGGAACGCTTTCGCCTCAATGTCCCTGACCACCGCGCCACAGGGGCAAACTCGGCAAACGCGGACAAATGACCTGCAAACTGGAACACGCTGAACGCACCGACCGCCAGGAGCAACTGCGACGGGGTCGTAACGCCGACTACCAGCCCGGACGTTCACTCCTGACGAAGATGGAACGAATCAGCCAAACCCACAGTTTCAGCCTCAATCTCGTTGCGTTCAGCCTTCAAGGCTCTCATCTCGGCTCAAGACGCGACACCACTGACTGCGACACCTACCTACCCGTCACGTCCACGTTCATGGCCTTTTCGGCCGGAGCGTCGAAGAGCGCATCAATCAGAATCGAGGGGTCGTCGCGGGCCTGGTCCAACCACCGCTTCACTCCCGACTTTCCCGCCGCACACAGACCAACTGGACTCCGGTACCGATTCAGTGGAGCTAACACGATGCTCCTGGACAGCACTGAAGCGGCCTGGGTTTAGTTCCGCTTCTATT
>NZ_KV823259.1 GCF_001815905.1 Brevibacterium sp. HMSC07C04 | reverse complement strand
CGCGGCCCGGCAGCAACCGGGCCGCACGTCAGTCGGAAGGGTCAGAGCAGATCAGAGAATTTCGACCGACTCGATGACGACGTCTTCAATTGGGCGATCCATGGCGCCGGTAGGCGAGGCTTCGATCGCTTCGACAACCGCGAGGGATTCAGCGTCGGCAACTTCCCCGAAGATGGTGTGCTTGCCGTTGAGCCACGGAGTTTCGGCGGTGGTGATGAAGAACTGCGAGCCGTTGGTGCCGCGGCCGCCGCGGGTGCCTGCGTTGGCCATGGCCAGCAGGCCCTTCTTGGTGAACTGGAGTTCGGGGTGGATTTCGTCGTCGAACGTGTAGCCGGGGCCGCCGGTGCCGGTGCCGACGGGGCAGCCGCCCTGGATCATGAAGTTCGAGATGATGCGGTGGAAGCCCAGACCGTCGTAGTAGGGGGTGGGGTTGGAACGGCCAGCGTCGTCCTTGTATTCGCGTTCGCCCTTGGCCAGTTCGACGAAGTTGGCGACCGTCTTCGGAGCGTGATTGCCGAAGAGGTCAAGCTTGATGTCGCCCTTGTTGGTGTGCAGGATGGCCTGCTGTGTAGCAATACTCATGGCTTCAGTCTGTCATGAAGGTCTGACACGACGCTGATTTGGCCCTGATGTTCCCCTTGGAACTTCCGCTGTCAGTGGAAATACCCTCACAATCTGGCCATTCACGTCGATGGGGTCTCTCTGCGTCAGTGCCGACCAGTACGATGGAGAAGACGAATGGCGCACACACATTCCCTGCACTGAGCAGGGTCGAACATCCCAGGAGGGTGAAATGTTCAAGAAGAAGTCCGCACCGAAGTCGTTTCTCGAAAACGTCGACAACGCCGTACACAACCTGAGCGAAAAGGCCGGTCAGCTTCTCCAGGAAGGCACGGAGGCCGCACGCCCCGCCATTAAGGAAGCCGGCGACCGCCTGCAGAAGACTGCCGACAACGTTCGCCCGCAGCTCGAAGACTGGGCTGAGCAGGGCCTCGGCAAGATCGAAGACGGGCTTGAGTACGGTCGCGCCAAAGCTGCCGAAGCCCAGGGGCTCCTGGTTGCACGCGGCGGTGAACGCGCCTCCGACCACGCCAAGACGATTGCCGCTGGTTCGAAGGACGCCGCCAAGGCCATTCGCAACGCTGAAACTCCCAAGGCTCTTGACGAACTGATCGAGCGCGTCACGGGCAAGAAGGGCCAGGTCAAGAAGTTCAAGAAGCTCGCCGCTAAGCGTGCCGACGAACTCGCCAAAGCTTCACGCAAGGCCTCGAAGCAGGCCGCAAAGGAAGCCCGCAAGGCTCAGGGCAAGCGCGGCATGTGGATTGTGTGGCTGCTGGCTCTGACCGGTGTCGGCCTGATCGGCTACTACGTCTGGACGAAGGTCAAGCCGGTTGAAGACCCGTGGTCGGAACCGCTGCCGGGCAACCGCCCCGCTGATGCTCGTCCGGTCGGTTCGCACCGTACGACCACCGTTGTCGAAGACGTTCCCGCACCGCTGAACGAAGACGGCGAAGTCATTGTCGAACAGGACGGCCTCAACGTTGCCGAAGGCGACGCCGCCGTTGTCAGCGACCTGCTCGACGAAGACGAAGAAGACAAGAAGGCCTGACCACGGTCTGAAGTCGGGCGCAGCTGAAAGGCTCGCTGCCTGACTGAATTCCCGAGGCGGAACTCACTTTTGTGAGTTCCGCCTCGTTTGTTTTTGGGGTGGGCAAGTTGTAGGGGTGCGGCCTGTGCTGGCGAGCGTGGTGCGGCATAGCTGCGCCACACCCGTTAGACGGAATCTGCGCCTTAAGCGCACAAAAACTCCCTTTAGCCACAGATCCGCGCCTTAGCCGCCACTGCTAACGGGAGTTTTTGTTGCTAACCGGTGTGCGGGTGTGAGGCTCTGCGGGCCCACGGAGGCGGGTTCAGAGTTTTGTGGGCAACGCAGTGGCCGGGTTCCACATGGAACCCGGCCACAGCACACACAGAAAGGAGATATCACCGGGACTTCGAAAGTACGCCGGATGCATTGGATCCGACTCAGAACACTGCCTATCGTCTTCGATACGCAACGTCCGGAGTTTTTTCCGTTGCCTAAACCACATTAGCTGGGAATTGCAGGAACACAAGGCTTTTGCCCGACCTTTCGAACGATATGTCGGACATCCGGCGCCTCAACCGGCTCACTCTGCTGAATAGGCGACAAAACGAGGTAAAAACTGCCGGATCGCCTCAATCTTCCGCCTATTCAGCAGAACTGACGAGTAACCGCCGAAACCAGAAACCCCGCCCGCGCAGCCCCTCACCCCACCGTGGGCCTGGGGAACGGCATGAGCGCTTCGACAGCGGCGGCGACTTGCAGCACAGTTGCTTCGCGGTAGGGCATGCCGACAATCTGCACGCCCGTGGGCACTCCCGCCGAGCCGATGCCGCTGGGCACTGACATAGCCGGCATCCTGTTTGCGATGTTGAACGGCACCACCTGGTGAGCCTCCCAGTAGAAGTTGTGTTCGCCGTCGGGCCGGTCGATGCCGGTGGTGAAGTCTTCTCCGGCGTCGAGGTCTTCCACGGCAGAGGTCGCGGTGATGAACACGTCAACGTCGTCCAGTGCTTTAAGCAGCTTCTGCTGGATGTCAGATTCGACGATGGCGGCTTCAAGAAGCGACGTTTCTTCGGCAAATCGCGTGGTCCGGCGGACGAACTCCTGCGTGTAGGGTTCAAGAACCGTGATGTCTCCCCCGGCCTGCCGCATAACGTTGCGGGCCAAAAGCCCGCCGTAGTGAGCCATCGAGGCGCGCGTGACATCGTCAAGTTTCAGCCCAACTTCGACGGGCACAATGCGCGCTCCCGCGGCCTCCAATGTTTCGGCGATGCGCTCAACGCCGAGTCGCGTGGATTCATCGAGTTCATAGCAGCCAAGGTCGGCGCTGACTCCGATCTTCCATCCGCTCAGGTCGACTTCATGCTTATCTGCTGCAGGCGAAACGTCCTGTCCTGACGCATAGTTGTGCCGCCCGAAGCCGTATTCGACCGGGAACGTTCCGCTGACGGGAAGCGTCGCCATGTCGAACCTGGACGGTCCCATGATCTGGTTGAAGACAAGTGCGGTGTCAGACACGGTACGCGCCAGAATGTGGTCACCGCGGTACCAGTCGATGTTGGTGGGAACTGCGCCGGGTGTGCGCCCGTAGGAGGTCTTCAGCCCCGGCAGGCCGCAGAAGGCAGCGGGAATGCGAGTGGACCCGCCGATGTCGCTCGCAGTGGCAAAAGGTGCGAAGCCTGCGGCAACCGCAGCACCGGAACCGCCCGATGAGCCACCCGGGGTCTTGTTCGGGTTGTAGGGGTTGCGGGTGACTCCCCATTCGCGGGTGTGGGTGAATGTTGCGCACGACATTTCCGGCGTGGTGGTCCGCCCAAACGGAATTGCCCCGGCCTGTTTGAGCCGCTCCACAATTTCAGCGTCTTTTTCCGCGACTCGCCCCTGTAGGGCTTGGGATCCGCGTGTTGCTGACAGGCCTGCAACATCGTGCTGTTCTTTGATGAGGAACGGCACACCCAGAAGTGGGGGTTCGGCATCGCGGTGGGAAGAATCCACACTGCTGCTGGCCCCCGCGCCTTCCTGGTAGCGCCGTGTGGCTGCCAACGCGAGTTCCCTGGCTGAATCGATCTGAAGATCGACAATCGCGTTGATTCCAGTGGCTTTGTCGAGTTCTTCAATTCGCTCAACCAGATGGTCAAGCACTTCCATCGGGGTGAACGCACCTGCGCGGAAACCGCACAGAAGTTCGCGGACTGACAGCCAGTGCAGCTGATCGGTAGGCATTGCACTCCTTTGTGATGGCCTGTGTCGGTGGGGTGACAAGCCGTATGGCTCTGCCCCACTTTAAAGCCCCTACACGGATTTCCCTAAGCCGTTTACGCCTCTCAGCTGCCGCACAACAATGGCCAAAAGGACCGAGGCGCCGCCGGCTACCGCTGCGAACATGACTGCCGCTGCGATCGGCACTGCGGCGCCACCCGCCCCTGCGGCGAAGCCGAAGGCCAGGGGTACGGCCAGTCCGGCCAGCCGTTGGGACATGCCCATGGCTCCGAAGTGTGCCCACGGGCGGAAGGATCCGATGGCGGAGCGGTTGACGTTGAGGACTGTGACAACGACTGTGCTTGCCACCACGGGCCCGCCCAGTGCGATGCCGACGGCCACCAGCCACGGCTGACTGCTGAGAGCGGCCGTGACACCGCCAATGCCTGCGATGACGCTTGTGATGATGAATTCGACATTGGCTCGCACAAAGCTGCCGCGGGCTATGAACGCCACAGAAAGAACTGACAGCACCTCACGCAGAATCAGGCCTACGCCGATTGCCGCCCCGACCGTGCTTCCGGCATCTGCTTTTTCTACGGGAAGAACAGAGCCGTGCAGCAGGAACATAAGTGGTGTTATGCATGAGACCACGAGCCCCAGCATGAGCGTCGGCGAATGCAGAGTCGCCGAAACTGATGCCGCCATGGCGGCCAGTGGGTTCAGCGATGCGCCCTCTGCCGTGCGCACGGGTCTGGGGAATCGGTAGCTGAGCGCCCCGAACATTAGCCCCAGCCCCACTAGGAACCACCACATGATCCACGCGAGGTCCTGAGTCAAGACCGCGGAGATGATGAGAGCCGACCCTAAAGCTCCGCCTCGTTGGAGGATGACCGAGATCCGCTGACCGTCGGCCTGCCGCGACCCCAGGAGGTTCGAAAAGTAGGCGATTCCGGGAATGTAGAGCAGGCTCGAGCACACTGAGAACAGGACCGCCAGCACCAGCCATGCCCAGTCTTGGACACCGCCCAGGGCGGCCAAAAACGCCATAGCGGTGAGCAGGCCGCCGGCGATTCGGGCTACCCGCCGGTTGCCGATCCGGGTGGAAAGCGCCGTGGCAAATGAGTCAAACGCGATTCCCGCGCCCATGTAGAGGGCGAGCGCAATTGGCCTGATCACGGGGTCGGAGATGGACAGCGGGATGGCGGTCATGAGCAGCGTGTGCACGCCGAAGTACAGGGAAATCTGCGTGGAGATCGCCCAGTAGCGGCGGCCGCGCCTGCGCAGCTTCGCCCAGTCGATTCTGTGCTGCTTGTCCACGCTGTCCCTTTCTGCTCGCTGTTGCGGGTTCACGCTGCGGCTGACCCGGCATGGCTGTGGGCTGTTCCGTCGGCCGCACCTGCCTCTGTCACGTGCTGCGGCTTCGCTGCCACAGCAGTGCGGTCAGGAGTGAGGCTGCTGATTCTGGGTCGTCGAGTGACACTCCCAAGGTCGATGCTATGCGCCGGGCTTTTGCGTAGACAGCCGGCCTGCTGATTCCCAGCTGCCGCGCCACGGCGGCTTTCTGTCCGCGGCACAGCAGGTAGACCCACAGGAATTCGAGATCTTCTGACGAGGCGCCGCCGGCCTCCCGCCGTTTGTTTCCGCGGGTTTCGGTGTCGGCTGGGGTGGTTGGTTCGAGCAGCGGTCCGAGTTCGGCGTGGGCGAATGCGCTTATCCGCGGGTCGTCGTGGAGGCTGGCAATGAGGCCGTTGAGCCGCAGGTCGGAGAACCTGTAGAAGGGCTGACGGCGGATGGACATGCCCGCTGCGACGTGGGCGGCTTCGACCGCGGTGGGGATGTCATCGGCAACGGCCACGAGTGCTTCGCTGAGCGGGCCTGCGCCGACTGTGATGGTTTCGAGGATTGCCTCGGTGAGTTCGCGGCACATTTCGGCGGTGAGTTCGTCAGGGGTCGAGGCGGAGGCGGGTTTTGAGGCACGGCTCGGGCTGGGTGCAGACGCACGGTTGGTGCCGCCGGCGCCCGCACACTCGGAGAAACCGAGGATCGCGACGACGGTTCCGCTGCGCCAAGCGGATGTCACGGCGGTCAGCCCTAAGCGTTCGGCGGTTGCCACGATCTCCATGCGCAGGCCTCGTTCGCGCAGCTGGTATTCAGCGCGGTCGTCCTTGCTGACATATTCGCTTGCGCCCGCAGGTTTGTCCCCGCTGACGACGTCATCGCACATTTTCACGGCGATCGCCATGTATCCGCCAGGACCACCGAGCTCTGCTGTGCGGGCGCGTTTGCGGGCGTGTTCTTCGCTCATGTGCGAAAGTTCTGACACGAAGTGGTCGCTGGCTCGCATCCGCAGATCGTGTGTGGTCTGGGAGTGGGCACGCACCAGGGTGATGGCTTGGCCTGCTCGCTCAAGGACCTCGGCCGCATAGGGGTCGTCTTCATGTGCCGAAGGAGCAACCACCCTCCCCCACCTGCGGCCTTTGACGCCCACGGGAACCGCAGTGCCCGCGTTCGGCGGCCAATTTTCTACTGCAGCGAGGCCATCGGCCGGTGCGTGGGCGAGAATCCGGTGAGCGGCGTCTTCCAGCACCACCGGGGTCCCTAAGCGCTCGGCCGCTTCGTGCACGATTCTGCTTTCACCAGCTCCGCTGAGGCTCAGCTCGGTGAAGACCTCGTGGAGTTCGCGCGTGCGTTCGACAATGCTGAGCTGCTGACCGATGAGCATCCGGTGGGCTTCCTGCGTGATCCGCACAAAACGGATGCGGGATCGAAACGCTATGACGGGCATCCCCGCTGCCCTGCCTGCCGCTGTGAGCACCTCGAGGGCCCGAGGGTTGGCAAGCCCCGCCTCGTCAATTGCCTCAACTGCGAACCCCACGGCTCCAGCCCTGCATGCCTTGGTGAGAAAAGCGCGGGTGCGCTGTACGGAATGCTGGAAAGCGGGCGATGATGAGAGCAGCAGTTCGCCTCCCTCCAGGAGATCGGTGACTTCTTCGGTTTCGGCAATGTGGACCCAGCGAATCGGGGTGTCGAGGTGTTCTTCACCGGCAAGCACGACCGGACTGCCGAGCTCCACCTGGGGCAGCTGCAGGAATTTCCTGACGGTGATGTCGCCCAGCGCGTCGGCTTCCTGCCCAGAACCGATGTCCTGCACCGCTTCGCCTTTCAATGTGTAAACAATGTTCAGCCCAGACTTTACAGAATGACTCTTGGCGTGGCCTGGCGCGTAAGACATACTTGCCCGCAGACAACGAACCGCCGCCCCTGTTTGACTGTTCCGCATTGCCGCTGAACAGCCGAGCAGGGGCACTGTGAGCAAAGGGGCTCTTATGAACATCGACCTCGATGACGCTGCGCAGATATACGAACTCGATCGCGCGCACGTTTTTCATTCGTGGTCTGCCCAGGCGCAGATCAATCCCATGACCGTCACGCGCGCCGAAGGTTCGCACGTGTGGGACGGCGAGGGCCGAAAGTTTCTGGACTTTTCGTCCCAGCTGGTCAACACGAACATCGGCCACCAGCACCCCAAGGTCATTCAGGCCATCAAAGACCAGGCTGATTCGATTGCCACGATTGCCCCGGCCCACGCGGTCAAGCCGCGCTCTGAGGCTGCCGCACTCATCACCGGCCTGGCGCCAGACGACATGGACTATGTGTTCTTCACCAACGGCGGGGCGGATGCGAACGAAAACGCCGTTCGCTTGGCGCGCCTGCACACTGGACGCCAAAAGGTGCTGTCGGCCTACCGCAGTTTCCACGGGGCCACGAGCCTGGCGGTGAACCTCACCGGCGACCCACGCCGCATTCCCAATGACACCCCGGGTGAGGGCGTTGTCCACTTCTTCCCGCCGCACACCTACCGTTCGCATTTCGGCACGGACAATGAACACGATGAAACCGAACGCGCTCTGCGCCACCTGGAAGACGTCATTGTGCTCGAAGGTGCGCAGAACATCGCAGCGCTCATCCTGGAGACGATTCCCGGCACCGCAGGCATCTACGCTCCCCCGCCGGGCTACCTGGAGGGCGTGCGAGAGCTGACCCGCAAGTACGGGATCATGTACATTGCCGACGAGGTGATGGCCGGCTTCGGTCGTTCCGGTTCGTGGTTCGCTTTTGAGCAGTTCAATGTCGTACCGGACCTCATCACCTTCGCCAAGGGTGTGAACTCCGGCTATGTGCCACTCGGCGGGGTCATCATGTCCAATGAGATCAAGCAGACCTTTGACGACCGCGTGTTCCCCGGCGGGCTCACCTACTCCGGTCACCCTCTGGCGACCGCGGCCGCGGCTGCAACAATCAAGACCATGCGGGAAGAGGAAATGGTCGAAAACGCCGCCCGGCTGGGAGAAGAAGTCATCCGGCCTGCGCTGGAGAAGATGCATGCCAACCACCCGTCGGTGGGTGATGTGCGCGGACGCGGCTGCTTCTGGGCCATTGAACTGGTCAAGAGCAAGGAAACCCGTGAACCGCTGGCACCCTACGGGGCGACGAGCGAGGCGATGAACGCCACGATCGCCAAAATCAAGGAGTACGGTGTTCTGCCTTTTGCCAACTTCAACCGCATTCACGTGGTGCCGCCGCTGAACACACCAGACGACGACGTTGTGGCAGGCCTGGACGCCATCGACCGCGCACTCGACGTGGCCGACTCATTCACGGAGTAAGGGGCACGATGTTCGGACTTCCTGTAACAACACTGCTCATCATCGTGGGCATCCCCCTGGGTTGGATTGCCTACACGCTCATCTTCTTCTTTTCGTCATCACACTGGGGTGCCGAAGACGCGGAAGAAACCCCAGCCGACACCAGCGGTGCCGGTGCGGGGCAGATGAGCTCCAGCTCGTCAGCTGAGGCAGGCCGTACCCCCGGAGTGGCGGCGCCTGAAGAAGGAGGTGCGCTGTGAGCATCGAACTGACATTCCTGCTGATCTACTTTGCCGCGATGATTGCGATCGGCGTGTGGACCATGCGGCGCAGCTCGACTGGCGAAGAGGGCTACCTCCTGGGTGGGCGCAGCCTGGGTCCGGCGGTGACGGCGCTTAGGCTGCAGTCGTCGTCGATGTCCGGCTACATGTTCCTCGGTGCGGGGTCGCTCGGCTACACGCAGGGCTACTTCGGCATGTGGTACGCGATGGGCGACATCGGCGGTGGTGTGCTCAACCTGTCGATTCTGGGCAGGCGCATGCGCAAACTATCGCAGATGCTGGGGTCGCTGACTTCGATTGAGTATTTGGAGCACCGCTACCCGTCGGCGTGGACGCGGGCAGTGGCCGCACCGATCGCCCTGGCGTGCATGTTCCTGTATGTTCTGACCCAGTTCATTGCCGGTGGGCGCGGGCTGGAAATGGTCACCGGAATTGACTTCAAGTGGTCGCTGCTCATTGCGATCGGCGTGATTGTTCTCTACACGTTCCTGGGCGGATACCTGGCTGTTGCATATTCGGACTTCGCGCAGGCGATCATCATGCTGATCGGCATGCTGTGGATTCTCATTGCCACGCTCATGGCCGTCGGCGGTCTGACCGCGGGCAACGAGGCGGTCGGCGAGATCAACCCGAACCTGCTGACCATGTGGGGACCCGACGGCTTTGAGTCCGTCGAATGGGGTGTGATCATCGGTGCGCTGCTGATCTTTTCGATCGGCTACATGGGCTACCCGCACGTCAACGTCAGCCACATGGCCATGAAGAAGCCCTCAGTTGCGCGCACTGCGGCGCTGTACTCGACGGGCTTCAACCTGCTGTTCGTGCCGGCCCCGTACCTGGTTGGCGTTATGGCGCTGGTGCTGCTGCCGAACCTGTCGGACCCCGAACTGGCCGTGTTCGGGATTGCCGAGGCGGTGCTGCCGAACTTCGCTGTCGGCATCGTCATGGCTGCGATCATGGCGGCGATTATGTCCACGGCGGATGCGCTTCTTCTGCAGAGCGGCACGATTGCCTCGCACGATATTTTTGAGCGCTTCATCAGCCGCAGCGGTTCGCAGCGCCAGGCAGTGTGGGTTTCGCGCATCACGGTGCTGGTGCTTGCTGTGATCGGTTTCGCTGTTGCTTTGACGGGAGCGCCCGGTGTGGCTGACCTGGTCATCTTCGCCACTACCATCCTTGGCACGTCGTTTGTTCCGGCGTATGTTGCCGCCGTGTGGTGGAAGAAAGCGAACACTGCCGGAGCTATTTCGTCGATGATCGTCGGTGCTGTGGTTCCGGTTGTGTGGCAGCTGGGCGGTCTGACGGAGAAGACGTCAATCGACCCGATGGCAACGGTTGTTATCTCCGCGCTGACGCTTGTTGTGGTGTCGCTTGCCACGCAGAAGTCCAACCCTGTGCCTGAGCACATTGCCGATGCTCTCAACGAAACTGCGAAGGTTGGGCCGATTCCGGCTCGCCTGGCCATGGGGCAGAACCCCGGTCTCGCCGCGCAGGTCCCGGTTGAGGATGAAGCTGGTGCTGGCGACGATGGTGCTGGCTCGGCTGCCGCGGGCGACGCGGGCAGCGCGGGCAGCGCGGGTCAGGTGACGGAGGCTGACGGCTCCGATAGCGGTCAGGTGAGGAAGGCTGGCGAGGTGGAAGGCACCTCGCGTGACTGACCCGAACCAGGTGACGGGGTCAGCCGGGCTGCGTGCAGTCCGGCTGACCCCGTCGGTATCGGCGACTGAGGCCGAGGAGGTTGTTCGCCGCAGACTGGGCGGCGGGCAGGCTTCCGCGCGGCTCACGCATCACCCGTTTTGGCATGTGCGATTGTTGGCTCAGCGAGAGCGCGGGCGGTCGTTGGCGCGGCTGTTCGGGCGGGGTGACACTGGTGGTTTCGGCGCTGGTGGCGCGGCGAGTTCAGCGGCAGTCGACGTGCTTGTCGATGCCAGGGGCGGCACCTCGTTCATTGCACACTTCCCGGTGGAGGGAACAGCGATTGAGGCCAGCGGCGCTTTGGCAGAGGCTCCGTCTGAAGCGGTTGTGCGGCAGGCGCGCGACCTCGCTGCCGCAGCCCTGCGGAAGCGCTACCGGTTGGGCGTGGTGTTCGACCTGGAGCCGGAAGAACCCCGCGGCGTGCTCAAACCCAATTGGGTGGTTGAGGCCCGGGGGCGCGGGATGAGCGCGCGGATGTTGGTCGACGGTTTCGATGGTTCCCATTGGGTCATCGAGGCGAACAAGACCAGCTGATCGCGTTCACGCACAGCCGTTTTCACAGAGCCGTATTCACGCACAGTCAGACGCGGGAGAACGTTGCGGCTTTGCGGGCTCAGGCTTTGAGTACGTAGCTGAGAGTTTCGACTACCTGTTCGGTGGTTTCGCACCACGCCTGCGCGTCGGCGTCGACTTCTTTGAGCGGGTGGATGATGTCAGCATCGTGCAGTGTGATGTACGGCTTGCCCAGCCCTGCGGCGTAGCCCGCATCGAATGCGGCGTTCCACTGCTTGTATTTATCCCCAAAGCGCACAACAACTATGTCCGCTTTTTCAATGAGCGTGCGAGTGCGGATGGCGTTGACCTTGGCGGACTGGTTGTCACGCCAGAACTGGGAGTGGGTTTCAGCCAGGTGGTCACCAGCGGCGTCACTTGCCGGATGGTCGGTCACGGGTGCAGTGAACGTGATGTCGAGGCCTGCGCCTTTTGCGCCGCGTTCGATTTCTTCACGCCAGTCAGTGTGGATTTCACCGGACAGGTACACGTTGAACGTCATGGGGACTCCTTTGTCGAATGTGAGCTGGATTCGTCTGAACAGTCTGCCTGGACGGCTTGTCCATTAACTGTCTCACATTGCGCAACACGGCACACTCTCAGTCCGCGCCCGGACCAGCCCGACCCGGCGGCTCTGGCGGCCCCGACCCGGCGCCTCGGCATTCCGCACCCGGCCCTCCACCTCGTCGGCCTTCGGCACCCGGCCCGGCGGCCCAGCCCCACCTCGTCGGCCCCCAGCCAACCCAGACTCACGCTTTAATGCAGGTTTGCGCGCTAATGCGCCGCATTAAAGCGTGAGTCTGCATTACCGCGTGCGCAAGGGCAGGTAAGGGGACGAGGTGGAGGTCGGCTGGGCAGGGCCCGGTTACTTCGCTACGAAGTACATCCGCTTATTGACGAACTCATCCATGCCAAGCGGTCCGAGCTCACGGCCAAAGCCTGAGCGCTTGACACCGCCAAATGGGAACTCCGCGCCCTCACCGGCGAAAGTGTTCACGTTCGACATGCCGACGTCAAGCTGCTGAGCTATCTTCTGTGCTCTGTCTTCATCACGTGAGAACACAGCCCCGCCGAGCCCGAACTCGGTGTCGTTTGCCAGCGCAAGGGCTTCTTCATCCGACGACACCCGATAGACGACAGCCACGGGGCCGAACAGCTCTTCCCTGTACGCAGCCATGTCCGATGTGACGTCGGTGATGACTGCCGGCGAAAAGTAAGCGGCCTCACCTCGCTCACCGCCCGCGTGCAGAGTTGCACCGTCTTTCACCGCCTGCTTGACCTGCTTGTCCAAGCGCTCCGCGGCAGCCAATGACGACAACGGGGTGTAGCTGTTCTCGTTTTCGTCTGCGGGCCCGCCCGGATACATATTCTCAGCGAGCGCTTTGAGCTCTTCAACGAACTCGTCGTAGATGTCATCCATAACGATCATTCGCTTGTTTGCGTTGCACACCTGGCCGGTGTTGATCAGCCGGGTTTCCCACGCTTCCTTGGCTGCGGCTTTGACATCGGCCGTATCGAGAATGACGTAGGGGTCTGAACCGCCCAATTCGAGTACAGCTTTCTTCAGGTGCTGGCCCGCTAAGGCTGCAACCGCTGCGCCTGCACGCTCGGAGCCCGTCAGGGAAACTCCTTGAACCCGTGGATCGGCAATGATGTCTGCCACTTGGTCGTGACTTGCAAAGACGTTGTTATATACGCCCCCGGGGACACCTGCATCGTGCATGATCTTTTGGATTGCCAGGGCAGACCGGGGGCAGATCTCTGCGTGTTTGAGGATGATCGTGTTGCCGAGCATGAAGTTCGGGGCGGCGAATCGTGCCACCTGATAGTAGGGGAAGTTCCACGGCATAATGCCCAGAAGCGCTCCGATTGGCCTGCGTTCGATGAAGGCTCGGCCGGACGCATTGGTCGGAATCTCCTGGTCAGCAGACAGTTCTTCAGCATTGTCTGCAAAGTACTGGAAGATCTCTGCACTGAATTCGGCTTCTTCGATGCCCTCAGACACGGGCTTGCCCATCTCTTCGGAGATGATTTCTGCCAGTTCCTGCTTGCGCTCGGCGAACAGCGCTGCAACTCGGTACACGATTTCTCCGCGCTCGGCCGTAGACATCTTGCGCCACGACTGGTACGCGTTATGTGCCTTGTCAAGCGCTGACTCGACCTCTGCACTCGACGCACTGTTGAACTCTTCTACAACTTCTCCAGTTGCTGGATTCTGCACTCGGTAAGACGGTGAGCTCATAACGTTTCCTTTCTCGACGGCGTGCTTCGCTGCACGCAGCTTTGAGCTGTGGTTTCGACTGATTTCCGTGGCGGTCGGCTACGAAGCGAAGCCGACACCCATTGCATCGAGGACCCGCAGCAGCGGTCCTCGTTTGCCCTCGTTCTGATCGGATTTGATGAGAGCCTTCGTTGTGAGCTTTGCGCCAACCCACATAAAAGGTTCGGGCGGGAACGGCAGTGGTTTCTTCTTGACCATCTCCAGTTCAGTGATCTCCGTCTTCGCTCCCGCCAACAAGTCGAGCATGACTTCAGCGCCGAATCGGGATGCGCCCACACCGAGCCCGGTGAAACCGGCTGTGTAGGCCACCTTGCCGCGAAAGGCGGTGTCGAAGAAGGCGAAAAATCGGGTCGAGGCGTCAATTGCCCCACCCCAAGCGTGGGTGAATTTCGTGCCCTCAGCTTGAGGGAACGTTTCGAAGAAGTGCCGGGCAAGCGTTTCGAATGTCTCCTGCCTGGTGTAGAGCTTTGGCGACACTGCCCGCCCGTAGTAGTAGACCGCGTCCCAACCGCCGAACAGGATCCGGCCGTCGACTGTGCGGCGGTAGTAGTGGAACTGGTTTGCAGCGTCTGCGAGCCCTTCACGCCCGGCCCAGCCTATTTCCGACCACTGTTCGTCGCTCAGCGGTTCTGTCATGAGGGCGTAGTCATAGATCGGCGCGGTATGCCATTTGACTCGATTCAGAAGAGCGGGAAAAGCGTTGGTGCCCAGAGCCACTCGGCGAGCGGTCACGGTGCCGTTGTCCGTGGTCAGCTTTACCGTGTTCCCTGCATTTTCCAAATTCCTGACGACAGAGTTCTCGTAGACTTCAACCCCGAGGTCACGGCAAACCCGCAGCAGACCCCAACAGAGCTTGGCCGGGTTGAGGATCGCGCACTCGCGTTCCATAAACAGTCCCGCTTTGTACGTGGGGGATTTGATAGACGCCTGAAGTTCTTCTTGCGACAGAAAGACGGCATCCTCCTCCGGGTTGTGAGCTTCCCTGAGACCGGCGACCTGGTAGTCCTCCGTCGCAATGTCGATGAGGCCGGTGCGCTCGAAATCACAGTCGATCCCGTAGCGAGTGATGGCGGCTTCGATTTCGTCAAGGTTGCGGTAGCCAAGGCGAGTGAGCTGGGCGTTTTCATTTGGCAGGTGCTTTTCGCCGTTGTCCGCACCGTGAGTCAGACTCGCTTCGCAGAACCCGCCGTTACGGCCCGATGCTGCCCAGCCGACCGTGCCGCCTTCAAGAAGAACAACGTGTCGGTCGGGGTCGCGTTCTTTGGCAAGCAGGGCAGTCCAAAGTCCCGTGAAGCCCCCGCCGACAACAGCGAGATCACAGCTTCGGTTCGCTGATAGCGGGGCTGTTGCCTCGGGCCGTTCTGGGCTGTCTAGCCAAAATGCTTCGTTGGAGACGTCGGCAAGACTTGATCTGATCTGAGATTCCGAAACGGGCATTTTTACCTCACCATTGTTTTGACGATGTCGGTGGATGATTCACCTGAGCGCCGCAGGACCAGTCCCACGAGCCCAAGGGCAATGAATGTCAGGACGAGCATGACGGTCGAAATTGCGGCCACTTCCGGCCGCAGCGCCACGCGCACGGCAGAGAAGATGTAGACCGGCCACGGCGTATAGCCCGGCTGTTGGACAAAGCTGGACAGAATTGTGTTGTCTAAGCTCAGAGTGAAGGACATAAGAGCACCAGCCAGAATCCCCGGGGCTGCAATCGGCAGCGTCACTCTGCGGAATGTCGACCATGGCGTAGCCCCTAGGTCGGCCGCCGCCTCTTCCAGCGAGCGGTCTACTCCTGCCATACGCGTGCGGACAATGAACGTGACCACCGCCACGGAGAACATGGCATGCGAGACGGTCAGGCGCACAAGGCCGTTATTGAACACCCCTAAATGCACGTCGACTCCCAGTGTTACAAACCACGGCAGAAAGGCGATGCCGTCAACGATCTCCGGCGTAACGAGAGTGACCGCCAACAGCGCAGTCAGCCCTGCAGCCCACCAGGTACCACCTCGTGCACGTGCCAGCGCGATTCCGCCCAGCGTGCCCAGCAGTGTCGCCAAAGCTGCTGACCCCACCGCCGCTTGAAGACTGGTCACCACAGAGGACACGATGACATCGTTGTTGATCCCCGACACATAGGCATCCAGGCCGAAGCCCTGCCAAGACGCCAACATGCGGCCAGTGTTGAACGAATAGGCGACTATGACTGCGATGGGAGCGAACAGGTAGACGAATACGAGGACTCCCCAAATAAACAGCCCTGCGTTGCGAGCTGAACTTCTCATCGTGTTCCGCCTTTCAAAGCAGTGATTTCCTCAGCTTTGAGGTGCACCGAGTTGATTCGCTCCATCATTCGCCGTCCAAGGAACATCAATACCGCTCCGAGACCAAGGACCAGCAGTGTGGCAAGCATCAGAGTCACGGCCATTGCGGAACCGAGCGCCCAGTTCTGGGCCGTGTTGAACTGGTTCGCAATCAGCTGGCCAACCATCGAACCGTTCGCTCCGCCAAGCACGGTCGCCGTCACGTAGTCGCCGTTGAGCGGAATGAAGACAAGCAGGCAGCCAGACACCACACCCGGCATAGCCAGCGGCAAAGTCACTCGGAAGAAAGTCGACCAAGGGCCTGCGCCGAGGTCGTAGCTTGCCTCTCTCAGCTGTCTCCCGGCCGCATCCATTGCTACGAACAGCGGAAGAATCATCAACGGCAGGTAGTTGTAGACAACGCCGATCTGCACTGCTGCCCGCGTGTAGAGAATATCGAGGCCGCCTTCGCTGAGCCCCAGCGCTTGGAGCGTTTTCGACACAAAGCCTTCGCTCGACAGCATGATCTGCCATCCAAGGGTTCTGACCAAAAAGTTCGTCCAGAACGGAACCATGACCAAGGCCAAGAGCAGTCCTCGACGCTCCGGTCTGACCTTCACCGCCAGCCAGTACGAAAAGGGAACCGCAATGAGCAAGCAGATCAGAGTGCCGAGTATCGAAATCCGCAGCGTTGACAGGAAAGTCGACAGAGCCGAAGAAGACAGAGCCTCGCCGTAGCGATCAAAGCTCAGCCTGTCCATTGCTACCGTCGTGAACGCATCTGGCTTATAGCCGAAGCTGTACCACAGCACGAGGGCCACCGGGATGACGAAGAAGAAAACAGCGTAGGCCCACGTGGGAAACGAGAGGGCCCCGGGGCCGAGGATTCGGGATGCTATGCGCTTCATGCTGAACTCCTAGTCCTTGCGTCTGCATAGATATCGACCCTGGGCTGAATGCCCTTTCCTTCTTCTGAGGGAACCAGCCGGTCCAGGATTGTTTGTTCTGGGAAGATCAGTTCGGGAAAGTCGAAGTCGCCCGCCGCCTCTTTCAGGCCCTTTGTCCCAACGTGATAGCCGATGTAGTCGACATTTCGCAGTGCCGCTTCGGGAGTCAGCATGTAGTTGATGAACTCATACGCAGCATCTGGGTGGGGCGCCCCGGTTGCAATACACCAGTTGTCCATCCACAGGTTTGCAACCGGAGTGGGGAACACGAACTTCCAGCGGTCAGGGTCGTCAGCTTCTAAAAGCCCTTGGCGCGCATCTCCGTTGAATGCATGCAGAAGACTCAGCCCGCCCTGGGCCATACCCTGGGCAACTGTGCTTGAATACGCGCGAATGTGAGGGGCGATGTCGTCGACGACAATCGACCGGGCCTGCTTCAGGACATCGGAGTCTTCTGTATTGACGTCCTCACCCATAGCTGCCAGCGCGATTGCGGTGAGTTCCCACGGGTCTTCGAGGACGGCAGTCCGGCCAGCGGCCTCTTTGCCCGCAGCGTCGATGAAGTCCTGCCAAGTAGTCAGGTCCCGTTTGATGACCGTTCGGTCGTATATGTAGCCAGTGGTTCCCCATGCCTTGCATATTGAATACCTGTTTCCAGGATCAAACTGCTGGTCGATGAAGTTCGGGTCCATATTCGCAAAGTTGGGGATCCGGTCGAGGTCGAGCGGCTGAATGAGATTGTGCTCGATCATCAGCGGTATCCGCGAACCGGTTGGGACCACGATGTCGTAGCCGGAGGTGCCTCGACTGCCGGCAAGTTTGGCGACAAGTTCGTCGTTTGAGCCGTAGGAGTCGACCTGCACTCGAATGCTGACATTCTGTGAGAATGCCCTGATGTTCTCCGGGTCGTCGTAGTCGCCCCAGGAGTACAGGTTCAACTTGTCTTCGAGTTTGCCGTCAGGACGAGGGGAATCGGCCATCCTCCCGGTCTGCCCGCAGCCGGCCAGCCCAGCCAGGCCGACTAAGCCCATTCCACTCAGAAAAGCTCTTCGGCTCGGGTTGGCTGCGGCAGTCAGCTGCCTTTTGATTCGGCCAGCCTGCGACCGAGGTGCGAGAAACCGAACCGCGCGCTTGTCATCGTTCATGGCTGAACACCTGAACCTGGCCTGTTCCCCATGAAACACATACCTCTGCACCGGCAGCTGTCGCCTGGGCCGAAAGTGCGGACTCGCGGACCAGGATTTCGTGCCCGTCGAAAAGCCGGACTATGTACTGAACAACATCTCCGAGGAAGGACACTCCGACGACTTTGCCCTCGACCGCGTCCAGGAGGTCGTTGGCCGCAGCTCTGTTCTGCTGCCCGGCTGCGGTTGAATCATCCAGAGGAGTCAGCTTCATGTTCTCGGGGCGAATAGCGACTTCGACCGCGTCTCCCCTGCTGGTTCCCTCTGGGAGCTGAGCAGCTCGCGCAGTGATCTTCGAACGTGAGCTGCGCAGAACAGCAGTGTCACCTTCGACGGCTTCTATTTCGGCATCTACAAAATTCTGCTTGCCGATGAACCCTGCGACGAACCGGTTTGCCGGCTGAAGATAGATTTCTTCGGCATTGCCGATCTGCTGAATCTTCCCTCCGCTCAACACGACGATTCGGTCGCTCATCGCCAGCGCCTCTTCTTGATCGTGGGTGACGAAGACGAATGTTGTGCCGAGTTCGGCGTGCAGGCGCTTGAGCTCAATCTGCATCTCTTCTCGAAGCTTTCTGTCCAGCGCCGACATCGGTTCATCGAGCAGAAGCACCTTGGGTCGATTGACTAAAGCGCGTGCGAGAGCCACACGCTGCTGCTGACCACCGGACAGCTGACCTGGCCTGCGTTCAACGAAGCTCTCCATCTGTACCAACTGCAGGGACTGCACTACCCGTTCGCGAATCTCCTTTTTCGGAACCTTCTTTCGCTGGAGACCGAAGGCTACGTTGTCCGCCACGCTCATGTGAGGAAACAATGCGTAGGACTGAAAGACCGTGTTGACTGGACGACGGTAGGCAGGCACCCCAACCAGGTTCTGACCGGAAAGACACACCTGTCCCTCAGTAGGGTCCTCGAACCCGGCGATGATTCTCAGGAGAGTTGTCTTCCCACAGCCGGATGGCCCCAACAGCGAAAGGAACTCGCCGGATGCGACCGTCAGATCGAGGTCGTCCAGCGCAGTGTGGTCACCGAAACGCTTTGTAACTCCTCGGATTTCAAGTTGGCCGGCTTCTGCACATTCGGCATGGCGCGAAGCAGCTGCTTCAGTACTGGTTGTCATGCTTCCCCTCTTCTCTGGTGTCGCAGAAGGTTTCGCCCGTCACACCGGCAACTCTGCTGGTGAATAGGCCGTGGCTTTGCACTCTCGTCTCTGAGCGTCCAGAACAGACGTCATAGGACGCGGCGTGAGCTGCAACACAGCAACATCGAACACGGTACCGCGCAGAAAGCGCATGTGTCTACTGATTCAGTCGAAAATAAGCATCTTGCTATCGCTTTCGACAGTTTGATACTGTCATTAGTGCGCAATCGATTGCCGCTTTGCAGGAGATAAATGCATGGAACACCTCAAGGGAGCTGATCAGGAGTTAGAACTCGACAGCAAATCGAAGGCGATTATCGAAGCACTGCAGCAGGACGGCCGTCGCAGCTATGCAGAGATAGGCCGCGAAGTCGGGCTTTCAGAAGCCGCTGTTCGACAGCGCGCTGCGAAGCTCACCGCTGCGGGAGTCATGCAGATTGTCGCCGTCACCTCGCCCATGCAGCTGGGCTTCAAACGCCAGGCAATGATCGGCGTGAGGGTTCATGGGGACATAACCGAAACCGCCGAAGCGCTGAGCAAACTCCCCCAGGTTGACTACACGGTCGTGACCGCCGGAACGTACGACATCCTTATTGAAGTCGTCTGCGCGGACGACGATGAGCTTCTTGAAACCCTGCAGCAGCTGCGCGCCTTCGAATCGATCCAGTCAACAGAAACCATGATGTACCTCAAACTCTGGGACCAGAAGTACAACTGGGGCACCAGATAAGACGAGGCAAGAAAGCAAGGATTCCAATGTCAAACACTGACCTTCAAGCAGGCCTGCGCGATCACCTGTGGATGCACATGGCCAGCCACGAACACCTATTCACCGGCGGTCGCACACCGATCATCACCCACGGTGAAGGCCACCACGTGTGGGATGACAAGGGACACAAGCTCATTGACGGCCTGGCCGGACTGTTCACGGTGCAGGTGGGCTATGGGCGTGAGGAGCTCGCCCAGGCTGCCTACGACCAGACCAAGAGGCTGGGCTTCTTCCCCCTGTGGTCCTATGCGCACGAACCAGCCATCGAACTGGCCACCCGCCTGGCCGCCTACGCACCGGGCGATCTCAACAGGGTGTTCTTCACCTCGGGCGGTGGTGACTCTGTCGAGTCCGCACTGAAGCTCGCCAAGAACTACTTCCGCCTGACCGGCAAACCGGGCAAGCACAAGATCATTTCGCGTGCCACCGCCTACCACGGCACCCCGCACGGTGCCCTGAGCGTGACCTCGCTGCCGGACCTGCGCAATCAGTTTGCACCGCTCGTGCCCGGTGCGCACAAGGTGCCGAACACCAACTTCTACCGCGCTGACGACCGCTTCGCCGGTGACGAAAAGGCATTCGGCCGCTGGGCTGCCGACCGTATTGAAGAAGCCATTGAGTTCGAAGGTGCGGATTCCGTTGCGGCGGTGTTCGTCGAACCCGTGCAGAACTCCGGCGGCTGCTTCCCGCCACCTCCGGGATACTTCGAGCGCGTGCGCGAAATCTGCGATGAACACGATGTTCTGCTGGTCTCGGATGAAACGATCTGCGCCTTTGGCCGCATCGGCTCGATGTTCGCATGCAACGACTTCGACTATGTGCCGGACATCATCACCACTGCCAAGGGCATCACCTCCGGCTATGCCCCGCTGGGCGCGATGGTCGCCTCCGACCGCCTGTTCGAACCCTTCGGCAAGGGCGGGGAAACTTTCTACCACGGCTACACCTTCGGCGGACACCCCGTTTCCTGCGCCGTGGCACTGGCCAACCTCGACGTCATGGAAAAGGACGGTCTGAACGACCGCATGGCATCGAACTCACTGGCCTTCCGCAACACCCTGGAGAAGCTCACGGATCTGCCGATCGTCGGCGACGTCCGAGGCGAGGGCTACTTCTTCGGCATCGAACTGGTCAAGGACAAGGCCACCAAGGAAACGTTCACGGAAGAAGAGTGCGAGCGCGTCCTCAACGGCTTCGTGTCGCCGGCTCTGTACGAACGCGGCCTGTACTGCCGAGCTGACGACCGCGGCGAACCCGTCATCCAGCTGGCTCCCCCGCTGACCTGCGGGCCCGAGGACTTCGAGGAAATGGAGCAGATCATCCGCTCCGTCCTCGTCGACGCAGCCGAAAAACTGTAAGAAGAACGGGGACGAGGTGCCGGTTGCGGCACCTCGGCAACCGGCGCCTTGGCGGGGGTCGGCAACTTGGCAATCGGCACCTCGGCGGCCAACCGACCCCTCGGCCGACTCCCCAGCCAGTCCAGACTCACGCTTTAATGCAGCCTCACGCGCAAATGCGCCGGATTAAAGCGTGGATCTGCATTTCCGCGCGAGAACACGCCAGTAAACGGACGAGGTGCCGCCCCGGTTTTCTATTCTGGCTTCGGCTTTTCGGTCAGCGCAGCAACGACTTCCTGGGCGGCGCGGCGGCCTGATGTGATCGCTCCGTCGATGTAGCCGTTCCATTTCTGTGCGGTTTCTGCACCCGCCCAGTGGATGAGCCCATAAGGTTCGGCGAGCTTTGGGCCGACCGTAGTCCACAGGCCGGTGCCGAAACGACCGCCGTAGCAGCCTCGCGTGTACTGTTCCTCAGTCCAGTTGCGCTGAAGCACTTCTAGGGGTTCACCCGCCTCGTGACCGAAGTAATGAACCAGGTCGCCGATGACCGCACGGGCTCGTTCGTTTTCTGTCATCGACGCGAACTCACGGGCGTGATGGCCTTCAACAAATGCAACGAGGATTCCACGATCGGATGATGGTACGCAGTTGTCGTAGATCAACGACACCGCGTGGTCGAGGCTCAGAACCGTCCCGTTCAACCCGGCTTCGCGCCAGAAGGGCTTTTCGTATTCAATCTGGAACTTGATGACGTCACCGGGGATCATCTGGCTGAGCGCAGTGAACCGGTCCGCTGGCAACGGCGGTTCATAGTCAAGCCTGCTGGCAATGACGGGCGGAGCAGTGACGATCACGCGCTTGCAATGATGCTGTGCCCCACCTGCGGTGACGGCAACCGGATACTGCTCCTCGCTCTGGCTCTGCTCAATCTTTGCGACCGGGGCATTCAGCACAATCTCACTGTCGATTCGCTCAGCGAGCTTTTCGGAGATCTGGTGTGTACCCCCTTCGACCCGCAGCTCCTGTGCCCCGTCGATTGTTGTCATCATTCGATGCAGTCCCCCGCCGGAAGACAGATAGAACAGCATGTGCAGGGCCGAATACTCGGTTGATTCGGCAGCGAAGATGGTTGCGAGCATGACGTGGGCGAAACGGCGGGCCAGTTCGTGCTCACAGTTTGCATCGACCCACTCGGAGGCTGACATGGAGTCGAGCCGCTTGGCTTCCGGGGAAAGCCACGGCGAGGCCCGGTCTATTGATCGAGCAGTCTCATCGACCAATTCGACAAAGCGAGCAAACGCCGCACTTCCATCAGCACCCAAGCCGAAGGCATCATCCGCATCGCCCGTGCCCTCTCTTCGCAGCCCTTCGGCGAAAAGCAGCGTCTTGCCTTCATCGTGAACCTGAAACGTGCTCAGTCCAAGCTCAGCGGCCAGTTCCAGCGCCGCATCCTGGGTTGGGCCCAGCCACTGGCCGCCCAATTCGATGGCCGTTCCGGAAGAAAACTGCCCGCACTCTGTTCGACCGCCCACGCGTGCCCTGGCTTCGAGTACGCGGACTGACAATCCGCTTTCTTCGAGCTCCCTTGCCGCACTCAGGCCCGCAGCCCCGGCGCCGACGATTACAACATCGACCGGGCTTGCGGTCGCATCAGTCTTGATGATCACCTTTGATCACTCCTTTGCTCTAAAGCTGCCTTCTATTGACCAGCGCACCTTCAGGCAGCGCCAGACGTGCCTCGATGGGCGAGGCGATCCGCAGCCGATAGTCTTCCTGATTTCCAAAGCGCACCAGTATGTGCGCATTCAGACCGTCAAGAAGCGCTATCAACTCCCATGCACAGCCTGAGACGTCTTCTACGCGAAAGTCGCCTTCGGCCGCACCGGCTTCGATTATCTGTTCAAGAAACCGCTGCCATTCGGCCATGGACTGTCGAACCACTTGCGCCATCGACTCGTCCAACCGTCCTATTGACCAGCCGTCGAGCCACACGGCTGCTGAGCCTTCGCGGCCGGTGACTGACAGAAGATCGATGAGGCGTGCCAATCTGCTCAGCGCGGAATCGCAGTCTTCGATCGCCTCCCGAACTTCTTCCAGTTCTGCTCGAAACAGGTCCCCGTAGGCCTGTGCTCGCAGGGCCGCAAGTTCGGGAACGTAGTGGACAACCAGCGAATGCGAAACCCCGAGCCTGCGCGCGAGGCTTCTGTGGGTCAGAGCGTGCAGTCCCTGTTCGACAGCAAGGCTCTGCGCGGCTTCGCGAATCTGCTTGAGCCGGTCGGCGGGACGGTGCCGCTTAGCACCGCGCTTGGGTTGACTGTCGTCCATTGACACACCCCCACAGGACGCATACTGTGTCGAACATCACTTATTGACCTTAAGGTCAATAAGCAGGACAAAGCAAGGTAAAGATGCCTTGCGTCACCTTCGTCAAAGACGCCGAGGAGTGCACAATGCCAAGCCAGAAGACTCAGAAGATGTCGTCGAAAACGTCCTTGAAGCGAAGTTTGGGCATTCCGACGCTCGTCATCTTCGGACTCGCCTACCTGGTCCCGATGACCGTCTTCACAACCTACGGAATCGTCAATGAGATCACCGGCGGATTCTTAAGCTCCGCATATTTTCTGACGCTGGTCGCAATGCTGTTCACTGCGATCAGCTACGCCGTGCTGAGCCGAAAGGTCAGCTCAGCCGGCTCCGCCTATGCCTACACGCGTCTGGGCTTCGGCTCTAAAATCGGGTTCCTGACCGGATGGACTGTCCTGATCGACTACATTCTGCTGCCGATGCTCAACTACCTGCTGATCGGCATCTACCTCAATCAGCAGTTCCCATCTGTTCCCGGCTGGGTGTTCGCTCTTGCTGCGCTCGTGCTTGTCACAACACTCAATATCGTGGGCATCAGCGCGGTCAAAAGCGCCAATGTGGTCATCGTCGCCCTGCAGTGCCTGTTCTTCGCTGTTTTTCTTCTGGTGGCCGTTCGCTCATTTCAGTCGGGCGTCAGCCCTCTCGACCCTTTTTTCCGCAGCGATTTTGAACTTTCAGCGGTCGCTGCTGGCGCGGCAATTCTCTGCTTGTCGTTCCTGGGCTTCGACGCTATTTCAACCATGGCCGAGGAAGCTCGTGACCCAGAGCGGACCGTTCCGCGCGCAATCGTGGCCACCACCATCATCGCCGGCATTTTCTTCATCGGCATCAGCTGGACGGCATACATGGCATTCCCCGAGGTCATCACGGGCCCCGAAGCAGAGTCTTCTGCGGTGATCATGCTCGCCAATATCGGGGGCAATTTCCTGACAAGCCTGTTCCTCGCCGCCTATGTCACCGGAGCTACGGGGTCGGCCCTGGCCTCACAAGCCAGCGTTTCGCGGATTCTGTACAGCATGGGCAGGGACTCGGTGCTGCCGAAGCGCGTTTTCGGAGTTCTGTCACGCCGGTTCCGCACGCCCGTCGGTGCGGTGCTCTTTGTTGCAGCGGTTTCACTGAGTGCCGTGTTCGCCGATGTTGACACTGTGGCGTCCCTTGTCAGCTTCGGGGCGCTGACCGCATTTTCGCTTGTGAATCTGTCCGTCATCAGCGTGTTCTTGCTGCGCAAAAACGTTGAAGGCACAAAGTCGTACTTCGTTCACGGAGTGATCCCCAGTATCGGTTTCCTATTGACCGTCTGGCTGTGGACGAACCTGAATATGTCCACTCTCGTCGTAGGCGTGTGCTGGATCCTCGCGGGCTTGGGCTACCTGGTATTCCTCACCCGCGGCTTCAAACGTCCGGTGCCGCGGATGACGGGTGCCTAAACCAGCCGCGTGTCGACTCTAGGTCAGCTGCCTGGCCTTTCGACCCATTTTGCCGGTCCAGATCCACGCTGTAATGCGGGTTTGCGCGAAAATGCGCCGCATTAAACCGCAAATCTGCATTACCGCGTGAGAACGCGCAGGTAAAAGCACGAGGCGGAGGTCGGCCACCCGGCCAACCTCCGCCTCCCCCATCACCGAGTGGTGACGGAACTTCCCGAGGTGGAAGGGCCGGGTTCGTCCGCCTTCACCTCGTCTTTTGGTTTGGCTGTGGCGATGAACAGTGCGGCCAGCAGCTGTGTTGCTGCCATGTAGAGGGCTACGGGCACCCAGCTGCCGGTGGCGGCGAACAGGGTTGTTGAGATCAGCGGTGCCGGGGCTGACGAAATCAGGCCGCACAGCTGGTAGCTGATCGATGCGCCGGTGTAGCGGACGCGGGGCTCGAACAGTTCGGCAATGAAGCCGGAGGATGTCGCGTACACGAACGAGTGCCCAATGGGGAACGCCAGCACCATCGCGACGTAGGCGGCCCAGGTTTGACCGCTCATCATGAGTGCGAAGATCGGCACCGACACTGCCGCGGTGACAATTGAGCCGATGATGAGCATCTTCTTCTTGCCGTGCTGATCAGCGAAAATCGCCAGAAGCGGGATGGCGATGATGTCAAGCAGCGAACCGAACGCGATGGCCAGCAGCACGGTGCCGCGGCTCATATCCGTTTCGGCCGGCGCCAGCGCGAGCAGGTACACCGTGACCAGGTAGAACAGGGTGTTCGATCCGACCAGCGTGAAAATGCCGACGAGCAGTGAGTGTTTGTGGTCGCGGAACATCTCCAGGGCGGGGACGACGGCGTGCGATTCTTCCTCGTGCATTTTCTGCATGTCCGGGGAGTCTTCGAGCTTCAGGCGAATGACAAAGCCGACCAGCACCAACAGCGCGGACACGAGGAACGGGATGCGCCAGCCCCAGGTGAGGAACTGCTCTTCGGGCATCATCTGCACCAGGAAGAACGCGCCAGAGCTCAGCAGCGAACCCGCGGGCACACCGACCTGCGGCCACGAACCATAGAACGCTCGCTTGTGCCGGGGCGCGTGTTCCACGGCCATGAGAACAGCCCCGCCCCATTCACCACCAACACCGAAGCCCTGAATCAGCCGGAGGACCACCAGCAGGATGGGTGCGGCAACGCCGATCGTGGTGTAGCCGGGCAGAAGGCCGATGGCGACCGTCGCTCCACCCATCATCAGCAGCGACAGCACGAGCATCTGCTTACGCCCGATCCTGTCGCCGAAGTGCCCAAACACCAATCCACCAACGGGTCGGGCGATAAACGCCACCGCAAATGTTGCCAGGGCGCTCAGCTGGCTGGCCACCGGGCTGAGGCTGGGGAAGAACTGGTCGTTGAGCACCAGCACCGCCGCGGTGCCGAAGAGGAAGTAGTCGTACCACTCGATCGCGGTGCCGACGAAGCTGGCAAAGGCAACCTTGGCTGGGTTTTCTGGGGTTTTCGCACCTGCCGAGGTGCCGGCGTGGTTGGCTGCCGAGGTGCCGGTGCGGTCAACTGCCGAGGCGCCGGCCGGGCCGCCGGACTGGGAGCCTTCTGCGGGCGGCACTCCGCCGGAGGAATTGAGCCTGCCGCTCATCGTTGAGCCTCTTTCTGTAAATCCATGTATCTACCAGGCTGGACTGATATTCGCTTTGCGCATCATGATGTGGCCGCAGTCACGCTACATGATGTGCGCTAGAACACAAGGGCCAACCCGCCTGGTGGTGTTCATCAGCAGTGCGGCGAGCTCATTACGCGCACTGTCCACTGCAACGGGGGGGCCCGCGAAACACGATGCGCGAACTCTGAAGGAGCATCGTGATCAACCGCAAACCGCCAATACTTAGCCTCACGCAATACAGACAGCAGCATGCGTCCTCCTTAGGCGCATACACCCGGTGATTCAAATCAAACACTTCAAATAGGGCAGATTGCAAAGTCAAACCATCACAAACAACATGTCCTTGCGCCCGAAAACTAGGGCCTTACACATTTCAGAACCCACCTGACATTAAACTCGCCGAGAATACACAGCCGAAACGTGACCTAGTTGTAGTTCCTCGGGAGGTTGTGAACGGGATTTGA
>NZ_KV823258.1 GCF_001815905.1 Brevibacterium sp. HMSC07C04 | reverse complement strand
CGGCACCGGAATCACCGAGTGCTGGTCCAAGCCACGAACCCACGGATGAAGCTGATGAACCAACCGATCAGCCGGAGGACTCCGCACCCGAGGAGGAACCGAACTCGTCAGACAGCGATAGCCCTGATGAACCTGATCAGAGCGACAAGCCTGACGACAGCAAACCTGCAGATCAGTACTACCCGAAGCTCGCCAAGAAGCTTTTCAAAAAGGGCGAGGGCCGTTATGAGGTCCCTGCCCCGAAGCCTGGTGGTAAGTCTGCTGGCAAGGTTCCGGCTGGTTTAGAGGCGTATTACAGTCAGAAGATCGACTGGTCTGCCAAAAACTGTCAGGACCTTGGCTATGAGGATTTGTCCGACATGCTCGGGCGTGCGCCTGAGTGTGGTTACATGATTGCGCCGATTGATGCGAAAAACCCAGACAAGGGCAACATCGCAATCGGAGTTATGCGCGTCAAGGCCGGCAAAGCGGTGAGCAATAAGTACGGCACGAAGTTCACGCCGAACAAAAAGCCGCAGGGCTCTATCCTGTTCAACCCCGGCGGTCCCGGTGGGGCGGGTATGCCGCTGGCCATTGCCCAGGCCAATGCCCAGCGAGAACTTGCCGAAAACTTCGACATGGTGGGTTTTGACCCCCGTGGTGTGGGTGCGTCTATGCCGTTTTCGGAGTGTCAATCGGATAAGGAGCGGGATGCTTCGCGTGCTTTGAATCCGTGGAAGGACGGCAGGGACAAAGCCGAAGAAGTCTACAACGCTGATACCAAGAAGACTGCTCAGGCGTGTTTTGACAACACCGGGAAGCTGTTTGGTCTTGATGCTGAAGGCCGGAAAGACCTGATTAAGCACCTGGGCACGTGGGATGCTGTTGGCGATATGGACATGCTGCGTTCTGTTGTCGGTGATAAGAAGCTGAACTACGTCGGCTGGTCCTATGGAACATCGTTGGGGTACCGCTATGCCCAGAAGTTTGGCGACAACGTGGGCAAACTGGTCTTCGACGGTGTTGTCGACCCCGGCGACGCTGAGGCAATCAAGGCGTTGAAAGAAGTCAATGAACGCTCAGACCGCTTTGCAAACCTGGAAAACCTCAAATCGGCACCTGCTCGATCAGATAAGGCCGGCGCGGGCAAGGCTGATAAGACCAAAAACTCTAAGGGCGAAGCCAGTGAAAAAGCTGACCTCGATGGACTGACTCCCGACCAACAGGACAATGTCAATCAGGGTGCGGGGTTCCAAGACACCTTTGAAGAGTTTGCCAAGGACTGTGTTGCCGTGGGCCGGGAAGGCAAAACCTACGGCGACCTGTGGCCGTCGACATTCCGAGGCACCCCGTTCAGCAAGGAGCCTTTCACGTGTGCTTTGGGTGATAGTGACGATGTCAAGGCGCTCAGCGAGAACAACGCCAAGCTTCTGCAGAAGCTTGAAACCGCTGATGGTGGCAAGGGCCTGCCTACTGGGCGGGACGATGACAAGCGGCGTGTGACGTTCATGGACGGACGTACTGGTGTGGTCCAGGCGCTGTACTCCAGCGAAAACTGGCCGGACCTGAACTATGCGCTGAACGAGCTCAAAGAAGGCAAATCTGCCGGCGTGCTGATGGCTCTCGCTGATCAATACGAAGGCTATGACGAGGACCACCACTACAGTGGCATGGCTGCGGCGTTTACGAATATTCGGTGTACGGATTCTAATAGGGCTGATGAGCCGGTGGATAAGGCGAAGCTGGCTCGGGCGCGTAAGTTTGTTGAAGCGTATGATGCTGTTGCGCCGTTCCAGCGGGCGAGTGTTTCGGCAGGCAGCTATGACGTGTGTGATTTTTGGAAGTTCAAGGGCACGTTGCCGAAGCCGCAGAAGTTGTCGAAGGTGCCGAATATTCTGGTGATTTCGACGACGCATGATCCTGCTACACCGTATGCCAATGGTGTGAAGATGGCGGAGATGATTGACGGTTCACTGCTGAGCGTGTCCGGTGCTAACCACGGATCCTATGGAAGCTACGCTCCGGGTCCGGAGTGTGTGGATACGACTGTTCATGCGTTTT
>NZ_KV823257.1 GCF_001815905.1 Brevibacterium sp. HMSC07C04 | reverse complement strand
CCCTCGCCCAGATCCGCCAGATCTTCGACATCCGCGACGGCGGCCATGCGCCCTGCGAGCACGTGCGCGACCTGCTTGACGTGCGCCTCGCTGAGATCGAGCAGCAGATCGCGCAGCTCTCCGTGCTGCGCGACACTATCGCGGACCTCAGACAGGACGCCGCGCACCCGGACCCTGAAACGTGCAGCACCGATCAAGTGTGTAGGTACTTGTAGACGACGGGAGTCAATGACTCAAACGCTACAACCCCGATATGCGCTAGCGCATGTCGATGCCGCCGGTGCCCACCTCGATGTTTTTGGTGGTTGGCCGCGACAGCACACAGCAGCGGCATCGGGGCGGAGGCCTGCAGCGCGAAGTGGTGGACTCGGAAGGACGCGTTGTTCACGCCGATTTCGTCCGCAGCCTGGGTGATCTCCAGATGAGTCTTGGCGATCTTTTCCGCAGATGGCCCGCGCTAGCTGCCGAAGGCGTAATGCCCGAAGCTTAAGAAGCCGAACGCTTTCATTGGATAACACTCCTTTTGATGGTGTTAACGAGAGGGAGTAACTTTGCAACGAGATGCCGTCGAGTTCAAGTTCAAGTTCAACGTAACCTAAGGCGAGCTAGTGCTAGTTGTGTGACAACACGTGCTGCCATTTACCTTCGCATCTCGCTCGATGCTGCCATGAACGGTCTTGCCATCGAGCGTCAGCGAGAAGACTGTAAAGCCATTGCAAAGCAGCGTGGCTGGACGGTCGTACACACCTATGTGGATCAGTCGATCTCGGCCTCTAAGAAAGACGTGGAACGTCCCGACTACGACGCGATGGTCGCTAGTCTTAAGCGAGGCGAGCTAGACGCGATTATTTGCTAGGACTTGGATCGTCTAACACGACAGCCCTCGCAGCTCGAAGAGTGGATCGACAGAGCGGAAGAGCACGGGTTGAAGCTTGTTACCGCGAATGGTGATGCGGACCTCAGTACTGACGGAGGCCGGATGTTCGCGCGCATCAAGGCGGCCGTGGCACGCGGTGAAGTCGAGCGTAAAGGGGCTAGGCAGTCACGCGCCCAACAGCAGCGTGGAGAGCGAGGGCAGACACCGTCCTCGCCGGCTACGGCGCAACGCAGGCGATGCCAGGCCCGCTGTTCACGTTCGCGTCCTTCCTCGGTGCCAGACACCACGCGCAGGTGCGGCCCTGGCTGGAGCGAATGCCGCGGTGGTCGGCATTCTCGGTGCAGCGCTGTACACCCCGGTGTTCACCGCCGGGGTTTCCGGCGTGATCACTCTGTCCATCACCGTGGTCTGCTACGCCGCGCCCACCTCGTGGAAGGTCCCGCCCTGGGCGGTCGTCATCGGCGCGGCCCTGGTCGGCTGGATTGTGCTGTGAACTTCGCTCTCGTCCGGTGCTCGGCGCTGAAGCGCGCCAAGGGAGGGAACCGGGACTAGAGCGTCACGTTGGCCAGCACCGCACCGGTGGGTTGCGCCGCGCCGGCGGCGACTTCCTCGGTGACGAGGACTGAAGCAGTTCCACCGGGCAGCGGCATCC
>NZ_KV823256.1 GCF_001815905.1 Brevibacterium sp. HMSC07C04 | reverse complement strand
TAGAAGAAATTCCTATCACCACCCAGACTAGACAGATAGCGCACTAACTGCATCGGGTAGCCGGATCTTCTTGAGCGTTGATTTATATTCGCCCCACCATCAAGCAAACGCCCAAGCAAAGGCGCCTCGCGCTCAAAATCATGACCATGTGCCTGAAACAATATATGCAAGCAATTTGAGCGATTGTAGCTTTCGACATATGAGGGGTCAGCACCCTTGTCCAAGAAGTAATTGGCGAGCTCGATGCGATCAGCAACATTCCCCCGCCCAAGAGAGGTAACAAGAAGCTCATCAAGAGGTACGAGCGAATTAGCGCGGCCTTCGGGTGTTTCGTAGAGCTCGATGATGTCCCGGACCGGCATAGAGCCAAGATTTCCGCTATTCAAGTAGATAGGCGCATTGGTGTTATCAGTACTGGTCATCCTCACGGCTCCTGTTCCTGCTAGGATCTTTCGGCTGGTAGTTATCTGGATCTTGATACCATTCTTTAAAAGCGTCAGGAGTGTAGCGACCACCTGACGACATGTATTTCCGATGCTCGAGCACATAAGGCCTGTCGTCCAAGTGCCCCATATCCCAGAGTCCTTTTCGGGGCCGTCCGGGCTTCCATTCAATTTGATGCCACTTCTGGGTTGTAGTTGTCCCATCCGCGTTCTTTACTTTAACTTCGGCGAATTTGCCACCTATGGGTGACTCTGTGACATCGTCTTTCAGCTGGACCCAGAGCTGATTCGGGCCGTTTTTTCCAACGGCAATCTGCCGTTGGCTATCAAAGTGTTCTGTTCGTCCTGGGCCCTGCGCCACACAACAACCTCTTGACGGTGAGCATACTTAGGCGCTGCACCAGGACACAATGACCACGAGCGCCTGTTGCGTACTGTAGAGCCGGCTAGTACCTCGTGGTCCTCTCTGATTTACACGGCCATAGGGGCATATATCGTGCACGAGCCGCTCGCCACGCAGGTCTTCGAGCCTCAGGGGAAAACGAACTGTCGCAGTCGATAGTCACAGCTGGCAACACGCCCACGACGGTCTGCTGCAACAACACCTGCCATACCGTGCAGCCTTCACCTCCCTGCGTCGCCCCCTACAGACCCTGTCACTGTCATGTTGCGTGCGGTGTAGCCAACATCGACCCGACCCTTGCGGTGGAAAGCCGGTGGTGCGATTGTTGATGTCGTGGGAGCGCGTCGGCTGGTCGAGGCCGGTACATACGCCGAGGCGATTCGCCGTTTGTTGTTCAGGTTGCCCACGAACCGTCGGACCCAAGCAATGACTAAGCACAAGCAGGCCCGAGAAAAACCCCAAGACCCAGCTGATTCCCAGCCCAAAGATCCTAGTAGGAATAGGAGTGGTGTCGATGACAAGCGCTGATAGTAGTGACAAGATTATTTATTTGAATGGCGGCGATCTTCGCTATAGTCCGGTTCAGGACATCATAGAGCTCTACGAAACACCCGAAGGCCGCGCTAATTCGCTCATGCCCCTCGATGAGCTGCTTATGGGATCTCTTGGGCGCAACGATGTGTCTGATCGCATCAAGCTGGCCAACTACTTTTTGGATAAGGGTGCTGACGCCTCATATGTCGAAAACGGCGATGGCGTTAATTGTCTGCATGTTCTTCTCGGCCGTTGGGAGCATGATTATGAGCGTGAGGCGCCTTTGTTGGGGCGCTTGCTTGATGAGGGTGCGAACATAAACCAGCGGGGCGGTAAGTTCGGCTATCCGATGGAGATGGTGCGTTATTTGTCTAGTCTGGGTGGTGATAGGAATTTCTTCTA